>NZ_JAFNOK010000001.1:0-611519 GCF_026536305.1 Gilliamella sp. B3892
GTGGTGCTGCGAGGGGGTATAGGGGGATTTCGCATAAAATCCCCCTATTCGGACGCAGACACCGAAATGAAAATATCAACTAATTCACAGCGTCCGAAACCTGCAGACAAAAAACCTACAACTTTCAAAGAAAGTAAAAAACTTGTCAAAAAGTTTCAGAAAATATAGGCGTTTAAGCAAAAAAACACAAACCACTGACAAGAACTTTCAGAAAACACCCACGTTTAAGTATAAAATCTAAATAACCTCAACCAAAACCCAAAACACTAAATAATCCAGCGAACGCTTAAATAGAAAGGATATTAACAAAAAGGGGCCGTTAAACTAACCGACCCAAAGGACTAAATAAAAGCTTATTTAATCAAATGACATTAACCAAAATTTGACAAACTGGCCTGTCAAATTGACAGGCCGCTACATCGACTATAAAAACGAACGGTAAGGTAATTCCGGTTCGTCAGTAAAGATATCTCTAAAGCCACGATAGTGCTGATAATGCATTTTACCTTTATCAGTTGGATAAGTATAACGCCCACCGACTTGCCAGAAGAATGGCGAGAATTGGTAATCAAGGCGATCTTTTTTCATTTCCCATAACACTTCAATTTCACGAGGATCACTTTGGAAGTTTGCCCAGATATCGTGGTGGAATGGAATCACGACTTTAGTATTAAGTGATTCGGCTGCACGTAAAATGTCTGATGAGGTCATTTTATCGGTTACACCACGAGGGTTTTCACCGTAAGAGAGCAACGCCACGTCAATCTTATAATCGTTACCATGTTTCGCATAGTAGTTAGAATAGTGAGAATCGCCAGAGTGATAAAGTGATCCGCCGGATGTTTCAAACAGATAGTTAACCGCTCTATCATCCATACCGTCTAAAATCGATTTATCGGTTGAAGAGACGCCTTTAGGTAGCGTTACTAAAGAAGTTCGGTCAAATGAGTCAAGCACACGAATGGTGATATCACCCACTTCAATAGTGTCGCCCACTTTGGCAACAATGCAGCGATCTTCCGGCACGCCCCAGCTTTTCCATAATTCGACACAAGCTTTAGGACCAATAAATTTGACTTTCGGTGAACAATTTTGGATTACCGCCGCTGCCACATTAACGTCAATGTGATCAGCATGATCGTGGGTTGCCATTACTGCGTCGATCTCTTTTATCGCAAAAGGGTCAAGCACAAAAGGGCTGGTTCTTAAATTGGGTTGTAACTCACGCACGCCGCCCATACGCATCATTTGATGTTGTTTGTTCATGAAAGGGTTGGCATGAGTTTTTTTACCTGTTCCACACCAAAAATCCACCGAGATATTTGTATTACCAGCCGATTTTAACCAAATCCCGGTACAAGCAAGCCACCACATGGTAAACGTATTGGGTTTAACCTCGGTTGTTTCAATCTCTTCATTAAGCCAAGTTCCCCACTCAGGAAACGTATTTAATATCCACGATTCACGGGTAATTTCGTTCACTTTACTCATACTATGTTCCTTTTAACAATAATAATTAGACTAAAATCACTTCTACACCTTGTTTTTTGATGCTCTCAATTACTTCCTTGTTTGCTTGCTTACCGGTAATTAAGATATCAATTTTACTTACTGGGCAAAAAAGCATGCCTGAATTTGCTTTGGTATCGATTTTTGAACTATCGACCACCACTACCAATTTTTCCGCTTTTTCTAATATTTGCTGTTCAGCTACAGCGCTTAATATTTCATTTTTATAAAGGCCTGTTGGCGTAAGGGTTTTGCCACTGGTAAACATCCATTTACCGGCATAGGAATCTGTGATACTGGCAATTGGGTTGAGGATGATATTTTGTGTTTTGTTATATAAACCACCCATAATGATGACATTTTCATGATCATGCTCAATTAAATAACAAGCCAGTGGAAAGTAGTTGGTGATAATCGAAACCTGCTTGCCACACAATTCACGTCCTAATAAAAAAGCGGTTGATCCACAATTAATCACCACATTTTCATCGTTACTGCATAGCTTTGCCGCTCGTATCGCAATGCGTGCTTTTTCGTGATAGTTTTCGGTGTTGTTGATGTCAATTGGCACCCAAATCGCTTTTTGTTCTTCTAATCGCATAATGCCATTACGAACTTTTTTTACTCGCCCTTCTTGATCTAATTTTGTGATATCACGACGGGCTGTAGCCGGTGAGATCGAAAAAAGTTCGATCAATTCTGTCACTTTGAGCATCCCTTTTTCGCTCACTAAAGCAACAATTTCATTATGTCGAGTTATTTCGTTCATTTATCGCCTCAAGTTGTCCATTTTTTGATTAAATTTGATTATTTGTGATAATAGTTTTCATTCACAATATTGTCAATTATTTTAAAAATCCTATTCCAGTAATATTTCTTTAATATATTGTAAAAAAATAACTTTTGCATTTGTTTAGATCGGTTTTTTTAACAAAAGTGTGATCACAATCACAGATATTAAGTCGAATGAATTAGAAAGGTGATCTTGGTCAAATTAATCATAAATAATCATTGAGTGATTAATTGTGATTGTGAAAAGATGATGTCGGTTAATTGAGTCATTTGCGATTGATTAACCCATGAAGTTTAAATTTATCTCAAAATTAACTTCATCATTAACAACCATATAAGAGACATTTTGATGATTTATTCATCTATCTGTTGTCAGTTCTTCGAATAATTGAAGCAGTAGTGTCCATTACCATTGAGAGGGGTCTATGGAAGTAATCTATAACATATTTTATATTTTTTATAGCCAAGTGATGACAAAGGCGCCTTTGTTACTTGGGTTAGTGACAATGTTAGGCTATTGCCTTTTAAGAAAAGATATCACCACTATTTTAAAAGGAACAATTAAAACTATCGTCGGTTTCATGTTATTGCAAGTTGGTTCGGGCGTTTTGGTTTCGACCTTTAAACCGGTTATCGCCAAACTTTCTGAATATCATGGCATCAAAGGATCAATTATCGATACTTATGCCTCAATGGTGGCGGTTGAGACAGGCATGGGTGAGTATTATTCATGGGTAGGCTATGCGGTACTATTAGCGCTTGCGATTAATATTTTATTGGTTATTTTCCGCCGTATAACCGGAATTCGGACAATTATGCTTACCGGACATATCATGTTCCAACAAGTGGGCTTAATTGCACTATTTTATTTCCTATTTGGTTTTAGCATGTGGGAAACAATCATCTACTCAGCTGTTATTACGGCGCTCTATTGGGGAATTTTTTCCAATATGATGTTTAAACCAACTGAGGCCGTCACCGGTGGAGCTGGGTTTTCAATTGGTCATCAGCAACAATTAGGGTCGTGGATTGCGGTTAAATTAGCGCCGAAATTAGGTGATAAAAATGATTCAGTGGATAATCTAAAACTTCCGAAATGGTTGCATATTTTCCATGATAGCATTGCGGCAACTGCAATTGTCATGACCATCTTTTTTGGCATTATTCTACTTTCTTTCGGTTTAGATAATTTACAAACAATGGCCGGTTCAACCCATTGGACAATCTATATTTTAGAGACCGGGCTTAAATTTGCGGTGGCAATTCAAGTTATTGTTGGCGGCGTGAGAATGTTTGTTGCCGAATTATCTGAAGCTTTTAAAGGTATTTCTGAAAAATTAATTCCTAATGCGGTACTCGCCATTGACTGTGCGGCGATTTATGCGTTTTCACCTAATGCAATGGTGTTTGGTTTTATCTGGGGTGCATTAGGGCAATTTTTAGCTATCGCTTTATTACTGGTCTTTAAATCGCCGATTATGATCATTCCGGGCTTTATCCCGATGTTCTTCTCTAATGCGACCATTGGCGTATTTTCTAACCATTTTGGTGGCTGGAAAGCGGTGATGAAGATCTGTTTTGTTATGGGCATGATTGAAGTATTTGGCTCTGCCTGGGTGATTCATATCTTTGCGCAAAATGGTACACCAATCGATTCTTGGATGGGTATGGCTGACTGGGCTATCTTGTTCCCGCCTATTTTACAAGGATTATCTTTCTCTTACTTATTCATCTATGTACTTATCGCTTTAGCTTTAGTCTATATGTTCTTTGCGGCTAAACAGTTACGTCAAGAAGAAGCAGAACAAAAAAACAGACCGCTGGTCGATGATCCAACTGAAGATGTTAACGAAGCGGTCGTTGAAAAAATGGAAGAAGTGGCAATTAGTGAAGGTAAACCGGTGCGCATTTTAGCGGTATGCGGCAGTGGTCAAGGCTCTTCAATGATGATGAAAATGAAAATTGCCAATTATTTAGATAAGAAAGGCATAGCCAATGTTATGGATTCATGTGCAGTTACCGATTACAAATCCCGTTTACCTAATGTCGATATCATCGTTGCCTCTAAGCATCTGATCCACGAGATTGAAGTGAACGAAGGACAACATGCTTTAGGTGTACAAAATATGCTTAATCCAAACACATTTGGTGATGAACTTATTGAACTGATTAAAAAAGTTCTTGCCCAGTAAATTATATAAAAGGAGCGCAACATGGCTTTGAAAGAATCATTGATTGAAAACAACTCTATTTTACTTAAAGCTGATGCAGCCACTTGGCAGGAAGCTATCAAGTTAGGAACGGATATGCTTGTTGCATCTCAAGCGATTAAACCCTCTTATTATGAGGCGATTATTCACTGCGTGAAAACCATGGGACCTTACATTATTATCGCCCCTAATTTTGCCATGCCACACGCCAGACCCGAAGACGGTGTGAATCGAACAGCATTTGCTTTAGTCACACTCAATAAACCGGTCTACTTTGACGGCGAACCGGAGCCGGTTGATGTGCTTATCACGTTAGCGGGCAGTACTTCTGATGAGCATATGCAAGGGTTAATGGAGGTGACACAAGTACTCGATGATGAAAACAGTGAAACAGGTGTTGATCTCGATAAGTTAAGAGCTTGTAAAACCAAAGAAGATGTTTATGCCGTCATCGATAAGGCATTAATGGGAGGTTGATTTATGTATCAGGCTTTAAAAGAGAAAGTATTACAAGCTAATTTAACCCTGCCCAAACATCACTTAGTGACCTTTACTTGGGGTAACGTTTCGCAAATTGATCGTACTAAAGGGGTGATTGCGATTAAACCCTCCGGCGTAGAGTATGAAAATATGAAGGTCGAAGACATTGTTGTCTTGTCACTAGAAGGTGAGATAGTCGAAGGACGATTAAACCCGTCAAGCGATACCGCAACGCATCTTGAGCTTTACAAAGCGTTTAGCAACATTGGTGGCATAGTGCATACCCATTCACCTTTTGCCACCATTTGGGCGCAAGCAGAATTAGATGTACCGGCATTAGGCACAACGCATGCGGATTATTTTTATGGCGATGTACCTTGTACAAGGCGATTGACTGAAAATGAAATTGCGTCAGATTATGAAAAAAACACCGGATTAGTGATTGTAGAGGAGTTCAAGCGCCGTGGTCTTGATCCGGTTGCTATGCCAGGCGCATTAATTTCAGGTCATGCGCCATTTTGTTGGGGAAAAGATGCCATTGATGCAGTACATAACGCAGTGGTACTCGAAGAGGTGGCTAAAATGGCGCTGTCAACTCGTCAGCTCAATCCAACCATTCATATTCAACAAGCTTTATCAGATAAACACTATTTCCGTAAGCATGGTGCCAATGCTTATTATGGTCAAAAATAGAATTTAAAGGGGAAGTAAAATGACAAAACCTAAGTTACAAATAGCCTTAGATCAAACAGAATTAAAGCCGGCTTTAGAGGTAGCAGAGAATGTTGCCGGATTTGTCGATATTATCGAAGTCGGAACGATTCTGGCATTTGGTGCCGGCATTATTGGTGTGAAAACCTTAAGAGAAAAGCACCCTAATCATATTTTAGTGTGTGATTTAAAAACCACCGATGGCGGTGCTATTTTGGCGAAAATGGCGTTTTCTGCTGGCGCAAATTGGCTCACGGTTTCAGCAGCGGCGCATATTGCAACCATTGAAGCTTGTAAAAAAGTAGCTGATGAGTATAACGGTGAAATTCAAATTGAGCTGTATGGTCATTGGACGCTTGAAGATGCCAAAGCGTGGCGTAAATTAGGCATCAAACAAGCGATCTATCATCGCTCACGAGATGCCGAATTGGCAGGGGTTGGTTGGGGCGAAGAAGATCTGGTTAAAATGCGCCAACTTTCTGATCTGGGGTTAGAGTTATCCATTACCGGTGGCATTGTGCCGGAAGATATACATCTGTTCAAAGGAATTAAAACCAAAGCATTTATCGCTGGTCGAGCACTAGCCAATGAAAACGGTCAACAAACGGCGCAAGCGTTGAGAGATCAAATTGCTAAATATTGGTAAGCGGATTGATGCAGCCACTTAATTGGTGACTGCATCAAGCTTTATTTAATCACTATTAGGTTTAAACTATGACAGAAAGTTCAATCAATATCATCAAATCATCGCCTTTGATCGGTCTTTATGAAAAAGCACTTCCTAATACGCTTTCATGGCAAGAAAAATTTAACCAAGCGAAATCATTAGGATTCGACTTTATCGAACTGTCGATTGACGAAACTGATGAACGACAAGCAAGGCTCGATTGGTCAGATGAAGAGATTTTCAGCTTAAAGCGATTATGTGAACAAACCGGCATCTATTTTCATTCCATTTGTTTAAGCGCTCACCGTAAATACCCGTTTGGCTCAGCGCAGGAGAGTATCCGACAACAAGCTAAAATCATTATGAATAAAGCCATTTTGCTTGCTTATAAGTTAGGCGTGAGAGTGATTCAGTTAGCGGGCTATGATGTTTATTACGAACCGGCTAATTTAGAAACTCATCAGCGTTTTATTGAAGGAATGCAATGGAGCGCCAAACAAGCTGAGCGAAGGGGCGTGATGTTAGCGGTTGAGATTATGGATACCAACTATCTCAATTCGCTCAGTAAATTTGAGATTTTACGAAAATCAGTCAACTCCCCTTATTTTATGGCTTATCCGGATGTGGGTAATATTACCGGTTGGAACTATGATGTGTGCACCGAGCTATTACTCAGCAGTGAACATATTGTGCAAATACATCTAAAAGATACTTACAAAGTTAAACCCAATTACGCTGGACAGTTTCGTGATTTAGTGATCGGTGAAGGTGAAGTCGATTTTGATGCGATCTTCACAACGCTCAAACAGATGAATTATACCGCACCACTGGTAATTGAAATGTGGGCACAAGATCAAAACTGGAAACAAAATATCGTGACGGCTAAACAGCGCTTAATGGGTATTGCTCAGCAAGCCGATTTTCCACTATTTAGTTAATCGGGTTTAGGTTAATTGTTCCACTCATTTTTTACACTGCTTCACCCCCTTCAAGCTGGTGAAGCGTGTTTACACGCTTATTATTAACACTAAGGCTAAACAGCTAACGATTATTTTTAACCAATTGATTCATAAACTGTTTTTCACTATTTAACCCTTAATAAACAAGGCAGATATTAAAAATATTATTGGTGATTGTTTGCGCTTGTGGTATTTTATTTATCGGTTTTGGTTATGCTGTCTAATCTATATTATATGTTTCAAGGTCGTGTTTTAACCAGATTTTAAATTTCCAAATTGAAATAAAAATAAGGTGTTAAATGACTTTAAGCATTGATTCAAAAAAATTATCTTTTTTTACATTACCTCTTACTTTTGTTGCACTGTTTTTTATTTTCAGTGTGCTTATTATTCTATGGTTATTTTTATACCCTTTTATTGGGGTAATTGACCATTTTTATCTATTATGGTCAATTATTAGCGATTATATTTTCTACTTGCATAATGAATTTTATAATTTAATTCCGGTTGCTTTATTAAGCTTTATTGTTTCGGCTTTCGCTTTAAATCGATGTAATATTCATATTTTCACGCTGAAAAATCTCCTTTTGTTAGAAATCAATGTCGTGATTGTCAAAATATTTGACTTAATATTTGATCACATTTTTGTTAACAGTGACTTATTGGCAAGGTTTATCGCGCCTAATTCAAGTGGCGGGATTGTGACGGCGGCTATCAGCTATAATGTGCTTAAGCTGACCTTAATCGGTCTGATTATCTATTTTTATATTAAACTGATGAGTCCATGGTTTGATAAAAGTAAACAGGTTTTTGAGCTTAACCAACAAAATAGCACTCGTATTCACTTTGTGTTGTTTATTGCGCTATATATGTTCTTGTTTGTTGTGTTTACCGCTTTATTATTGTTCACCACCCTAACCATTTCTAACTATTATCATGCAAGTGAGTTAAATGAGATCTTCCCACTTATGGTTTTTTTGATTAATTTATTGCTGGTTATATTAATTAGTCGAAAACAGTTCAAACAAACTTTTGTAGTGCTACAGACCGATAGAATTATTAAAAGTGCGCTGTTAATTAATCTATTTACGGTGATTTTCAATCTGCTTTGTCTGGCGTTATTGTTTAATAATACTAGATTAATTTATTGGGCAAATAACTTGCGATCGCATTTTAGCTATATTCTACCTTTAATAACGTTATTGATATCGATGATTTGCCCGTGCTTTATTGTCTCTTCAATTACCCGTTATTACTTTGCCGGTTCAACTAAAGCGCATATGTTATTTAAGTAATGATTGTTGTTGTTCACTTTCTAAAAAACCAATGATCTCTTGTTGTGATTTAAGCGTTCGAATATTGCGCAATAATGAAGCTGCCGGTTGATAATGTTGTCGTAGATATGCCAGCCATTGTTTGATTCGAGCAGAATGGTAAAACGGTTTGGCATCGGCTACATGACTGCTTGCGTAGCGACTTAATATTTGTAAAACGTCTTGCCAGCTTAACGGTGCTTGTTTAAAGCGTATCATATTGGCTAAATTAGGTATGGTTAATATTCCCCGACCCAGCATTAGATCGCAACTTAGGCTCTGATTCAAACAATTTTGGGCATCTTCAATAGCAAAGATTTCACCATTGGCTATGACCGGAATGGTCACTTTTTGTTTTATCTGGCCTATGGTCTGCCAATCGATTTTGTCCGCTTGATAACCGTCCTGTTTTGTTCGACCATGAACCACCAATTCAGTGGCTCCAGCGCTGGCAATGGCTTGCGCAATCTCATAGCAAAGGGATTTATCATGCCAACCGAGACGAATTTTAACCGATAATATTTGCTCGTTACCAATCGCTTGTCGGACGTGTTGAACAATATCGAAGATCTGCTGTGGATATTGTAATAGATAGGCGCCGCCATGACTGCCAACCACGGTTTTAGCCGGGCAACCAAAATTAATATCCACGCCATAGGAGCCTAATTCGATCGCTTTGAGCGCATTTTCTGCCATCCATTGCGGTGATTGTCCCAGTATTTGGACACGAACAGGTGTGCCCGATGTGGTTTTTCCGCTATGGTTAAGCTCCGGGCAAAGTCGATAAAAGGTTCGATTGGATAATTTATGATGCGTGACGCGCACAAACTCCGTCACGCAATAATCAAATTTATTTATTTCAGTTAAGATTTGTCGGACATGATAATCCAATACACCTTCCATTGGTGCTAATATAATTCGATTAATATTCATTGTGTTACCCGATTTTTATCGCTTTCACCACAGATCGGACAATCGGGCTGCTTTGAAAGTCCAACCTGATTAAATTGCATACTCATGGTATCAATCATCAGCACCCGACCCACTAATGGCTTGCCATAATCGGTTAAAACTTTAATAGCTTCGAGTGCTTGCATCGACCCAAACATGCCAACTAATGGCGCCATGACACCGGCTTCAACGCAACTTAGTTGATCTTGCCCAAACAGTCGGCTTAAACAGTGGTAACATGGCGTATTAGCTTGATAAGTAAAGGTTGTTAATAGCCCTTCCATTCGTATAGCCGCAGCAGAAACTAGCGGTTTTTTAAGCTGATAACAGTTGCCATTAATCTGTTCCCGGGTGGATAAGTTATCGGTGCAGTCGATGACAATGTCGTGTTGTTGAATTAATGCCATTAACTTCTCATCTTCAATTTTATCATTGATTGCAGTTATTTCGATATCCGCATAGATGTTAAGTAATGCTTGTTTGGCTTCATCCACTTTAAATTTGTTGATTGACTGTGCAGTATATAAAATTTGCCGGTTTAAGTTAGATGCGGACACGGTATCAAAATCGACTAAAGTTAATTTACCGATACCGGCACTGGCTAAATAGAGTGAAGCGGCACAACCTAATCCGCCCAGACCAATTATTAAAACAGCGCTATTTTTTAAGATCTGCTGTTTATCAATATCAAAACCACGTAAAGTGATTTGTCTGTCATAACGATAGAGTTCTTGATTGGTTAGCGCTTGCATAGGAAGTTGTGTTGGTTATTAAAAAATCGCTATTATAGCAGAAACTTGGCACAAACATTGTGCCAAGTGAAAAACATTATTTATCGAATTTCGACAAGAAGCTTAAATACTCTTCTTTACTCATCAGTGGTTTATAGTTGGATAATAATGTTTGTGCCGTTTTGGCGTCATCATAAAGCAGATCGATAATGGTACATGCCATCATTTGAGCGGGGCGGATGTAGGCCATATCTTCATCAAATACCGTGTAGTCTTTACCGTGCAGTACGCCTCTGACTGAGCCAATCCATGGATGACTAACCGGCATGATATGTGATAAATCGCCGGTGTCAGTGCTACCCGTCATATGCGGCGCAACAGATACATTTTCTTCGCCAATTAATGCTTCAGCATTGGCTTTTAAAAGCGTATTTAATGTTGGGTTATTATGCAAAGGTAGATAACCGGGTAGATCTTTAATTTCACACGTTGCTCCTACCGCCATTGCGCCGGCTTTTAAGGCTTGATTAATTCGCTCATTGGCATCAATCATCGCCGGAACGTTACCAGCCCTTACATAGCTTTCCATACGCACATCACTGGGTACCACATTGACCAAATCGCCGCCTTGAGTAATGATTGGGTGAAAACGAATATAGTCTTTTTCCTGAAATGTTTCACGAATCGCATGAACGCCCATCATGCCCATCATAGCGGCATTTAATGCATTGACGCCGGCATGTGGTGCGGCTGCCGCATGAGCTGCTTCCCCTTTGTAGCGGATTAATTTACCAATAAAACCATTACTGGTTGTTGAGATTTCGATAAATCCGTCTTGTTGTTCGGTCGGTACACTGGTTAAATGGATTTGTAATGCCATATCAACATCATCAAATTCACCTCGTGAAATCAGTTCCGGTTTACCGCCGATATATTTAATTTTGCCTTCTTCAATAAGGCTATTTCGGTAAGTAATTTCAACATACTCTTCGGCCGGTACAGCAAATGGCACCACATCGCCGGCTAAAAACTGCATGGCGCCGGCGTCAATTAATCCCATAGTGACCGCCATCATGTTGGCAATTTGGGCATTATGACCACAACAATGCGCAGCACCGGATGTTTCATCTGCGGACGGGTGGTCAGCGCAAATAATCGCATCGAGTTCGCCAATGACTGCAACGCTGTATTGGCTACCTTTACCCCCTTTTAAGCGGCCTTTAACGCCAGTTACCGCCAGTTTATTTTCATATGGTACGCCGAGCGCATCAAACGCTTGTTCAACTTTTTTGGCGGTTTTATGCTCTTTATAGCCCAGCTCCGGTTCAGCCCAAATCGCTTCAGCAAGGGTTTTTATATCTGTTTTACGGTTGGCAATCGCTTGGCAAACCTGTTTTTTAAGTTCTTCTTTTGTCATCAATATCATCCTTATCTAAATTAGATAACGCCTTCCCATTGTAATGTGATTTGAGCAATAATTGCCGCAAAAATAAAGGTGCCCGAAAATACCGCTAGCGATACCGGAATGATTCGCCACGATATACTTTTAAATAAAGCAAGATCTTTACCGATTGCTAATCCTGCATAGGCAAGCACCGGTGTACAAACCGCTAGCAAAGAGACCTCATTGGTTATCGATACCACTTGCTCATTAAATGGAAAGATTGGGGAGGACGCCACCGCAGCGGCAACCGATACCCATAAAATAACCGGTAGTTTATTGAGCACCGGAATTTTGCTGATAAAAAAGCCGACAATGGATATCGCGACTAAAATAGCCATGGCTTGTAGTGAAAGCATAAAATCAATGTGATAACCGACTGAGTTGCCAGCGGCCATGATAATTGCAACTAAAATAAGTAAAAAGAGTGTTTCTAAAATCTTCATAATTATGCGCCCTCTTTATTGCGTCGAAAACGGGCAAGTGTGTTATACAAAAATGATGCAAATGGTAGAGAAAATAAAGTATAAATATAGATGCCAACAATGCTCGACATTAGGTTAGCGGTTGTGGCATAAGCTTTAATTTCGTTCGCCATTTGCGGGTAAAGATCGCTGATTGGTGCAAGGGAGGCGGCCATCATGCTGCCACTTCCAACTCCAGCGCCCATGGCTAAAGCATAGGGATGCAAAATATTAAATTTAGCCATTAAAGTGGCAAGAATACTCATCCATATTGCGCCATAAAGTGTGCCACAAACATACATTGCCATCACACCACGTCCTTCCGGCGATTCAAGGCCATATTTGTCGGCAACAATCGCAATATTGGGTTCACGCGCAACCGAGTAAGTGGCGCCAACCGCCTCTCGTTTCATCCCTAGCATCATTGCCAGCGGTAAGCCTAATAAAATGGTACCGGCAAAATGTCCCAGCTCTTGAAAAATCAAAGCGAGTTTTGCGTCGTGTAAAATCATATCAATTTTGGGACCCACTGATACTCCAAGTTTGGCAACCAGTAGCATTAAGGTAATAATCATCACGGTGCTGGCATGATTCATATTTTTAATTTTCAGTATCTTCAATTTCGGTAAACTAATAATGCCGCCAATTATCATGGCAAACAGCATTGGGTAAACCACAATTGTCCAAATTGATTGCTTACCAATAAACTCACATAATAAAACAACAAGCAGTGCAAGAAAATGCACTCTATAGTCTTTTAAAACCTCCATCCTAACTCCTTATTTTTATTGCTATTAGTCTAATTTTTTTAAACTATCTATCTTAAACTATTGTTGCTCCCAACGTATTTTTAAAATGATTCAAAGCCCATTGATGACCAACGGGATCGAAGCTAGCTACCGCATTTTGATGAATCACGATGTTATAACCTAAATTGTAGGCATCGACGGCGGTATGTAATATGCAAATATCAGTACAAACGCCGGTTAAATGGATTTCACTAATGTGTCTTTCACGTAAGCGTAAATCGAGATCTGTGCCACAAAAGGCAGAGTAGTGACGTTTATTGATCCAATAGAGGTGATCACTATTTTTATGTTTTTGATATAGCGAATCTAAACGGCCAAATAATTGTTGCCCACTAGTGCCAATAAGATTATGTGGTGGAAAGAGTTTATTTTCCGGATGATAGCTATCTGAAGGATCATGCGCATCAATGGCGAAAACGACAAAATGGTTATCTTTAATAAATGATTGCGTTACTTTTACTATTTCAGACTCAATATGTTGACCAACTGACCCGGTCGTTAAAGCACCATTGTCTGCAACGAAATCGTTAGTGTAATCAATTGAAATTAAAGCTTTCATATAAAGTAAACAAATTAGCTAAGAAAGTTAAAGCTTATTAATAAATATATGATATGACAAGTGATTTTCATTAACCGTTTTGATGAGATTTGTCAGTACTATAAAGGAATAATTGGTATCTTTTTGAATTTCATTTACTTTATATAACTTATTTATAAAGTAAATTTATTATCAAAAACTGAGTATAAGTAAATTAAATGATGATTATTTTTATCATAGTCTTTATACCCGGATAAATTGCTCTATAATAACTAGCATTTTTGGCAATAGTACACAGGATATTTTAATGAGAACAATTTATTGCGGGCAACTCAATGCAAATTATATTAATCAAGAAGTCACTTTATGCGGTTGGGTTAATAAACGTCGAGACTTAGGTGGTATGATTTTTATTGATATGCGTGATCGTGAAGGGATTGTGCAAGTCTTTTTTGATCCCGATTATCAACAAGCATATCAACTTGCTGGCGAACTTCGTAATGAATTTTGTATTCAAATTAAAGGTAAAGTGCGAGCCAGACCGGAAGGACAAATCAATAAAGATATGGCTACCGGTGAAGTTGAGGTATTGGCGACAGAATTGACAATATTTAATCGCAGCGATGTTTTACCACTCGATTTTAATCAAAATAACAGTGAAGAGCAGCGCTTGAAATATCGCTATATCGATCTGCGTCGCCCGGAAATGTCTACCATTTTTAAAACTCGAGCGAAGATCACGGCTTTTGTGCGCGCTTTTATGAATGAGCACGGCTTTTTAGATATCGAAACACCGATGTTAACCAAAGCAACGCCGGAAGGCGCTCGTGACTATTTAGTACCTAGTCGTATTCATCATGGTGAGTTTTATGCGCTGCCACAATCGCCACAACTGTTTAAACAACTGTTAATGATGTCAGGTTTTGATCGTTATTATCAAATTGTTAAATGTTTTCGTGATGAGGATCTTCGTGCTGACCGCCAGCCAGAATTTACTCAAATTGACGTTGAAACATCGTTTATGACTGCTGAACAAGTTCGTGAAATCATGGAACAGATGATCCGCGAACTTTGGCTACATGTCAAAAATGTCGATCTGGGTAAATTCCCGGTAATGACTTATGCCGAAGCAATGCGCCGTTACGGCAGTGATAAGCCGGATTTACGTAATCCGCTGGAAATTATTGATGTGGCAGATTTGGTTAAAGATGTCGATTTTAAAGTATTTTCTGCGCCAGCCAATGATGCCAAAGGTCGGGTTGCTTTGCTGTGTGTACCTAATGGTGCGCAGTTAACACGTAAACAGTTAGATGATTATACGCAATTTATTTCAGTTTACGGCGCTAAAGGTATGGCTTGGATCAAAGTTAATGAGCGTAGCAAAGGTTTAGACGGGGTACAAAGCCCGATTGCGAAATTCTTCAATCAATCGCAAATGGAAGCGTTACTTGATCGTGCTAATGCCAAAGACGGTGATATCTTATTATTTGGTGCTGATAGCTATAAAGTGGTCAGTGATGCACTTGGCGCTTTACGTTTAAAAATTGGTAAAGATTTAGCTTTAACCGACGAAAGTAAATGGGCGGTGCTTTGGGTGGTTGATTTTCCGATGTTTGAAGAGACGGATGACGGACTTAGTGCAATGCATCATCCATTTACCTCACCGAAAGATTTTACACCGGAGCAACTTATCAATAATCCACAAGCGGCGGTGGCAAATGCGTATGATATGGTGATTAATGGTTATGAAGTTGGTGGTGGATCGGTGCGTATTTATCGTAGTGAAATGCAGCAAGCCGTATTCTCTATTTTGGGGATTGATGAACATGATCAACGTGAAAAGTTTGGCTTCTTACTTGATGCATTAAAATATGGTACTCCACCACACGCAGGCTTAGCATTTGGGTTAGATAGATTAACTATGCTGTTATCGGGCACTGATAATATTCGTGATGTTATTGCCTTCCCTAAAACTACAGCGGCAACCTGTTTATTAACTGATGCACCAAGCCCGGCTAATCCTGCCGCATTGGTCGAACTTGGCATTGAAGTCAGTAAAAAATAGCGATAATTTGATGCGAATGTTTAAAAAACCGGAATCTGTCTTAGTTGTTATTTTTTGTCAAACAACCAAACGCTGTTTGATGTTGCAACGCAAAGACGATCCGAATTTTTGGCAGTCGGTCACAGGTAGTATGGAAGATGACGAATTGCCGCAAGATACGGCAATTCGTGAAGTTATGGAAGAAACAGGTATCGATATAATCGGTCAAAAGCTAAAGTTAATTGACGCTAATTATAGTGTTGAATTTGAGATTTTCCCGCAATTTATACATAGATATGCTCCAAATGTTAAAATAAATAAAGAACATTGGTTTTATCTGCCAATTTCCTCTGAGGTAACCCCAATATTATCTGAACATTTATCTTATCAATGGATGACAATAAAAAACGCTGCAAATCTTACTTTATCGCCAAACAATGCTGAGGCGATCGGTAAAATTGATAGCATCATGAAACATAATGAAGAGGTCAACAATGAAATTAAGTAAGTTCGCTATTGTTTTAAGCAGTTTGTTCTTTTTTAGTTTTAATAGCCATGCCGATACCATCATCATTAAAGAGTGTAGGACATATCCGCATAATTATTTAGTGTTTAATGAGTCCGATAATATCATTTCTGAAAATATTGTAGATCACCAATTGGCCAACAATCCGGATCTGAAAGATGACACGATTGTGGAAATCTATACTAACGATTATTATGAAGATCGTAATGATTGGATAGCTTCATTTACATTTGAAGATAAACATAAAAGCTATCTATTGTATCAAGTTGATAAAGATGAGTTTACTGAGCTTGACCAAAATCAATATCAATTTCTTTTAGCCAAAATAGTTAAGTGTAATGCTGATAAACAACAGCCTATTTACAGTTTGAATTTCGATGTTGATTAATCAATAGTCAAAATTGGATTATTCACATCAACTTTGAATATAATTAAAAAAAGTGTCGGGACTAATAGGGAGTAATCATGCATTTTTCTACTTTTCGTGAATTTTTAACTTATCTTGAGCAGCAAGGTGAGTTAAAAAGAATAACTTACCCTATTAATCCTTATCTTGAAATGACGGAAATTGCTGATCGGGTATTACGTCAGCAAGGTCCGGCGCTATTATTTGAAAACCCTATCGGTTACGATATGCCGGTACTTTGTAATTTATTTGGTACTGCCAAACGTGTTGCTATGGGAATGGGGCGGGAAGATACCACCGCACTGCGTGAAATTGGCGAACTATTAGCTTTTTTACGTGAGCCGGATCCGCCTAAAGGCATTCGTCAATTTTTCAATGTATTACCTAAATATAAGCAAGTGTTAAATATGCCGGTTAAACGCCGATCATCTGCACCTTGTCAGGAAGTGATTTTTAAAGATGACGAAGTTGATCTAAATCGTTTACCTATTATGCATTGCTGGCCGGAAGATGTGGCGCCACTGCTTTCCTGGGGACTGACGATTACCAAAGGCCCCTATAAAGATCGGCAAAACTTAGGGATATATCGTTTACAGTTATTAGGAAAAAATAAGTTAATTATGCGTTGGTTGTCACATCGTGGTGGCGCCCTTGATTTTGCCGAATGGCAACAAGCATACCCTAATGAAAAGTTTCCGGTTAGTGTCGCAATTGGTGCCGATCCGGCAACGATATTAGGGGCGGTAACCCCGGTACCTGATACCTTATCAGAATACGCTTTTGCTGGATTACTACGAGGCGGGCGAACGGAAGTTGTCAAATCTTTATCCAATGAACTGGATGTCCCTGCCAGCGCTGAAATTATTTTAGAAGGGTATATTGATCCAAATGAAATGGCGCCGGAAGGTCCGTTTGGTGATCATACCGGTTATTATAACGAAGTTGAGCAATTTGCTGTATTTACCGTTACCCATTTGACTCGTCGTCAAGATGCGATATATCACTCCACTTACACCGGCAGACCACCGGATGAACCTGCGGTTATGGGATTGGCATTAAATGAAGTGTTTATTCCCATATTACAAAAACAGTTTCCCGAAATTGTTGATTTTTACTTACCGCCAGAAGGGTGCTCTTATCGTATTGCTATCGTTACGATCAAAAAGCAGTATCCCGGTCATGCCAAACGAATTATGATGGGGGTTTGGTCTTATCTCCGTCAATTTATGTATACTAAGTTTGTTATTGTGTGTGATGATGATATTAATGCCCGGGACTGGAAAGATGTGATGTGGGCAATTTCTACCCGTATGGATCCGCATCGTGATACTACATTTATTGATAATACACCGATTGATTATCTCGATTTTGCCTCGCCTGTCTCGGGATTAGGCTCTAAAATGGGGTTAGATGCGACCAATAAATGGGCGGGTGAAAGCCATCGTGAATGGGGAAAAATAATTAAAAAAGATCCTAAAATAATTGCGCATATTGACGATATTTGGGATGAACTTGGTCTTTAGTCTGTTTTATCAATACTGTTTTTAGTTATTACCTCAATGCCATTTGGGTTAGTTAAAAAAGTGTTGCTAGAGAGTTAAAGATAGCTTTAAGTTGTATATACAATGATACGGGTTTTTATCCAGTTAATTGATATAACTGAGTTATCTTTATTGTTTTATAAACAAAAACTATTGCCTTGTGACGCAATTATGTATAATCACTGCCATGTTATGGTAAATAGAAAATTATGAGAAAAATACAAACTTTATTAGCTTTGCTATTATCGATAACTTTTACGGTAACAGCAAATGAAGCCAAAGTGCAGACCGATACCGAAATAAAGGTAAGCGATCCTAATGCATTAATTCCTTCTTTACAACTTTCTGCGGAAAAAGGTAATGCCGAATCGCAATACTCACTTGCCACTATTTATAAACAAGCTTCCGGTGATCAAAGTAGTGATTTAAAAGCGCTGTTTTGGTATGGAAAAGCGGCTGAACAAGGGTTAGCTAAAGCGCAAAATAATTTAGCTTATATGTATCTCAATGGCTTAGGTACCAAACGCAACTTACCTCAAGCAATTAAGTATTTTAAAATGGCTGCTGATCAAAATTATGCTTTAGCAAAGTATAATTTAGCGATGATGTATAAAAATGGTGAAGGGGTCGAAAAAAACATCCAAACGGCTATCGACTATCTGACCCAAGCCGGTGATGGCGGAGTGTATGATGCCTATCTTAATTTAGGTATTATGTACTATTTTGGTGACGGGGTAGAGGAAAATCGGATAACGGCTGCTGACTGGTTTAGTCAAGCCGCTAAAGATAACAACGCTGAAGCACAATATTATCTGGGGTTAATGTCTCAAAAAGGTGATGGGTTAACGAAAGACGATGTGGCTGCCACTTACTTTTTTACTCAAGCAGCTCAACATGGCCACGTATTAGCGATGTTTAATTTAGGGATTATCTATGCAACCGGTAGCGGTACTCGCCCTGATAATGAACAAGCTGCTTATTGGTTTACTCAAGCTGCCGAAGCGGGCAATGCCGAAGCGCAGTATAATATCGCTGTGATGTATGACGTCGGTAGTGGCGTTGAAAAAGACGAGAAAAAAGCGGTTGAGTGGTATTTCAAAGCTGCCGAGCAAGGTAGTGTCGATGCACAATATAATTTAGCCGTTAAATATTTACAGGGTCAAGGTTTAGAGAAAGATAAAAAGAAAGCTATATACTGGTTCACTAAAGCAAGTGAACAAGGTGATCCGGATGCAAAAAATTATTTAGAAGAGCTTACTGTAGAAAAATAAAAAAAGGGCGCAACGCCCTTTTTTTATTTATGTGATTTATCCGGAATTACGCATACCTGCGGCAATACCCGATATCGTTATCATCAACCCTTGCTCTACAACACTATTTTCATCACTATGTTTGCGTGAACGATTCAATAGCTCCGCTTGTAATAAATTCAGCGGCTCAATATAGATATTGCGTAAAGCGACTGATTCGGCAATCCATGGTAAATCTGCCATTAAACTAATATCATCAGTAATAGTTAATACGGTGTTGATATCTTCGGTTAATAAAGTCCGTAACTCTTCGCCTAACGGCCATAAGATAGGGTCGACTAGCCTTTGTTCATAATATTCATGAATATTTGGTGCGGCTTTGGCGTATACCATTTCCAGCATCCCTAATCGGGCATTAAAAAATGGCCAGTTGTGATACATATCTTGTAGCAGATCTTTTTTACCGGCATTAATCACTAATCTTAACGCACTACCTGCACCGAGCCATGAAGGTACCATTAGGCGGTTTTGTGTCCATGCGAAAATCCAAGGAATGGCGCGCAAGCTTTCAATACCACCGCCAGTTCGCCGTTTTTGTGGTCTTGAACCTAATGGTAATCTGCCTAATTCTGCTTCAGGCGTGACCGCGCGAAAGTAGTCAACAAATTCAGCACGTTCACGAACGTAGCTTCGGTAACATTGGCAGGAAACGTCGGACATTTCATCCATAATATCTCGCCATGCTTGTTTTGGCTGAGGTGGTGGCAATAAGTTGGCTTGTAATATTGCTGAAGCGTAGAGCATTAAGCTACTTAACGCCACTTCGGGTAAACCAAGTTTAAAACGGATCATCTCGCCTTGTTCTGTAACTCGAAGTCCACCTTTTAATGATCCCGGTGGTTGAGAAAGTAAGGCGGCGTGCGCTGGTGCGCCACCTCGTCCAATTGAACCACCTCGCCCGTGAAATAGGACTAAGTTGACATGGTATTTTTCAAACAAATTGACCAGCTCTTCTTGTGAGCGATATTGTGCCCAGGAGGCAGCCAGTGAGCCGGCATCTTTGGCGGAATCAGAATAGCCGATCATGACCATTTGTTTACCTTTGATCTGTTGGCGATACCAAGGAATATCTAACAGCTTTTGCATGACAGATTTGGCATTGTTTAGATCTTCAAGGGTTTCAAATAGCGGGGCAACAGGGATATTTTTTTGGCAGTCAACTATCTTTAATAATAGGTAGACCGCTAAAATATCTGAAGGTGCTTTGGCCATTGAGATGACGTAAGATGCAATCGATTCTTCGCCTGCTTTTTTAATTACCCGACAAGTATCTAATACTTCTTGCACCATTTCATCAGGTTGCCAGTTGTATGGAAGTAGTGGGCGATTGGATTGCAATTCGGTTAATAAAAATGCCTGCTTTTCATCTTCCGACCACTGCGCATAGCTGCCTAAATTCAGCTCTTTGGTTAATGCATCGAGTGCTTCTGTGTGCACTGAGCTATCTTGACGAATATCTAATCTTACCAATTGAAGACCAAAACTTTTAATACGGCGTAGCGTATCAAGCAGTGGACCATGCGCAATGGTTGACATTCCGTTTTCAATCAAAGATTGATAACAGGTATAAAGCGGTGTCCATAATTGTTCATTTTTAAGCAAGATATCATGGGGAGCTAAGACTTGTTCATTATTTAATAATGAAACAATATAGCTATGGGTTTTTACTAAGCGTGAACGTAGTTGCTTCATCACCATGCGATAGGGTTCTGAGGCTGATTTATTCGGTTCATCTAATAGATCAATCACCGATTGGCTACATTCAGTCATGGATAATTCACGCACTAGTATTTGGATATCAGCTAAAAATAGTTCGATCGCCTTTAATCTGGCTTGTAACATGACTCTTTCGGTCACATTGGCCGTAACATTCGGGTTACCGTCCCGGTCCCCCCCCATCCATGACGTAAATTTGATAGGTACATGTTCAACCGATAATTCTTGATTAAAGGCATCAACCAGCTGGTCATTAAATTCCCGTAAAAACAGTGGCACACCTTCCCATAAACTGTCTTCGATAACGGAAAATCCCCATTTTGCTTCATCTAGCGGCGTTGGGCGTTTTTTGCGAATTTCATCGGTATACCATGCTTGGCAAACTAACTGTTTTAATCGACGCATAATGCGTTCTACTTCATAATCGGCTAAATCATTATGATCCAGTTGTGATAAACAGCTGTTAATCGCCGTGTAAGTATTAATCATAGTACGGCGATTAATTTCAGTTGGATGAGCGGTTAATACCAATTCAATAGACAGATCGTTAATTGCTTGCGTTATGGTTTCATTGGAAAAATTTAAGTTTTTGAGCGAATTAAACAACTCTGTCATTTTTTTAGGACTGCTCGATGCTTCCCCATGCGGTGAAATGCCATAATATTCGGCAGCAGTATTAACCAAATTTAAGAACTGATTGAATGCCCGTGCAACATGCAGTAAATCATGATCATTAAGATTCTCAATTAATTTAAGCAATTCGCTATGCGCTTGCTTATTTCCTTGTTGAGCTGATTTAGATAGTTGTCTTATTTGTTCAACTAAATCAAATGTCTGATTACCGGTGGCACGTTTAATTGCATCACCCAATAATGTGCCTAACATGTTGACGTTGCTTCGCATTGATGAGTATTTACTATTCATTCTATTCTCGTTTTTATGTATATTTTGCCTAAGCGCCTTTAAGCTGTATGACCAAAATGACAATTTAAAGAATTAGGTTTAAATATGAGTTAATATGCTCAGGTTATATACTTTATAACAATGTTTCTTTGAATTTAAATAATAAAATTTTATGGACTTTATTAATTTTACTGTTTTTATTATAGTTGATACCCATGTTAAGCTAATCAAACCCTGCTAATAATTTCGTTTTTTTTACCTTTTTGTTCATTTTATGTCTGTTTTTCCATGAACAGATTGTCAGTAAACTGTATCTTATAAGCATTTGGGTATATACTAAGGGAATTGTGAATGTATATTGGGTTATTAAATGAACGCTATTTTTTATATTGCGTCAATTATTGCTGTTATTGCCAGTATGAAAGTGATTATTTGCTTACGTGTTGATAAAGCTATTTTGTACCTAGCTATTTCACTTTTTGCTACAGCATCGATATTTATTCTGCTTAAAATCTATCTTTCGGCTATTTTATATATGATCTTTTTTATTGGTGGTGCAATCGTGCTGTTTATGTCGGTTGCAAGTCTCCTTAAAATAAAGGTTGATAATGTCGAAAATGGTCAGCGTGGTATTAGCCCTAAAATTTGGTTAGGCCCACTCATTTTAGCGTTTATTTTACTGGTTATACTCATTTATGGTGTTGTAAGCACTGACTATTCTCAACTTCGAGAATCGCACGAATTGATGCATGAAATGTCAGTATATGCTTACATTTTAATGGTCGAATTAGCTATTTTTCTGTTATTAGGTGCCGGTGTAATTGCTTATCATTTTATGCATCGACTTTTGTTGGAGAAATAATATGATACCACTTATGCATTGTCTTATTCTTGCGTCTATTTTATTTGTGATCGGACTGTTAGGCGTGATGATTCGACGTAATTTATATTTTTTATTACTCAGCCTGATGATTATGAATAATGGCGTAATCGTTGCCTTATTTGCTGCAAGTAGTTCATGGCAACAATCAGACGGGCGAGTGCTCGCTTTATTAGCTGTAATAACTGTTATTGCTCAAGCTTGCGTTGGTCTTGCTCTACTTATGAAATTAATTTACCGTCGCAAAATCTCTAATATTGACTCACTGAGTGAAATGAAAGGATGAATTTACTTTATTTAGCAATCATTATTCCCTTAATATCTTTCTTAATTCTGGTTTTTATGGGAAGGCATATTCGTTCAATTGATGTTATTATTTTTGGTAACAGTACCATGTTGCTTATAGCATTAATTACCGTTTTTTCATGTATTGATTTTAATTCCAATACAGTGCCGGATATGACCTTAGTCTATACCCGATCTTTATGGACGTGGTTTTCGGTCGGTGATTTTGTTGTGCCTCTCTCATTAACTTTAGATGGGTTATCGTTAATCTTTTTAGTTTTAACCTCTTTTTTTGGTATATTAATCTACTTTTTTGCCGCTTGTTATCTAAAATCAAGACAAGATATCTATACCTTCTATGCCTACAGTAACTTATTAGTTGCAAGTATTTTAACTGTGGTACTGGTGGATAATCTATTTGTTATGTTACTCGGTTGGGAAGGGGTGAGTATCAGTACTTACTTGCTAATTGGGATCTATTACCAACAAGCTCGAAACGGTTATGCGGCGGTTAAAGCATTTGTGATGATGCATTTAACGGATATCTTTTTGATAATTGGTATCTTTTTACTTTATCAGACTGTCGAAACTTTAAATATTCATGATATTTTAACCCAAGCGCACGAAAATTTAGCTATTGATTCTGATATCATCTTTTGGATAACCTTTATGCTATTTTTGGGTGCGATGAGTAAATCAGCCCTTTTCCCTATGCATTCATGGTTTGCCCAAACCACACTTGCACCAATGCCGGCAATTGCTTTAATGCAATGTTCTACCGTTATTTTTGCTGGCGTTTATCTGGTTTTAAGATTAAGTAACTTGTTTATGATGTCATCTGATACGCTTTCTATCATGATGTTGATATCTTCCCTCACGGTGTTATTTGCCAGCTCAATAGCGTTGGTACAAAATGATATCAAACGAATCGTGACTTATATTAATTTGGCTCAGATAAGTTACCTGTTCTATGCATTTTCTACCAAAAGCTGGGACTTATCACTTAATTGCTTAATCAACTATGCTGTTACCAGCACGCTGTTAATACTTGCGTCAGCAATTTTAATTCGAAATTGTCAAGGCGAGCGTGATATCACTAAATTAGGTGGTCTACACAAGACTAACCCAACCTTATTTGTTGTATTTTTGTTAATTATGCTGTCGTTAAGTGCCATGCCATGGGTGTCAGCGTCATTTTATATCAAAGGGGATATTATTTGGGGACTTATGGCGCAAGATAGTCTAATGTCCGGTACGATTGGTCTGATTGGTATCTTATTGTCTAGTCTTTGTATTTGGCGCTTAATTTTTATGGTGTTTTACCATAAATCTAAACATCGCAAGTTAACTAAAACTAGCTGGATATATTATTTGCCTATTTTTATCTTACTGATATTTCCTACAGCGCTATTTATCTATTTTCCATTTCCGATTCAAGGCATTATTCCTATTGCCGATATTGACACAAAAGGTCGAATAACATTCCAGTTGTTACTCGCCGCTGTAACGTTATTGAGTTTTGTGATCGCTTACTTCTTTTATGCGCATCCTAATAGTGAAGTGCAGGAAGTGCTTAATACGCCAATGGTTAAATTCTTTGGCAGATTATGTAAAAGCGATTGGCACTTTGACTATTTATTACACACGCTATTTGTTAAACCTTATATCTATTTAGCTAACTTGTTAAAACTTGATCCATTAGCCATATGGGACAATTGGATCATGTTGGGAATTAAAAAAATAAATGCATATATTGTCAGCTTAGAAAATGGGCATATTAGATGGTATATGGTGTCAATTGTCATAGGTAGCATTATGATTTTAATGTTACTGATTTTTATTTGATAAAGGTGTGAACTTTCATGTTGTTATGGCTTGTTTTTTTACCGGTATTAGGCGGATTTGTTGGCTGGTTATGCCATATGTTTTTGCAAAGAACTGTCAACACTAACCAGCTACAAGTACGTTGGCAAAAATTGCCTATGATGGTTGCTTTCACTACCATATTAATAACTTTAATATTGGCAATTACTTTATGGTCACATGCGATAAATACCATTGAGCAAGGTGCTAATTGGGCTGAGGAAGTCAATCTTGAATGGATCCCATTATTGGGCATTCATTTCCATTTAGTGTTAGACGGTTTATCGATGATTGTTATTACCTCCTCGCTATTCATCGTTTTGCTCACTATTGTCTATTCTTGTAAAGAAAACCTGACTAACAGTGGTTTATTTTATCTATGCCTATTATTTATGGCGTCAGCGGTTATGATGTTGTTTGTCATTACCGATCTGTTTTTAATGTTCTTTTTCTGGGAAGCGGTTGCCATTCCGATTTACTTTATCATCTCTTTATGGGGTCGACGGGATTCAAGTTCACAATTACGCTTTAATGGTGCCAGTAAATTTTTAATTTATACCCAAGTAAGTAGTTTAATGATGTTAATCTCGATTGTGTCATTAGCTTTAATTAACTGGAATTTGACTGGGCATTGGACTTTTGATTATCAAATACTGACTAAAACACCCATTTCGAGCCATACCGAATTTTTAATTATGCTAGGTTTTTTAGCGGCCTTTATCGTACGAATCCCATTTGTGCCATTCCATAGCTGGCTTATTGATGCGCATATTGAATCATCAACCACCGGTTCGATGATGATTAGCGGTTTACTACTTAATACCGCAACATTTGGATTATTACGCTTTGTGGTGCCACTGTTCCCAAATGCAACGCTGGTCATTATGCCATTTATATTGGCTTTAGCGCTCTTTACTGTTGTTTATGCCGCTTTACTCGCCTTTAATCAAACAGATATTAAAAAACTCATTGCTTATATTCATATTGCCTTAATGAGTTTTGTTACCGCAATTATTTACAGTGGCTCGGTCGTTGCTTATCAAGGTGTGGTGATTCAAATGATAGCCATTAATCTTGCTATCGTAGGCATGTTTATGGTCAGTGGTTTATTAGCTGAATGTTATTCGACAAGAAACATCAATCAGTTCACCGGCTTAAAAGAACAAGTGCAATATCTATCATCATTTACGCTATTTTTTATTTTGGCGGTGTTAGGTATCCCCGGTACTGCCAATTTTATTGGTAATTATATGATGTTATTAGGCAGTTCTTCATCATTTTCTTACTATACTATTATGTTAGTGATTGGCTTATTATTACTGTCTATTTCGTTTATTATCCGTATGCAACCGATATTTTATGGCGTTGTGGATAAAGCCGGGGTAACTAAACATCTGCTCAGTAAAATTGATATTTTATTGTTATCGAGTGTGTTGTTAGTGCTTATTTTTATTGGTTTATATCCGCAAGTGGTGTTAGATATGTCTTATTCTATTGTCAATCAAACCCAGCAGTATATAACATCAGAACGAGTAGGAGAGTAATAACTTATGATAGCTTTATCGCCAATATTTGTATTAAGCTTTGCCATCATTGTTTTGCTCATTGCTCTCTTTTATTTCAAGATTGGCACCAAATTATGTACAATTTTAACGGTGTTAGCGCTTAGCTGTGCGCTGCTTTGTTCGTCAATCATCGGCTATAAAATTTCGTTCAATACTCAAGCCATTACTGATATTAGTAATGATAACATGCAATTATCGGTTGCACCGCCTGCACCAGCTCAAGATCAGCCACCGTCAAGCGAAGAGACAATTGCCGTTGATGCTGACTCTACTGAGGACGCCAACCAACCGTCAGATAATGGTGAAAATAGCAGTACTGAGGAAAGTGATGCTAACCAAACGAATACCAATGAAACAAATACTAATGAAACCAATACTAATGAAACCAATACTAATGAAAATAGTGATGTAAACAGTAACGGAAATAGCAACCAAAATGCTAATGACGTTGCTAATCAAAATAACAATCAAGACAATACTCAAGAAAGTACTCAAAACAATACTCAAGAGAGTACTCAAAATAATACCCAAGAAAGCACTCAAGAAAATATTCAAGATAGCAACAATCCGGCACAAGCCACATCAACGCAGGAGCAATCGGCGGCAGATGATTCAGATGACGGATGGAAAGCCCGTCAAATTACTGCACTTTTTACCTGTGACGGATATGGATTGCTATATAGCAGCTTGATTTTAATTGTTGCTATTGTGGTTGCTTGCTTAGCTTATCGCTGGTTTATTCATGAGAAAATTCATCATGGGGTATTTTATGTCATTTTACTTTTCATGGCATTAGGCGGAGTGACATTAGTCTACGCCAGTCATTTAATCGCCTTTTTTATTGGTATTGAACTGCTTTCAATACCGTTTGTTGGTTTAATCGGTTATCAATATTCTCAGACGCACTCGTTAGAAGCGGCGGTTAAATATATGATTTTATCATCGATAGCCAGTGCATTTTTAATCATGGGGATTGCTTTTTATTATGCTACAACCGGTGAACTAACTTTTAGTGGTTTAAGTTATCAACTCTCAACAATGTCTTACCCAAGTACATTATTACTCATGGGCGTGTGTTTGATGTTGGTCGGTATTGGATTTAAACTCTCTTTAGTTCCTTTTCAACTATGGTTACCTGATGTTTATCAAGGTGCGCCAACCGTAGTTGCGTTGCTATTATCAACCGTTGGAAAAGTGGCAGTATTTTGTGCCATTGCCAGACTATTTTTGTTGGCGCCGATTGTGAATAATGAAACGATCCGTATTATCTTAGTTTGTATGGCATTTTGCTCAATCTTATGGGGTAACTTATTTGCCTTAATGCAAACTAGCTTAAAACGCTTATTAGCATACTCATCGATTGCCCATTTTGGTTATTTACTTGTTGCATTAATTGCAGTGCAATATCAAGTGTTGGCATTAGAAACCATTGGCGTTTATTTAATTGGATATATTTTAGCTAACATTTGTGTATTGGGTGTGATTAGTTTGGAATCACATTCTGATGAACTCCAAGATCACGAAAACGAAATAGATCTTTCCGGCTTATTCTGGCGCCGTCCAATTCTTGCACTTGCTATGGGTGTGGGGTTATTGTCTTTAGCTGGCGTGCCGCTTACCGCAGGGTTTATTGGTCGTTTTCTACTATTAATGTTAGGTGTGACCGCAGAATTATGGTGGTTAAATGCCGCTATTGTTCTTGGTAGTACATTAGGCTTATATTTTTATGCCCGACTTATTATCAACTTATATATCAGACCAGTAGGACGTGATGATCTCAATAGCAATCAAAACGTTAGCAAATCAACATGGCGTGATATTAAATTTAGTGAGTTATTTATTGTTTTATCAGCACTGCTAACCATAATTTGTGGCGTATATCCTAAATGGATGTTTAACTTAGTTAGCATGGCTCAATATTTAACCACATAACCACCATTTTCCGCCTTCATCATTTGATAGGCGGAATATTTTGCACCTAGATCTTTATTAAGCGGTGTATGTTTTTTGCTCAAACGTAGGTAATTTCTGAAAGACCTTGACAAGAAATAGTTAATAACAGATTTATTTATTGTGTTATAATTCTGACCTTTAATATTTTATTTATATCAAGAGGACAAATATGGACTTTTTTATTTCTAATGCGTATGCCGTTGAAGGGGCAGCAGGCGAAAACAATCCTTATTTCTTACCTATAATGCTTGTTGTGTTTGGGTTATTTTTCTATTTTATGATTATGCGCCCACAACAAAAACGTGCTAAAGCGCATCGTGAGTTAATGGCATCAATTTCTAAAGGTGATGAAGTATTAACCAATGGTGGACTTATTGGTCGTGTATCAAAAGTGAATGACAATGGTTATATTGCGTTAGAGTTAAACGATACAACTGAAGTTGTTATCAAACGTGACTTTATCACATCTGTTTTACCAAAAGGAACAATGAAATCATTATAATAGTGTGTTAGCTATTATAGTTCATTGTGTTTATTACCTAAACCCACAAGAGAATATGTCGTGTTAAACCGCTATCCTTTGTGGAAGTACATTATGTTGGTCGTCGTAATTTGCGCCGGCCTACTTTATGCGCTTCCAAATATTTATGGTGAAGACCCCGCTATACAGATTTCAGCGTCTAATGGTGCTGAAATTAATGTTACCACACAAGATAATATCAAAAAGCTTTTAAGTGATAATCAAATCGAACCCAAATCATTGGTGTTTGAAAATAAATCTATCTTAATTCGTGTTGGTGATAATGATACTCAACTTAAAGCTAAAGAATTAATTTCTCAAGCCTTAGGTGATAATTATGTCGTCGCTTTAAACTTAGCACCTGCAACACCTGCTTGGCTAAGGGTATTAGGTGCCGAACCAATGAAACTCGGCTTAGATTTACGAGGCGGTGTTCACTTTTTAATGGAAGTGGATATGACAACTGCATTAAGTAAACTCACTGAGCAATCGGTTGAAAATATAAGAACTGAGTTTAAAAATAGCAATTTAAAGTACAAATCTCTTAATAAAAATAACAATCAACAAATTGTTATGCAATTTGATAATACTGACGATCGCAATAAAGCGATTACAAAGCTTAACGTATTACCAGATTTTAAATTAACTTCCCAAACTGATGACAGTATCGTAATCAATGTCAGCGACCAGCGTTTACAACAAGCAAAAAATGATGCTGTTCAGCAAAATACCACTATTTTACGTAACCGTGTTAACCAATTGGGCGTTGCTGAACCAATAGTGCAACGTCAAGGTGCAGATCGTATTGTGGTCGAGTTACCGGGAATTCAAGATACGGCATTAGCAAAACGTATTTTAGGTGCCACAGCTACATTAGAATTTAGACAAGTTAATGAAGAAGGATCAAAAAACCTTGCCGCTATTATCAATGGTGATATGCGTGTGCCATATGGATCGGAATTGAAATATATGGAAGACGGTTACCCGGTGCTACTGTTTAAACGAATTGTATTAACCGGTGATCATATTACTGATTCTTCATCCAGAGTTAGTGAATATGGCCGACCAGAGGTGAGTATCAATTTAGACAGTGCGGGCGGCAAAACGATGCTTGATTTCACCCAAAAGAATTTGGGAAAAGCAATGGCAACGCTATTTGTTGAATATAAAGATACCGGCAAACGCGATGAAAATGATAAACCAGTTCTTGAAAAACAAGAGCGAGTTATTAATGTTGCAACTATTCAAGGTATATTCAGCGATCGTTTTCAGGTGACTAATATTAAAAGTATTGATGAAGCAAAAAATTTGTCGCTATTACTACGAGCGGGTGCACTCATTGCGCCAATTCAAATTATTGAAGAGCGCACAGTTGGGCCGTCAATGGGGCAAGAAAATATCACTCAAGGTTTAGAATCGTGTATATGGGGATTGCTCATTTCCGTTATCTTCATGTTAGTGGTCTATCGCCTATTTGGTGTGTTTGCAAGTTTAGCGTTAGTGGCTAACTTAATTCTTATTGTTGGGGCGATGTCCTTATTGCCGGGAGCAACGTTAAGTATGCCAGGTATAGCCGGTATCGTTTTAACGGTGGGCATGGCGGTTGATGCCAATGTGCTGATTAATGAGCGGATAAAAGAAGAGCTCAGTAACGGGCGAGGGGTACAACATGCAATTAATGAAGGATATGCTGGCGCTTGGAGTAGTATTTTTGATGCCAACATCACCACATTAATTACTGCTATTATTCTTTATGCCGTTGGTACAGGATCGATTAAAGGCTTTGCCATTACATTAGGAATCGGTATTTTAACATCGATGTTTACATCCATTGTCGGAACTCGAGCATTAGCCAATCTTGTTTATGGCGGACGCCGTGTTGATAAGTTATCAATTTAGAGGTTTATTGTGAGTGTTGATAAAAAAGAAAATCATGATGTTAGAGAGCTCAATCATGGCCGCAGAGTCCTCGACTTTTTAAAATACGGCTTTATTGCTTTTGTCATTTCAATGCTATTGGTTGTTGCCTCTATTGTTGTTATCTTTGTCAAAGGCTTTAATCTTGGGCAAGATTTTACTGGTGGTACAACCATTGAGCTGACGGTAACTAAATCGGTTAACCTTGATGATCTGCGTAATAGTTTGCGTCAAGCTGGTTATCATGAGCCAGTGGTGCAATATTATGGCAGTAGTAAAGACATCATTATTCGTTTAGCTACTGCTAAACAAGAAGATGGCGCTTCAGCGGCGATTGATAATGCGTTAGGTTCACAAATCTCTAATTTGATACATAAAAGCATCGATGAAAATGCTCAAATCAAACGCATTGAATTTGTTGGACCAACCGTCGGGGCTGAGCTTGCACAAGACGGTATTTTAGCCATTTGCGCCGCTTTAGTCTGTATCCTAATCTATATTGCATTTCGTTTTGAATGGCGATTTGGTACCGGTGCTGTTGTGGCTTTAGCGCACGATGTTATTATCACAGCCGGTTATCTTTCATTATTTGAACGTGAACTAGATTTAACCATTATTGCGGCGATGTTATCGATAATTGGTTACTCGCTAAATGATACTATCGTGGTATTTGATCGAATTCGTGAAAACTTCAGAAAAATTCGTCGTGCATCCCCTTACGATGTGATTAACATCTCGTTAACTCAAACATTACATCGTACGTTAATGACTTCAGGTACTACACTTGCGGTTGTTATCATTCTGTATATTTTTGGCGGATCGATGTTAAAAGGATTCTCAGAAACGTTAGGGGTTGGTATTGTTCTTGGTACAATCTCTTCAATTTATGTGGCGGCTTATATGTCACTTAAATTAGGCGTTAAACGTGAACACTTTATGCCACCAAAAGTAGAAGTAGAAGGTGCAGATCAACCAGCTATTCTGCGTTAATATCTGAACGCTACCGTTTATCGGTAGCGTTTAATTCGGTTGTTTTTCAAACAAACAACATCAAACCGATTGACACCTACCATTTAGTTGCATATTATTAGCCGCAGTTTTATTCATTTCATTTTGGGGCCATAGCTCAGCTGGGAGAGCGCAACGCTGGCAGCGTTGAGGTCAGGGGTTCGATCCCCCTTGGCTCCACCAATTTAAGATTTAATCATCTTTTAAATTCTACTTAGTCAAAAGCTCTCAGCGCGCAAAACTTATTTTTACCCCCATTCCGTGGTATTACCTATTGCAGGTGTGGGTTTATTTTTTTCTATTTCGGTATGGATCACGGTGATATAATCGGGAATTGTTGGCGCTTCACGGTAGAAGGCAACCCATTTTACTCCGGTATTAATATTGCTCATGTTTAACTTTTCCGTGTTTAAAATTTTCTTGTAGTTCTAAATTACTTTAAAACTTACGAATATAAATATTAAAAAGTGTCTATTAATACCTGCATCCATTCAATTAGTACTTCGATTGAATCGTCAAATTTATCGCATATAAGATCTTGGCTAAAAAAATGATGATCCTCCTCATTATTGAATGATGATATGTAATTTTGTAATTATTCATTAATATTAAATTTTTGTTTGATATTGGCTAACTCTTCTAATGAAGTGGCATTAAACGCTTCAATCATCCATTCAGGCCAACCTTGTCCTTTAATAATCTCTTTTTTGAATTGGGTTTCTTGTTCCCATTTGTATTTACCGTCGTTTAAGCTGATTAAATCGTTCGCACACATAAAATTATTGACCCAACCCCAGACCAGATAACTACCAATTCCATTGCGTAGCGGATCTAACATAATATGATCAATGGTTTTATGGGTATTAGGTTTGCAAACCATTAAAATGGTGGAGTTGAGGGAATATCGGGAAAAGTTATGCACTACCACCCCGTGTAAATCCGCCCAATCGTATTCTTTAATACGCTTTTTATTGGGGTGTAAAAAAGTTAATGGATTGCGTAATACCTTAAAATTGAAAAAATAACTTTCATTGATATACACTTTACCGGTTTTACGGTTGAAAATAATGGGGCTTCCCCGACGTGTAAATAGATTCTGATAAATTTCAGGAATAGATACATAGATTGCAAATAACGAAATAATCTGTATGAAAATAATTAAAAACAGTATTGAATCTTCTTTTTCAGTATAGAAATCTATCATAAGTAAAATACAGACATAAATAACAGGTATCAAACAAACAAATACTATTAAAAAAATACATAAATATAAAAACTGATTAGATAATGTCTTACGAATAAAAGCACAAAAATTATCATTAGCATACAATAAACGTTCATCGGCTCCGGTTAAATAATTACCGCCTTTAACTAAATCACCTATCCAACCAGGGATTTGGGGTTGATATTTTGATGGCATGTTAACTTCTGATTCCTTCTTTTATTTGTTTTACATCCTAGCTTGTTATCACGCATTAACATGGTGCTTTTGTTTGATTTCGGCTAACTCATCTAGCGTTGAAGCATTGAATGCTTCAACCATCCATTCAGGCCAACCTTGTCCTTGAATAATCTCTTTTTTGAATTGGGTTTCTTGTTCCCATTTATATTTGCCGTCATTAAAGCTGATTAAATCGTTCGCACACATAAAATTATTGACCCAACCCCAGACCTGATAACTACCAATGCCATTGCGTATCGGATCTAACATAATATGGTCAATGGTTTTATGGGTATTGGGTTTGCACACCATTAAAATGGTGGAATTGAGGGAATATCGGGAAAAGTTATGCACAACCACCCCGTGTAAATCCGCCCAATCGTATTCTTTAATACGCTTTTTATTGGGGTGTAAAAAAGTTAGTGGATTGCGTAATACCTTAAAATTGAAAAAATAACTTTCATTGACATACACCTTACCGGTTTTACGGTTGAAAATAATGGGGCTTCCTTTGTGAGTAAATATCGTTTGGTATAATAATGGAATAACGATATACAGTGCAAACCAAGTTGCAAAAAGAATAAATATTCCTAAATTCAATATGTTTTGTTCTGTATCTGTATCTGAATTGAAATGAATAATCAAGTCTAAACATAGGATTATTATTACAATTCCCAAAATTACTGCTATTGTATAGATAACTATATAAAAAATTTTATCAGACAATACCTGTCTTCTAAAAGCACAGTAGTTATCATTGGCATACAATAAACGTTGATCGGCTCCTGTTAAATAATTACCGCCTTTATCTAAATCGCCTATCCAGCCAAGGATTTGGGGTTGGTATTTTGATGGCATGTTAACTTCTGATTCCTTCTTTTATTTGTTTTATATCCTAGCTTATTATCACGCATTAACATGGTGTTTTTGTTTGATTTCGGCTAACTCATCTAGCGTTGTAGCATTAAACGCTTCAATCATCCATTCAGGCCAACCTTGTCCTTTAATAATCTCTTTTTTGAATTGGGTTTCTTGTTCCCATTTGTATTTACCGTCGTTTAAGCTGATTAAATCGTTCGCACACATAAAATTATTGACCCAACCCCAGACCAGATAACTACCAATGCCATTGCGTAGCGGATCTAACATAATATGATCAATGGTTTTATTGGTATTGGGTTTGCATACCATTAAAATGGTGCTATTGCGTGAATATCGGGAAAAGTTATGCACCACTACCCCGTGTAAATTCGCCCAATCATATTCTTTAATACGTTTTTTATTTGGGTGTATATAGGTAAGTGGGTTTTTTAAAAATTTAAGATTAAAAAAATAACTTTCATTAACATATACTTTATTTGTTTTACGGTTAAAAATGATTGGTGCACCACGACGAGTAAATAAGTTTTGGTATAATTCAGGTAAAACAGCATAGAACCCCAGGCAACAACACAAAAAACAAAATATGCCCAAAATTTCAATTTTCAAATCATGTGAAATATTGAATACAAAGACTAAAAATATCGATAAAACAATTGTTGGAATCAAACAAATAGTTGCTAATAAAAAAACGAATATATAAACAATCTGTTCTGATTTCGGTTTCCTAATAAAAGCACAATAATTATCATTAGTATAAAGAAGTCGATTATCGGCCCCCGTTATGTAAGTGGGACCTTTATTTAAATCGCCAATACAACCGGGTATTTGTGGGCGATATTTTGAAGCCATTATATTCTCCTTGCTTTAATGGTTTTCTTAAAATTTCCCTTTTTTAGTAATAATTAAGGGTATTTCTTCACGATTATTGTATTGAATAATTATTTGGTATTTATGAATGCTATACCCAGACTTACTTCCTGCTGACCATATGTCAATGGTTAGTCCATCCATGTCTAGATCGCTTGGTTTTTCGTAAGCAATATGTTTTATATCAGTGTTTGTGATTTTAGTTAGCACATTTTTGGTGCCATCAGGTAATGTTTTAATAAATACAAATTCATATGGTTCTGAGATATACATTTGACCTTGTGAATAACTTCTGCGCTTATTTTCTAATGCAGCATTAGCATATAGTTCAAAAAATTGTTTTTTATCTAATATTATTTTGTTTCCATTTACACCTAAAGGGTCATTCACATTAGTTAATTTAACCCCATTATCTAAGCTAGCTTGATATTTTACATCTATATAATCAGTTTTTTTACCAAAATTATTGATAAAAAACCTAATATAAACAGTTAAGTTTTCCTTTTCGTTAAAGCTTGCAAATTGAGGAATATTTAAATAAAAATAGATATGATTTTGATTTATATTAGCAGAAGTTTGACCTGGTTTGGTTGGTGCATTAATATTCAATATTTTGTTATGTAAAAAGGTTTGAATATTATAAGTTGCTATCGCATAATCATTTAATGCTAATCCAAAACCTCCGTGGTCACTATAATCGTCTTCTTTATAAGCGTTATAGCCCAAAAAATCAAACTCCTTTTGGTTGCCAAAACAGCAGCGGTTTAACCAGTGTTGAATAGGGGTTAAATTATCGTATTTTTTACTAAACATAATCATAATTGCCCCTGCAATCACCATAATGACACCAACAAGTATAAGTATCCACCCCCCTGCAAATAAAAGTATTAAAGAACCAACTCCTGACATAAGCGAACCCATAACACGAAGAGCCATGTAACTTTTATCTTCCATATTCATCATCTCTAATGCACTAATCAACTCTCCACTAGCCTCGATTACAGATATTACCCCAAATACTTTATTGACCGTGTTAGATATCATACTATTTAGGTTGATTTTTGCATTAAGCAGATTCACATTTTTACCTACATTAAGCGCATCTTTTAGTTGCATATTCAGTTTCACATTTTTATATTGGCTGGTGATATCAACAGTAATCAGTCCTAACGATAACAATTCCATTGATAGTTTTCTTTTGGTTATTTGGTCACCATCACCTTCTTTAACTTTATTCCAGTCTTTAATGATATCGTTAATATTCATTAAATTAATACATCCTAATACCCCTGCAACATTAAGATTAGCATTAAAGGTAATTTTCCCTTTTTTAATTTGATTTTCAGCAGGATCTATCTTAATTTGTTGATCAATCTTTGTTTTCAAATTCTCATTGAGCACTACAATATCATGCATTTTTCCAATTTTTTCATCGATTTTATTTCTGGCTCGATTTGTGTTTTTGTCACTGGTTTCGTTCAATATTTGAGTAGTAGTTGCTTTGCCTCGATTGGCATGTTCTAAGCTCTCAAGATGTATTTTTTTCTGATATATTAATTTGAAATAATCTTTATAGGCTTGTTCCATAAATTTTTTTAAATTATAAGGACTCAATTTGCTGTTGATACTATTTATAAAGTTAACAAACAAAATTTTAGTTTGTACGTCAGGAAAACATAAAGTAAATTTGACCTTTTGTACTTTGCCCGACCCGTTTTTGACTGGCTTTTCATCGATATCAAAATTTTCAAGAAAGGCAAGTTCGTGTGGGTGATAAATTCCCCTGTTAAAAAAAGACCGATGCATTTGTGTAAATAAATTTTGAATTTTAGTAATATTTTTGGGTTTAACCTCGACATTAATCTCAACCGCTATTGCCCCAAGTTTGGCAAGTTGATCAAACGCATTTAATCGCATCCACTTAGTTTTAATTGGGAAACGTAAGGTATCTTTTGCCAGAATTGCCTGTTTTTTAAGTGCTGTACTCGCTAGCGGTTTGCTTTCAAGTGAAGCTGCCGCATCAGAGGTTTGGGTAATGTTAGATAATTGTTGTTCAATGGCTTTAAGTTCTTTATTTAGTTGCTGAATTTGGATTTTATAACCTTGTTTTTGTTTTCTAAGCCGTTCACGTGTTATAGAATCGCTGTCTGGAATGTTTTGCTTTTGCTTTTCCAGATTGGCTATTTTTTGTTGGTTTTGCTTGATTTCAACCTCTGCTTGCTGCTTATTTTCATGTAATACTTTTATTTTATTTTCTACATTGTTATCAAGCTTTCCTTCAATAACATTATTAATAACCGAAACAGTTTTAGTCAGATGTTGAATAAGTTCACGAGGTTTTAACAGGCTATTATCCGTCAGATCAACATAAATTTCTTTATCATGATCGATTCCTTTAGGGTTATCGTATTCACTGATATAGTAAATACTTTCGGGGTTACTGAGTAATTCGTCCCATAATGCGCTATCTTCATCCAATTTTATTTCAGAATGGGTGGTATCGAGTAACATATTTGTTACTTGCGATAAATAAACTAGTTGCGTTTCTTGAGTGCTAAAATCAAATTCACGTTGCCAAAAATGGTTGGTGTTGAGGCTGAGCGGTTGTTTTTTACTAAATTTTGAGGTAAAGCCGTCCTTGCCGAATAACCAACGTGCATACGTAAAGTAGTCTATCGACCACTCTTTGTGGTAATTCACTACTTCTGTATACGCTTCTTCTAATTCATCTTTGAAGTCGTCAATTTCTTTTTGATTGATGAAATCATCAAAATCCTTAAGCTTTTCTTTCTTTTCTGAACTCAAATGACCTATTTTATAATGCATTCTTGTCGATTGTGGAATTCCATTATAACCTTCTTTGTCATCACCCGAATTTTTTAAATTTTCAATGCTTTCCAATGCTCTTGCTATTTCTTGATCATAAACGGATACGATAGATGATCGATATTGTTCTATTAATTGCAATATCATGCGTTTTTTTAACATCACCGGTTTATAATAGTTAAATTTTCGCTGTAACTCAGGATTAAAGGTTTTGAACATGTTTTTCGCACGTTGTTCATAAATTTTATTCAGCCTATCAACATCTTCAAAACCGTTTATTGTTTCTTCTGCTAAATTGATTTCATTGTCAGTCAGTGGTTGTTCATTAAATATATTCAGATGAACAATTCGCTGCGTGTTGAGTTCTTCGGCAATGCCAAACGTGTCTTCTAATACGACTCCACACGATATTGGTTTCGATCCTTTATATAACAGGCTAGTATGCCTTGCAAATTGCTGTTTTTGTTGTTTAAAACTATTAAAGGGATGCGCCGATTCAAAGAAAGGTAATTTATTATCATCAAAGCGAAATTCTAATACTTTGCTGGGCGTTTCGGTATTACTTACCTGCCCAAAGATATCTGTAAACGGGACGGCGCGGTTACCAGTTGCTTCTGACGGTGAGTGCGCTAGGTTAGTTATATCAATTCGTGTAAAACGGGATAATACTTGATTATCTTGCTCTTTTAAATAATTTTCAATCACGGTTTTACTCCACGGTTGCGAACAGTACGCCACCCATGCTTGAGTATAGTGTTGTTGTAGATTGATAAATGCTGCCGGAATAGTGTGACAGGCGTTTTTACAGGCCTTTGATATCGGTCTTGGCTCGGTATGAGCAAGTTCATGGTTGTTTTTTAATCTTAACGCCCCTTCAATACATTCATAAGTATGCATTATTCGACTATTTATATCTTCACCTTGTTGTTGCATAACATAGATGTAACCGTTTCGTAAAGTCCGTAAAATATAACCATAATCTTGCAATTCTTCATTTGGCATACGGGATTTAAAATTTAATTTTTTTGCATAATTCGCCAAATCTTGATAATCAACATTCGCCTTGAGCGTTTTATGTTCTTTCATTTTTATTACTGCTTGACGCAGCAAAAATACCGGTATTCCTGTACGACCACACGCAAGGCAATTACCACTGGCTTCATTTTTATTTTCTATGGCGATGTTTTCTGTTCTTTTCATCTTATACTCTTTAATTCTTTCTTTTTCCATTATTCTGTTAATGGGTGGATTTAGATTTCAAGGTTAATATTGGCGTCAATGACATGTTTAGACAATGTACTGGGTGACTGTTGTGCTTTAGGGATTTGTTCAAGAACTTGTGGATGTGTTGTAAATACATGCTGGTAGCGTAATCCATTCAACCCCCAAAACAGAATATCGGCAACATCGGTTAAGCCTAATTTGTCAGCTTGCTCAATCAGTTGTGTTGCTTGTATGATTACCTGCTTTTCAAGTGGCACATTTTTTTGTTCTTCAAATTGTGTGCGGTTATTTGCCCATGCATTAACAAGGGTGCGAATGACCCTTATTTTTTTTAAACGCTCACAGTATTGAGTGTTCCATTTTTTTTCTATTATTGGTTTGTCGTCGTTTGTATAGCGAATAAATTCGCCGTTGTGAATTGAAGGATAGTAATAGTTTTCAATTTGTGAAAATTGGGCTTTTAACCATGCGTTATCTTGATCTGAACCGGATTCATGTAAAAATTGCATTCGAAAAGGCTCAAAGAAGGGATAATAACGTTGTCGCAATGTTTTAGCGATGTTATTACCAATATTAATAATTTGTTTTGCCAGTATTGATGGTTTAAGGTCAGTGACGATAAATGCACAGATATAACGTTTAGACCAAAAACATTCGACTGTAGCTTGCATCGTAATTTTGTCAATTATTGCCTGTTCTAAAAATTGATAAGGTTCAGCAAGCATAACCAGTGTCGGACATACACTTGGATCATAATCTAAATCCGTGCGCAAAACCGTTGTAAGTTTTCTTTCGCCAAATGATTTTTCTTCACCGTATAAACTCTGCAACCCTTTATGTGATAATGGACTGACCGAATTTAGAACGACTAAATTATCAACTAGAAGATAGCGATATTTGTTGAAACTGGCTCTTTTATTTAATTCTGTAAGCATATTTAATCCATTTCGGAACAGCGTTTAACATCTAAATCACTTGATTTTAATTGAATTGTTTTGGTTTCAGTCGCTGGTGACATTTTTTGCATCGCATTACATTTAAGATAGATATTATCTTGGGTGCCTAACTCAATACCTGCTTCACTTATTTTGATATACGAACCACAGCAAATAAGCTTGATCTCTTTTGCTGCAGAAAAATCGACATGACTGTTAACACTATCAATTTGAATATCTTGTTTTGCCGCTATCGCTATTTGGTCGGTTTGGGCTTGTACATCTATATCACCTTGATTAGCAAATACTTTCATCCCCGATTTTTGTGCCAAAAGGCTAATAGCTTCAGGGGTGGAAAGGGTTATATTTTTTAAAGCAGTAATATTAGTTTGATTTGCCGATGTGGTGGTTAGGCTATGAGCAGTAGTGAGTTGAATATTTTCTGGGCTGGTTAATGCAATACCTTCTTGTGCATAAGTAAGAATTCCCGGTTGTGACAGGTTGGTTACTGCACTTTGTAATTGTTGTTGTGAATCTATATCCGCTGCATGGCTTTGTGCTTGTTCGGCCACATTTTCAAGTGCTTTAGCAATCGATAAAGCATTTTCTAGTTCGGTAATTGCCCCTTGCATATCAAGCTGTTTACCTTGCGCATTGGGTTCGGTTTGTGTAGTGAGATACAATCCTCGATTGGCAGCAATTGCTCCCCATTCATCAGTTCGAAGTTCAAAGCCTTCTCCTCGCTGTTGTTTTTGCTGATCCACTAAATGCCCCAAATTGAGTTGGGTCTTGCCATATTCGGTGGCAAGTTTGATATGTTCTTGCCCCCGTTTGTCATCCATGCGTAATTTATTATTGGTTGGGGTGCGAATGACATTGCGATGTTTATTGATTGTAGCCACATGGTCATGATGAGTACTGTTATGCATGACGTTTGCAATATATGGTCAATCCGGATCGCTGTTCATAAAGGCAATGGACACTTCTGTACCGTCAATAAGTGGAAAGTGGAAACCATAAGTGTTTCCTGCATAAGGTTTTGCCAGTCTAACCCATAAGCTTTCTTTACCATTTCGCCATTTTTTAAGGTCAAAATTGAATTTTACTCGGTAACGCCCTTGGGTATCGATATATCCATAAGTATCGTTATCCGGGCTGGTTACCCGCGCCGGTAGCGTACCGGCGACTTGTGGCCAATCAAGTGGTGTTGGGCGATAAGGTTTAGAAATATTATATGGAATAGCTGTAAAGCTTTGTTCATAGGCATCACTGCGAGAGCCGCTACCTGTCACGCTGGTAATTAAGATACCTTCATCAATGTTTGTTAGCGGATTATTGTTAATACAAATCAGTTGCCCGGGTACTAAGTGATAACAGTTTGTTTTTCCGTGGATAATAATTTGTTGACTGATTGCATGTTGGTGGCGAATACTTGCATACCAGTTACCACTTTCAGTTTTGTTATCCTCACTGATTTCTTCACCATCATCTAATTGATTTGTATTGAGATCGTTATAATGTTCACCATAGCGATAATCTGTCCCATAAGTGGTCATGTCTTTCAGTTGGGTATTACTTTCACCGTGTAAATTGTTTTTTGCTTTACGGTAGTTGTAATCTTGCACATTCACCGAAGATTCAACAATTTTACTGTGCATGCTTATATCCCATATGCTTTCTTGCATGCTATCTTGAGTTCCGCTTGGTCGTTGGTATTCAATATCGGCTACTTTTTCATAGCCTTGTTCATAATCGCTCATGATTAGTACATCGCAGCCGTGTTCGGCATGTGTTTCAAAACGAAACCAAATACCTACATCAGCCATTAGCCTTTGGATAAATTCAAGATCACTTTCTTGCCATTGGGTAATAAACTCCCTTACTGGGTATTGTTCTTTAAGTTCTAACCGGTAATCTATGCCTCGTAACCCATGATTTCTAAGAACTTCCTCGACAACACTAACAATGCTTTGATTTTGGAATATTGCGTAATTGTGATTTAAGGCTAGTTTGGCTAATCTTGGTGATAATACAACTTGATAGTGAGCTTCATCTTTATTGAACGATAATTGGTTAAACTCGGTGATAATGCCAAAAATTTTGCGTTGGTTGCTATCGTTACCGTAGGTTAAATCGATCAGAGATTGAATTGTCGAATTAATCGTATTGTTAGTCGCAGGATTAAATGAGAATGAGGCATTCTTGTTCAAAAAAGTTTCATTCGATAGTGTTTTATCAGCACTGGTAAATGTAATCGTATAGCGCCATGGTTGATTTAATTGTTCTTCGCTTTTTACCTTTAATATAGAGATCGGTGAATTAAGTTCTTCTATGGTGAGAATATAGCGATTTTGTGCAACCGCCCCCGATAATCCATTAATTAAGTACTCACCAACTTGATTGATGATCTTATTTAAACCACTAGCCATGTGTTCTCCTACAAATTCCTTTTTTTAACTCAAGTTACTATGAGTTATGAATAATTATCGATTATTCCTTTAGCGTGTTGTTGACTAGATAGCTAATAAAATTGAGGTGATTTGGAGGCATTGATATAATATCAGTGGTATCAATGGCTAAACTTAATCATGGCAGGAAATAATAACGCTTATTTTTATTAATCTTATCGATAGGCAATTACATCATGTGGGTAATTGCCATTCGGTGATTTCTATTTCCTTACTCTTACGAGTAACTAAAATTTTTTAATTTTATTAAATTCTTTTCAACACTTTTTTAATCAGTAATGATAATCAAAAGAGTATATAAAAAAGACCATTTTTAATCAAATTTGCAATTTCTATACACTAACTTAACAAATGCGATGAAAATAAATAAAAATAATGGGTTATGTTAAATTCAGACATTGACTGTTTAAGATGAGTTTTATAGTCTAAAAGTTCGCTTTGATAGCGAAAAGTCATTTTTAAGCTCATAAGCCTTTAGTCAATTGATCTGATTTAGTCATAAATTTTTATCAAAGGTATAAAAATAATGATGAGCCAAAAATAAAACGTTGTTTTATGGCGTTTTGAATCGATGTTATTAGTAATATGGCGATCTGTTTTATACTAAAACGTATATATTTTCTGAAAGTTCTTGACAAGATTTTATTGACGAAATGAGATTGTTTAATTGAAAATGATTAAAGACCAAATCAATAACGATATGATTAGTGTTATAATAATTTTTACTTTCGTGGTGATTAATTAGGTTTTGCTCATTGGTTTTAAGTTTGGCAAAATAGTGAGCTTAACAAACAAGTATTATGCTCTTATTAAGTGGTTGGGGTAGTTTGATAACCCGTTAATAAGATACACAATCTTTTGTTAATTCAAGTAGGAACTAAATTAGGATGATTGGGCAAATTAAACAAAATATAAAAACAACACTTATCTCATGTTGCCTGAGTGGATTAGTCATATGTTCTGTGCCAATTTATGCAGACACTAAACCCGATACGATTTCAACTGAAACGCAAACGGAAGTTGATTCAGTGGAGCCATTAACACAAGATGATCAGATTGATGCGACTGATACAAGCCAACCCAGTGAAATAATTTATCACAAAACGATTTTTTCACTTTCTGGTGAGCCTAAATACCCTGATAATTTTGAACACCTAGATTATGTTAATCCTAATGCGCCCAAAGGTGGAGTAATTAAGTTTGCTGAAATAGGTTCATTTGATAATCTTAACCGCTTTGCAAGCCGTGGAGCGCCTGAGCGAAATTCGGGAGCGCTATACGATACGCTTTTTACTAACTCTTCAGATGATATTCAAAGTTTTTATCCTTTAATTGCCACCTCCATTACCTATTCAGATAGTTACCGCTGGGCTGAAGTGACAATTAACCCTAACGCTCGCTTTCAAGACGGTCGGCCAATAACTGCGCAAGATGTTGAATTCACCTTTCATAAATTTATGACTGAAGGTGTGCCGTCCTATCGGGTTTTTTATGAAGGAGTAACTGTGCAAGCAATTGACACTTATCTTGTGCGCATTGAATTACCGGAAAAAGACCGTACTAAATTGTTGTCGTTCGCCGGTTCGATGAAAGTTATTCCTAAACACTTTTGGCAAGACCATGACTTTTCTGAGCCATTGAGTACTCCGCCATTAGCCAGTGGTCCATACTATATAAGTGATTATAAACTCGGGCAATATGTTGTTTATAAACTTAATCCTGATTATTGGGCAAAAGATTTGCCAATTAATAAAGGGTTAAATAATTTTGATGAAAAACGTATTGAATACTATATGGATAATAGTATTGCCTTAGAAGCTTTTAAAGCTGGTGAATATGATATACGTGAAGAGTCAGAGCCTAAAAATTGGTTTACTCAATATCAAGGGCAACACTTTGATGCTAAAAATATTATCAAGCAAGAACGCCCGGTTACCACGGCTACCAATACCAAATGGCTGGCATTTAACTTGCAAAAAGATCTGTTTAAAGATATTAGAGTTCGGCAGGCAATAACATTAGCTTTTGATTTTGAATGGCTAAATCATGCTTTTTATTATGACAGCTATAAACGCCCTTATAGTTTTTTTGAAAACACCATTTATGCAGCAATTGGTAAACCAACAGAGCAAGAATTGACATGGTTAATGCCGTATAAAGATATCATTCCGGAGCAAGCTTTTGATGATGCCTATTTTGTCGCGAAAAGTGATGGACAAGGTTTTAACCGTGAGAATTTGTTAAAAGCAGCGGAGCTATTAAAACAGGCTGGCTGGGTAATAAAAGAAGGCAAACTAATTAATGAAAAGACCAACCAGCCATTTGAATTTGAACTCACCGCTTATGTGGGTGATGATGTTAAATATGCAATTCCTTTTCAACAAAATTTAGCCCGTTTAGGGATTACCATGAAAATTAGTTTGTTAGATTCGTCACAGCATTTACGCCGTTTGCGTAAGCGTGATTATGATATGATGCCGCAAGTTTATTATGCAATGAATTATCCTAACTCTAATTTATCAGTTTATTGGGGTAGCCAATATCTCAATTCATCCTGGAATGGTTCGGGGTTACATAATCAAGCAATTGATAACCTTATTGATGCAATTAACGAAAACATCGATGATGAGAAAACATTAATTCCTTTGGGCAGAGCGCTCGATCGTATTTTAACCCAAGAATATCCTATGATCCCAATGTGGTATAACAGTAAAACTTATTATGCATATTGGAACAAATTTGGGAAACCAGCGATTGAGCCTACATATGCGATAGGGATTGATAGTTGGTGGTATGATGCAGATAAAGCAGCCAGCCTGCCAAAAAATCGGGAACATTGATATGCTAAATTATTTAATCCGAAGATTATTACTGATTATTCCAACACTGTTTGTTATTTTAACAATTAACTTTTTTATTGTACAAATTGCGCCGGGTGGGCCGGTTGATCAAGCTTTAGCCTTAATCGAAATGGGACCACAGTCCGGACAAGGGTTACTATCTTCCGGTAATAGTGCGTCGATTCAATCACAGCAACCTAAAAACGAATCGAATTATCGCGGTGCTCGTGGGCTTGATCCGCAAGTGATTGCGATGATTGAAAAGCAATATGGCTTTGATAAACCGATATTAGAACGCTATATTGAGACGTTGAAAAAATATATCTTATTCGATTTTGGTGATAGTTTTTTTAAAAGTGAATCTGTGGTTGGTTTGATTATTAAAAGCTTACCTGTTTCTATTTCACTTGGGCTTTGGAGTACGATAATTGTTTATATTATTTCAATTCCTTTAGGTATACGTAAAGCGGTAAAAGATGGCTCGGCGTTTGATTTTTGGTCTAGTACATTAATTATTATTGGTTATGCTATTCCCTCTTTTTTATTGGCGATTTTATTGATTGTGCTTTTTGCCGGTGGCAGTTATTGGGATATATTCCCACTAAGAGGGCTGATTTCAACCAATTTTGATCAACTTGATTTTTGGGGCAAAGTGAAAGATTACGCATGGCATATCTGTTTACCGACGGTTGCCATGGTTGTCGGAGGATTTGCTTCTTTGACCATGTTGACCAAAAATTCATTCTTAGATGAAATACGCAAACAGTATGTGCTTACTGCTCGGGCAAAAGGATTAACTGAAAGGAAAATTTTATACCGTCATGTTTTTCGTAATGCAACTTTACTGATTGTTTCGAGTTTTCCGGCTACTTTTGTTGGAATTTTATTTACCGGTTCGTTATTAATTGAGATTATTTTCTCGCTTAATGGGCTTGGGTTATTAGGTTATGAAGCCATTTTACAGCGTGATTATCCGGTGATCTTTGGTTCACTCTATATTTTTACCTTAATTGGACTTCTTACTAAATTAATATCTGATTTATCTTATATGATTATTGATCCCCGTATTGATTTTGAGGCACGCAACTAATGACCAACAACTATTCTATTAATCGACAACGTTGGCAACGATTTAAACAAAATCGTCGTGGTTATTACTCATTTTTGTTATTTTCCCTGTTATTTTTAGTCAGTTTATTTTCAGATTTTATTGTGAATGATCGGCCGATTTTCATTAAATATCAAAATAACTATTATTCGCCAATTTTTCATTTTTATCCCGAAACCACATTCGGGGGGCAATTTGAGACACAAACTAATTACTTAGATCCGACTGTCCAAAAACGAATTGAGGATAACGGTTGGATTTTGTGGCCGCCTTTTCGTTTTAGCTACAATACCTTAATTTATGATACACAAAGGACATTCCCAACACCGCCTTCCAGCGCTCATTTACTGGGAACGACAGATGCCGGTTTTGATGTGTTTGCTAATATGTTATACGGTTTTCGCCTCTCAATGCTGTTTGCCATTTTTTTAACGGCGATAACCTCAATTATTGCAATTGTGATTGGCGCCATTCAAGGTTATTACGGGGGTAAGATTGATTTACTCGGACAAAGATTTATTGAGATCTGGAGTGGATTGCCACAAATGTTTATGATTATTTTATTGGCCAGTATTTTACCCCTTAATTTCTGGTGGTTATTAGGCATAACCGTTTTATTTGGTTGGATGTCATTATCGGGCGTGGTGCGTACTGAATTTTTACGGACGCGTAATTTTGATTATGTCCGTGCGGCTAAAGCATTGGGCGTAAGCGATAGAAAAATTATGTTTCGCCATATTTTACCTAATGCTATGGTGGCAACATTAACATATTTACCGTTTATTTTATGTGGGGCGATTACGACGTTAACTTCGCTCGATTTTTTAGGCTTTGGTTTACCTATCGATTCACCGTCACTAGGGCGATTACTGTTACAAGGCAAAAATAACCTACAAGCTCCGTGGTTAGGTATCAGTTCTTTTTTAATTATTGCAACTTTGCTTTCACTATTAATCTTTATTGGTGAAGCAGTAAGAGATGCGTTCGATCCAAACAAAGGAGTGTGCTAATGAGTTCTCCTTTATTATCCGTCCATGATTTAAGCATTGCCTTCAAACGTGGTTCACGCATTGAATCTGAAGTCGTCAAAAGGGTAAGTTTTGATATTCATGAGCAAGAAACATTAGCATTAGTTGGCGAGTCCGGCTCCGGTAAAAGTGTTACCGCATTGTCGATATTACGTTTATTGCGTAAAGAGCAGGTGACTTATCCAACCGGCGATATCAGATTTGAAGCGCAATCATTGTTGAACGCGCCAGAAAAACAGCTACGTAAAATTCGTGGTAATCAAATCAGTATGATTTTTCAGGAGCCTATGGTCTCACTCAATCCATTACATACTGTTGAGAAGCAGCTTTATGAGGTGCTGGCGTTACATCGTGGAATGAGTCGAAATGTCGCTCGTTCGGAAATATTACAATATCTTGACAGGGTAGGTATTAAAGATGCTAAAAGTAAACTTTCATCTTATCCTCATCAGCTATCCGGTGGCGAAAGACAACGTGTCATGATTGCAATGGCAATATTAACTCATCCTAAATTGTTAATTGCCGATGAGCCAACAACTGCATTAGATGTTTCAGTACAGGCGCAAATTATTCAGCTACTTAAAGATCTAAAAAATGAACTCAACATGAGCATGTTGTTTATTTCACATAATCTAGGCATTGTTAAAAAATTAGCAGATAAAGTTGCTGTGATGCAACATGGTGAAATTGTTGAATATAACAATAAGCATCGTATCTTTTTACGACCTAAACATGAATATACTCAAACATTGCTAAATTCTCAGCCAAGTGGTGACCCCGTTCCGTTGCCTGAAACGCCGGGTATCTTGCTTAATGTCAACCATTTGGATGTTGAAGTTGTTACCAAGAAACAGTTATTTACCAGTCAAAAAAAGAAAATTGTCAACAACATCGGTTTTGCGGTACATCAAGGCGAAACAGTTGGAATTGTCGGTGAGTCTGGCTCCGGAAAAACCACGACAGCTTTGGCCGTGTTGCGACTGATTAAATCTCAAGGTGATATTTTATTTGATAGTTACCCTATTCATAATTTGACCGGTAAAAAATTACTGCCTTTTCGCAGTCGTATTCAAGTTGTTTTTCAAGACCCGTTCTCGTCTCTCAATCCTCGGTTTAATGTTGAGCAAATAATTAGCGAAGGGTTAACGGCTCATAAGAAATTAACTAAAAGTGAAATTGAACAAGCCGTGATTGATATTATGCAAGAAGTTGGGCTAGATCCGCAGATGCGTTTTCGTTACCCAACGGAGTTCTCAGGAGGGCAGCGGCAACGTATTGCTATTGCCAGAGCACTGATTTTACAACCGGAATTATTAATTTTAGATGAACCAACGTCATCATTAGATCATTCTATACAAAAGCAAATTATTAATTTGCTCAAATCATTGCAAGAAAAGTACCAGCTAAGCTACTTGTTTATTAGTCATGATTTAGCCTTAGTTTACTCAATATGTCATCAAGTGGTGGTGATGAAAGATGGCGAAATTATTGAACAAGGATCGCGTGAGCAGATCTTCTCTTCGCCAGAATCTGACTATACCAAGATGCTGCATTCATTTTTGGACAAGCCGCCACGAAAAGTGAGTAAAACCCTAATTCATGGAGATAAGATTGAAAATGATGATCAATCAGATGATAACAAAAAAGAATCAACGAAAGTCTCAGCCATTAACTGGGCCGATGCACTGTTAATGAGAAAGCAGTAATGTTAAATAATGATAAAGGGTTAGTTCTATAAAGTTAATATAACGATCAACTAAGTAGGTTAGTATGCAAAAAAAAATAAAATCTATTTTATTCGCAACATGTTTATCTATAACATCAATGGATGTTTTGGCGTTGATGTGTACTGATAATCCTTCACAAAATGTGGTTCTAGCAAACAACTATATTTTAAAAGTCGATGATTTTATCGATACTCCAGCTAAAGGCATTAAGCAAGAGACTCGAACTTTGCAATATAATAATGGATTAATGGCTAAACAAATCATTGATTATGATGAAAAGGGTTTATTCACTCAAAGCCAATATGACCTCTATTTAAAAAACAATCAGCTTGATTATACTGAAAGTTTACAAAAAAAGGATTTTGGTTGGCAAACTATTATCGAAAACCAATCTGATAAGACACATACGATTATCAATTTTAAAGTTGATGCACAAGGTAAAATTATTGAGTCTGAACAAATTAAAAAATCGGATGATTTTGTTTTTAGCCAAAATGATAGTTACCAATTTGATAATAATAACTGCTTAGTGAGAAAACAAATAACATGGAAAATTGAAGACGTTGAAATAAAACATAACAATAACGTGGACAGCCCAAAAGGCGATTCTACTTATACTTTTACTTATGAAAACCAACATCTAAGAGACGTTTCCTATAACAGTACCGGTAGAACAAGCCGTATGGATCACTATTCATATCTCTTTGATCATCTTCAGCGGTTAAAAGAAATAAAAATAAATACATCATCAGCTGACGCCAAATACGGTACTGTAATAACTGAATTTTCAGGGCTTAATGATAAAAATGATTGGCTCCACGCAACGGTAAGTCTTCAAAATGTAAACCAACTCACTACTGTCAGAACAATTACTTATTATTAATCATGTTTTAAAACAAGCGTTAACATAAAGTTAACGCTTTAGTCTTTATCAAACTTAAATGTGCTAACTATAATCGCACAAACAAAACGTAAATAGCATGTATTGTCCATGCTAAGGCTAAGAGGTAAGTTAATCCTTTTTCTCGTTTAGGGTAGATATTATATTGATGTAATAGCGTTAAAATCTGTTGTAATGCAAACCAAATTGGTAATGAAATGGTTAGAAATAGAAATATTTTACCCGCTTGAGTATTTGCCAATTTAAGAATATAGGAGCGGGTAATTGCATCACCAAATGGAATGATAAAGGCTAAAATGACCAGTACAACTGGTGAAAAAATCGCTGCCCAAGTACTACCTACAATATATAACCCTTTTATTACTTTACCCGTTTTTTGTTTTGAATGATCTTTTTTTGTTGTCATTGATTTAATACCACTTTATTTTAAAACTAACCATAATAGGCCGGCCGATATCGCAATCATTATTAACCATAAACCCAATGTTATTAGATAGATTTTAGCTTTATTATGACGACTTGGCGAAAAAATAGCATTGGGTAACAAGTTAAACCAGCTTAAACAATGAAAGAGCATAACGAAAAGAGCAAGGCAATTTATTATAACGGCTAATGGGCTACGTAAAAAAAAGATAAAACGGTAAAACTCGTCTTGTCCAAGGCCATTGGTATACATACAAATTACCCCATACATTAACACCATACTTACCCAAATCATTGAAAACGGCCTAAGTTTTATTAGAATCGAAATTAACAATGGTGGTTTTGTGTTTGATTGCAGTTCACCAAAATAAGTATCGCTACTTTGATTATTTAAATTTTGATTATTATTGGTTTGATTCATAAATTTCTCAATTGGTATTGGTTATGGCAATAGTTTTGCTTATTGAATTTATTTTAAATCTCATTATAGAGGTAAAGCATGTTTTTGTCGCTAATCTAAAGCAGTACATGATAGGGGTTTTAGTGATCTAAGGATTGGCATAATGTGCGTCAAGCGTTAACCATGGCATGGATGAGTATAATCAAATAATGTTAAGGCTGGTATGTGCTTTTTTGCTTTTTAATTGATGTTATCTTTTGCTGGATAAAAGTAATTACATTACTGGCTAAAATAATAGGGAAAAATAGCGTACAATATTGCGATATTCAACGTAGATTCATCATCAACAGTTTAGGAAATAAGTATGACAGGAAAATTTATTGTCATCGAAGGTCTTGAAGGTGCAGGTAAAACAACCGCAATTAGGACGGTAGCAACTATTTTAAATCAAAATAATATTTGTGATTTGCAGTTCACACGCGAGCCTGGCGGAACGCCAATTGCTGAAGCGCTGCGCAATATTATCAAAAATGGTTTAGATCATGAGCCATTAACGGATAAGGCTGAATTACTCATGTTATATGCTGCTCGAATCCAACTGATTGATAATGTAATTAAACCTGCACTGAAAGCCGGGCGGTGGGTGATTGGTGATCGGCACGATTTATCAACTCAAGCTTATCAAGGTGGTGGTCGTCAGTTAGATAAGGTATTTATTGAAACGTTAAAAACACAAGTGCTAGGTGATTTCAAACCTGATCTTACTTTATATTTAGATGTGGAGCCGCAAATTGGTTTAATGCGGGCAAGATCACGAGGTGAACTTGATCGTATTGAACAGCAATCTTTGCCATTTTTTGAGCGAATACGAGATCGCTACTTAGCGCTTGCACAGCAAGATAGTACCATTGCTGTTATCGATGCGACTAAATCGATTGATGATGTCACTATGCAAATTCAAACTATTTTAACTTCATGGTTAGCAACGCAGGTTATTACGCAATGATTTTCAATGATTATCCATGGTTAATATCGCCTTATCAGCAATTGGCTCAAGCGATTTTGCATAACCGTGCCCACCATGCTTTACTCATCAATTATATTCAAGGAAGTGGCGAAGATGAACTTGTACAAATGTTGGCTAACTGTTTGTTGTGTCAAGCTTCATCGCAACTTGAACCCTGTTTAAAATGCCATAGTTGCCAACTGTTTTTATCGCATCATCACCCGGATTATTATGTTTTGACTAATGAGCAAGGTAAACAGTCAATTGGTATTGATCAAGTTCGTAGTATCACATCCAAAGTTTACGAAAAATCACAGCAAGGTGGTAATAAAGTGATTTGGGTTAAACACGCTGCTTTGATGACAGAAGCGGCGGCTAATGCTTTACTCAAAACATTAGAAGAGCCACCGCAAAACACTTATTTTATCTTGAGTGATGATCATAACAGTCACTTGTTACCGACCATATATAGTCGTTGTTTTTCCTACTTTTTACCGGTACCGGAATTAGATGATTCAGTTAAATGGTTAAAAAAGCAGCATTGTCAACATTATAGCGATAATGAGCTTGCCTCTGCGCTTTTATTGAGCGAAAATGCGCCGTTAACAGCCTTAGCTTTACTCGATCAAGAGAAGTGGCTACAACGGAAAGCGTTTTGTGAAAATTTATCAGCAGTCATTGCACAAAACGATTTTTGGCAATTAGCAAAAACTATTGATAACGAAGCTTTTTTAGAGAGAATTATCTGGTTTTGTGCCTTATTAAGTGATGCATTAAAAGCAAAACAAAAAGTAGGACGGTTTATTGTTAATCGTGATCAAGTTCCACTCGTCAGATTGTTAGCAACCAAAAGTCATCAAGAGATATCTGCACTCTATCAAATTTGGTTACAAGCAAGAAACCAGTTGTTGACAATAACCGGGCTAAATAAAGAATTAATAATCTACAATGTGTTGGCACAATCTGAACTTATTTGCAGTGGTGATAACAAATAATGCTGTGAAAAAGTTTCAGAAATAGACTATGTTTAAGTAAAAAGGAATAGCGGTGAGTTATTTATCTATTGAATTCGGGATATTGTTTGTCGCTTTTTTTGCCTTTTATTGGGCTTGCCGCTTATTACCTAAAGTACAAAATATGCTGCTATTGGTCTTTAGTTACGTTATTGTTGCTAGTTATAGTTGGCAATTTGCACTGATTTTATTTAGTTATACTTGTGTTATCTATCTATTCGCTTTGCTGATAAACGCCTCAAAACGCCATGCCAAATTTTGGTTAATATTGGGATTATGCGTATCGATTATTAATCTGGCGTTATTTAAATATTTTGATTTCTTTCGCTATGAACTACAAGCACTGTTAAATTTCCTTGATTTAACCGTATTATTACCGGTTATAACTGTCGTAATCCCTATCGGTATCTCGTTTTATACTTTTCATTCAATAAGCTATTTGGTTTCAGTAAAACGTAAAGAGATTCCGATCGCTAAATTCTGGGATTTTGCCTTATTTTTATCTTTTTTCCCTAGTGTGATTGCCGGTCCGATTAATCGAGCTAAAGACTTTTTGCCGCAAATTGCGATTACTCATCCTCGTGAAATATTAGAGCCTTATCGAGCATTTACGTTGATCATGCTAGCGGTACTAAAAGTCTATTGTTTAGGTGGTTTAATAAGTGAACATTGGGTCAATCCTATATTTGCCAATCCGTTAGAATTTAGCTTCATTGATTTGTTAGTCGGGCTTTATGCTTATGCCGTGCAAATCTATCTCAATTTTTCGGGCTATACGGATCTAGTGACGGGCATTGCGTTGTTATTGGGCTTTCGCTTACCCATTAATTTTAATTTTCCTTATCTGGCGCTAAATTTGAGGGATTTTTGGGATCGCTGGCATATTAGTTTATCTCATTGGATTCGGGATTATATTTATATTCCACTAGGTGGCAGTCGTCGAGGTTTTAGTCGTACTCAAATTAATGTCATGTTAGCTATGTTATTATCAGGTTTATGGCATGGTGCCGGGATTAATTTTATCATTTGGGGTGGATGCCATGGGCTGGGTATTGTGGCGCTTAATATTGGGGACCGTTTATTTGGACGAAATTGGTTATCGCAGCGCTTACCGATAATAGCAAGGCTATTTACCTTTCATTATGTATGCTTCGCTTGGATATTTTTTAATTGTGAAAGTCTGCTTGATGCATCAGATTATTTGACAGCATTATCTCAAAATTTTTTGATTGAATCACATTATGTGGAACCATTTTTATGCTTCTGTATATTATTTTTAATCTATCCGATAGTTAAAGATATTCCCAATTGGTTTGCATGGAACATTAGCAATATCAATAAGTACTTTTTGCCTTTCGTGATTATTTATGTATTGTGGCTAATTATTTATTTTGCACCTTCTGGTGTACCAAACTTCATTTATGCTAACTTTTGAGTATGACGTTTAATTAATATGAAATGTAAAAAATTAATTTCAAAAAATGACCCGGAAGATGAGTTAAATATTTTACAGCAATGTCATGACTCGTTGGCAGACGACGTTTTTGTTCAAAATAAAAACACAAGCCAACTCGATTATGCTACTGCATATATCCAAAGAACATTGTCCGCTTGGTATGTTTTTGTATTGCTATTGGTGACTGCTATAGCATTAATAATCATTTATTATAAATCAGTGCTTATTTATTGGCAGCAAACATATCATTTTGATTTAGTCAATTCACAAAGCCTTGTTCAGGAAATCGATCCGGAAGAACTAAAACCGGAACAAGAATTACTGGGACAAGAGTTACGGGAACAGGAATTACGGCAACAAGAGTTACGGGAACAAGAATTACGGGAACAGGAATTACGGAAACAAGAGTTACGAGAACAAGAGTTGCGGGAAAAAGAATTACGGGAAAAGGAATTACAGCAACAAGCAGCACATAGACGAGAAAAATCAGAACAAATGATACAAAATGGGGTATCAGAAAAATCGAATATTCAAGGGGTTAACCAAAGTGACGGCAATCTACCAGTCATCCAGCAACCTGATGTCGATATCGGAACGGCTAAATCGTCTAAAATTGATTTATCGTCGCTCAATAAATCTCAATCTAATGCAAAATTGGGCAATACCCCTTTACAAGCAGTGAAAGTTGAAGAGGTCAATCAATCTAAAGATGAGTCATCATCAGGCTCGTCATTAAAGAATCAGAATCCTAATAAATTAGACCCGTTAGAGCAATTTTTTACTTTAGATGAGATTAAGCAACTCGATTCACCAAAAGTGCCGGTAACTCATTTGCACACTAGTGCTTTAAATAATGAGCCGTTACCCATTGTATTGACTGAAAATGATAAAGTATTTTTTGCTGGTGATTCATTAATGCAAGGGGTTGCACCATATGTTAAAAAAATGCTTTTTAAAGAATATAAAATAGAAAGCATTAATTTGAGTAAACAAAGTACAGGACTTTCTTACCCTAAGGCCTTTGATTGGCCCGAAACAATCAAAAATAATTTAGCTAACGATCCTTCTATCAAATTACTTGTGGTTTTTTTAGGTGCCAATGATTCTTGGGACTTTCCGGTTAAAGGTTACAGTAAATATGCTAAATTCAAATCTGAATTATGGGAAGAGCAATATCGTTTACGTATTGCCAGCATTCTCAATAGCGCCAGAGAGCATGATGTTCAAGTGCTTTGGCTTGCAGCACCTTGTATGAGTAAATCAAAATTAAATGATGGTATGGTTTACCTTAATACGTTATATATATCTGAACTTAAAAAAGCACAGCAACATTTTTTAACTACTAATAATTTATTGGGTTGTACCTATACAAATTACAATAGTTTTATTGAGTCTGAAAATAAAAAAATTAAAGTCAGGACTGATGACGGAATTCATTTTACTCCGACAGGCCAAAAAATTCTGGCCAAGGCAATTATGGATAAAATCACTTTCAAATTATTAGAGGATAACCATAGTGATTAGATTTTTTAAATTTATTATTACAGTTATTGCTGTCACTATCGCCGTTGGTTGTAGTGTGGCAGAAAGCAAGACTAGTACTGTATCGAGCGTTGTTGATTTTGGTGATCCTAATGCGAAAAAATTGTCGATGCGATTAAATTCATTAATAAAAAATAAGAAAAGTAATCAGGTCGTTAACATCACCCAAATCGGCGATTCACATACTGCTGCTGACTTTTTTACCGGTGAATTTAGAACGTTGATGCAAAAAAAATATGGAAATGCCGGTATTGGTTGGATACCGCCTGTTGCTATAAAAGGTCAAAATCATGTCGCAGTCAGTTGGAATACTAAAAATTGGGAAGTTTTAAATAGCCGTACTATGAGTAACCCTGATTTTCCAATCGGCGGTTTTATTGCCGTACCAACAAAAGATTCCGCAACGATTAAAATTACCCCAAAAACGGCAACCAATTCAGATTGGCAGGTTAAATTAACATTTAAAAAGACCAAAAATACGGACAATACGCTAAGTATTTATGATGTGAATGATAAGAAAATCAATTTGACTGATTCACCAAAAATCAATGTGTGGCAAACTTCGTCAATAATTTCTAAACTGCCAATAGTCATTAAAGGCCAACATAATGTAGAATTGGCTGGAATATGGTTAACTCGCAATAAACAATCCGGCGTTGTTGTTTCGGCGATAGCCTCGAATGGTGCCAAACAGACAATTTGGCAAAAATGGGGAGCAAATTGGTTAAAACAATTAGCCTCTTCTAATAGTGATTTAGTCATCATTGAGTACGGCACTAATGAGAGTTTTGATGAAACATTAGATGCCGATGCTTATCGCCAAAACTTGATAAGCAGTATTCGCCAAATTCGCAAATCGCTTCCAGGCGCTGCAATCTTATTAATGTCTCCTCCGGACACCATGGTGAATGATAATGATTATCCAAAATCGTTTAAAACGGTCATGGATATTCAAAAACAGGTTGCTAAATCGGAAAAGACACTATTTTGGAATTGGCAACTCGCTATGGGCGGTGAAAATGCTGTTAAGAAGTGGCGCCAGCAGGGGCTTGCTCGTCCGGATTTAGTTCATCAAACCTTAAAAGGGTATAAAAAGAGCGCCCAGATTTTTTATACTGATTTAAATGAATTTGTTAGAAAGAATAAGTAATTTAAGCTTAAGAAGGAAAATATAGGTTATGTCATCTCCAATTATCGTTGCGGTAGATTTTTCAGATGTTAAATCGGCATGGAATTTTATTGATCAAGTAGATCCAAAAGATTGTCGTCTTAAAATCGGTAAAGAGCTGTTTACTCATGCCGGTCCCGATTTTATCAGACAGATTAAACATAAAGGTTTTGATATTTTCTTAGATCTCAAATTTCATGATATTCCAAATACTGTTGCAAAAGCAGTTGCAGCAGCGGCTGATTTAGGCGTTTGGATGACTAATGTTCATGCTAGCGGTGGTTCAAGAATGATGACGGCAGCAAAAGATGCGCTTTATTCCTATGGTAAAGATGCGCCATTGCTAATCGCTGTAACGGTATTAACCAGTATGGAATCTGCCGATCTTCAAGAGATAGGGATTAATGTATCTCCATTAGAGCAAGCGACAAGATTAGCGTCTCTGGCTAAAAATTGTGGGCTCGATGGCGTTGTATGTTCAGCTAAAGAAGTGCAAAGTTTTAGGACTCGCTTGGGCAGTGATTTCAAACTCGTCACACCCGGTATCAGACCAGCAGGCTCTAATCCCGATGATCAACGCCGAATCATGACGCCACAGCGTGCGCAGGCTGCCGGCTCTGATTATTTAGTGATTGGACGCCCTATCACTCAAGCTGAAGATCCAACTAAAGCATTACATGCTATTTTATCAACACTTGATTTAAGTAAGAGTTAAGTTAATTATGTCTGAAAATCCAATTGTTTATTCAACCGAGCAAGGTAGAGTTACCCCCAGTAAAGCAGCTCCGACTCGACCAAAAGGCGATGGTGTTATTCGAATTCAACGCCAAACCTCTGGTCGCAAAGGTAAAGGTGTGTGTGTCATATCAGGCTTTGATTTAGACGATAGCCAATTAATGCAGTTGGCTGCTGAACTCAAAAAGCGTTGCGGATGCGGTGGATCGGTAAAGGAAGGCGCGATAGAAATTCAAGGCGATAAACGGGAATTATTAAAGACACTACTTGAAGATAAAGGATTTAAAGTGAAGTTAGCCGGGGGCTGATAAGATTTTATATTAAAAACTCCCACTATTTAATTTGAAAGTGGGAGTTAACTTGATCAAATTAGTTTGATCGGTAACTGCGCATTTTTTTGCTGATATCGCGGCGTTCTTTAGAAATTTCAGCATTTTTGATAATATAATCATCAACACGATCATCATAATCGCTTTTCATATTGGCAATAATCGCTTGAAGTTCGTCGTAAGTCATATCAGGTTTAATATAATCACTTAAGTTTTCAAGTAATAACACTCGTTTTTGGTTGTCACGTATTTTTTTCTCGTTATCGGAAATTTCACGTTTTAATTTATTTAAACGACGTGATAAACGAATGTATTCAAGTACATCTTGAAACGTAGGTGCGGCTGATTTTTCCTTGTCCATCTATAACCCCTTATTTCTAAAAAAATGGAAAAAATAATTTAAACTAATTATATACCAATAATTTTTTAAGGTCATATTAATTATATTTTATTATTTACCAAAGTGGGATTTTAAATTATTTATAAATCCTTATTATTTTAGTAAATTTAAAATATTTTTTTGCTTAAACGTATACTATTTCTGAAAGTTTTTGACAAAATGGGATAAAAACAAAAACAACTATTAAGAATTAGTACAAATTATTATACAATACGCTGATATTTATAAAGCGTACCAGAATGAGAGAATCATAATGAGCTGGATTGAAAAAATTCTAAGTAAAAATAACATATCGTCAGATCATAAGAAGGCGAATATTCCAGGTGGTGTTTGGACTAAATGTAGTAATTGTGAACAAATTATTTATCAAGCGGAATTAGACCGTAATTTAGAAGTATGCCCTAAATGTGATCACCATATGCATATACCTGCCCGTGTGCGGTTGTATCGATTTTTAGATGAAGGGTCTGATGTTGAAATCGGTTCTGAACTTTCACCAAAAGATATCTTAAAATTTAAAGATACTAAAAAATATAAAGATCGCTTAACTGCCGCTCAAAAAGAGACACACGAAAAAGAAGCGATGGTCGTAATGAAAGGTACATTACACGGTATTCCGGTTGTTGTTGCTTGTTTTGAATTTGCTTTTATTGGCGGTTCAATGTCATCTGTTGTGGGGGCATTATTTACTCGAGCGGCTGAGCAGGCAATTGAAGATAAATGTCCGTTAATTTGTTTTTCCACCAGTGGTGGGGCAAGAATGCAAGAAGCGCTATTTTCTTTAATGCAAATGGCAAAAACCAGTGCTATTTTGGCCAAAATGCAAGATGAAGGGTTACCTTATATTTCAGTAATGACTGACCCTACCATGGGTGGGGTTTCAGCAAGCCTTGCTATGCTTGGTGATATCAATATTGCCGAGCCTAAAGCGTTAATCGGTTTTGCTGGTCCTCGAGTTATTCAACAAACTGTTCGTGAAACGTTACCAGAAGGCTTTCAACGCAGTGAGTTTTTGCTTGAAAAAGGCGCAATTGATATGATTATTCATCGCAAAGATATGCGACCGAAAATTGCTAGCTTACTGGCAAAATTAATGAAATTGCCTAATCCTTTTAACGATGTCAGCAATTACGAGACAGATTAATTGAGCATGCAACAACATAAAAAACCAGATGCCATGTCAGATCTTAAGACATGGCTTTGTTATTTAGAGCAATTGCATCCGGCAACGATTGAACTTGGACTTGAACGGGTTAAAACTGTCGCAAAGCGGCTTGAATTGTTGCAACCTGCTCCTTATGTATTTACCGTTGCCGGCACCAATGGCAAAGGGACGACCTGTCGCACGCTTGAAATGATGCTGCTAAACGCTAATTTAAAAGTTGGTGTTTATAGCTCACCGCATTTGTTGCGTTTTACTGAACGAGTTCGGATAAATAATCACGAGTCAAAAGATCAAGATACCATTAATGCATTTATTGAAATTGAAAAAGCACGTGGGGATATTTCGTTAACTTACTTTGAATATGGTACGTTAGCGGCACTTTATCAGTTTAAACAAGCTAAACTCGATGTTGCCATTTTAGAAGTTGGCCTTGGTGGTCGACTTGATGCAACCAACATTGTTGATGCGAATGTGGCTGTTATCACCTCAATCGATATTGATCACACCGATTATTTAGGTGACAATCGTGAAAGTATCGGGCGTGAGAAAGCAGGGATCTTTAAATCAAATAGCATTGCTATTATTGGCGAGCCGGATATACCGGCATCAATTTTAGATGTTGCAAAATCAGTAAACTGTCCATATTATCGAGTAAATCAAGAGTGGCGTTACAAGCAGATCGATAAAAACTTGTGGCAATTTGACTCCCCAGTCAAACAATATCAACATCTCCCTATGCCCAACGTTCCTTTAGCAAACGCTGCAACAGCGGTGGCGGCATTAACTTATTCCTCTATCAACATTACTCAAGAAGCAATATCACAAGGTCTTGCTGATGCTAGTTTAACGGGGCGATTTCAGATTATCCAAAATTCACCACTTGTGATTGTAGATGTCGCCCACAATCCACATGCCGCAAGTTACTTAGCTAAACAGTTAGCAAATTTGAAAAAAGAGCGAGCAATAGCAGGTAAAGTACGGTTTGTTATTGGTATGCTTAAAGATAAAGATATTAAAAGTACTTTAGCGGTATTAAATGGTGATAACTGGTATTGTGCATCACTTTATGGTGAGCGAGGTTGTAAGGCTGAAGTATTGAAACAATATTTATTAAACAATCATGAGCACAATATTTTGACGTTTGATACCGTCATTGATGCTTATCAAAAGGCGGTGCAAGATGCACAAGAAGATGATATTATTGTTGTTTGTGGTTCATTTTATACTGTATCAGATGTTTTAGCTGAATTTGACTGTTAAGTGACTTTTATTATGACTAAAAATCAAAAAAACAATAACAGCAATCAAAATACAATTAGAAATCAGCTTGTGGGTTTTGCAACATTACTGCTTATAATTGCAGCGGTTGCGCCGTTAATTATTACAGATAAATCGAATCAACACACTTCAACTATCCCAATATTACAGCCCGAAGTTGTCAATCAGCAGAATCAAGAAGTGACATTTACCGATAATAATGTGACTAATAATTATGATGTGTCATACACGCCGGATTCAGACCAAAATCTCAACTCAATACCGCCGTCTGATATTACCGATGATAATACCGATTCTTCTACAGCAACATCGACTACAACTTCGACTGAGCAAGAAGTTAAACCGTACATGATACAACTAACTGCGCTTAAAAATAGACAAAAAATTGAAGAGTTAGTTGCTTTATTAAGACTTAATAATTATAACGTAATAGTAATACCTAAAAATCCCGAACCAAATCAGTTGATTAAACTACAAGTGGGGCCTTATGCTAAAAAAGAACAAGCAGAGCAAGTCATTAGTAGCTTAAATAATTTAACAAAGTTAAAAGGTATTATTATCCCTAATTAAAATTTTCTGATACCCATTATGGGTATTGACTGTAATTAAAATAAAAATTATTTAAATAAAATTGTGAGTTATTATGATGAATTGGGTTGATTTTACGATTATCGGTGTGATTGTTTTTTCCGCTTTGATTAGTATAGTGCGGGGCTTTGTTCGTGAAGCATTATCATTAATCAGTTGGGTTTTAGCGTTTTTTATTGCTAGCCGTTTTTATGTCTATATTACTGGCTATCTAACCTTTTTTGAAAGCGATATTATCCGTATTGCGGTGGCAATTGCTATTCTCTTTGTTGCGACATTAATTGTATGTGGGATTGTTTCTTATATCATCGCTCAATTAGTTCAAAAAACCGGGCTGTCGGGAACTGATCGTGTGTTAGGTATCTGTTTTGGGGTTTTGCGTGGCATTTTAGTGGTAGCGGCAGTACTCTTTTTTGTCGATACCTTTACGCCTTTATCCCAATCACCATATTGGACTCAATCACAATTAATTCCACACTTCCATTTTATTATTCGGTGGTTTTTTGATTTTATCCAACAATCGTCTTCATTTTTAGTACAGTAAGTCTTAGGGAGCATCGTATGTGTGGTGTGGTAGGTATTGTAGGATGTAGCACTGTTAATCAATCAATTTATGATGCCCTGACGGTTTTACAACATCGGGGGCAAGATGCGGCCGGTATTGTGACTATCGATGAGCAAAATCGTTTTCGCCTGCGCAAAGCAAATGGTTTAGTTAAAGATGTGTTTCAAGAACATCATATGCAGCGTTTACAAGGCAAATTAGGTATTGGGCATATTCGTTATCCGACTGCTGGTAGCTCCAGTCCTTCTGAAGCCCAGCCATTTTATGTCAACTCCCCTTACGGCATTGCACTGGCTCACAATGGTAATTTAACTAATACAGATCAACTGCGTGATAAAGTATTCGAACTTGCCAGACGTCATATCAATACCAATTCAGATTCTGAAGTTTTACTTAATGTTTTTGCCAGCGAGCTAGATAAGTTTCCCACTTATCCACTCAGTGCAGATAATATTTTCACAGCAATACATAATTTGCATAATATTATAAAAGGTGCTTATGCATGTGTTGCAATGATTATTGGACATGGTTTAGTCGCATTTCGTGATCCATATGGCATCCGCCCATTAGTGATTGGTAAACGGGTGGTTGAAAATCAAAAGGTTGAATATATGGTTGCATCGGAAAGTGTTGCACTCGATATTCTTGACTTTGAGTTTATGCGAGATGTCGAGCCCGGTGAGGCGATTTACATTACTCAAGATGGCCAACTTTACGCTCAACAATGTGCTGATAATCCTCAAAACTATCCATGTATATTTGAATATGTCTATTTTGCCAGACCTGATTCATTAATGAATGGGGTATCGGTTTACCAATCTCGCATTTCAATGGGGCAAAAGCTGGGACAAAAAATTGCCAGAGAGTGGAAAGATATTGATATCGATGTTGTTATTCCTATTCCCGAAACTTCCTGTGATGCAGCTTTAGAAATCGCAAGAATATTAAATAAACCTTATCGGCAAGGATTTGTTAAAAATCGTTATATTGGTCGAACATTTATTATGCCGGGTCAAAGCGCCCGCAAACTATCGGTTAGAAGAAAACTCAATGCTAATCGTATTGAGTTTGAAGGTAAAAATGTTCTGTTAGTCGATGATTCCATTGTGCGGGGAACTACTTCGGAAAAAATTTTAGAAATGGTGCGTTCAGTGGGTGCCAAAAAAGTTTATTTAGCTTCCGCTGCGCCGGAAATCAGACATCCAAATGTTTATGGTATTGATATGCCAATAGCAAGTGAACTCATTGCCTATAATCGAACAGTTGATGAAATCGCTCATGACATTGGTGCTGATAAACTTATTTTTCAAGATCTCACTGATTTAATTGATGCAATTAGACAAGAAAACCCGAAAATTGAACATTTTGAGTGTTCAGTATTTGACGGTAAATATATTACGGAAGGAATTGATAGCCGTTATTTTTCTTCTTTAGAACAGCAAAGAAGTACAATCAAAAATTCGCCTACCTTTAAAGAGTCTGAAAATCTGGAAATTTATAACGAAGAACAATGATTTTAATTGTCTTGATATCGGACAGCAAACATAGAAAAAAACTTGAAGTATCAATTTCAAGTTTTTTTTTACCTAAATCACAATTAACATGACATTTTTTTCAATTTTTTCTCTTTTGATGTTATTGTTAATGTCATTATTTTCAATAAATTACTCAAAACTGTTACTTTTTTTGTTTTTTTCTGTTTTATAACATATTGATAATTAAAGATAAAAAATATCTTTACAAAAATGTTAAAAAAAACTAATAAAATATTTTGCTAAATGACTTTTTTGTAATAAAATTCCCGTAACTTTAATTACTTTTGTAAAGAAATTTAAAGAACAAAAAATAGTAATATTAAAAACAATAAACTATTTTGGTAATATTTTTAAAAATCACAACTAATAACGACGATGCGGTATCAGAATTAAAAGTTTTGTTTCATACGCTTGTCAGTGGAATATAAGGAATAATTAAGATGAGAAAGAATCTTAATTTTACAGTAGTATCAGCACTTGTTATTGCCGCGTTGGGTTGGCAATCAGTTGCTAATGCAGTGGATACCAAAGTGTCGTCAAATACTGTTGATAGTAATAAAGTGTTTGAATTGAAAAACGGCGTAAAAGCTCGTGAGATGATCAATAATGAACGGCGTAGCTTATATCAAATCGCACTTGTGAGTGGCATTTCTGTTTCTGAGTTGCGAGAAATGAATGCTGGTCGATTTGATAAAAAAGATGTTGTTGATGTTGGTGAACTTTTAGTTCTACCTGAAAACTCACAAGTTTTACCTGCACTTACTACAAACAGTAATAAAACAGATAAGTATGAAAATCTACCTAGTCTAGGTTCTGATGATAACTATGATCCTAAGCAAAATAAAGATGCGCTTGCAACTCAAATCGCTTCAACGTTACAAACGTTAGCATCACAAGATTGGAAATCAATTACTTCTGCAGAAAATGGTGGTTTATCAGGCCATTTAAGAAATAAAGGTAAACAATACGCCGAAGATTACATTCGTAATGGCGTTAAAAATCAAGTTGTCGATCCGGTACGCAATACTGTACAAGACTTCTTAGGTCGTTTTGGTAAAGCTCAATTACAATTTAACTTAAGTGATAAAGGCAGCTTCGATAACGTTAATCTTAAATTGTTTAGTCCTTGGTATGATACTGACAGTACATTAATCTTTACTCAATTGTCATTTCAGGAATATGAACACAATCGACGTATAGGTAACTTTGGTATCGGTCAACGTTGGGATGTGGCAGATAATAAATGGTTACTTGGCTATAACGTATTTTTAGATCATGATTTCCAACGTTCGCACAACCGTTTAGGTATTGGTGCTGAAGCTTGGAGTGATTACATGAAGTTAGCGGTGAACTATTATCATCCACTATCTGATTGGAAAGATTCCAAAGATTTTGATGATTACTTAGAAAGAGCAGCGAAAGGTTATGATGTCCGTTTCCAAGGCTATTTACCTCAGTATCCACATTTAGGTGGTTCACTTATGTATGAAAAATACTTTGGTGATAAAGTTGCGCTATTTGGTAAAGATAATCTACAAAAAAATCCGAGTGCTTTAACTTTTGGTGTTGATTATACGCCAGTTCCTCTTATTACAATTAAAGCGGAACACAAGCATGGTCAAGATAGTAAAAAAGCTACTAATGCGCAGTTAACACTTGATTATCGTATTGGCGTGCCACTGAAAGACCAACTTGATCCTGATATGGTTCAACTTGCACGCTCCTTAAAAGGTAGCCGTACGGATTTCGTAGATCGTAATAACTTCATTGTTCTTGAATATAAAGACAAGAAAATGACAGTTGATTTAGGGCTTGAAGCAGTTCAATTGATTGAAGGACACAGCTATGGTGTCACAATTGGTGCTCATAATGTTAAAGGCTTATCTAAATTAACATGGTCAGGCGATATGTTAGATATTGATGCCGGAGGCGGTTTCTTATGTTCTAATATAGGAATTTGTACAACTTCTACATGGGCAAATCCACCGGCTGAACTCAATAACTGGAAAATTATTGCCCCTAACTATTTAGATGACAATGGTGACCGTCATCCAGTTAGAACTAATGGTAGATATTCATTATCGGTAACGGTAACGGATAACCGTGGTAAAACAGCAACATCTAATTCAGTTTCGTTTGAAGTATTACCTAACCCTGAGCTTCGTAAAGTTGGTGTATGGGCGATAGATCAAACAGGTAATCCAACTTCACTAATTAATCAAGATGCTGATGGACATAATAGCGTAACGTTATTAGCTAGCTTAGTAAAACCTAAATCAGGTGCGACAAGAAGTTGGAGCTTAGCAGATGATTTTGACGGTTTCAGTGATGCTTTACTGATGCAAAAAATTGGTAAAACATTCCAGTCATCAGTTTTAAATTTATGGACAGCTACAAGTAACGGTACGAAAGTAAACTTGATTGATGGTACTTCAGGCAATGTAAATTCTTGCCCGTCAAAAGAGCCTTGTATTATTGTTAAATCATTTGAACAAGTTAAGAAGGGCGGTAAGATTTCTGATAAAGCTTCGACTGCCGCAGGTGCTGAAGCATTAGGTGATACTTACACCATTGACGTTGCATCCAATTTTGTTGGCGTCGTAGATTTTACAGTTGCATTGGATCAATATGGTACATCATTTAATAAAGCGTCTGTAGACTTTGCTGGTGGCCAAGCTGGTTTAATTAAAGTTTATCGTAGTGACGGCGTATTAGTTGCGAGCACCGTTGGTAATACCCTTCAATTTGAACCAAGTGGTCCAAACGAATGGAAAGTTGGCAATGAGTACTATGTCAAAGCTTATAGTGTAGATGGTACAACTGAAATCACTGATCCTTTTGTAGTGTGGTCTTTGGTTGATGATAATAGTTCCGCTTGTCCGGGGAATGCAACAACAGCTGCACTACCAAACGCAATTGATAATCCTACCGGTCCATGGTTTAACGTAGGTATGGGGATAAATGCTCACTATACAATTAGAAGCCTTAACATGAATAGTTATGCTTCATCCGGAACAAGTATTAGTGCAGTTAATGGGGCGCCATCATACATAGATTGGACTCCAATTAATACCTCGCTACCGGCATGCGCTGGCGACCAAGGGTTTAAGTTGCAAGTTAGCGTTAATTAATAATAAGTTTCGGTTACCTGGTACATCAAATACTTAGGTAACCTAATAGGGAACACCCGAAAATGGTGTATTTATATAAATACAACATGTTAATTTAAAGAAAAATAGGAAGTTAAACATGAAAAATCTAACAATTAAAAAAGTGGCATTAGGCTTATTTATCGCTGGTTTTACAGCAAGTAGTGCTTATGCCGTAGATGGTACTGCATCAAGCCCAATCCAAGGTAATAAGCCTGTAATGTTTTCTAAAAACGTTAATACTGAACATACCATGACCCTTACTGTAACTACTGACCAAGCTGGTAATAACCTTGTTGGTGATACTAATGGCGTTAAAAATAAAGTTAAAGTGGGCGACTGGATTCATCTTAAATATGATTTAAGAGATGCCGATGGTGATACAGATAGCACTCAAGTTGTAAAAGATACACTTGAAGTTTATATCAAAAAAGATAGAACTAGCGCTACTTGGGATAAAGTTAATAATGTAACTTTTACTGCCACCAATACTGATGAAGAAGGTATAATTTCTTTCCAAATTACTAATGACTTTGCCGGTGCTGAAGTAGTTGGTTACCGACTTCAAGAAAAAACTACCTATGGTTTACCAGCTGAAAACGAATGGTTATATGTAAACGATATTTGGGCCAATACAGTTCCTGATCACCAAGGTAATAAAGTAGAGTTAGACACTGTTACCGGTGGTCCATTCGGTCCGGGTGATACTAACGGCGGTAACGGTACAGGTCCTATCGAAGGCAATGATACTAAGTTAGGTATCTTTAAAACCAATGGTAGTGGTACTATAGATAGAAGTGTTAACTATACCGCTGCTGGCGCTCCAGCACCTAAATACGGCGAAACATTTGCTGCTATAATATGGAACGATGATAATGGTGACGGCTTACCAAATAATGGCGAATCAGAAAAAACAGCTAACTATACTATAACATGGACATTAAGCGGTACTTATGCTGGTGTAACTGCATCTAATGACGCATTAACTACAGCTCAAGGTGTATCAGGAGCTAATGGCGATACAATCTACTTAGGTGATGTTAATGGTGGTAAGCACAACACCATTTATACAACATCAACTAATGGTTATGAAGCTGGTGCGCAAGGATTTAATCTTAAAGCTACTGGTTTATAATTTTAAATCATGTTGTGAAATTAAAAACCACTCGAAAGAGTGGTTTTTTTATAATTATGCTTTTTAATGAGTATTAGTGTTAAGGTATCTTGTTTAACTTAAATAATGAGCCTTTTATTATTTTAACCCTTAAACCTATATTTGATCGTAAATTTTACATTTGTTATTTCTGTCTGATTATTCAACGTAAACTCACCCTTTTTATTGCTCACCTTATGTTATAAAATAGAGAAAATTTAACTTAATTCAATCAATGATGAAAATTTCTTGGCAGGATCTTGAACCTGAAACTCTAAATAATCTTATACAATACTTTGTGTTACGTGAAGGGACTGATTATGGGTTAGAAGAAAAATCCCTACAAGATAAAGTTAATGATGTTAAGCAACAATTGGTAGATGGCAGAGCGGCAATCTTTTGGTCTGAACTTCATCAAACAATTGATATCAAACTTGTCAGATAACGACTTAAAATGATTGTATATTATTATATAATTTATTGTGTAACTTTGTTATAGTGTGCAAGAAGTCAGTAAAATGGAGAGGATGGCATAATGATTGGTAAACAGCAAACGGATACGACATTAGAATGGTTTTTATCTCATTGCCATATTCATAAATATCCTGCTAAAAGCACCCTCATTCATCAAGGAGAAAAAGCCGAAACTCTCTATTATATTTTAAAAGGATCTGTTGCTGTATTAATTAAAGATGATGACGGCAATGAAATGATTTTGTCTTATTTAAACCAAAATCAATTTCTTGGTGAACTTGGTCTCTTTGAAGAAGGAACTGAGCGAACAGCTTGGGTGAAAGCAAAAACCAGCTGTGAGGTTGCCGAAATTTCATACAAAAAGTTTAAACAACTTGTTCAAGTCAATCCCGATATCCTTATGCGTTTAGCCAGCCAAATGGCCAGCCGATTGCAGGTGACCTCTGAAAAAGTAAGTAACTTAGCTTTTTTAGATGTTGCTGGACGCATAGCACAGACTTTATTAAACTTAGCTAAGCAACCGGATGCAATGACTCATCCCGATGGAATGCAGATTAAAATTACCCGTCAGGAAATTGGGCAAATTGTTGGTTGTTCCCGTGAAACCGTTGGGCGAATATTGAAAATGCTGGAAGATCAGCACTTAATATCTGCCCATGGCAAAACAATTGTCGTTTATGGTACCCGTTAGTCGAATCGACATTAATAAAACATAATTTGAACAATGAATGATATATTACGAGATATTACATGACAAAAGAACGATGTATTCCAAGTCATGTGGCTATAATTATGGATGGTAATGGTCGCTGGGCTCAACAACGTAATCAATTACGAACTATTGGTCATCGAGCAGGCTTAAAAGCGGTGCGAAAAATTGTTATGTATGCGGCAAGTATCAATATAAAAGTACTGACTTTGTATGCTTTTAGCAGTGAAAATTGGAAACGCCCGGAAAAAGAAGTTTCGGCGTTACTTGCGCTTTTTATCTATGCTTTAAATCGAGAAATCAAAAAACTCAATAGTCATAATGTGCGGTTGAATATCATTGGTGATATCTCACGTTTTAATGATGAGCTACAAAATATGATTATTAAAGCTCAGCAGTTAACCAAAGATAACTCCGGTTTGGTACTTAATATCGCAGCTAACTATGGCGGCCGGTGGGATATACTGCAATCAGCTAAAAAAATGGCAACGCAAGTGGTAGAAGGTAAAATCAGTGTCGATGATATTACAGAAGATCATTTTAATTCTGCTATGAGCATGAGTGAGTTTCCTGATGTCGATTTAGTTATACGTACCGGTGGCGAATATCGAATAAGTAATTTCTTATTATGGCAGATTGCTTATTCTGAATTCTATTTTACAGATGTATTATGGCCTGACTTTAGTCAGACCTTATTTGATGAGGCGATCAACAAATTTAACAATAGAGAACGGCGTTTTGGTGGCGTTCGTAATGAGGATCATACATGCTAATTCACCGTATTTTAGCGGCACTTGTGCTTATCCCACTTGTAATCATTATTTTATTTTTTGCACCACTATCGGTATTTTCCTGCATAATCATTTTGGTTTGTGGGCTTGCTGCATGGGAGTGGACTCAATTTCTGCATATTAATCAAAAACAATCAAAGTTAATCTTTACGTTAATTGCTATTGTTTTGCTCAGTGTACTTTATTTTATGCCTGACTCATTAACATTTAAAGCGAGTCTATATAAAGTGATATTGTATTTATCGATTATTTGGTGGCTAGTTGCATTATGCCTGGTTGCTACATACCCTAAAAGTACCCAATATTGGTCTGATTGTAATGTCATAAAGTTATTATTTGCGTTTTTCACTTTAGTTCCGTTTTTTATAGGCATGATTCAATTACGATCGATTAATTATGTTTTTAACTCTTATCATGGGGCTATTTGGTTGCTGTATGTATTTGTGCTAGTATGGGCAACTGATACTGGTGCTTATTTTGCAGGTCGTACTTTTGGTAAACGAAAATTAGCGGCAAAAGTATCACCCGGAAAAACTATCGAAGGCTTCATTGGTGGCGTAGTTTTGTCCACAATAATTTGTGTTATAGCTTACTTTTCATTTTTCTTTAAAATTTCATTCAGTTTATTTTTGATTAGTTCTTTATGCGCCATTCTAGTCTCCGTTTTGGGTGACTTAACTGAAAGCATGTTTAAAAGAGAAGCGGGAATAAAAGATAGTGGGCACCTTATACCTGGCCATGGTGGAATTTTAGACCGTATAGATAGTTTAACTGCTGCCGTTCCTGTATTTGCTACTTTATCTTTGTATCTGTTATAAAGGGTTATTGATTTTGCTTTGGTCATTGTTGTTATTTATTGTAACTATCAGTATATTGGTGACCATACATGAATATGGGCATTTTCTGGTTGCCCGTATGTGTGGTGTTCAAGTAGAGTGTTTTTCCATTGGTTTTGGCAAAAAACTATGGTCACATAAATTTTCAAGTGGAACAGAATTGGTAATTGCTATGATTCCGCTTGGTGGTTATGTTAGAATGCTCGACGGAAGAACAGCTCAATTATCAGAAAATAGTGAAAAATTTGCTTTTGATAAAAAAAAGATTTGGCAACGAGCAGCAATTGTATTTGCCGGGCCTTTCGCTAATTTTATATTAGCGCTGATAATTTATTGGATTATATTTTTAATGGGCGTAGCAACTTATCCTGTTAAAATAAGAGATATAATACCTTCTACTCCTGTGGCGACAGTTGGCGTACCCGCTGGAGCAGAGTTAAAAACAGTTAATAATGTGAAGGTTGAAAGCTGGAATGATGTTAACCTAGCGTTGATTTCAGCTATGGGAAAATCTCAGGTTGATTTTTCTTATATTGATAATGCAGTTAATGATGATAATCATCAGGAAGTGCATAAAATGGTTAACATTAGCAATTGGCATTTTGATATTGAAAAAGATTCAGCCATAACAGCTTTTGGGTTTATACCTAAAACATTGGAAATTTATCCAATTGTGAGTAAAATTATACCTGGTTCCGCTGCTGAACAAGCCGGCTTAAAAGTAGGCGATATGATTATCAGCTATAATCAGCATCCATGTACAAATTGGGTTGATTTTACAAATACAATAAAAAAAGCGGGTACTATTGATTTAAAAGTAAATCGAAATAATGAAGATATTTATCTAAAGCTTGTACCAAAAGTTCAAAAAAATGGTGAAGGTGTTGCAGGGTTTTATCCAACATCTGATGCAGTTATAACGCAGTATGGTTTTTTAGAAGGATTTGATAAAGCATTAGGACAAACAGCATTAACAACCCAGTTAACTGTACGTTCACTTTATCAATTAGTAACAGGTGTTATTGGTTTAAAACATCTATCCGGACCAATAACAATAGCAAAAAGCGCAGGGCAAACAGCAAGTTATGGATTTACTCCTTACTTATATTTTCTAGCATTTATTAGTATAAGCTTAGGGGTTATCAATCTTGTTCCATTACCAATGTTAGATGGTGGGCATCTTATGTTTCTGTTTTTTGAAAAGATAAGAGGAAAAGCCCTATCAGATAAAGCACAAGAGCGTTTTCTTCGTGCTGGTTTGGTTTTATTAATGGTAATAATGGGAATTGCACTATTTAATGATTTTTTACGATTGTGATGGGATGAGGTTATAAACATTTACGATGAAAATAAATAAATTACTTATAGCATCTTTGCTGTTTAGTACAACAGCTGTGTATAGTTCCAATGCATTTTGTATGGATGATTTTGTTGTAAAAGATATTAAATTTGAAGGATTACAGCGTGTTACTGTCGGCGCTGCAATGCTTGAAATGCCAATCCAAATTGGTGACTATGTTAACGAATCCGATTTAGGGCATATTATTAAGTCACTTTACTCAAGTGGTAACTTCGACAATATTACTGTATCTCGTGATGGAGATAGATTAATTATTACTGTTGAAGAGCGTCCAACAATTTCAAGTATAACATTCGTGGGTAACAAATCTGTTAAAGATGACATGCTCAAGAAAAATCTTGATAGCACAGGAATTCGGGAAGGGGATGCATTAGATCGTACAATGCTTTCCGCTATCGAAAAAGGGCTAGAAGATTTTTATTACAGTGTGGGTAAATATAATGCCCGAATTAAGGCTGTTGTCACACCGTTATCTCGTAATCGCGTTGATTTAAAGCTAGAGATTGCTGAAGGCAAATCAGCTTTGATTGATCAAATTAATATTGTTGGCGCCAAAGCTTTCTCATCTGAAGAGTTAATTTCACGTTTCTCTTTAAGAGATGAAGTGCCTTGGTGGAACATGCTTGGTGATCGCAAATATCAAAAACAAAAATTAGCATCTGATTTAGATGAATTACAAAGTTTTTATTTAAATCGTGGTTATGCACGTTTTAATATTGAATCGACTCAAGTCAGTTTAACGCCGGATAAAAAAGGCATTTACGTTACAATAAATATTCATGAAGGTGAACAATATAAACTATCCGAATTGGATTTTAAGGGTAATTTTGCCGGCCATAAAGATGCGATTGCCAAAATAGCGCAAGATAAGGTATCAATCGGTGAACTGTATAATGGTAAAAAAATCACTGAAATTGAAGATAGTATCAAACGCTTACTTGCTAACTTTGGTTACGCTTATCCTCATGTTTCCATTCAACCGGAAATGAATGATGAGAACCATACGGTTAATTTAATCGTTATGGTTGATGTTGGTCAACGTTATTATGTGCGTAATATTAAAATTAGCGGAAACAACATATCGAGCGAAACGGTAATTCGGCGAGAACTGCGCCAAATGGAAGGTTCTTGGTTAAGTAATGGTTTAGTTGAACTGGGTAAAGATCGGTTAAATCGTTTAGGCTTTTTCGATAGTGTTGAAGCAAGTACTGAACGTGTACCAGGCATCGATGATCAAGTAGATGTCATTTATAAAGTCTCGGAGCGTAATACCGGTAGTATCAAATTAGGTGTCGGTATTGGTTCAGACAGTGGTATTAGTTTTAATGCCGGTATCACTCAAGACAACTGGTTAGGAACAGGTAATAGCGTTTCATTCGATATAAATACCACCAGTAGTGATAAAACAGCATCATTATCTATTGTTGATCCATTCTTTACTATCGATGGCGTTAGCTTAGGTGGAAGTGTTTATTATAACACTTATAAAGCCGATGATGATGATGATGAATCTGAATATTCAAGTAAAACCTGGGGCGCTTCAGCAAACTTAGGTTTTCCAATCAGTGAAAATAATTTCCTTCGCTTTGGTACTGAATATGCTAACCATAAATTATCTGATATGAGACCTCAGTATGGTATGTGGCGTTATTTCGATAAAATGGGCGAAAAAACCAAAGATAAAAATTCATTATCTTTTGATACCAACGATTTATTATTAAATGCTTATTGGACATATAATTCATTAGATCGTGGCTTTTTCCCTACGGAAGGTTTGAAAATGACGGCAAGTGCTAAAGTGACTGTGCCAGTTTTCGACAACCGATTCTATAAATTCATAAGTGATGCATCTTACTATTATCCACTTGATAATGATCATAATTGGATATTTTTAACTCGTGGTCGATTAGGTTATGGTGGTGGATTCGGTGGTAAAGAGTTACCATTCTACGAAAACTTCTATGCTGGTGGTTCAACCGTTTTACGTGGATTTAAGTCCAATACAGTTGGTCCTAAAGCTGTTTACTTGAATCGCAATGGTTGTCGTAATTTAGGTGATACCAAAGGGTGTGAAAGCTCAAAAGATGCCGTAGGCGGTAATGCGATTGCATTTTTAAGTACGGAATTAATTGTGCCGACTCCATTTGCAGGCGAGAAGTATTCGGATAGTTTAAGAACATCAGTTTTCTTTGATGCTGGCACTGTGTGGGATACTCAATGGGACTTGAAAGGACGTAATCTTCCTGACTATAGTTCTCCTTCTGATATTAGAATGTCAGCAGGTGTTGCTGTTCAGTGGATGTCTCCATTAGGGCCATTGGTGTTCTCATATGCTCAACCATTGAAGAAATATAATGGTGATTCAGCACAACAATTTCAATTTAATATAGGTTCAACATGGTAATTCCATGTTATAAGTAAATAAAATACACATAGGTGAAAAAAGTGAAAAAAATTATTAGTATTTTGGGGATTAGTTTTGCATTACTCTTTACTGGTATGGCAAATGCTGAAATTAAAATTGGCGTAATTGATGTAATGACTGTCTTGCAAAAAATGCCGCAGCGTGAACAAGTTAGCAATGATCTGAACAAGAAATTTGAATCAAGAGCCAAGGCATTAGCGGAAGAAGAAAAGAAAGCTAATGATGCATTAGCACGTCTTAAAAAAGACGGTTTAACATTGTCAGCTTCTGAAAAAACAAAACTAAACAAAGTTGTTTCTGATTTTGAAAATAAAGCTAAAGCATTTACTGAAGAGTATCGTAAAGTTGAAGCCGAAGAAGCTAACAAATTGTTGAAAAAAATTCAAGATGCCGTCAAAGAGATTGTTGAAACAGAAAAATACGATCTTGTATTAAAAGCTGAAGCGACATTATCTGCTTCAGATGCTGTTGATATTACAGATAAAGTATTGGAAAAGGTTAAAAAATAATGTTTGCTTTTCGTTTAGAGCAACTAGCTAAGCAACTTGATGCAACGTTACATGGTGATGGTAATTTAACCATCACTGGTATTGCATCAATGAAAAGTGCCGCACCCGGACAAATTACTTTTTTGTCTGATAAAAAATTACAAAATCAATTATCACAATGTAACGCTTCTGCTGTTGTCATGACTGAAGACAGTCTTAACCATTGGCACGGCGCTGCACTGGTTGTAAAAAATCCTTATCTTACTTATGCAAAATTAGCTCAACTTCTTGATACCACGCCCAAGCCGGCTGAAGATATAGCTGTATCGGCTGTTATTGATTCTACGGCTAAGTTAGGTCGCAATGTTTCTATTGGTGCAAATGCAGTTATCGAAAGCGGTGTAGTGCTAGGCGATAATTGTATTATTGGTGCGGGTTGTTTTATTGGTAAAAATACTGTAATTGGTGCCAATACAAAATTATGGGCTAATGTCACCGTTTATCATAACTGTGTGATAGGTGATAACTGCCTGATTCAATCCTCTACAGTAATTGGTGCTGATGGATTTGGCTATGCTAATGATAAAGGTAAATGGATTAAAATACCTCAATTAGGTCGAGTTGTGATTGGCAACGATGTTGAAATTGGTGCATCGACAACTATCGATCGCGGGGCATTAGATGACACCATTATCGGTAATGGGGTTATTATCGATAATCAATGTCAAATTGCTCACAACGATATCATTGGTGACCATACAGCAGTTGCTGGTGGCGTTATTATGGCCGGTAGTCTAACCATTGGCCGCCATTGCTTAATCGGTGGAGCGAGTGTGATTAACGGGCATATGGAAATATGTGATCAAGTTACTGTGACCGGTATGGGAATGGTAATGCGACCGATAACAGAGCCGGGTGTTTACTCTTCAGGTATTCCACTGCAAGAAAATAAAGTATGGCGAAAAACGGCTTCGTTAGTATTACATATTGATCAAATGAATAAACGCTTGAAGGCGCTTGAGAAGAAACTATTAAATGTCTCGACGTAGGCGTTAACGGTGAGTATAATGCTTGCCTATTTTATAAATTTTTTTAGCTCAATTATCATTCTAAAATAATTATGAGCAGATATTATTCAATAATTTCGAGGTATAAAGATGCAAGTTTCGGTTGAAACAACACAAGGTTTAGGTCGTCGTTTATCAATTACAATTAAATCAGAAGACATTACAAAAGCGGTTGATAAAGAGCTTATTAATACCGCCAAAAAAGTGCGTATTGATGGTTTCCGTAAAGGAAAAGTACCTTTAAAAATTGTTGAACAACGTTATGGCGCTTCTATTTTACAAGATGCATTAAGTGATTTAATGCAACGAAATTTCGTTGAAGCAATTATTCAAGAAAAATTAAACCCGGCAGGTGCACCTGTTTATACTCCAAAAGAATATAAAAATGGAGAAGATTACACTTTTACTGTTGAGTTTGAAGTTTATCCTGAAATAAAAGTTAAAGATTTAGATAAAATCGAAGTTGAGAAACCAGTTGCTGAAGTTGTTGATGCCGATGTTGATACTATGATTGAAACATTACGTAAACAACAAGGCACTTGGAAAGAAGTTAATGAACCAGCTAAAGAACAATATCGAGTAACATTGGATTTTGTTGGTAAAGTAGATGGCGAAGAATTCGAAGGCGGCAAAGCAAACGATTTTGTTTTAGTGTTAGGTCAAGGTCGAATGATTCCTGGTTTTGAAGATGCTATTATCGGGCACAAAGCTTCAGATCAGTTTGATATTAACGTTACCTTCCCGGAAGATTACCATGCTGAGAATTTAAAAGGTAAACCAGCAGTATTTGCAGCAACGTTGAAAAAAGTAGAAGAGTTAGAACTTCCGGAATTGACTGAAGAAGTCATTAAAAGATTTGGTATTGCAGACGGTACAATTGACAGCTTACGTAACGAAGTTCGTAAAAATATGGCTCGTGAACTTAAAGCAACTATTCGTAATAAAATTAAAGCGCAAGTTATCGACGGTCTAATTAAAAACAACGAAATCGATATTCCTTCAGCATTAGTTGACCGTGAAGTTGATGTATTACGTCAGCAAGCAGTGTCACGCTTTGGCGGTAATGTGAAGCAATCTATGGATCTTCCTAAAGAGTTATTTGAAGCAGAAGCTAAACGTCGTGTATCAGTTGGTTTATTATTTAGTGAAATCATTGAAAGCAATAAACTTAAAGCCGATGATGCACGTGTTCAATCATTAATTGATGACATTGCAACTGCATACGAAGACCCGAATGAAGTTTCTGAATATTATCGTAACGATAAAAAAGCAATGGATAATATTCGGTCTGTTGCGTTAGAAGATCAAGTTGTCGATCTTTTATTAGAGAGTGCTAAAGTAACAGATAAAAACTATTCGTTTTCTGAATTAATGAACCAGCAAGCATCTTAGTTCACTCGCTGTTTTAATTAATCAAAATATTGTTATTAAAGCCCAAATAAGGATTAATTGTTTGGGCTGTTTTATTTAATTAGGAGATGAAAATGCCTTTAGAACCATACATGGGTGTTATTCCAATGGTTGTTGAGCAGAATTCTCGTGGCGAACGAGCTTACGATATTTACTCTCGACTATTAAAAGAGCGTGTTATATTTTTGACCGGTCAGGTTGAAGATAATATGGCTAATCTTATTATTGCTCAAATGTTATTTCTAGAAGCTGAAAATCCCGAAAAAGACATTTATTTGTATATTAATTCTCCTGGTGGTGTGGTAACGGCCGGTATGGCAATTTATGACACAATGCAATTTATTAAACCGGATGTAAGTACAATCTGCTTAGGACAAGCCTGTTCTATGGGATCTTTGCTTTTAACCGCTGGAGCAAAAGGCAAGCGTTATTGTTTACCTAATGCTAGAGTTATGATTCATCAGCCTTTAGGTGGTTTCCAAGGGCAAGCTTCTGATATCCAAATTCATGCTCAAGAGATTTTACAAGTTAAAAGTCGATTAAATAATATTTTGGCATTCCATACTGGGCAAGATATTAGTGTAATTGAAAAAGATACAGATCGTGATAATTTTATGTCAGCGGAAAGAGCGGTTGAATATGGATTAGTTGATGCCATATATGATAAACGATCTTAAATTTAGGTAGGTGATAAAAGTGAATAATGAAAATTCAGAAAAATTACACTATTGTACTTTTTGTGGTAAAAGTGAGCGTGAAGTTCATAAACTCATTGCGGGACCGTCATCTAGTTATATCTGCAACGAATGCATTGGATTATGTAATGATATTTTGAAAGAAGAGTCAAAAAACTTCCTTTCTCATGAAGAGTTTATGGGAAAACCATTACCAACCCCACATGAAATTCGACAACACCTTGATGAATATGTAATAGGTCAAGATCGAGCAAAAAAAGTATTATCTGTTGCAGTATATAATCACTATAAACGCTTACGCAATTATGCCAGTCGTAATAATGTTGAGTTAGGTAAAAGTAATATTTTATTAATTGGCCCTACAGGAAGTGGTAAAACATTATTAGCCGAAACTTTGGCTAGATTCTTAGATGTACCTTTTGCAATGGCTGATGCCACAACCTTAACTGAAGCGGGCTATGTTGGCGAAGATGTAGAAAACATCATTCTAAAATTATTGCAAAATTGTGATTACGATGTTGAAAAAGCTCAACGTGGTATCATCTATATTGATGAAATCGATAAAATTTCACGAAAATCGGACAATCCTTCTATAACTCGAGATGTTTCGGGAGAGGGAGTGCAGCAAGCTTTATTAAAAATTATTGAAGGCACAATTGCTTCAGTTCCACCAAAAGGTGGACGAAAACTGCCACAACAAGAGTTTTTACAGGTTGATACCTCTAAAATCCTTTTCATCTGTGGTGGTGCATTTAGTGGTCTGAATAAAGTGATTGAAAACCGTATTTCAACTAATACAGGAATTGGTTTTGGTGCTAATGTAAAAAGCGCTAAAAATAAAGCGACAGAATCTGAATTATTGGCGCAAATTGAAGCTGAGGATTTAGTTAAATTTGGTTTAATACCTGAATTTATCGGTCGATTACCAGTAATTGGTACGTTATCTGAACTTGATAAAGATGCTTTAATTAATATCTTAACTGAACCGAAAAATGCATTAACTAAACAATTCGAAGCATTGTTTGAACTTGATGGCGTTCAATTAGAGTTTGACAAACAAGCGCTTGAAGCGATAGCGATAAAAGCGATGCAGCGTAAAACCGGTGCCAGAGGATTACGCTCAATTGTTGAAAATATACTATTAGACACAATGTATGATTTACCATCAATGGATAATGTTGAAAAAGTTATTGTTCGAAAAAATACTGTTGATAAAAATCAAGCACCGAAGTTGATTCATCGGCAAAATGCGGAACTTTCTGCTTGATAAATTACCTTGCCATCTGTAGTAAGATGGCAAGTTGCACTGCCCCATATTAATATAAAAATAAAAGCTCTCATAAATATTGTCATGTTTTAGTAATAGTGCATGTTTAACTGAAAAAATAGGCTTGAATATCTAAAAATGACCCTCATATTTATTTAATGGGTTTGTACTAGTAGAGAGAATAAAATGAAAACAAAACAAACTAACCAATTAATTATGCCTATTTTGCCATTACGTGATGTTGTTGTCTTTCCGCACATGGTAATTCCTCTCTTCGTAGGTCGAAATAAATCGATTCGTTGCCTTGAAAGCGCAATGGAAATGGATAAGCAAGTTTTTCTTGTTACGCAAAAAAATCCTTCTCAAGATGAACCAGATGTGAATGATTTATATAAAGTGGGTACGATTGCGAACATTTTACAACTGCTTCAATTGCCTGACGGAACGGTAAAAGTGCTGGTTGAAGGCGTAGAGAGAGCAAAAATTGTCGATATTGTTGAACGTAAAGAAGATGATTTTTTAATTGCAAATATTGCACCGTCAAAGGAATCGAAAAGAACCAATGACGTTAGTCAAGCAATGATTCGGGTTGTTTTATCTAATTTTGATGAGTATGCAAAGCTGAATAAAAAAGTCACACAAGAAGTTGTTGATTCAATTCACTTAATTAAAGAACCATCACAATTAGCCGATTCAATAGCAGCAACGCTATTTTTAAAAGTTGATCAAAAGCAGGAAATTTTGTTTACAACGAATCTGGAAAAGCGTTTTGAACTGCTTATTTCGTTGATGGAAGCAGAAATTGATTTACTGCAAGTTGAAAAAAATATTCGACAACGTGTTAAACAGCAAATGGAAAAAGCTCAAAAAGAGTATTATCTTAATGAGCAGATTAAAGCCATTCATAAAGAATTAGGTGATATCGATAATAAACCTGATGAGTATGAAGAGTTAAAAGAAAAAATTACTAAAGCTAAAATGCCTCAAGAGGCTACCGAAAAAGCATTAGCAGAACTTAATAAATTAAAAATGATGCCAGCAATGTCGGCGGAAGCAACGGTAGTTCGTGGTTACATTGATTGGATGTTACAGGTACCTTGGCATAAGCGCAGTAAAGTTAAAAAAGATATTGGTGCAGCGCAAAAGATTTTGGATAAAGACCATTATGGGCTTGAGCGGGTAAAAGACCGTATTTTAGAATATCTCGCCGTACAAGGTCGAGTTAATAAAGTTAAAGGGCCTATTTTATGTTTGGTTGGGCCACCGGGTGTTGGTAAAACATCACTAGGTCAGTCTATTGCTAAAGCAACCGGTCGCCAATATGTGCGTATGGCACTTGGTGGCGTGCGTGACGAGGCTGAAATTCGTGGCCATAGACGGACTTATATTGGATCAATGCCGGGTAAATTAATCCAACGTATGGTAAAAGTTGGCGTTAAAAATCCATTATTTTTATTAGATGAAATTGATAAAATGGCATCTGATATGCGTGGCGACCCTGCATCAGCATTATTAGAAGTGCTTGATCCGGAACAAAATAATGCATTTAGTGATCATTATTTAGAAGTTGATTATGATTTATCGGATGTCATGTTTGTTGCGACTGCAAATTCGATGAATATACCTGCGCCATTATTAGACAGAATGGAAGTGATTCGGCTTTCTGGCTATACCGAAGATGAAAAATTGAATATAGCTAAGCAACATTTAATCACTAAGCAGATCGAAAATAACGGCTTAAAAGCCAAAGAAATAAGCATTGATGATTCTGCAATCATCGGAATTATCCGTTATTACACCCGTGAAGCAGGTGTTCGTAGTTTAGAGCGAGAAATTGCCAAAATTTGCCGTAAAGTTGTCAAACAATTGGCTTTAGATCCTAAATTGAAAAAAGTGACTGTTAATCAAGATAATTTAAAAGATTATTTAGGTATACAACGTTTTGACTATGGTAAAACAGATAATGAAAACCGCATAGGGCAAGTTATCGGTTTGGCTTGGACAGAAGTTGGTGGTGATTTACTTACAATTGAGTCGGTAAGTGTACCGGGCAAAGGTAAATTGACTTATACCGGCTCGCTTGGTGATGTCATGCAAGAATCTATCCAAACAGCTTTAACAGTCGTACGCTCTCGTGCGGAAAAGCTAGGTATTAATAGTGATTTTTATGAAAAACGAGATATTCATGTGCATGTTCCAGACGGTGCCACACCAAAAGATGGTCCTAGTGCCGGCATTGCAATGTGTACCTCTTTAATATCGACTTTAACCGGTAATGCTGTACGTTCTGATGTCGCAATGACAGGTGAAATTACATTACGAGGCGAAGTCCTACCGATTGGTGGTTTAAAAGAAAAACTGTTAGCTGCTCATAGAGGTGGAATTAAAACGGTACTAATACCGAAAGATAATGTGAAGGATCTGGAAGATATTCCGGATAATGTAAAAGCTGAACTGGACATTCGGCCGGTCAAATGGATTGATGAAGTGATTGCTATTGCTTTACAGAATAATCCGTTTGGTATGGAAGTTATTACCGGAGAAGTTGCTTTAAAACAACCTACCAAAAAAGCGCTAAAAAAAGTAAAAACAAGTGTTGAAATACCAACCAGCTTAAATTAAATTTCAATTTTATTTAAAAGATCAACATAACTATGTTGATCTTTTTTTTTATACGTCACACTCAGGCAATAGCCAATTTAGCTAAATATGCTATACTTGCGTGATTCAACATTAGGTATATGGAGAATCTTAAACAATGATGGAGACAATCCGAACAGCTGCAAACAATATTGTTGTTAAAATTATTTTTGCAATAATTATGGTAAGCTTCATTTTTACAGGCGTTGGTTTTTTAGGCTTTGGTAGTAATAGTGCGAGTGATGCGCAACTATACATTGCCAAAGTTGATGGTGAAGGTATTAGCCGAGAACAATTTGAAGCAGAAGCAAAAATGGCAACAGCGAATTCTTTAGGCGATAGTTCGTTTATTAAAACAGTACGTCGTAATGTCCTAACAAAACAGATTGATAATTACTTAGCTTATCAGTTTTCGCAAAAAATTAAATCAGCTGTTAGCAATTCACATATTAAAAAATATATCCAGCAACAAAAAGTATTTTTTACTAACGGTAAGTTTGATAAAGAAAAATATTTAGCTTTACTTGCTGAAAATAAATTCACACCGGAAAGTTATGCAGAAGTCTTGAGATCGGCATTACAGCAAGAGCAAGTTATCGAGGCATTAGTTAAAACCAGTTTTGTATTGCCTGTTGATTCTGATATATCCTCACTTAAAAATCAAACTCGTACGGTTTACGCAACGTTAGTTGATTCATCTATAGATAATGTTGATGATATAAACATAACATCAGAAGATGAGCAAAAATATTATGATGAACACTCAAAAGAATTTTTCAAAAAAGAACGCGTAAAACTTAAGTTCATTCGTAATACTTTAGAGGCAGTTAGAAAAAGTGTTAAAGTGAGTGATGATGAAGTTAAACAAGAATATGAAAAAGAGATCAAAACCTATACATATCCTGCTAAAAATGCCTATAGTGTAATTTACGTGACCGATAAGGAACAGGCAGATAAAATAGCGAGTGATCTTGCTTCTTCTGTCGATTTTGATACGATTGCCAAAAAGATGAATCAAGATAATAAAGTTTCGCCATATGGTAAAAATGGTTCTATTGGTTGGCTTGTTGAAGATGATTCACTACCAGAAGTGTTTAAAGAAGCTCATTTAACACAAATTGGTCAAGTTTCTGCGCCAATTGCAGCTGATGGCGGTTATGTTTTTATCAAACTTGATGGTATGAAGAAATCAGAAGTGATGGATTTTGACTTCGCTAAAGTTAAAATATATGAAAAACTTATAAATCAGAAAGTACAACAAGATTTTGAGGCTATCGAAGATAAAATCAAAGCAGCTTTAAGTCATTCTCCTAAATCTATCGAAGAGATAGCTGAGGAGACAGGTCTTGAGGTATTTACAACTGATTGGACTTACTATAATCAACCGTCCACAATTCTTTCTCATCCTGAAGTTAGGGATGTTGTTTTTAGTAATGAAATGATTGTTGATGATCATGCAACAAATAACATATCTGAGTTAATTCCGGTTGAACGAAATTATGGTACGTATGAATTTGTTGTTCAAGTGACTGATTATCGTCCGGAAGGTATAGCGCCATTTGAAGAAGTCAAAGATGATATTCATCAAAAAATGGTCAATGAAATTGTAGATAATCGCTTTAAATCAACAGTGGATAATGTATTAGATGATTTAAGAAAATCTGGTCGTTCAGATAAGGTCTCATTTGGCCAACGCTATACTGTAACACGAAATTCAACCGATTTTGAGCCGGCTGTCATTGATATGATTTTCTCATTAGAGCCGCCACAGAAAAATAAAAATGAATTTGGTGCTGAAATTTTCAAAAAAAATCAAGCTTATATTGTCTCGCTAATCAAAGTTGATACGCCGGAGCGCCAAGATATTTCATCGGAATTAACACCGTTATTTATTAACAATACTTATTATTATCTTACAGCTGATATTCGTTCCAAGGCGAAAATTGAAATCATGCCAGATTCTAATTTGTGATGAATTTCGAAAAATTACTGTAATTTAAGTAAAAATGAAAAGCCACTTAGGTGGCTTTTCGCATTTCTGTAAGTCATAAAACATTTTTAACTGATGAAGTGAGATAGTGATAGCGCAAACTTACTTGCCTATTTATTTTAAACAACTTTTGAGGTTAAATATATGAAATTATTATCAATTTTAAGTATTTTATTATTAAGCTTTACCTTTTCCGGTTTTAGTTATGCTCAATCTGCTCCTCCCGCTACTGCACAGCAACAACAAAAGCAGCTAGATCAAGTCAATATTAACACTGCAACAGCAGAAGAGCTAACAAAAGCATTAAATGGAATTGGCGCAAATAAAGCGCAAAAAATTGTCGAATATCGGGAAAAATTTGGACCTTTTGTATCAATTGAACAATTGAAGGAAGTTTCTGGCATCGGGCAAGCAATATTAGATAAAAATGCAGGAAAAATAACTTTATAGTAAGTGTTATCCGCCAATAAATATTGGTGGATATTACCTGCATCTAATTATCTATAGGATCAACATCTATGCTCCATCGGACTTTAGATGTCTCACTCCATTTGTCGATAGATATGATTAATTGGTCTAAAATTTGTTGTAATTGCTGGCGATGCGTATGTTGTAAAAGTAGTTGCCAGCGATAATACCCCGCTTTTTTGGGTTGATTTGATGGCATTGGGCCTAGTTGCCATAAGCGATGATCATCTAAACTTTTTAACCAATCATGGATTTGTTGTAAAAAATTTGGCGCATGGTGATTATTGCGATCTGCAGCCCTTATCATAACTTGATAACTGAAAGGTGGTAAATGTGTCTGCCTGCGCTCTTGAAGTGTAAATTTAGCAAATTCTTGGTAGCCTTTCGACAGTAAGACATTAAGCAAAGGATGATCGGGATGATAAGTTTGTAAAATCACCTCGCCGGTTTTCGCTTCCCGACCCGCTCTACCTGATACTTGTGTATAAATCTGAGCAAACCGCTCTGTCGCTCTAAAATCACTGGAAAATAATGCACCGTCAACATCGACAATACCGACTAATGTGACATCGGGAAAATGGTGACCTTTCGCTAAAATTTGTGTGCCAACTAGAATATGAGCGCCGCCTTGTTGTATTTCTTTTAAGTAATTATCCAATGCGCCTTTTTTACTCACAGTATCACGATCAATACGGCTAATTTTGATATTAGGAAACAGAATTTCAAGTTGCTTTTCAAGTTGTTCGGTACCAAACCCAATTGGAATCAAATGTGTCGACCCACATTTTGGGCATTGATGAGGCAGGGCTCTTGGTGTATCACAATAGTGACATATCAGTTTATGCTGTTTTTGGTGATAAGTATAAGGCATATCACAGCGAGGGCATTCGGCAATCCATCCACAATCATGACAAATGATAGACGGTGAAAAACCACGTCGATTTAAAAATAGCATGACCTGATTGTTGTTTGATAGATGTTTTTTTATCTGATCAATGAGTGGTTGAGATAGACCAGCACAAAGCACTAACCCACGAATATCTAAAATAGATTGTTGAGCAAGCGAAGCATCACCAGCTCTTTGGGTTAGCTGTAATAACTGATATTTTTGATTTTGTGCATTATTTAACGTTTCAAGTGATGGCGTTGCTGAACCTAATATAATGGGAATATTTTCAATTTTCGCCCGGATAATAGCAAGATCACGGGCATGGTAACGCCAGCCTTCTTGTTGCTTATAAGAATTATCATGCTCTTCATCAATAATAATCATGCCTAAATGTTTAAATGGCGTGAAAAGCGCAGAACGAGTGCCGACAACAATGGCGTTTTCTCCAGACCGGCTTCTAAGCCAGACTTCAAACCGTTGTTTATCGGTTAGCCCGGAATGCAAAATATCTATTGGCGCATTAAAACGCTGTTTAAAACGTTTGATTGTTTGGGGTGTTAAACCTATTTCCGGCACAAGTATCAATGCTTGTTTGCCAGCAGATAATATATCGGAAAGGATATTTAAATAGACTTCGGTTTTACCTGAACCGGTTATACCTTCTAGTAGAAATACGTTAAACTGTTGATTTTGTTGATTAACCGAAGCTATGGCTTTGGTTTGTTCTTCGTTTAGTCTAATTGATGTTGGATTGGTTGAAAAATGACTTTGCCATTCAACTGTATCAGGAGTGACACTGACTTGTTTTATTAATTGTTTCTTTTCTAATTGATGAAAAATATTGGCGCTGAAATCATTTTCAGAAAACATATTGTTTTTCAATGAAGTTAACAGTAATTGTTGTTTATATGATCGAGACAATGATTTCAAATCACAATTCTTACCAAGCTCGGTTAATTGCCATTGTTTGATCTCAGCTTTGCTTGCTTGTTTTCCTTGTCTAACTAATACAGGCATAGCGTGAAATATGACTTCACCAATTGGAAAATGATAATAACTTACAGCCCAATTAAGCAGCTGCCAAACAGCCGGTGTAAATAGTGGCTCATTATCAATGATTTCACTAATATCTTTTAGGCATTCAATTGGGACATCGGTTTGTTGATCAATACTAACAATAACGCCTATAGCATCACGTTTACCAAAAGGCACCTTTACCCGCATACCTACTTCGGCAGGTTGTGTTAAACGGTAATCATAAAGTTGATAAAGTGGAACAGGTAAAGCGATATGAGCAATAAGCATTAAACGGTCACAATTGCAGTTAACATATTATCTCTATTGTACGCAGTTTTTTACTAACTCGCAAAATCTTACCTAATTATTGTGGTATTTTTAGATAGATTGAGCTTTGAAAATTGGTTTTGTTAAACTCAATCTTCAAGGTTAATTACATTGCATAACTTTATTGACTGGCGGTAGTATCCCAATGCAAAATTTGTTATCTTGAATATTGAAAATAAATTATCATTTTTCATAGGAACTTAAGATGTCAGATTCATTCACGCATATTAATCAACATGGTGATGCGCACATGGTAGATGTTTCAGATAAACAAATTACCACTCGTGAAGCAAGTGCTGAATCATTGGTATTAATGAATGCTCAAACACTTAACATGATTCTTGAAGGTAAACATCATAAGGGTGATGTGTTTGCAACAGCGAGAATTGCCGGCATTCAAGCCGCAAAAAAAACTTCGGAACTTATTCCCCTATGTCATCCACTACTTTTGAGTAAAATAGAGGTGGATATCACAGCAGACATTGATAACCATTGTGTAAGGGTTAAGTCCCTATGTCGGTTAAATGGGCAAACCGGTGTTGAAATGGAAGCCTTAGTTGCCGCATCGGTAGCGGCATTAACAATATATGATATGTGTAAAGCGGTTCAAAAAGATATGGTTATTACACAAGTAAGATTGCTGACCAAAGTCGGTGGTAAATCGGGTGATTATTCTGCTAAATAAATAATAGTTGTGACAAAATGAATAAAATTATGTTTTTTGCTCAAATTCGAGAGTTAATTGATACTGATTCCCTTCTTTTAGATGCTCAACAACTAACGGTTGCAGATCTTCTTGAACAACTAAGCAAACGGGGTGATAAATGGTCTTTAGCATTAAAAGAAAAAGTGGTGCTTTGTGCGGTTAACCAATCACTGGTTGATTTTAATTATCTTATTCAACCGGGTGATGAGGTGGCATTTTTTCCACCCGTGACAGGAGGTTAACTTGATGAACATTATTGAAGTTAGTCAAGATTCTATTGATGTCGAAAGATATATCGATTGGCTTAGTGAGCGCTCCCAAGACGGTGCTGTAGTGACATTTATGGGTAAAGTTCGTTGTTTAGAACAACCGACAATTGGGCTTTATTTAGAGCACTACGCTGGTATGACCGAAAAGGTATTAACCAATATTATTGCTCAAGCACGCAGTAAATGGCAACTTGGCAAGGTTGCCGTTATTCATCGGGTTGGCGATATCAAAACTAATGAAAAAATTGTATTTGTTGGTGTGAGTTGTTCGCATCGTTCAGATGCCTTTGCCGCGGCTGAATTCATCATGGATATATTAAAAAATCAAGCGCCTTTTTGGAAGAAAGAGCGAACGATTAATGGTGAAAAATGGGTTGAAGTTAAAAAATCTGATACAGAATTGTTGAAAAAATGGTATTAATAACTATTTACTATATAATAGTTACGAATTGTCTAATTTTTTGATGAGAGGTAAAAATGACAAGTTTTACGCCAAATGGCTCAATTATTGAAAAATCAAATAGCAAAATACAAACATATTTGAGTCATGTATATGGTTGGATGGCAGTAGGTATATTATTAACTGGTTTAGTTAGTTGGTATACAGCCAATTCATCTTTATTAAATCTACTATTTGATATTAATAGCCGAGGGCAAGTCTCTCTTTCATTTTTATCTATAGCGTTAATAGTTGCAGAATTGGCCATAGTATTTTGCTTATCACCTATGATTGATCGTTTTTCAGGAAAAACCGCCACGACCCTATTTATGCTATATTCAGTATTAAATGGTATAACATTAAGTTCGATTTTTATTTGTTATACACACTCTTCTATTGCAAGTGTATTTTTTATTACAGCAGGAATGTTTGCTGCTTTAGCTTTTTACGGTTATACCACTAAACGTGACTTAACGAGTTGGGGTAGTTTTTTATATATGGGGTTAATTGGAATTATTATTGCCTCGATTGTTAATTTCTTTATGGGTAACCAGGCATTAATGTGGGCAATTACCTATATTGGTGTATTTATTTTTGCAGGTTTAACTGCATATGACACCCAAAAGTTAAAAGAGTTTGGCGAACATCTATCACAGGATGATGCAAATGTATTTAGACGCTATGTTATTTTAGGTGCGTTATCGCTATATCTTGATTTTATCAATTTATTTATTTTGCTATTAAGAATCTTTGCTGATAGACGATAAATTGATTTATAAATGACTTGAAGGGCTCTTTTTATGAGCCCTTTTTATTAATTATTTAAGCATCATCACAATATAGTGTTATTTTGTTAAAAAGTTTCAGAAAAGCACTATGTTTCAATATAAAATATTATATCATTTTATGATATATCCATTGCCGCTCTCTCTATTAGAGAATAATAATGAAAAAACTCTATTGTTTTGTTTTAATAAATGTATTTATTTCATCGCTGATTTCTGTTCGGTTCTTTTTAGTGCCGGGAGCATCACTTTCCGTAATAAGTAGCGTTTTTTCAATATTTGCCGTATTTGGTCATTTTTTCTTAGCCTACCTGTTACTTTTCATTATTTGCCTGCCTTTAGTTAAGTTAAAGAAATTTTTTGCAAATATCCTACTTGCTATATTGTTTGGTCTGTTTCAGATAGGGTTATACATTGATACTATTGTCTTTGAGCAATACCGATTTCATGTCAATGAGTCGGTATTATCTATGGTGTTTTCTGGTCAGGTTGTCGATTTTTCATTAGTTACTTACTTGCTGATGTTTAGCTTGATCATTGTCTCTTTTAGTCTTGAATACTTTCTTCTTTACTTGCTTGATAAAAAAACAACACGCCAAAAAAGGCGATCGAAAGCCGTTTTGTTTTTTACTCTTTTCCTATCGAGTTCATTAATTATTAGCCATCTTGTTCATATGGTAGCTTTTTATTATGCTTATTCTCCAATTATGGTGGTAAAAGAGTATATTCCGTTGTATCGTCCATTTACTTCCAAAAAAATAATGGGTTTTTTTGATAAGCAAGGTCAGCGTAAAGTTATTTTCGAAATAGATAACAAACATGATAGCATCAGCTATCCAAAAAAGACGCTGGTTATCAATCCTGAAAATCAAAAATTGAAGAACATTGTGTTTATTGTGCTTGATTCTTGGCGGTATGATACGTTCAATGAAACTATTTCTCCAAATAGTTATCGTTTTGCGTTAAAACATAATGGTGTTATTTTTGATAATCATTACTCAACGGGTAATGCAACACGTACCGGTATTTTTGGTTTATTTTATGGTATAGCTGGTACGTATTGGGATGCATTTTTACGTAATAGTATACCATCATTATTTGTCACAACATTGCAAAAAGAAAATTATAATATTGGCATTTTTACTTCAGCTAAAATTACTGCGCCGGAATTTGATAGAACGGCTTTTGTCACAATTAAAAACTTAAGAATTAGTAGTAAAGATGGGACAGCTGCAAGTCGTGACCAACAAATTACCGATGATTGGTTGGCTTGGTATAAAAATCGTGATGCATCTAAACCAAGCTTTTCATTCTTATTTTATGATGCGCCACATGCTTATGATTTTCCGGATGACTTCCCGGTTAAATTTAAACCAATAGGCGATCTAAATTATATGACGCTAAATAATGAGACCGATCCTTTACCTATTTTTAATCGTTATAAACAAAGTGTATATTATGTTGATTTCTTATTGCAAAACATCTATGAAGAATTAGAAAAGTCGGGAACTTTAGATGATACACTTATAATCATTACCGGTGACCATTCGCAGGAAATGAATGATAATAAACTGGGTTTTTGGGGGCATAATGGTAACTACACCGATGCACAAACAAAAGTGCCGTTTATTATTATAGGTGCTAATGAACTGGAAAATCTTAAAAATAATGCCAATAAACTGACGAGTCATGAAGATGTGGTGCCAACATTAATGAAGCATTATCTGCATGTAAAAAATGATATCAGTGATTACTCAACTGGATATGATCTGTTTAGCCCTATACTCAATCGTAATTGGCTATTGATGTCAAACTACAGCTCTTATGCAGTTCGAACGCCCGATAATATCTATTTTGTCAACCGCATTGGTGTAAGCCATTATATGGATGTGCATAATAATGAGGTGGATCAAACACCTAATTATCATTATATTCAAGAAGCGATGAAAAGTATGCGTTATTTTTTCCGATCTTCCGAAAAGCGTGACTAATATATCCACCCAATAGGGTGGATATATTCAAACAACCATTAGCGCACATCGGCACAATTTAAACAATAAATATAACGGTTTTGAGTATCGTGGAACTTATCCCATAAAGAAATTTGTTCTCGTAGCTGTTTAGCTTGTGGCAATTGTTCAAATACTACTTCTGCTGTCGATTTAGGTAACATTGCTATTAAGCCTGTATAGAAATCACTAAACCAGCTCCCTTCCGGTTTTTGCCAATCTATTTCATAATCGGTTAAATTCGCCAATGTAGCTGCCATTTCAACGGCATCATCAAAATCACCTAATTTATCAACTAGTCCATTTTTGCTGGCTTCAACACCTAACCAAACTTGTCCTTGAGCAATTTTATCGACTTGTTCGGTTGTCATATTTCGTGCTTTAGCAACCAAAGAAATAAATGAGTTATAGCCATTATCGATATTGAGTTGCATAAGTTGATTTAATTCATCAGGAAGATTTTGAGCCATATTTTGGTTAGCTAAAGGTGATGTTGATACCCCGTCGCTGTAAACACCAATATGTGATAACGAGTTTTCAAATGTTGGGATAATACCAAAAATACCAATAGAGCCGGTAATCGTATTTGGGCTTGCGACAATGTAATTCGACGCTGTAGAAATCCAATACCCTCCGGAAGCAGCCATGCCACCCATTGAAACAACGATAGGAATTTCATAATCCTGTAATGCTTCGAGTTCACTACGAATCGCTTCTGACGCATCGACACTACCGCCCGGACTATTTACCCGTAAAATGACAGCTTGTATGTTGTTTTTATTCAAATCTTGACGAATATATCTGAGTTGTTCAACAATATCTTGACTACCTGCAACACCACTACTATTGCCACTATCAGTAATCGTACCATTAACAAATACAACGGCTATGCGTGGTTTTTTAGCTGTCTGTTGTTGATTGTTTTTAAGTTTATAATCATAAATGCTTACTGTGTCTTGGCTATCGACTTCACCCTCAAACTCGTAATAACTTGCAATGTTATCGATTAAGCCATTAGATAAAGCATAATTTGTCATACTGCCACCAGCTGCTTTTATTTGTGACAACATAACTTCAGGCTCAGGCACTAATTGTGAAGCCGCTTTTTTTCTTAATGTTGAGATATCAGCTAGGTAGTTATCCCACATTAAATTAAGCCAACGGCTGGTATTGCTTTTTGCTTCATCCGACATATCATTACGAATAAATGGTTCTATTGCTGATTTATAGGTGCCAACACGGAAAACATGAGTGTTAACCTTTAAATTATCCAGTAACGTTTTATAGTATAAATTGTTAGCGGATAAACCATATACATTCACCGCCCCTAGAGGGGTTAAATAGATTTTGTCAGCATAACTTGCTAAATAATATTGACTCTGATTAAAGTTAGAACCAATAGCGTAGATAGGTTTTTTAGCTTCTTTAAATTTGGATAAATATTTTCCAATATATTGAAGCGAACTCATGTCAGTCCCCACAAAATTATCCAGTTTAAGAATTATACTGTCAATGTTGGGGTCAGTTGTTGCTTGTGCTATTTTTTCGGTTAATTCAAATAAACTATTTTCGCGAGACGTATTCACCTTTTTGCCATAAATTTTGTTTTGTAAGGCGTAAATTTCATCGCTATAGAATGTATTATCAACAATTACCCCTTCAAGATCGACAAGTAAAGCGCCTTGTTGCGGAGTAATCTCTTCAGTTTGTGCTTCTTTAATTAATGCAATGACGCTGAAAATTAAAATAATAATGATTAAGAATATTAGATTGAGAAATATTTCTCTTATCAGATTAATGATTTTCCAAATTGATTTTATAACGTTAAGTACAGACATAATAAATAGTCCTTATAAGTTTTGATTTTCTAATTTTTAGCCGCATTATTTCGTTTTTTAAAATATTTTTTGTCTTCAAATCTTAAACATGTCAACTTTCCTCCCCAGCAACATCCTGTATCAAGGGCATAAATATTTTCTGGGGTACCTTTTCCATTTAACGCTGCCCAATGACCAAAAGCGACACTATATTCTGCCGGGATCTTACTTGGTAGTAAAAACCAAGGTTTAAGTTTTGTAGGCACTTGATCGGGTGGTTTTTTATAATAAAAATCCAGCCTGCCGTCTTCATAGCAAAAACGCATACGAGTTAATGCATTGGCGATATAGCGTAAACGGTCTAAACCTTGTAATTGGGGTGACCATTCATCAGGGAAATTACCATACATTTTATCAAGAAAGAGCGGGTAAGAATCACTGGCCAGCATCACATGTAAGTCATGCGCACATTTTTTTAGGGTTGGCAAGTCCCATTGTGGGGAAATCCCCGCATGGGTCATAATCAATTTTAATTCATCATCTATTTGAACAAGAGGTTGCTTACGCAGCCAATTCATCAATTCATCATAGTCCGGTGCTTGAATAATTTCTTCAAGATTATCTTTCTTTTTGGGTGGCGTAACACGGGCATAAATCGAGAGCAAATGAAGGTCGTGATTGCCTAATACCAATCTGATTTGGTTGATATTTTCTTTTACAAATCTAAGCACTTGTAATGATTTTGGACCCCTGGCGACAAGATCGCCAGTAAGCCACAATGTATCAGATGATGAGAATTTAGCTTTTTCAAGTAAGCGCATAAACTCATCATAGCAACCATGAATATCTCCGATAAGTAGGTTTGCCATAACACTATTTCCATGCGTTTGCCAGTTGGCAGTACTGCTCGACTGTTAAGTTTTCAGCACGTAAATTAGGATCGATATTTAATTGAACTAATTGTTCAGCAGTAAACATATTGCTTAAGCTGTTTCGAATTGTTTTACGGCGTTGATTAAATGCTTCTGTGGTAACACGTGAAAGTATTTTTACATCATTAACAGGATAAGGCTTTTGTTGGTATGGTATAAGTTTAACAACAGCTGAATCTACTTTAGGAGCTGGTTTAAATGATGTCGGTGGCACTTCAAGCACAGGAATAATCTGACAATAGTATTGAGCCATGACACTAAGCCTGCCGTAATCTTTACTATTTGGAGCGGCCACTAATCGAGTGACAACTTCTTTTTGTAACATAAAATGCATATCTGTAATGGTATTGGCAAATTCAAACAGATGAAACATTAACGGGGTTGATATGTTATAAGGTAAATTACCAAAAACCCGTAACAGTTTTCCCAATTGCTCAGAAAGTTGATTGAAATCAAATGTTAAAGCATCTTGTTCAATGACAGTGACTTTATCTTTCAAAAATGGGTTTTCAATTAATCGACTCGCTAAATCACGGTCAATTTCAACGACGGTAAGATGATCAACATGTTTACTTACCGGAATGGTTAAGGCTGCAAGACCGGGTCCTATCTCAACAAGCGCTTGGTCTGGTTTAGGCTGTATTGCTGCAACAATACTTTCGATAATGTAATCATCATGTAAAAAATTTTGCCCGAAACGTTTACGGGCAAAATGTCCTTGGTGAACACGGTTATTCATTTTTGTTTTCACCTGTAATTTTAATATATGCATCGCCTTTTATTTCTTGGATCCACACTTGCGCTTCTTCAGCAAATTTACGATTAAAAATAAGTCGGTATGCTTGATCTTTTTGAACTAATTCCGTGCCGTCAGTTTGTCTTGAATCGATTAGCTGAATTAAATGCCAGCCATAAGAAGATTTCACTGGTTGGCTGATTTCCCCTTTTTTCAGTTGCATTAAGCCATTTCTAAATCCTGGGTCGTACATTTCGGGTCTGCTCCAACCTAATTCTCCGCCTTTATCTTTTGAACCGGGATCGTCTGAGTTTGCTTTAGCAGCGGCTGCAAATGTTGTGGCTTTGCTGGTAATCGCTTTTCGAATATCAGTTAATTTTTGTTTTGCAACTTGGTCAGTCACTAATACATTTGTTTTGATTAGAATGTGGCGAGCATTAACTTCTTGGAGTGTAATTTTTTTCGGTGCTTCAGTTCGGGAATCATCAACTTTTATGATATGTAAGCCAACACCTGAACGAATTGGTCCAATAACACTTCCTTTAGGTGCACGCAAAAGTCGCTCTTCAAAAATAGTTGGTAACTCACTCAGTTTATTCCAGCCCATGGAGCCACCTTTTAAAGCGAGATCATCATTTGAAAAAGAAGTTGCAAGTTTAGCAAAATTTTCCCCTTTTTTCGCACGGTTAATAATATCTCTGGCTTTGCTAGTTGCATTATCAACTTGTTGTTTAGTTGCTTTTTCCGGGATTGAAATCAAAATATGGCTGATTTTGACATCAATATTATTGGTTGGTTGTTTTGCAATTGTCTTAGTTAAATTTTCAACTTCTTTTTCAGATACTTTGATTCTTGGTCTCACTTCATTCATGCGAGCTTGTTCAATCAACATATCTTTATGAATACGTTCACGGTAGTTAGCATAACTTATCCCCATTGTTGATAGTCTACTTCTTAGCTCATCAATGGTCATACCATTTTCGGCAGCGATTCTACCAATAGCATTAGTTACATCTTCATCACTAATTGTGATTTTGGCTTTTGCTGCTTTTTGCAAGATTAAATTTTCAGTAATTAATCGATCGATAATTTGTTGTCTAAGCACTTTATCATTAGGTAGATTACTGGGATCGGTGCTTGCTTTAATCGTTTTGAGCATGTCATTAACGTCACTTTCTAAAATAACGTTATTATTAACAACTGCCGCAACTTGTTCGACAACTCTAGGCGCCGCAGTCGCTGATAAAGGTGTAATAAGTCCTATACTTACACTTAAGTTTAAAGCAATAAAAAGTTTTAATAATTTCATATTTGATCAACTCATTGTGTTATTACAGCATCAAACTGGCTGTATTAAATGTACATTAAATGTAATAGTAAGTTATTATTATTATATTTTATTCAAAAATGGTGTTATAGGGTAATTTACCAAAATTGAGCATTTTTGCTTGGGCATCACGATTCGATCCTAAGCCCCGTAATTCAAAATTGATTGAAAGTTTATTTTTAAATTTACTTTCATTTGAAATAGTATTCCAATCGGTTAATTTTCTACCATATTGCACAGACACACCCCAACAACAATCACTGTAATGCAAGCCAACTGAACTATCAGCCATTTGCCCTAATTTGACGTCGTGATAATAGGTACCTACTGCACTAAGCGTATCAGAAATAGGCCAAGCAACAGTAATTCCCGCTTGTGAAATATCTTGTTTATAGCGTTTGTCTAATGGTCGATAATCAACGGTGTTAATATATTTATGATTAGCATAGCGATAGGACAATTGTAATAATTTGTTGCCTGTCGGGCGATATTCTAATGCGGTATTAGCTAAAGAAACGGTATTAATCCGAGTATCGTATTGGATACCACTTCGGAAGATAATGTCATCAGATATACGCCAAAAATTATCAGCAGCCCAAGTAATGCTACCTGTATCTGAATTTTTATCTAATTCGGAGTTATTCGCTGTTGATTTTGATTTAGAGAAATAGTTAATTTGCCCGATTGACAAATTGAATTTTTCGACTTTATTGCTATCGTATAGGCGAGTTGTAATACCTGCGGCTATTTTATTCGTTGAAGCAATGCGATCTAAACCACTATAAGGTAGATCTCTAAATAGCCCTATATAATCTGATTGTAGCAATGTAGAATCATAGATTTCTATATTCGATTGATCCCGGTAAGGGATGTAAATATATTTCACCCTAGGTTCTAATGTCTGAGTGTAGCCATTGATGTGGGTATCACGTTCGAAAACCACTTTACCGTCAATACTAAATTTAGGTAAAAATCGGTTTACCGTTTTATCTAATTCATGGAATTTTTTGATATTATCCTGATTATAGTGCGTAGCCATAAAACCGGCTTCCGTCGATAAGGTTGTCCAGGAATTTGTATAAGTATAATTTAAGGTTGGTTCCAAATGTACCCGCCAAGCTTTTGGAAGGCCTTTTTCTGAACTGATAAAATGCGAAATTTGAGAAAAAGTTTTAAATTTAAATGGTCCAAAATCATAATTATAGTAATTGATATCTAACTGAGGCTCAGTTTGATACAGCATGGCGCCAGTATAAAATGATTGGAAGTGTCGATAACCTAAGGCGATATCCCAATTTTCATCATTGTAACCAACTTTATAAAATTGTGTTAAATATCCAGCCGTTTGCGAAGCATAACGAGAGTTTAAGTCGGTTAAATATTTATTATCACTTACCCTTGTAACATCTGTGTAAAAACGCCAATTGTAGTTAATTAACTCATCATTTTTCCAATAGAATAACCATCGATTACTGTTATTGTCATAATTGTAACCGTTTAAATGTTTTTTTCTATCATGACGATACCGACTATCATTTTGTAACCAATCAAATGCTAACGTACCTAAGCCTAATTCGTTTAAGTAGCGAAATTCAGTTTGTAGCTGTAATCCTCGATGTTGTAGTAATCTTGGGGTAATCGTCGCATCGTAATTCGGTGCAATGTTCCAATATACCGGCAAAGAAAAATCCACGCCATCAACACTGTCATACCCAAAATTTGGCATCAACAAACCTGAACGCCTTTTATCACCTGTCGGTAATTGTAGGTAAGGGGAGTATAATACCGGAATGTTACCCACTTTAAATATTGCATTCCAAACTTCTAAAAGCTCTTCTTGATTATCGTGAATAACTGTTGTTCCTCGTATACTCCAACTACTATCATCTACCGGGCAAGCGGTGAAACTGCCATTTTTTAAAATAATATACCGGCTTTTCTCCAGTTTTACTTCATCGGCATTACCACGTCCAAGTCGATTGACAAGATGATATTCACTCGGTTTGATATTGGCATCATTGTTATTTAAATTCATTGATGCATCTTCACCTTTCATTTTAATCAAATTATCTTGATAAGTAACATTGCCGTGTATGGTGACGATGCGATTATTTTTATCTTTAGTATCAATGGTAACTTTATTAGCAAGGACGGTACGATTGCCTTGTATTACAGACACATCACCCTCATAAATTGCCATATCCGGATAAATTCCTTCAAAACGATCGGCTTCGGCATTGACGGGTAGGGAATTGATGTCGCCATTGGCTAAAGCCCCTTCAAATCGAGGTATATTGATTAGACACTTAGGGTTAGTGGTATCATTTTTAGGTAAGCCTATTGCATAGCTGGGATGGTTATAAGCATATAAAGAAAATGTAACCGCTATAGCAATAAGTGAAGGCGCTAGTTTTTTCATCAATGATTAAAATGTCTTTATGATTATTTTAATTACGATATTATAGCGGTTATTTATAAAAGTGCGAATGAAAAATTAACGTTTGACTCTTCGCTTGTTTGTTTTGTTTAAATGTTTAACCATTGTTATTCTTTTTTCAACCGATGTATGTTGAAATTCATCCCACCATTTAGCCAGATCAAGCAGTTCACCTTTCTCAATGGAAGCTCGCATTTCCAGTAAGTCATAAGCTGCTCTGAATTTTGGGTGTTCTAAAATTGTGAAAGCTCGTTTACCTTCTCGCCTTTTCATCCGTAATTGTAAACGCCAAATATCACCCATAATGGTTGTTAAACGTCTTGGTATAGCAATGATACGACACTGTTCAGATAAAATATCATTGATTGCCATTGCAAAAGCGTCATGAAACTGTAAGCCACTTTCAAGGCAAGTTAATTGCGCTTGTTCGATAATTGGATACCAGAAAAATGATGCAAATAAAAAGGCCGGATTCACTCTTTGATTATTTGCTATACGGTAATCAGTATTTTTTAAAACCTGTTCGACGATTTTATCTAAATAACTATTTTGATTTTGAGTTGAGAATCGCTCAATCACCGGAAATAGCTGCTCAAACAGATGATGCGCTTTTAATAAGCCATAGGTTTTGAAACCGTTTCCAGACTGTAATAATTTTAGCGATTCATCAAAAAGTCGTGCTGAAGGAATATTTTTGAGTAATGGTGCCAGTGATTCGATTGGTTCAAGTGTCGCTTTATCAATTTTCATGTTGAGTTTAGCGGCAAAACGAATCGTTCTGAGCATTCGCACCGGATCTTCACGGTAGCGAGTTTGAGGGTCACCAATTAAGCGGATTATGCCATTTTTTAAATCGTTTAAACCGCCACAATAATCACGTATAGTGAAGTCTTTAATACTATAATAAAGCGCATTCATCGTAAAATCACGACGGATAGCATCTTGCTCAATTGTTCCGTAAACATTATCTCTTAATAACATTCCAGATTGCGAACGTTTAGATACATTCGTTTGCTCGTTTTGAGCACCATGATCACCACGAAAAGTCGCTACTTCAATAATTTCTTTTCCGAACATAATGTGGGCAAGACGAAAACGTCGACCAACTAATCGGCAATTACGAAATGTTTTTTGAATTTGTTCTGGCGTAGCGTTTGTTGCAATATCAAAATCTTTGGGGGTTTTACCCAATAAAAGATCTCGAATACAACCTCCGACTAGATAAGCTTCATATCCTTGTTTATTTAATCGATAAAGAACTTTTAGCGCGTTTTCACTTATGTCTTTACGAGAGATATTGTGTTCTTTACGGGATATGGAAACATAGTCTGATTGTTGTTCATTGCGAAAAATTCTACGACAAAATCGAGAAACTTGTTTAAAAATAGTTCACCTCAGAATTTTAATTGTCTTAATTGCAATCTAGCGCGGGATTATATCGCAATTACTTTTAACTTTCCATTTTTCTTGTTAACCGCCGTTTAAGCGGTGGTTGCAATGGTCAGTTTTTGTTAGATCACTTAAATATTCTATTTGATTTTTTGAACATAATTATCAACAATAGCAATTTATATAGTACAATTGACCATATTGGCTTTAAGGTAACAGAATCGATATTGCATATATTTTATCTGTAATTTAACTAGCTAATTAAAAATTAACAACACATATACTCTAAGTATTCTTATTTGATAATTTTTTTAAAACTCACTTAGTTTAAAAATATTTGATGTTATTTATTACTTTAATCTTAGATATAAGTTACTTAAGTATATACCATTAACGATAACTTATTGGGGACATTATGAATATTCGAGATTTGGAATATTTTGTTTCGTTAGCTGAATTTCGGCACTTTCGTAAAGCAGCTGATGCTTGTAATGTAAGTCAACCAACATTAAGTGGTCAAATTAGAAAGCTAGAAGATGAACTAGGCGTGATGCTATTAGAACGTACTAGTCGCAAGGTATTATTTACACAAACTGGAATGATGCTTGTTGAACAAGCTAAAGAAATTTTACGTAATATTCAAATATTAAAAGAGATGGCCAGTCGTCAAGGTGAAGAGATGTCTGGTCCGATGCATATTGGATTAATACCCACAATCGCCCCTTATTTGTTACCTCACGTAATTACTGTATTACATGAGTCTTTTCCACAATTAGAACTCTATTTACATGAAGCGCAAACAGCCAATATTGTTGCGCAATTAGAAAGCGGTAAGCTCGATTGTGCAATTGTTGCTCAAGTAAAAGAAACATCACAATTTATCGAACTTCCTTTATTTGATGAGCCAATGTTTTTAGCTGTTCCGGCTAACAGTGAATTAGCTAACCAAAAAACAGTTAAACTTTCGTCGCTAAAAGGTCAGAAATTTTTAATGTTAGAAGACGGCCACTGTTTACGTGAACATGCTATGGGATATTGTTTCCAAGTAGGCATTGATGAAGATAAGCAATTTAAAGCGACCAGTCTTGAAACTTTAAGAAGTATGATATCAGCAGGAAGAGGTATTACATTATTCCCTGAACTTGCTGCACCAAATGAACGTATTAGGGATAATATTTGTTATATTCCTTGTACCGATCCTGTGCCAACCCGTAGTATAGCGCTTATCTATCGACCTGGGTCTCCATTACGTGCGCGTTATGAAACTATCGCCAAAACAATTCGAGATCATATGCCAAAAGTGTTCGCCGAAAAAGAGCGATTATTAGAGCAAACCAACAAATAATTAAATCTACTTAAGTTAAAGTAACAGCATGAAAAATGTAAAAAACTGTGGAGTTCGAGCTCAGCAAAAAGAAAGGACTCGTCGATCGTTGATTGATGCGGCCTTTAACCAACTCAATGCTGAGCAAGGTTTTGCAAGTTTAAGTTTACGTGAAGTTGCTCGAGAAGCGGGGATAGCCGCAACTTCTTTTTATCGCCATTTTCGTGATATGGATGAGTTAGGTTTAGCGATGGTTGACGAAAGTGGTTTAACACTTCGTCAATTATTGCGACAAGCTCGAAAGCGTATTGAAAAAGGGGGAAGTGTTCTTCGAACTTCAGTAACCACATTTATTGAATTTATTGATAAAAACCCTAAAGTATTTTTATTACTGCTTAGAGAAAAAGCCGGGACTTCTTCCGCATTCAGATCGGCAATCGCACGTGAAATACAGCACTTTATTGTCGAGCTTGTTGATTATTTAGATAATGCTAATCAAATGCCACATCATTATAATGAAGCTCAAGCCGAAGCAATGGTAACTATTGCATTTAATGCTGGTGCGGAAGCAATTGATTTTGACATTGTACAACGTCAAGAACTGATTGAAGATCTGATATTCCAACTTCGTATGGTTTCACGTGGTGCGTTTTATCTTTATCATAAAGAAAAAATCAAAAATGATAATGAATAATTATTATAAGTTGAAATCGGTAGCTTAATTTACAATCACCTCATTATATCACCTTGATTAAGATAGACTATTTACAACGATTTTTATGAAAGTTGTGATCATCTTAGCCTGTTATTTCAGATGTAATTCACTTTGGTTTTATACAAGTTGGTAAAACAGAAGCAATAGAGAATTTAAAGCAAGCATCGAAAGGAAAGGGCATTATTTATTAGGCTGATGCGAGTAAAAGCAAAAACGAGATATATTACAAAGCAATAGAGTTAATTTTGAATTTTTAAACTGAGCACAATTTGCCTTGAGACAATTATCTTTTTATTAAATTACTGCGGATAAACCGCAGTAATTTTTGCTATAAACAATATAATGTTATTAAAGATTTTGTAGAACTTTTTCAACACTATCTTTAGCATCACCAAATAACATATAGCTATTTTCTTTAAAGAATAGTGGATTTTGTACTCCGGCATAGCCCGTATTCATTGAACGTTTAGAAATAATAACTGTTTTTGCTTTCCAAACTTCAAGAACAGGCATACCAGCGATAGGGCTATTTGGATCTTCTTCTGCCGCTGGGTTAACGGTATCATTTGCACCAATTACCCAAACAACATCTGTATCAGGGAAGTCATCATTGATTTCATCCATTTCTAATACAATATCGTAAGGTACTTTAGCTTCGGCTAATAATACATTCATATGCCCAGGTAAACGCCCTGCAACCGGGTGAATACCAAAACGGACTTCTATACCCATACCACGAAGTTTTTCAGTAATATTGCTTACTGCACCTTGTGCTTGAGCAACAGCCATACCATAACCCGGTACGATAATTACTGAACGTGCTTCTTTTAATGTTTGAGCAACTTCAGCTGGTTGCATTTCACGATATTCACCTTGCTCTTCATCAGAAGCGCTTGCTGAAGTACCGTCGCTACCAAATCCACCAGCGATAACACTGATAAATGAACGATTCATTGCTTTACACATAATGTATGAAAGGATCGCACCGGAAGAACCAACTAAAGCACCGGTCACAATTAACAGATCATTTTCTAACATAAAGCCGGCAGCAGCAGCAGCCCAACCAGAATATGAGTTAAGCATTGATATAACAACCGGCATATCAGCACCGCCGATAGATGCAACCAAATGGAAACCAAACACAAAGGCGATCACCGTCATTGCAATTAAGCAAAAACTCGCACCTGCGCCATTTTCTTGTTTGATAAAAATAAACATTAAAATAACAGAAGCAACAATAGCGGCTAAATTCCAGTAGTGTTTATTTGGAATAGATAATGCCTTTGAACTAATGCGACCGTTTAATTTACCGAAGGCAACAATCGAGCCGGAAAAAGTTACCGCACCGATAAAGACACCAACAAATATTTCAACAAGATGTACGGTTAATTCATTTTTTGGAATAAAATGGGTATTGAGATCCAAGAAACTATTGAAACCGACTAGTACCGCAGCCATACCGACAAAACTGTGCAGTAACGCCACAAGTTCCGGCATTTGTGTCATTTCAACTTTTTTGGCAAGATATAAGCCAATTGCCGCACCAATAATCATTGCAATAATGATCCAGTGTAATCCACCTTTGATACTTGCAACTGCTGCAATAAGCGCAATTGCCATACCAATCATACCGTAGATATTCCCCGATTTGGCTGACTCTTGATTAGAAAGACCGCGTAAACTGAAAATAAATAGTAATGCAGCAATAACATAAGCTGCTTGAATAATTCCTGACATTAGTGATCTCCTCCTTTACTTGCCACGTTGGAACATTTTCAGCATTCTTTGGGTAACAAAGAAACCACCAAAAATATTGATGCTAGCAATTAAAATAGCAACGAAGGCAATCGCTGTCGTTAGGCCATTATCATCGCCGACTTGCAATATAGCGCCGACTAAAATAATACCCGATATCGCATTTGTTACTGACATAAGTGGTGTATGTAATGAGTGTGTCACATTCCAAACAACATAGTAACCAACTACGCAAGACAGGGCAAAGACAGTAAAGTGACCTAAGAAGCTTTCAGGCACTGAGTCTGCCAGCCAAAAATAAGCAAAAATAAGTAAGGCTAAAATGCCGTATTTTTTTTGCGGATCCATTGGTTTTGGTTCAGGCTTAGCAACAGGCGCAGCCGCTTTTTGTTGCGGTTGAGCAGATACTTGAATTGGCGGCGCTGGCCAGGTGATCTCTTTATCTTTCACGACCGTCACACCACGAAGAACAACATCATCAAAATTAATATCGATATTGCCGTCTTTTTCTTTGGTTAACAGTTTTAGAAGATTAACAATGTTAGTACCGTATAATTGAGATGCTTGTGCTGGCATGCGATTAGCTAAATCAGTATAACCAACAATTTTCACATTATTATCTGTTTCAAACACTTCACCTGGTTTTGTTAATTCACAGTTACCGCCAGTTAAAGCCGCTAAATCAACGATAACACTGCCTGGTTTCATTGATTCGACCATTTCTTTAGAAATTAATTTTGGCGCAGGTTTACCCGGAATTAAAGCCGTTGTGATGATGATATCAACATCTTTTGCTTGCTCAGCAAATAGTGCCATTTCAGCTTCAATAAAAGCAGCTGACATCTGTTTAGCATAACCGTCCCCAGAGCCTGCTTCTTCTTCAAAATCGAGCTCGAGGAAGTCAGCGCCCATACTATTAATTTGTTCGGCAACTTCAGGTCGAGTATCAAAAGCTCTAACAATAGCGCCTAAACTCACAGCTGCCCCAATAGCAGCAAGTCCAGCTACGCCGGCACCAATGACTAATACTTTCGCTGGTGGTACTTTACCGGCAGCGGTAACTTGACCGGTAAAGAATCGACCAAATTGGTTAGCTGCTTCAATAACAGAACGATAGCCAGCAATATTAGACATTGAACTTAAAGCATCAAGAGACTGCGCACGGGAAATACGTGGAACACAATCCATTGCCATAACGTTAATATCTTTATTAGCTAATTTTTCTAACAGATCTTTGTGTTGCGCAGGATAGATGTAGCTGATAAGGGTTGAACCCTCTTTCATCAGAGCGATTTCATCATCATTAGGTGCATGAAATTTTAAGATTAAATCATTTTTCCAAATATCTTGGGTGTTTTCGATTGTGGCTCCTGCATCAATGAAAGCTTGGTCTTCAAAATTGGCAGCATGTCCAGCACCTTGTTCTACTGAAACTGTAAATCCAAGTTTTAACAGTTGTCCAACAGTTTGTGGTGTTGCTGCAACTCTTGCTTCATTGGCTAACCGTTCTTTAGGTATACCGATATGCATTGCGTTACATCCTTATGTTAAGTGAGTTTGTTCATGTTTTCCGATTTTAGCATAAATTAGCGTCAGTGCGAGTAGGGAATTTATATTTTATTATCGAAATCTTATTATAATTTTTTATGATAACTTGCTGCACATTTATCATTTAAATTTAAAATAGCGTTGTTTTGTTGATAACGATTAATAATCGATTAGGCAGTAATAAAATTAATGGTTTTTTATTAAATTTTATTATTTTTAGAGCGCTCGATCGTGACCTGCCATGGTTCCGTTTGCTTCTGTTTTATCTCATAAGATATGATTATCATCACTCTTTTTATGATTCAAGCAAGCTATACTTTGAATCAATCATTTAGAGGATTACTTGATGTTCTTAGAAGAAAGACAAAAAGCTATCTTAGCTTATTTAGATAAACATGAAAAAGGTAGTGTCCAATATTTTTCAGAAATATTTAAAGTATCTAAAGAGACGATTAGAAAAGATCTTGCAACGCTCGCTCAGCAATTGTTCGTTATTCGTTGTCACGGTGGTGCCATTATTAAAAGGCACAGATTAGTGAGTAATATTACTGATAAAGAATGTATTTCCTCGTTACTGACGGGATATGAAAAACAGAAAAGTAAAATACGAGGAGAAGTAATGAACGGTAACGTTTGTATTTTAGGCTCATTTAATATTGATATTGTTGCTCAAGTAGCAAGATTTCCAAAAGGGGGAGAGTCAATCCTTGCGCAAAAAAGTATGATTGGTCCTGGTGGTAAAGGGGCAAATCAAGCGCTTGCCGCAAGTTACGCCGATGCTAAGGTACATTTTGTTGCAAAAGTTGGCACTGACCAATTTAGTCAATTTGCCCATGAACATCTATCCTCGTCAAAAATTAATTCGTTTACTTTGTATCAATCCGATAAAGAGCCAACGGGCAGTGCAGTTATTTATGTATCTGAAGAAAATGGCGAAAATATGATTGCTATCTATCCTGGTGCAAATTTAACAATTACTGATAAAGAAATTGTAATGTTGGAAAGTTATCTTAAACAATCTGATATTCTATTAGTGCAACTTGAAAATAATATTGATGCTGTTTTAAATGCGATGAAATTAGCTAAAGCTATCGGGGTTAAAGTTGTGCTTAACCCGGCCCCTTATTCTCAAGATATTCAACAGCTATTAACTTATATTGATATCATTACGCCCAATGAAACTGAAGCAAGTTTAATGTCTGGAATTGAAGTTAATGATTTGGATAAAGCTAAGCTTGCAGCGGAAAAAATATACTCATTTGGAATACAAACCGTCATTATTACTTTGGGGAGTAAAGGCGCACTCATATTTGATGGTAAACAACATCAACATATTAAGCCTTTCTTAGCTGTTCCTGTTGACACAACCGGTGCAGGTGATGCTTTTAATGGGGCTTTTTGTGCTTCATTGGCTAAAGGCGAGACGCTTTATCAATCCGCAGTATATGCTTCGGCTTTTGCATCTTTAGCTGTTGAGCGTGAAGGTGCATCAAATATGCCATCTCATCAAAATGTGCTCAAACGAATGGCAAATAAATAAATTTAGTAGAGGAACCGATTTATGATAAATCAGCCAAAAAAAATTATTCTTGATTGCGATCCCGGTCATGATGATGCTATCGCACTATTGTTAGCTCATGGCAATCCTAATATTGAATTGCTAGCGGTAACCACAGTTGTTGGTAATCAAACATTAGATAAAGTAACACGTAATGCATTATCTGTTGCACGAATTGCAAATATCACTAATGTACCTTTTGCGGCTGGTGCAGTAAGGCCTTTAGTGAGAAATATTGAAATTGCACCGGATATCCATGGCGACTCTGGACTTGATGGCCCGGTATTACCTGAACCAACCATTGAGTTGGATAACAGGCATGCTATTGATTTAATCATTGACACAATCATGTCTCATCCGCCTAAAACAGTTACGCTAGTTCCAACTGGTGGTTTAACCAATATTGCAATGGCGGTACGTAAAGAACCTAAAATTGCTGAACGTGTAAAAGAAGTTGTGTTAATGGGAGGCGGGTACCATGTCGGTAACTGGAGCGCCGTAGCAGAATTTAATATCAAAATAGATCCTGAAGCAGCGCATATCGTATTTAATGAAAAATGGCCATTGACGATGGTTGGATTAGATCTGACTCATCAAGCACTAGCCACGCCTGAAGTAATTGAGAAAATAGCTGCAATCAAAACCAAACCAGCTAAATTTGTGTTGGAGATGTTAGAGTTCTTCGGAAAAATGTATAAACAAGCTCAAGGTTTTACTTATCCTCCAGTGCATGATCCTTGTGCCGTGGCTTATGTCATTAATCCTGAATTAATCAAAACTAAACGAGTACCGGTTGATATTGAATTGACAGGGACATTAACGTTGGGAATGACAGTTGCTGATTTTCGTTTTCCTGCTGATGAGCGTTGCCATACACAAGTTGCAACAGAACTTGATCATACCGGTTTTTGGGATTTAATTGTTGATTCCCTAAAACGAATTGGTGAGGTAAATGTATGATTGAACAGAGTAAAGCTAAATCAAATATATTTACCCTAATGCTCGCTTTACTGGCTGCATGTGTTGCTTTCCAACTCAATGCAAGTATGTTAAGCCCCGTATTAGTTACCATTGCCAAAGAATTAGGAACAAATGATGCGGCGGTAGGGCTCTCCCAAACTTCTTTTTTTACCGCAGCAGCGCTATTTTCGCTATTTTTGCCACGATTAAGTGATATAAAAGGAAGAAAAAAAGTACTAACCGGCATGCTGCTTATCATGACTATTGGTACGGTTTTAGCCGCTATTGCGCCAAATATTGAAGTTTTATATGCCGCACGTATCATTCAAGGGGTATCGGGACCAGTTGTGCCATTATGTTTGATAATGCTAAGTTATGAAGTTAAAGATGTAAAACAATACGGTATGTTAATGGGCATAATCACAGCCGTTAATGGCGGTATTGCTGGTGTGGATGCTATTGCAGGCGGATTCCTTGCTACTTATTTCGGTTTTCGGTCTGTATTTTGGGTTATTGCAGTTGTTGCCGCAATCTCAACTTTATGTGTTCATCGTTTTGCGTCAGAATCTAAGCCATCTGAAGGTACCAAAATGGATTGGTTAGGCGTGTTGTTAATCGTTTTAACCATAGCAGCATTATTACTTGCGCTTAATGAAGCGGGTAAACTCGGTAATGCTAATTGGTTGATTATTAGTGGATTAACACTATTTGCTATCTTCTGTTTTTTCCTGTTTTGGCAGGTGGAAAAAAGCAATAAACAACCTTTAGTTACCACCAATCACTTGAAAAAGCGTGCCACTTGGGCGTTATTATTAACCACCACATTAACCATGACAGGGGTTTTTGCCATTGTTAATGGTTTAGTCATGTCAATTGCTCAAAATCACGAGATAGGTTTTGGCTTAGAAGCGGATTGGGCATCATTAATCTTTCTTACCCCTTATGCTTTAATTGGTTGGTTTGTCGGGCCATTTTCCGGAAGGTTAGCACCAACAATGGGCTATAACAAAGTACTTAAATTAGGTTTAGTCGGTTGTATTATCGGTATTTTGCTAATTATGTTTTATGGTATTCACTCTTTACCTATTTTATCGGTAGGTGTGATTGTACTAGGCATTTTCTATGCCGGAATGGCTAATATCATATTAAATGGATTAGGCGTTGTTTTATCTCCAGCAGAAAACCCGGGATTCTTACCGGGTATGAATGCTGGTGCATTTAACTTAGGTGCCGGTTTGAGTTTTGCGTTATTGCCTGCAATTCAAATGATGAATGGAAACTCAATGGATGGATACTTCAATGGTATGTTGTTAGGATTAATTATTACTATTTTAGCATTACTGTGTAGTTTTCTGATTCCAAGACCGACGAATGCTGAGGTTTAATTTAACTCAAAAAGCGGGATAATACTTATCCCGCTTTTTTGCGGTTAATGCTAAACAGACACGCTTTTTACTCTTCCGGCTGTAGGGTAAAGGTTAAGGTTGTGAAAAACTTATCTTGAGTGGCTAACTTGTTTGGTTCAAGTGGAAAACCAATTTCCACACCAATGACATTCAATCCTTGATTTGGAATGGTGATTGTTGCTTGACCTTTATCATCGGTATTGACCGTTTTATCTAAATTATTAATAACATCGACAATAACAGGCGTGTTAGTTAGCGGTTTACCATCTTTATAAACAGTTATCGGTAAATTGTCACCCCGTTTTAATTGGGTCGGATCCAAAGCCGGAACTATTTGTAACGGAATGTCTTCAATCATTTTCGGCTGTTCAACTGAAGATAAATAATTAACGCTGTATTTGATTGCATGTGTGCCAGCAGTTGCGCCTTTTACTTTATTCATTGGAAGATTGACATATTTTCCTTGCGAATTTTTAGTCCAATAGCCATAATCAAACCAAACTGCCACAACGGCTGTTTTTTCAGACGGGGTTATGGTGACAAAATTTTTATTGGCTTTTTGTGAAATAGACAGCGGTGACCAATTACTATTGTAAGCTCGAACTTTTTGGACATTTTGGGGGTTATAACCATTATCTAAAGGGCCTTCACCTAAAACAATCTGCTTTTGATCAACACGATTAGCAATCCAAATACCATGCGCCAATACGGAATTTGAAACCATTAAAGTTAGGCATCCTGATAATGCCACGAATATTAATTTACGCATATAACCTTCCTTTTTGAAAATGAGAATCATTATTATTTGAATGCCAAAGAAAAGTCAAGAAATTTGTATATTTATTGAGCGGGTATTTATTTAGACGAGAAAATCATTTAAAGTTTATATCAGGTATCATTTGCTAAATTTTATGGTACTTAAAATCTTTCCTACAGAAAAAATGACTAAACTTGTAAAATAAAACTAAAGTTTTAAATGATTAAAAACTTTTTTCATGAAATTCACCCTATTATAGACTAACTATTGTTAAAGTTAGCTATTTTTAACTACTACAAATTGTTATATAATCGGAAATATTTTGTTTTTAACACTATATATTGTGTTTATCAAATTGTTTTTAAGATATTTCAGCTGCGTTAATATCTTTAAATAAGGAACCCTTATGATGGATTTTTCCCAATCAGTGCCAGAACTGGTCTCTTGGGCAAAAAAGAATGATTTTTCGATCGCTTTACCAGTCGAACGTCTTGCTTTTTTATTAGCCATTGCCGTATTAAATAGCGAACGTTTCGATGGTGAAATGACGGAATCTGAGCTAATAGATGCTTTCAGACATGTATCACAAATATTCGAGCAAAGCGAAGATACTATCTCGGTGCGTGCTAATAATGCGATTAACGACTTAGTTCGCCAGCGTTTGATTACTCGTTTTGCCAGTGAGATGACTGACGGCTATTCTATCTATCGTTTAACGCCTTTAGGAATAGGTATTTCAGATTACTATATCCGTCAGCGAGAATTTTCGACATTACGCTTATCAATACAGCTCTCTATCGTTGCTCAAGAGTTAAAACGAGCGGCCGATGCAGCGCTTGAGGGTGGCGATGATCTTCATTGGCATCGCAATGTTTTTGCACCTTTAAAATATTCGGTAGCGGAAATTTTTGATAGCATTGATATTACCCAACGGGTAATGGATGAGCAGCAGGCTGATGTAAAACAAAATATCTCAGCCTTACTAAGTCAAGATTGGCAAGCGGCTATTAGTAGTTGTGAAGGCCTACTGACTGAAACATCACAAACCTTACGTGAACTGCAAGATACATTAGCTGCTGCCGGCGATAAACTTCAAGCCAGTTTGTTACTGATTCAAGATGCAACGCTTGATAATCCGGAGCTGGATAAAATTAACAATGTGGTTATTGATTTACAAGGTAAATTAGATCGAATTATTGGTTGGGGGCAAAAAGCCATTGACCTTTGGATAGGCTACGATCGGCATGTTCATAAATTTATCCGTACAGCAATCGATTTAGATAAAAATAGGGTCTTTTCTCAGCGTTTACGTAAATCGATACAAAGCTATTTTGATTTACCATGGTCGCTCACTTTTGCCAATGCTGAACGGCTACTTGATATGCGGGATGAAGAGTTAGCACTACACGAAGCTGAAGTAACCGGAGAATTGCCGTCCGAACTTGAATTTGAAATGATAGAAGAGATTCAAGAACATATTATTGCTCACATTGAACAAAACTTATTGATCTTTAAACAAGAAAATAAACCACTCGATATGAGTATTGCCATTCATAGTTATTTAGCACAGTTTCCTCGCGAACAACATTTTGATATTGCGAGGTTATTTATCGATCAGGCTATTCGTCTAGGTATTGCCGAAAAAGATTTGCTCGGTATTCCTGCTGAATGGAAACCTATTAACGATTATGGAGCTAAGGTACAAGCACATGTCATCAACAGATATTAAAGATTTAGAAATAGAACAAACTGCTCATCATCTTGATGAAGTCATGGGGCGCATTGCGGCCAGCTCTCAAGCTGCTATCGATAAATATATGCCAGTTAAATTGGCGCAAGCAATTGCTAATCCTCTTTTTCCAGAGCTTGATAGCTTATTACGTTCCGGGCGCCATATTGGCATAGATGAGCTTGATAATCATGCATTTTTAATGGACTTTCAACTCGAGCTTGAACAATTTTATCAACGCTATAATGTTGAATTGATTCGTGCGCCGGAAGGTTTTTTCTATCTTCGCCCACGTTCAACAACCTTAATTCCACGTTCGGTTTTATCTGAACTCGATATGCTGGTTGGTAAAGTACTTTGCTATTTATATTTAAGTCCTGAACGGCTTGCGCATGAAGGTATTTTTACCTTACAAGAACTGTTTGATGAGCTTGTTTCGTTAGCCGATGAAAGTAAATTACTTAAATTAGTTAATCAACGTTCAACCGGTTCGGATTTAGATCGACAAAAACTTTTCGATAAAGTTAAAACGGCGCTTAATCGTTTACGTCGATTAGGAATGATATTTTTTATTGTGGGCAATGACAGTAGCCGTTTTCGCATCAATGAATCGATTTTCCGTTTTGGTGCTGATGTGCGCAGTAGTGATGATGCACAAGAAGCGCAATTACGCTTGATCCGAGATGGCGAAGCAATCAAAATCGAATCATCGCTTATGCTCGATGATAATAATGAAGAACAAGAAGACGATGTTAATGAGGAGATTGAATAATTATGATTGGACACGGTAAGTTTCACTCATTAACCCTAATTAACTGGAATGGTTTTTTTGCCAGAACATTTGAGTTAGATCAGCTCGTTACCACACTATCGGGGGGGAATGGGGCAGGTAAATCAACCACTATGGCAGCTTTTGTCACAGCGCTCATTCCGGATTTAACGTTATTACACTTTCGCAACACCACCGAAGCTGGTGCAACATCCGGCTCACGAGATAAAGGTTTACATGGTAAATTAAAACCGGGTGTTTGTTATTCAATGCTGGATGTGATTAATTCACGTAACCAACGAATTATTTGCGGCGTCCGCTTACAGCAAGTTGCCGGTCGTGATAAAAAAGTGGATATTAAACCTTTTTTAATACAAGGTTTACCGGTAGGAATCAGCCCAACTGAACTGGTCACTGAGCGATTAAATGACAAACAGGCAAGAATTTTGTCGTTACCGGAATTAAAAGATAAAGTCGAATCAATGGAAGGCGTTATCTTTAAACAATTTAACTCAATCACTGATTATCATTCGGTTATGTTTGACTTTGGTGTACTGCCTAAGCGTTTACGTTCATCTTCTGATCGTAGCAAGTATTACCGATTGATTGAAGCATCGCTTTATGGTGGTATTTCTAGTGCCATTACCCGGTCTTTACGTGATTACTTACTACCGGAAAACAGTGGTGTTCGTAAAGCTTTTCAGGATATGGAAGCCGCTCTACGTGAAAACCGAATGACGCTAGAAGCTATTCGTGTTACACAATCTGACAGAGACTTATTTAAACATCTTATCACTGAATCAACCGATTATGTTGCGGCCGATTATATGCGCCATGCTAACGAACGTCGAGTGCATATCGAATCGGTACTGGGTTTGCGTCGTGATATGTTTAAAACACAAGATTTGCTTATTAGTAATCAGTTCCGACAAGTTGAAATGGCAAAAGAACTCAAAGAGTATCAAGATGCACAAAACGACTTAGAGACCGACTTACAAGCGGCGAATGATCACCTTAATTTAGCGCAAACAGCGCTGCGCCAACAAGAGAAGATCGACCGTTATCAAGCGGATTTAGACGATTTGAATGTTAAACTTGAAGAGCAAAATGAAGTTGTCATTGAAGCAAATGAACAATATCAAACCTATCGTGATCAGGCTGAACATACCGAACAAGAAGTTGATGAAATTAAAACTCAGTTAGCAGATTATCAGCAAGCGCTTGATGTACAGCAAACTCGAGCCATTCAATATCAACAAGCTTTACAAGCATTGAAAAACGCCCAGTCTTTATGTCAGTTGCCTAAATTAGGTATCAGTAATATCGAAAATCACTTTGCGATTTTTGAAGAGAAACAAAAACAGATTACTGAGCAAGTTTTAGAGTTGGAACAACGAGTAAGCGTCTCTGATGCGGCGATTAATCAATTTGACCGTGCTTATCAATTAGTTGTTAAACTGGTCGGCGATGTGGCACGTAGTGAAGCATGGCGTGCGGCTAAAGAAGCATTAAGACAATGGCCTTCTCAATGTTACCAAGCTCAGCAAGCTGAACAATTACAACTGCAACTTGATGAACTGGAACAACGCTTTTTTGAACAAAAAGAAGCCGAGTCACTGTTAAGCCAATTTTGTAAACGTATTGGACGTCAGGTTGAGTATGATGAGCTTGACGAGTTGAAACAAGAGCTTGAAATGCAACTTGATGAAAATGCGGCAATGGCAAATGAATCGAGTGAAAAACGCATTGAATTTAGACAAGAACTTGAACAAATCCAATCAAAGATTGCCGACTATCGCCAAAAAGCACCGATGTGGTTAAAAGCGCAAGATGCGCTAATTGCTTTGCAAGAACAAACCGGGCAAAGTTTTACACACAGCCAAGCTGTCACCCAACACATGCAACAACTGCTTGAACAAGAAAGGGCGTTAGTGACAGAGCGAGATCAAATCAATTTCAAACGGACGCAATTAGATAGCCAAATTGAGCAACTAAATCAACCAAGTGGCGTTGATGATGGTCGTTTATCGGCATTAGCAGAACGATTTAATGGCGTATTACTTTCTGAAATTTATGAAGATGTTACCATTGATGACGCACCTTACTTTTCAGCGTTATATGGTCCGTCTCGACAAGCTATTGTGGTGCCGGATTTATCACAAGTTAAAGCACAACTTGAAAACTTAACCGCAAGTGAAGAAGACTATCCTGAAGATATCTATTTTATTGAAGGTGATCCGTCATCGTTCGATGATAGCGTATTTGATAGTGAAGAGATGAACAAAGCCGTATTGGTCAAAACGGGTGATCGCCAATGGCGTTTCTCAAGTTTTCCAAAAGTGCCATTATTTGGGCGTGCGGCTCGAGAAGTTCACCTTGAAAAACTATCCGCTGAACGAGACGAACTGCATGAACGTTATGCGACTATCTCATTTGATTTGCAAAAATTGCAACGAATTGAGCAAAACGTAGGTCAATTTATAGGACAATACCTATCAGTCGCCTTTGATATTGATCCGGAAGCTCAAGCACAAAAATTAGCGGCAAGACGTAATGATATTGAACGTCAATTATCATCACAAGAAACCATTGATAAACAAAATCAACAGCAAGTGGCTAATTGTAAAGAGCAACTGGCAACCGTCAATCGGTTAGTTGCTCATATGCATTTACTGGCTGATGATGACTTAGCTGATAGGGTCGATGATTTACGTGAACAAGCAGCCGAAGCACAAGACGCCGCCCAATACGTTAGCCGTCATCAACATACAATTAGTGAGCTTGAGCCAATTGTTGCTGTTTTACAAAGCGATCCGCAGCAAAATGATGCCTTACGTGAACAATACAACACTGTTAAAGCTGAGCAACAAACTCTTCGCCAACAAGTCTTTGCATTAACCGAAGTGATGCAGCGCCGGGCGCATTTTAGTTACGAAGATTCAGCGGGAATGTTAAATGAAAACAGCGATTTGAATGAAAAATTGCGTGCTCGATTAGAAGTGGTTGAAGCTCAGCGAACTGAGTCTCGCCGCCAAATGATGCAATATCAAGATAAGTATAATCAATATAATCAAACGCTCGCTTCATTAAAAAGTGCTTTTGAAACCAAACGTGATATGCTCAATGAACTGCATAAAGAGATTGATCAAATTGGTGTTAAAGCTGATGCAATCACCGAAGAGCGTGCCAGAGTTCGTCGGGATGAAATTCATCAAAAACTGAATAACAACCGTCAACATTGTACCTCGCTTGAAAAACAATTGATCATGTGTGAAAGCGAAATGACACAACTGCAAAAACGCTTAACACAAACACTGCGTGATTATAAACAACTACGAGAACAAGTAGTTGAAGCTAAAGCAGGGTGGTGCTTAGTCTTGCGTCTGGTTAAAGAAAACAGTGTTGAACGCCGATTACACCGTCGGGAGCTTGCTTATTTAAGTGCTGATGAACTGCGTTCTATGTCGGATAAAGCGTTAGGTTCACTACGCTTAGCTGTCAACGACAATGAGCACTTACGTGATGTATTAAGATTATCTGAAGATCCAAAACGACCGGAACGTAAAATTCAATTTTATATTGCCGTTTACAAGCATCTGCGTGAACGAATTCGCCAAGACATTGTGAAAACAGATGATCCAATTGAAGCTATTGAGCAAATGGAAATTGAATTATCACGCTTAACTGAAGAGTTAACTTCACGTGAACAGCAATTAGCTATCAGCTCAAAAAGTGTGGCCAATATTATTCGTAAAACCATTCAGCGTGAACAAAACCGTATCCGTATGCTTAACCAAGGTTTACAAGCGGTCGCATTTGGACAGGTTAATGGCGTACGATTAAATGTCACCATTCGTGAAGCTCACTCCACACTGTTAGCGGCATTAGCCGATGACCAAAATGAGCATCAAGATCTGTTTAGTAACAATCGCATTACCTTCTCTGAAGCGTTAGCAAAACTTTATCAGCGTTTAAATCCGCATATTGATATGGGACAACGTACAGCGCAAAATATCGGTGAAGAGCTGCTTGATTACCGAAACTATCTCGAGCTCGATGTTGAAGTGAATCGTGGTGCCGATGGATGGTTACGGGCAGAAAGTGGTGCACTATCAACTGGTGAAGCAATCGGTACCGGTATGTCAATTCTCTTAATGGTTATTCAAAGTTGGGAAGAAGAATCTAAACGCTTGCGTAATAAAGATATCTCACCATGCCGTCTATTATTCTTAGACGAAGCAGCCCGACTTGATGCCAAATCAATTGCAACGCTCTTTGAACTTTGTGAAAGATTAGAGATGCAACTTATTATTGCAGCGCCGGAAAATATCAGCCCGGAAAAAGGCACAACCTATAAACTGGTACGTAAAGTCATGAATAACCAAGAACATGTGCATGTAGTTGGTCTAAAAGGCTTTGCTTAATTTAATTAAACTTATTGTTTATGGTATAAATTCGCCGACATTTGTCGGCGGATTATTAATATGTAGTTATTAGTTTTATAATTCATAAAAACAGCGTTGTAAATGTTATCTATCTTTGACAAGAACTTTCAGAAAATATAGGTGTTTAAGTAAAAAACTAGGTAATTAACTTCTGTTATTATCAGCCATTAATAATGCATTCTTCCCAATATCAAGTAATCTGATCTTGACAAAAACTTTCAGAAAATATGGGTGTTTAAGTATAAAAACTAGGTAATTTACTTCTGTTATTATCAACCAATAATAATGCATTCTTCCCAATATAAAATAATCCAACCTTGACAATAAGTTTCAGAAAAAACAGGTGTTTAAGTAAAAAACTAGGTAATTAACTTCTGTTATTATCAGCCATTAATAATCATTCTTTTAATATAAAATAATCCAACCTTGACAAGAAGTTTCAGAAAATATAGGTGTTTAAGTAAAAAACTAGGTAATTAACTTCTGTTATTATCAACCATTAATAATCATTTTTTCCAATATAAAATAATCCAACCTTAACAAGAAGTTTCAGAAAATATAGGTGTTTAAGTATAAAACTGGCATGTCCGAACCCATTGTCCGCTTATTTTATAAAAGCATTTCTATAATGCTTTTCAACTATAAGTAAACTCTAAGTTACTTTAAACTGAAATTTAGATTAATTTTTAGCAAATGATTCATACCAATTAATTAAAATAGCTTTTTATTTAGAGTTAATATTGAAAAGTGTATAAATTTTATATACTATTTTTGTTATCGTTTTCAGTTATTGAATTAACTATAAAATATTTGGGTGTTATAAAATTAACTAAACTTGAGTCAGCCGTAAAAATAAGGATATTGAAATCTTTAGTTTATCGATTTTGCAATGTATTGCATTAAACTTTAATTAATTTAAAAATTTTAAAACCAACTAACTTTAATATCCCTTCTTTGTTTATGGCTAAACAAATTCGCGACTCATCTTTTTTTATTTTAAATAGCCATTGATTGACCATGTCTGAAAATCGTTAATCAATAATAAATACACAAGGAGTTTCACCGTAAATTAAGGTGAAAAAAGTGAGTTAAAGGATTAAATAATGGCAAAAGGAATAAATAAAATTATTGACCAAATCGGTCATAGCTTAATAAACCAATCAATCGATTCTACTAGCCATAACAGGTATACATTAACAATCGATGAGCTCAACTCTCCCATTTCTATTTTGAATGTTACCGGTGAAGAACAACTAAACCACCCATGGCGTTATACTATTACTTTTACCAGTGTCGATAAAACATTATCAGTTGATAGCTTTTTAAATAAAAAGGCATCGTTTTCGTTCAATCCGGTTATGAGCGAAGCGTTAAGTTTAAATGCCGCTTTACGAGCTTTAGGGGATTTTATAGGTGATGACAATGGACGTAAGATACATGGAATCATCACTGAATTTAGTCAAATATCGGTCAATAAAGACGAAGCGCATTATCAAGTTGTATTATCTCCAAGAGTTGCCAGATTAAGGCTTAATCGAAATTGCGCAATATTTCAAAATCAAAATGTTGTTAGCGTCGTTGAAGAGGTACTTAGAAGCCATGAATTTACCGGCATAGACTACCGGCTGGAGCTGAAGGAACAATATCCAACAAGAGAATTTATCACCCAATGGCAAGAAAGTGATCTTGAATTTATCCAAAGATTGATGGCTGATGTTGGAATATGGTTCCGTTTCGAAAGCCATGCTGAACATGATTGCGAGGTCATGGTCATTAGTGATTATGAACAAGGATTTGAACACGTTGCAGAGATTGATTACAAACTACCAAGCGGCACGCATGACGGCAAAATAGAAAGTGTCTGGGATCTTTCTATGCAAAGTCAGATGGTCGAGTCGTCGGTACAAGTGCAGGATTACAACTATCGAAAAGCACGAACCGATTTACTTACCTCAGAAAACTCACAACCTGACGACCATACAACTTATGGTACTAACTATCGTTATGGTGAAAATCATAAAAATTTAAATAGTTCTAATTCGAGTAATCAAGATAATAATATTACCGCTGAAAGTGGCAGTTGGTATGCACGTATTCGCCATGAATATGCAATAAGTAAGCAGATAGTTATAACCGGTAAAACTAATCGTTATAATTTAGAACCCGGTCAAGTGATTCGTATTACTGATAATCAGCTAACCAATATAGATGAAGGTATCATCGTTTTAAGTGTAACGGGTAAAGGGAATCGCACCGATGCTTATGAACTTAGTTTTACCGCCATTCCGTTTAATGTATTAAAACCGTATCGTCCAATACCAATTGCATATCCACAAATTGGTGGAACAGTACCCGCACGAGTAACAAGCCCCGACAATGATATCTATGGCTATATCGATACTCAAGGACGCTACCGGGTAAAATTTAATTTTGATTTAAAAAACTGGAAAAAAGGCAATGAAAGTTTATGGGTTCGGCTTGCCAAACCTTATGCTGGGGACACATATGGTTTCCACTTTCCCTTAATAGATGGCACCGAAGTTGCTATTGCTTTTACAGACAGTAACCCTGATCGGCCATATATTGCTCATGCCATGCACGATAGTGTTCATCCTGATCATGTTTCTGCTTTTAACAAACATCGAAACGTGATTCGTACTCCTGCCAATAACAAATTACGGATGGATGACAAACGTGATCAAGAGCATATAAAACTTGCCACTGAATACGGTAAAACTCAGCTTAACATTGGGCATTTAGTAAATAAAAATAAAGAAAAACGAGGCGAAGGGTTAGAACTTCGCACCGATGACTGGGGGGCTATAAGAGCAGGTCAAGGCCTATATATCACCAGTGAAGAACAGACTCAAGCTGGTGGTTTGCAGTTGCAAATGGACAATGCTGTAAAAGAGCTCGCGCAAGCCTGTGAAATGGTAAAAAGGCTCAATGAACTTGCTCAAGCAGCTAAAACTGAGCTTGCGGATCTACAAGTTCAAAAACAGCTATTTGAACAAAGTTTAAAACAATTAAAACAACCCGGTATTCTCACTTATGCACCAGCAGGCATGGCTGATGTGACACCAAACTCAATTCAACACACCGCAGGTGAGAATATCATCCAAACCGCACAAAATAATATTGATGTCAGCGCCTTTAAACGTTTTATCGTAACGGCTGGCAACACAATAAGTTTATTTGCTAATAAATTGGGCATAAAAATCACAGCCTCAAAAGGTAATGTCGATTTACAAGCGCAGAATAATGAAATGTTATTAAGCTCTAAGCAAGACATGAAAATCACTAGTACTGACAGTGAAGTAATCATATCAGCCAAGAAAAAGCTCACCTTAGAATGTAATGGGGCTGCTATTATCATTGAAGGTGGTGGAGTAAAGATACTCGCTCCGGGGGATGTAAAAGTAGAAGCGGCAAGTTTTGGCGTATTTAGCCCATCAACTTATGATGTACCAAAAGTTAAATTACCTGAAGGGAAAAATTGTTCGGAATCAGCATAATGGAAAAACAATTATTAAACTTATTAGATAACCCAGACGCACGGAAACAATATCGATATTTACTCATTGATAATTTAGTATCTCTTAGCTATTTTCATATATTATCGATTCAAAGTTTGCAAGAAAATCTAGGAAAGGAAGCTGTCGAAGTGGTGCCAAGAACTGATCTTGCGCACGACTTGGCTCATTGCCCTAAACTTGTTGTTATTGCGAAACCCAATGAACCTATAAACAAAAAATTATTGCACCATATTAGTAATGAAATGCTGGACGATGGATCGATTGAAAAACGCTATATTTCGGCGTGTATTGTCAGTAAAAATGATCCGAAAAAGTTAAGCGAACAATTGATTAATATAGGATTAAAGTTAGCGAAATTAATTCAAACCAATTTTGTACCATTTTATGAACCATTCAAGACATTTCTGATGCTAGAAGGTAACAAAATTTGTCCTGAGTGGTTATCAACTTTATTAGGTTGCTGTAGTACATATTGTTTTACCTCATTTACCAATCATTTATATGTAATCCAATCATTAACCTATACCCCGAAACCACAAGATATTTTTGTTACCGAAGAAGTTAAATTCTATTTGAAAGAATCAAGCAATTTATATCATTTAGCTATCGCATGGAAAAATTTATGTGAGAGAAAAAATAAAAATGTAACAGATGATGACATTATACAATTAGCTGAATTTTATAAGACAGCAAAAATATCGGGACTTGAGGATACTTACGACAGATTTTCTTTAGCGTTAGCGTTGATAAGTTATCCAAACTTATCTAAGCAAACAAAACTAAAAGATGCAATCGAAAAAGCGAAAGAAGAGCCTGGCACTTTAGCGAATTATTTAAGTGAAATAGACATAGCAGAATAATGTAAGGAATACTTTATGGAAAAGTTCGATATTAATATTTTGGGAGAAGCCAAGAATGCTTCAGCTATGGCAAAAAACGGGTGCGGAACTTGTCAACGTAACGGCATGCCATTTTTTTTAGTTCGCCAATCGGTAATTAACCCAAGGATTGATACAAGTAAAGACTGGTCAGAAGGTGTACCCCAATTAACGGGTAGGCAACCTTCTGCACAATTAAAACAACATAAGTATGCACTAAGAATGTTACGTAAAGGTTATGTTTATGTATTAATGGAAAAAGATGGTGAAAGAAAATTACTTGGCTATGAAGTGACTTCAAAAGGCGCATTACGACATCGCTCCATTTATTATATGAAAAAGCATGAAATTGAAGATCTTGCTGAACAGTGCACAGCAATAAACCACTATGTTCCGGCCATTTTTGCCAATGTTGATATTTTAAATTCTACGGTATGGATAGCCTATAGTCGCCGTGCATGGTCAAAGAATGTGGAAGATTATTATCGTTCACCCGAAGCTAACTTAAAACGTTTTACCAAAGTCACTGTAAATGACAATACTCGTAAAGATCCAACTTTATTAACCGAAGGGCGGAGTTTTGCTTTCAGCGATTTATTAAACAATAATTCTGCCCCTTATTTGCCTGAATTTATATTCCAAAAAAAAGATTTTGATGTCAGATTTCCGAGCGCTCACGAATTTTATGACTATTCGCATAAAGATGATTTAGCAGCAATAAAACAGGTGTCGGAAACAATGGAAGAAAAATATCAATGTAAAATAGGTTGCATTGTTTTAGAAGACACTTTTGGCATAGCCGAAGAACTTAATGCTCAACGCTTAAGAAATTTTGATCCAATCAATAATGCATTTTTAGAGCACGAACAGACAATAGAAAAAGAATTAGCTGATGCTTTCAATGAAAAAATAGCTGATTTTACTCCTTCAGACGAGTGGTTAACCTCGCCTGATAAAGCTCAAGACTTATTTCCTTATGCTAAAGGTTATTTCGAAAGCATATTTACTCAAAACATTGATAACGATCAAAGTGACACATCACAAGCGCAAACAACATCAGTTCCACTTAAACCTAATGAACATGATCAAAAATATATTCATGAATACTTTTCCAGAGAGCGAGCTTACAAACGTAGGATTGTCTCTTGTATAGAGAGTTACAAAAAGGGATTAAGAAATTATTTTAATGACACTATAAACCAAGATTATAAAGGACTTAATACTCAGCCGAGGTATTCTGATGTCTATGAACCTGGCTCTAATTATCAAGGTGCGAAAACTTCTTATTATCAAACTATAAAAACTTTACAAGATAATGGATATAAAGAGGTCGCTTTATCAATCACAGAAAAAAAAGAGCTACTAGAAAAACATAAATCAGCCGTACCAGTTATTGATGTTAGACGATTTGAGTGGACATTGGATTATGCGGCTGAAAGTAAATTAAATAGGGAATGGGCTAAACTTGAAGCGCGATTAGACTTAAAAAAACTAGATCAATTTTGTAAGGATGATAATCAAAAATTTAAAGAAATCATCGGAGATATCCGTAAAATATCTATCGATTATTTAATATATGTGACATGGCTTTTTGGTTCCAAAGATAAACCTTCTCAATATGCACCTTCTGAACTGACTGATTACAATCAAGTTGAGTTTTGGAAACATGAACAAGAAAACGACTATTCTAAAGATCACCTCGGCTATATGGAAGATATTATCACCATGCTTCAAGGGAATATTTCCATGGCAAATTTACCGGAACAGTTTGGTTTATGGGACAGCTTATTTAGGGATGAGAATTCGATCTACTTTTATGTGTTAAAAGGTCAGGATAATAATCTTTATGAATTGCTGCTAAAACAACGAATCGATGAAATGCTGCAAAATCAAAATGATGCAAATAAAAACAATAACGTAAGTAATCTAAATGAATTAGTTAGTAAAATTAATAGTGTCATGAATCTTCCTATTGATAGCAAAAACACAACACTATTTATTGACAGAATGGAAGAATTGTTTAGTTGGAAAGATGCTGCTTTTGCTAATCGAGTTCACAATTCAAAGCTAATTAATCAAGTATTAATGAAAGAGCATAGTATAGAACAACTTAAAATTTATTCCGGAATAGAACACAGAATTATGAAAGTGCCGGTAAAATTTAAAAATTTACCCAAAGTTTATGAGATTTTAATGGAACATACTGATTTATCTTCTGTCAGCATCGAAAAAAATTCTAAACTGTATAATCTATCTAGAGTATCTGATACTGATAAGCGCTGGCAATTCGAAAGCAAAATGACCAAATCACAGCTTGAAAAAACCGTTAATATGGAATTTATGATTGTGGCAGACGATATTGCCTCGATGGATAAAATGATTCATACCTTAAAAAGAGGGGGGTATTTAAAAGAAAAAACACTTGCTAAAACCAAAAACATATTAGGCGCTGAAATCAAGCATGCTCACCAATTTAGCGGAGAATTAACGATAGCTGATCTTGAAGCCGCCGTTTCTCAATACCGAAAAAGAATTCGTATTGATTCTACCAAAAGTATTGCTTTAAATGCTTTAATGATTTTTTTGGTAGGTTATTTAGTCAGTGAAAATATGCAAACACTAAATGAGCAAGGAAATGAAATGCGGGAAGAAATAAAAGAACAAATTCGAGCTGATATTGTTAAATCCTGTGTAATCATGTCACTATTGTCAACTGAAGTTGTAGCCCATACCGTTAAATTAATTGGTGCTTTACCTAAAACAAATATTTTTTCTACTATGATACCAAGTTGCGATAAATTTTTAAAAGTAACAGGGAGAGCGTTATCAGTTATCACAATATATGAAGGGGCTAAAGAAATGTATAAAGGATATAATTATTTGAAAAATGGCGATAATATTGATGGTATATTAGTTACAGTTGGAGGTTTAGGAATCTTAGTTTCTGGATCCATATATTTTTTAAGTACCTTTTTAATATTATCACCCCATTTATTTGTTGCGGCAATAATTATATCTGTAATTGGTGCTATTTTGGTCTATATTGGCTCGGAAGCTGAACGTTGGTCACCTATGGAAATTTGGTTTAATCGTTGCTACTTCGGTAAACAACAACATCGTGAAAAAGGATTACCTTATTCGCTCACCGCTTTTGGCACTAGTATGGCGTTAAACGACTATTATGCCTATCTTTCAGGAGTTTATTTAGCTCTAAATTATCACTCAAGTGACGTAGGGCTATTTATTGAAGATATAAGATCTGATTATCACGAAAACTCTGTTTTAATGTATGCTGGTGGACTGCATGTACATCTCAAACTTCCTAATTTTGATGCGCAAAGTCGTTATACGTGTCTGGTCGCTGTAACTGACGATAGCGGACAATCAGGTAGAGTCAAAATACTGCAAGGTAAAGACAATCAACATTTGCAAGTTGAGGTAGAATCTAATCAATGTGATCATTCCCAAGTACGCTGGGTGGAATCGAAAACTTATCCGATTATGTCAAATGCAACTAAACATCAAACTGATTTATCAACCTTGGTAGTAGATCAAAAAGTTGCCGAATTAAAGTGTAAAGCAAAAAAGGTCATAGGAATATTACATTACTGGCAAGGTAAAGACGCAAAATTACCTTTAATTATTGAACATATTATCAATTAAAAGGTTAGAAAAGGAGAACTAAAAAATGCTGTCTAAGTATCAACCGCAACTATCATGCTGGCGCCAAGATTTGCATAAAGGTGTTTATACTACCAAATCGCATTTGAGAAATAATAAAAAACTACGTTATGCTAACGATGATTATTGTGAATTTTCACGTAACCCGGTAGATTTAAAGTTTTTTATTCGGTGGTTCATTGTAATATCACTTTTTATATTAAGTAGTTTGTGTATATCCTTAATATGGTTAATTTTATATGTTAGATTTACTTCATCGTTATCTATTGAATTAACAATAGGTCTTCTCATGTTTGTTATGTGTTGTGGTTACTTAGTTACTATATTATTTTTATATATATTGCTAGCTCCTCAAGATTGTCCTATTCGTTTAAATCGCAAAACAGGTAAAGTTTATATTTATGAGCATTTTATTTTATATTTGGGTTCATGGAAAATGCTAACTAGCTCACCATTTAAAGCAAAAAATATAATGGTTAAAGAGTTCAATTGGTCAGATATTCATGGCGTAATGTGTTCGTTTTCTGCTCCAATGGTTAATGGAGGTATGATCAGAAATTACCGTATTGAGTGTGTGGTATGTGAACCTAATACCACTTATGTTATTGACCACTTTTTACTGGCTGCAGATAATAGTTTGAGTTATGACGAATGGATGTGGATAAATAGTTATATGGCATTTTCAGATAATAATTTGGATGCGGATTTTATGCCAGAGGAAGAATTTTCATGGCCAATAAAAGTTAATTGGCCCGAAGAAATAGATAAGAAATCTAAAGCCAGTTCACTTGAAGATTATAACCGGATCAATGGTGAGTATAAAAATTAAGTATTAATAAGCAGGAAATAAAAATGATAAGTTTAAAAGGAATTATTCGATTAGGGGATTCGACAGATCACGGTGGTACAGTAATTACAGCTTCATCCACAATGACAGTTTTAGGTAAACCTGTTGCACGGGTGGGTGATTTAGTTTCTTGCCCTATTAAAGGGCATGGCGTTAATCCTATTATTGAAGGTCAGACAGCTTTTACTGACCAAGGTAAACAAGTTGCATTAGATGGACATAAAAGTGCATGTGGTTGTTCCTTAATTTCTTCATTATCAGAAGTAGGAATAGGATAATGTCTATAGATTTATCATCATTTACAAAGTCGGCGCCCAAAGTTAAAAAATTGAATTTGTGGTTGTGGGGACTATTGCTAATTATATTTATTTTGTTGGGATTTATTATAACCGGTACGCTAAGTTTTTTTCATAGTATGCCAAATGAGCTTTTTTTATCCGGTGTAGTTGGTTTTCCTGTTCTTATTTGGAGTGTGCTATTTTTATGTTGTTTTTTTGTCTATAAATATCGCAAGACTTATCATCAAGAATTGAATTTATTTCAACAACAGCGTAGGCAGGAACTGATAGATAAAGGCCAACAAGGGCTATATGTTTTGGGGTATTCTCTTACAACGGAAAGAGGAAGGCAGGGGAATGCGGCTGCTTTAATCAATAACAGTTTTTTAATAACTTCAAAGCCATATCCTACTTGCGCAGCTGTTATTCCTCATACTTCTTTATTTTTCAATAGCGAAATTGATATCAATGATATTAATGGATATTTAGCTTCTCTATTTAATCAATGGAAAAAAGATATCAAAAATCAATTTTCTAACCTATTATCACATAAAAATATTCACGTTCGTTTGTTTATTGAATTAGGTAAAAGTGTAGAAGTAGATAGATTAAAGACTTTATGGGCTGAAACAATCGGAACGGTTATTCCTTATCCGGCTAGCATTATATTTGATGAGCCAGGTAATTCGAATACGTTTATAGAATCATGGTTAGATAATGAGGAATATAGTAACGATTTACTCTTAATACTAACCCTACACTTGTTCGATATTCCTACAAAAAATGAAGGTGAATTTGCTGCATGGTTTTTTTTAGCGGGTGAAAAAGTGAACCCTAAATTGTTATTGCACCGAGAACCAACATTAGTTAAAGTGCATCGTAGTGAACAAACTTCATCTTTAAATCAAACTATCAACAATGCGCTATTATGGGGTAGTACTGACAATACAAGTTATGATACCGTGTGGTATAACGGTGTATCTTATGAGTTGAAAAATAATATTGTTAATCATTTTAATCAAATTGAATTTAAGCCAAAGAATCTTATGAATATTGAAGGTGCTTTTGGGTATGCGGGGCTTTGTTCCTATTGGTTAGGTTTGTCTTTAGCAATTGAAAATGCATTTTTGTCTAAAAATAACCAATTGATAGTAATAGGAAAACCAGAAGTTACCGCTTCTGCTGTTTCTTGTTTACAACAAAGTAATAGAATTAGTAACTATAATAGAAATGTTTAACATTTTTCAGATAGGTAAATTTGAAAGTTAACTAAAATGTAAACCCAAGTGGGTATAATTTTTTTATAAGCCTTTTGCTTGTGCTCTATCTATTCTAATTGTGTGATAGATAGCGCCTAAATAATTATTTAATGTTTGAATAGAATGCCCTATTGCTAGGGCATTAAAATTGCTTTAATAGATTTGTTAAATCTTTATGCTTGTTAACCTCATAACTGAAGCTTGTAGTTTTGTGATAACTTGATGAGTTTCGCTTTTCGTTTATTGTAATCCCAATCCATATTAATTAAAGTGTTATTTTTTGTAGGGCTTAAATTTCTATTTTTCCCTCATGACTACTAGCGCCTGCGTTAATGATTCCATAATAGTTTTATCCGTTGCCGATAAAAAGCTTTATTATTTGTCTTTTTTTTCATTGAAGGGATTGAATGTAATAAAAATTCAGCCCCTAAATCAGAATAATCTAACAATTCAACAGGGCTAGGGTAATATAACTCTGGATTTTTAGAATCTGATTCAATATTTAAAATAGAGTTATCTTTTATTGCTGCCACGCATGACGATATATATTCACTGAAGTTTTCTTGTTGGGTATAATTTAATAAATCCATTCTTGTCACTATTAAATCGCACCATTGATATAAATCTAGTGCTTTAAGTGAATTATCATACTTTTCGTGATCTAACCAATAAAATGTCTCCTTCGAATTTGTTATTTTGTTAGACATAAAATGCCCCTCACGCCCTAATAGATATTTGCGCCAGTTCACTAGGGTTGCGAATGTTCGGGGATTAACCTAGACGCAAATCATACTTTAGTATACAGTTAGCTAAATTATAAAACTGTATTTATATACATATATAAATCTTTTTCTTTTTATATTAAATTATTATTTTTCTGAATCATACTCATTTAACCATTCTTTCCATTCTTCATAAGTATCTGGAAAAATTTTTATTTCAGAGCTAAAAAAAGCCTTTGAAAGATTTTTACAATTTCTAGAACGAAATATTCCTTGTTCATCTAAACATTTTTTTAAATATTTATTTCTCAATTGACGGTCATTTATGAATTCTTCAACTGAATATATTTTTTCACCACACCCAATAAGAAAAATACTCATTACTAAAAATAAATTAAATTTTTTCATGTATTAATATCTCTATTCAGCTTCTCAATCATCGCCAATCTGACAAACTCAGAACTGTTTTTATTAGCTGGATGACTTCTATTATGTTTAATATTACAGTCTATTTCGTCATCTATTGATTGTTTAATCAATACAATTAACCTTATGTCTGGTATACCTTGAAAATAACGATTAATCTTTTGATTTTTTGCTTCATTCTTTCCTAACGTATTTCTAAATTCTCAAGCTATATAGTACCATTGCTTTTTTATGTACTGACAAAATTATAATCCTAATCAGTCAGATGTAGTTACATTAATAAAAAAGTATTTTTTGTAAAAAGACGCTCTCTCATTAGAGGAGGGGATAATTTTGATTATTGAAAATGTAAATCAAATAGGATGTGCGTAGTGGTGTTAACAGTTCACTAGCTTAATTTTGCGCATTTGCAATAGTGGTAGTCCTAGTTAGGTATAGAGAATATAGATATATTCGAAGCATATAGCAAAAACATGCGGTGATAAATATGCTTATTGGATATTTTGAAAATAACAAATCAGGCTTTGCGCCTTAGCTTTTTTAATTTGATATGATTTTAAGGAATTGAAAGAATATTTCTGAATATTGATTTGGTGCCGTGGGCGGGACTTGAACCCGCACGCCGTGAAGCACTACCCCCTCAAGATAGCGTGTCTACCAATTTCACCACCACGGCGCCGTTATTTATTCAGGAATATCCGATGTAGGATTTACCGATTCCGGTTGTATAACAGGATCTGTTGTCGGTGCGGTTTCACCTGTGTTTTGTTGAGTCGTTGCAGGCGGTATATCATCGAAATTTGTAAATTCATCGCTAGAATTTATAGCACTACGACTACCAAGATTCGATAAAACGATACTTAGTATAAAAAACAAAACCCCAAGTATGGTTGTAGAACGTGTTAAAAAGTTCCCACTACCTGATGAGCCAAACAACGTCGCAGATGCTCCAGCACCAAAAGATGAACCCATGTCGGCACCTTTACCGCGCTGTATTAGCACTAAAACGATTATCACAACAGCGATAAGTAAATAACCTAGAATTAAAAGTTTATACATTTCAACCTGTCAATTTTATAAGTTATACAACAGAATTTATTGATGCGAAATATTAGCGAAAGAGTGAGCAACAAGCAAGAAGATTTTGTGATTTTCTGTATTTATCGTAATCAATTGTTCGTTTTTAAGGAAAAACCAGTATAATGTCGCCATTTTTATTCTAGTAAATTTAGTTGTATGAAATTCATTGTTAAGCTTTTTCCTGAGATTACCATTAAAAGTGAATCTGTTCGATTACGTTTTATAAAAATATTGACCAGCAATATTCGTAATATCTTAAAACATCATATCGAAGATGTCGCTGTTATACGTCATTGGGATTTTATTGAAGTACGCCCTAAAGTTGTAAATAGCGAAACTCAGATTTTACAATTACTCACCCGTATTCCTGGTATCCATCATATTTTGGTTGTTCAAGAGCACTCTTTTGTTGATATGCACGATATCTATGAAAAAGCTCGTGAGCATTATGCGCCTTTAATTGAAAATAAAACCTTTTGTGTACGTGTTAAACGCCGAGGTAAGCACGATTTCTCTTCAATCGATGTCGAACGTTATGTGGGCGGTGGGCTCAATCAGTTTGTTGCCTCATCTAAAGTCAAATTAACCCGCCCTGAGGTTACTGTTAATTTAGAAATAGAGAAAGATGTATTATTGCTGGTAAAAGAGCGCCATGCTGGGATAGGTGGCTTTCCAACAGGTACACAAGAAGATGTACTTTCTCTTATATCTGGTGGGTTTGATTCTGGTGTATCGAGTTATAAGCTAATTAGACGGGGTAGCCGGGTTCACTACTGCTTTTTTAATTTGGGCGGTAAAACCCATGAAATTGGTGTTAAGCAGATGGCACATTATTTATGGGAGCGCTTTGGTAGTTCTCATAAAGTGCGTTTTATTGCGATCGATTTTTCAGATGTTGTTGGTGAAATTCTTGAAAAAATCGAGGATGGCCAAATGGGCGTTATTTTAAAACGGATGATGATACGTGCCGCTTCCAAAATCGCTCAACGATATAATGTTCAAGCACTTGTAACCGGTGAAGCACTAGGTCAGGTTTCAAGTCAAACGTTGACTAATTTACGTTTGATTGACAATGTGAGTGATACCTTAATTTTACGTCCGCTAATTACTCATGATAAAGAAACGATTATTAATCTGGCTCGTCAGATAGGGACTGAAGATATTGCTAAAACTATGCCAGAATTTTGTGGTGTAATTTCGAAAAGTCCAACGGTCAAAGCCGTTAAAGAAAAAATAGAGGAACAAGAGCTTAATTTTGATTTCTCAATTTTAGATAAAGCAGTGGAAGAGGCAGAAAATATTGATATTCGTGAAATTGCCAAACAAGCAAGTAACACGGTTATTCAAGTTGATACTGTGACTTCATTGGGTGATAATCAAATTGTGATTGATATTCGTGCGCCGGAAGAGCAGGAAGATAAACCGCTGGAATTAAATAATGTTGATATTAAAGTCATTCCATTTTATAAATTGGCTACACAATTTGGAGATTTAGATCAATCAAAACAATATCTTCTTTATTGTGCTAAAGGCGTTATGAGCAAGTTACAAGCACTCTATCTGATTGAGCAAGGGTTTTCGAATGTGAAAATTTTTAAAATATAATACTTAACAAATAGTTATGATATTGGTAGTATTTGGCTTTTATAATCATGATTTGATAAGATCAGATATTTTTTATAATCAAAATAATTACAAATTAATGATTTAATTAAGTTAAAGAGGAAGGCAATGAGTAAATTACTTGTAGTTGATGATGATCCTGAAATAGCCTCATTATTACGTGAATTACTTGAATTAGAAGGTTTTGACGTTGAAACAGCAAATAATGGAGTACAAGCTTTAGAAAAATTCGATAGTACCATTGATCTTATACTGCTCGATATAATGATGCCAGAGATGAACGGGCTTAGTATGTTATCTAAATTAAGAAATGACTTTACTGTTCCGGTTATTTTTCTGACAGCTAAAGACGACGAATTTGATAAGGTGATTGGACTTGAGTTAGGGGCTGATGATTATATTCTTAAACCTTTTAATGATAGAGAGTTGGTTGCTCGAATCAATGCCTTGCTACGAAGAACCCGTTGGGATAACTCAGAAGAAAGTGAAGAAAAACCGCTTCAACTTACTATTGATAAACTAACGGTTAATCGAAAGCAACAAACTGCTTTTTTTGATGACCAGTATCTCGAATTAACGGGTACTGAGTTCCAAGTATTACTCAAATTGCTTGAAAGTGCAGGCCAAACAATTTCCCGAGATACTTTAAGTGAAACTGTACTTGGTAAAGAGTTTATTCCGCTGGCTCGTTCAATTGATGTTCATGTGTCTAATTTGAGAAAAAAATTGCCACCACGCAGTGATGGGTTACCCTGGATAAAAACATTGAGATCGAAAGGCTACCTGTTTGTTGTCGATCAAAATGATAATGTACATTAAGGGTCGAATACATCTTATAAAGGTAAAATTATATGTGGATTTTTGACAGGTTAACTATTAGAATTTTCACAATATTTTTACTTACTATCGCTTTTTTTCTAATGTTGATTATGGCTTTGCCTAATCTTGACGCTCGAAATTTAACTTATTTAGCAAATAAAGATAAAGAAGCAGGCAATGTGCTTGCTAATCAAATAGAAAAAGAGCTTTCAAATGTACCTAAAGATAGTTTTCGTTGGTGGATGCGTTTTATCGTGGTGATGGACGGTCACCAAAAACCCGGGCAATTTTTATTCATTTTCACACCCAATAAACAAATAATTACCGCTGATACTAAAAATATTGATTTAGTTAGAAACTTTAGTGAAAAATCTAATAATGTCGCTGATCCGGCAAAGAAAATTTACGAATCTCAAGAGATTATAGGCCCTTTTCTGATTCATTATGCTAATGAAGATTACCAATTATACTTATTGCAACCAGCCTCAGATATTCAATCTCAATTTGTTAACTTAATCTTTGATCATCCCTTTTTATTATTAACACTAACAATGTTAGCCAGCTCTCCTTTTTTGCTTTGGTTATCTTGGAGTATTGCAAAACCTGCACGTGGTTTAAAACTGGCAGCCGAACAAGTTGCCAAAGGGAATTTGCAACAATGGCCTGAGTTAGAAAAAATCGGATCTTATGAGTATAAAGCAACCGGAGCGAGTTTTAATCATATGTTAAGGGAATTAAAACGGATGCAGGAGTTACAACAACGCTTGTTTTCTGATATTTCTCATGAATTACGCACGCCTTTGACTCGTTTGCAATTAGCCACATCATTATTACGCCGCAAACAGGGCGAAAGTAACGAAGTGATTCGTATTAATGATGAAGCATTAAAACTTGATGCAATGATTGGTGAGTTGCTCTCTTTAGCCCGTCATCAATATGATAATAATGAAGTTCGCAACTACCATAAATTAAATGTTTTATTTAAAAATGTATTAGATAATGCTACGTTTGAAGCGGAGCAAATTGGCAAAACATTTTTAATTCAAAATCCGCCAACTAATCATGTTGTGTTGTGTTATCCGACTGCTTTATGTAGCGCTCTGGAAAACGTTATTCGTAATGCTTTTCGTTATTCTAAACACCAAATTGTGATTAATTTTAGTCAGCAACCACAACAAATGACAATTACCATTGATGATGATGGTCCCGGTGTGGCTGATAACGAATTAGAACAAATTTTCAGACCTTTTTATCGAACCAGTGAAGCACGAGATCGCCAGACGGGTGGTACCGGACTAGGATTAGCCATTGTAGCAAATGCGATCACTCGCGATCACGGAACTGTTAAAGCACAGAAAAGTCACTTAGGTGGGCTGAGAATTGTGATAGTATTACCGACAAGTCAAAAACATTAAAAAATAAAGAGTAGTCATTGTGTCAAATTCCGCATTGAATATTGTACTGTTTGAGCCAGAGATTCCAGCGAACACTGGCAATATTATTCGTCTGTGTGCTAATACAGGATATAATTTGCATATTATTGAGCCAATGGGATTTTATTGGGATGATAAAAAACTACGGCGAGCAGGGCTGGATTATCAAGAATTTGTCAATGTCAAACGTTACAAAAATCTTGAACAGTTCTTAGATATTAATCAATTGGATTTGACTAAACAGGTTTATGCATTGACTACAAAAGGTCAAAAGCCGCATAGTGCCGTGAATTATCAATCAAATGATTTTTTAATGTTTGGGCCTGAAACACGAGGTCTACCAGCTGCAATACTCGATGCGTTACCACAGGATAATAAAATCCGCATTCCTATGTTAGCAACCAGTCGTAGTATGAACTTATCCAATTCAGTAGCGGTAGTTGTATATGAATCTTGGCGTCAGCTTAATTATGCTGGGGCTAAGTAAATAGCCTTGATATTTTTAGGTCGATAATAGATAGCAGTTAGATAACAAAAAGAGAGGTAAGTCAATTCCTCTCTTTTTGTCGTGCAATAAGCGTGATATTGATAATAAACACGTTTATTTTACACGTGAAACGTATTCACCTGAACGTGTATCAACTTTAAGCACTTCACCAATTTGTACAAATAGTGGAACACGTACAACGGCACCGGTTGAAAGTGTAGCGGGTTTACCACCAGTTCCGGCTGTATCACCTTTCAAGCCCGGATCTGTTTCAATAACTTCAAGTTCAACAAAGTTTGGTGGTGTAACAGCAATCGGTTGACCATTCCATAATGTTAAAATACATTCAGCTTGATCGACTAACCATTTAGCATTATCACCCACTGCTTTTGCATCGGCAGAAAGTTGCTCAAAAGTATCGTTGTTCATAAAATGCCAGAACTCACCGTCGGTATACAAGTAAGTTAAATTCATATCAACAACATCAGCAGCTTCAACAGATTCACCTGATTTGAATGTTTTATCAACAGTTTTACCTGAAAGTAATTTTTTAATTTTAACGCGGTTAATTGCTTGCCCTTTACCTGGTTTATAAAACTCATTTTCAACAATTACACACGGCTCGCCATCTTGCATTATTTTAAGACCGGCTTTAAACTCATTAGTACTATAAGATGCCATAAAAGCTCCAACTATCATTCTGAATTACAAAAATGAGCCACATTATACAGCAAAAAGTTGAACAACCAAATAAAGAAGCATGGATTTTTGATCTTGCCAACGTTGTGACGGATATTAAAACCCTCTATCGTTGTTTAGATTTAGATCCTGATACGATTTCTTTGTCTATGTTACAAGCAAAGAAACAATTCCCGCTGCGTGTGCCTTTAGCTTTTATTAATCGTATGAAAAAGGGCGATAGTCATGATCCTCTTTTGTTGCAGGTGCTTTGTGATGATAACGAAATGTTGCAAGTCGCGGGATACAGTGATGATCCGTTACAAGAGCAAAATAATGCAATCCCGGGATTACTGCATAAATATCATAATCGAGCACTGTTAATAACTAAAACCGCTTGTGCGATCAATTGCCGTTACTGTTTTAGACGTCACTTTCCTTATCATGAAAACCAGAGCAGCAAAAAAAACTTAAATATAGCGCTTAACTATATTGCCACTCATCCTGAACTCGATGAGATTATTTTATCGGGCGGCGATCCATTAATGGCGAAAGATAATGAGATCGCATTTTTGATAAGTGAATTAGAAAAGATTCCACATATCAAGCGGTTACGCATTCATACTCGTTTGGCAGTAGTGATTCCGTCAAGAATAACCCAACAATTATCTCGATTATTTGCGCAAAGTCGATTACAGATAATTGTGGTTACACATATTAATCACCCCAATGAGATTGATAATGAAGTTACCCGTGCGATTTGGCAATTAAAACAAAGTAATGTATTAGTGCTTAATCAAAGCGTGATGTTAAAAAATATTAATGATAATGTTGAGGTTTTAGCCCAATTAAGTAATAAGCTGTTTGATAGCGGTATTTTACCTTATTACATTCATCTGCTTGATAAAGTTCAAGGCGCTGCACATTTTTTCGTTGATGATAAAACCGCCAAACAATTGATGAAACAGCTTGCTGAAAAAGTATCCGGTTATTTAGTGCCAAAACTGGCTCGTGAGATTGGTGGAGAAAAAAGTAAGCGGGTACTTGCTGTTGCTGATTGATTTTGTTTTACTTATGGTATCAAATAATCTGGTGTTGATTGGATGATGATTTGTTCAATTGTCGCGCTGCTGATCGTCCATGCAGGTTAGCACTTACCGACATTTATTGATTAGGTATTATTCAATCGTCAGTTTTTATATTATTGTGCTATAAATAAATTTTAGATCATATCTGTTACACTTATCTTTGAAAATCTCATTGACGAAAAATAAAATAGCTTCTATAATTCCGACCTCTTTAATTAATGATGTAGAGTTTTTACTCTGCAACCTGTTGATAAATTAGATTTGGATATAAATCGTCATGAAACGCACATTTCAACCATCAGTATTAAAACGCAATAGAACTCACGGTTTCCGTGCTCGTATGGCAACTAAAAACGGTCGTCAAGTTCTTGCTCGCCGTCGTGCTAAAGGCCGTGCTCGTTTAACTGTTGCTAGCTGATTTTAAGTTGAGTGATTAATTTCACTTTTCCTCGGGAGTTACGTTTGTTAACTCCCTTTGATTTCAATTATGTCTTTCAAGAGTCCGTTAGAGCTGGCTCACCCTTTCTTACATTAGTTGCACGAATAAATGATTTAAATCATCCTCGTTTAGGATTTGCTATAGCAAAAAAACAGGTTAAACGTGCACATGAGCGCAACCGTATTAAGCGTTTAACGAAAGAATATTTTCGTCTTCATCAACATCAGCTTCCTAATATTGATTTTATTTTAATGGCTAAACATTCTGTTATCGAATTGGATAATAAACAGTTAGTTGCAACATTAGATAAATTATGCCAACGAATTATCGCCAAACAAAAAGTTTGAATAAACTTAAATTGATTATCAAACAGCATGTCTATGCGGCTAAATCATTGATAATTAATTTTTTTATTTTATTTATTCGCGCTTATCAACGGATTATAAGCCCGTTGTTTGGTCCTAAATGTCGCTTCACACCTACTTGCTCTCAGTATGCAATAATTGCACTACGACGCTTTGGATTAGTAAAAGGTGGTTGGCTAACGGTCAAACGTGTATTAAAATGTCATCCTTTACATGAAGGAGGAGAAGATTTTGTTCCTCCAAAAACTAAAACCAATAGAGAAAAACATTAATGGGATCTCAACGTAATATCTTAGTCATTGCTTTACTTTTTGTCTCTTTTTTAATTTGGAAGGCATGGGTGGATGATCATGCACCTAAACCACCAATGACTAACCAAATGACTCAACAAATAAGTGATGATGATTCAACAGGCAATTTAGCTTTAGGTAAAACCATTACCATTAAGTCTGACGTATTGTTACTCACAATTAATACTTATGGTGGTGATGTTCAAGCAGCACAATTATTGAAATATGATCAAACGCTTCATTCAGGTACACCTTTCCAATTATTAACATCTCGTCCTGATTTTGTTTATATTGCTGAAAGTGGTTTAACAGGTAAAGACGGACCTGATAACGCTATTCAAGATGCGAAACGTCCGGTATACCAAACTGCGCAAACAGAATATGTGTTAGCTGACGGACAAAATGAATTACGTGTTCCGTTAACTTATCAGATTAATGGCATTACTTATATTAAATACTACATTTTACAACGTGGAAACTATGCTATTGATGTGCAATATGATATCAATAACCAAAGTAATGGGCCGATTGATGTCGCGATGTATGGTCAATTGAAACAAACTATCAAATTACCAGAAGATGCTGTCACTGAAGGTGGGGGCGGACTTGGATTAAGTGCATTCCGTGGAACTGCATATTCAAGCTCAAGTACAAATTATAGCAAATATAGTTTTGATGATATTAAAGATAAAGCATTAGCGGTAGAAACGCAAACTGGTTGGATTGCTATGTTGCAACACTATTTTGCTTCAGCATGGGTGCCAACACAGGATCAAAATAACCTTTTTTATTCACGTGTAACTGCTAAAAATACGCAAGCAACTATTGGTTTCAAAGGTCAATCAACTGTTATCCCGGCAGGTGCTAGCCAATCAATTGGCGCTAAGCTATGGTTAGGTCCGGAAATCCAAAGTCAATTGAAAGAAACGGCAAATCATCTTGATTTGATTGTTGATTATGGTTGGTTATGGTTCTTGTCACAACCGTTATTTTACTTATTGAAATTTATTCAAGGTTTTGTCAGTAACTGGGGTGTGTCGATTATTATTATTACCTTTATTGTGCGTGGAATTTTATTCCCGTTAACACGTGCGCAATATCGTTCAATGGCTAAAATGAAGTTATTACAACCTCGTTTACAAGCGTTAAAAGAGCGTTATGGTGATGATAGACAGAAGATGAGTATGGAAACAATGGCTCTTTATAAGCAAGAGAAGGTTAATCCTTTGGGCGGTTGTTTGCCATTGATTATTCAAATGCCTATCTTCTTATCGCTATTTTATATGTTAGGTAATACCGTTGAACTTCGTCATGCACCATTTGCGTTATGGATTCATGACTTGTCAGCGCAAGATCCTTATTATATATTCCCGTTATTAATGGGTGCGACGATGTTCTTAATACAGAAAATGTCACCAACAGCGGTCACAGATCCATTACAACAAAAATTAATGACTTTTATGCCGTTAATTTTCACTGTGTTCTTCTTATGGTTCCCGTCAGGTCTGGTTTTATACTATATCGTGAGTAATTTATTTACCATTGCTCAGCAACGTATTATCTACTGGGAGCTTGAGAAAAAGGGACTTCACGAAAAGAAAAAGAAATAGAAATCGTATTAGAAAAAGGAGGTGTTAAACCCTCCTTTTTTGTTTTGCTTTTAGGTAAGAATGGAAATGAATATACAGCAACAATTTAATTTAACCGGCAATGAAACCGGATACTGGTTTGTCAGCGCCAATGGACGATTGTGGTTACCTAATGGCGAAGTGCCAACGGGTTATGCTAAAGAGTTTGGTTTTACTAACCAATTAGCTCAACCAATTGGCGAATGGAATGGTCAAACTGCTTGGCTGATTTGTTATGAAATGAAAAGCTCGATGAGTGTCATACGTCCACTGCTTAATAAAACTGATCAATCGCTATTTAATATGGCCGGTCGAGCGGTGCAATTGGCTGAGTTTTATCGCTCCCACAAATATTGTGGCTATTGTGGTCATCAAATGTATATTAGTAGTTCAGAATGGTGTTGTTTGTGCCATAACTGCAAAGAACGTTATTATCCTCAGATATCACCTTCTATTATTGTTGCAATCCGACATCAAAATAAAATTTTATTGGCTAAGCATGTCAGACATAATCAAGATGACTTATATACGGTTTTAGCGGGTTTTACTGAAATAGGTGAAACAATGGAAAATGCTGTTGAACGTGAAGTATATGAAGAGTCAAAAATCAAAATTAAAAATATCCGGTATGTAGGATCGCAACCTTGGCCATTTCCTAATTCACTAATGATGGCTTATTTGGCTGATTACGAGAGCGGTGAAATCTGTATCGACAAAAATGAGTTAGTACAAGCTGATTGGTTCCATTATTCTCAGTTACCTAAAATTCCAGAGTATGGGACGATAGCAAGGCGCTTAATTGAAGATACGATTGTATTATGCCGTGAATATGATGAGTTTGGTGAAGACTAATCATATTCACGAAGTTAATGGCCGTATTTGTTTACTGATAGTCGATAGTTCGGATTAAATTTGTTGTTTTTGATTCATCACCGGTTGTTACACAAACGGCCTTAGTCCAGTCGCTATAGACGGTATAATCAGAATATGAACAAGTTTCATTGATTTCAACTTCTTGTTCATTTTTATCGTTTACAATAATTTCACCACTTGATGAAAGTTTAAATGTTTTTGTAATCGATTTTTCTAACTGATTAATATTACTATAAACTAAAGTTTTCTCTTGTAGCAAAATTGGGAAATTGACTTTATTATCAACTGGCACATATGCGCTGTATAAAACTAGCTCAACGCGATCATATTGGTCATAAACAATTTTACTATTAAAAATGACATTATTTTCTGCAAAATGCGATAGTGTCATTTCAACCAAACGACCATCTTCATCAAATTCATTTCTTGCAACAATATCGCCTTTGCTATTTTTCATACCGAGTATATTTTTGCTGGCATCAAATGTGATTTTATAATCATTGCGGTTTTCTTTTGTTCCGTAAAAATATTTAGCGTTCTTATAATCGAGTTCGCCATAAAAACCTTCTAAATCATAATTAGCAACATAACCTTGTTCATTATAATTGATGAGCTTATCTGATGCTCCTTCAATTTTTTGTTGTTTAATTAATTTATGATTTGGTAGTAATTCCGGTTCATTATGGAAAAGATAACTATTGATTATAGTAACAGGTAAGTATGACAGGGATTGAACCTCTTCATCAAACGTGTCTGAACTTAGGCTATCAACATTTAAATTATTATTTTGGTTGTTGTTTGTTTGAGATGAAGATGCTATCTGGGATGACTGTTCTTCATCACATCCTGTTAATACTAATAAAAAGCTTAATGAACATATTGATAAATAAAATAATGATTTATTCATAATTTAGGCTTCTATTTCATGTTATTGTAAGAAAATGAATGTGATTAAACGTAGATTTTTTACCTAGTTCACTATTATGTTACTTCTATTAATGGCATTTATTAATGGCATTGACACCAATTTGCCAAATCTTCTAAGTTCCAACGTTTCATCATTTCACACCATGCGTTTCGCCAATGATTTACTGTATTACCATTAAAACCTAATTCAGTTTGGATTTGCATATTATTTTTTCCGGAAACAAGCAAATTAATAAATTCAATCCATAGTTCAGACTTAGGAAGACGATTAAGAATTGTGTCACTTAAAATGTTAAAGCTACGTCGGCAACGCTTACAACGATAACAAGTGCGTTTACCAACTTTGGTTGTTTCTGTTGAACTACAATATAAACAAACTGGCGATTGTTCATTTAATAAAGACGTGACTTTTTCAATCAGTGTTTGATGTTGTTTGGTAAGTGTCGGGGTGATTTTTAATTGTTTTGCACCGGTATACCATTTGTTTAGTAATGGATAGTAAGACTTCAAATGATCAACAATAGCTTGATCTCGCCGCATGACTTTTTCTAACGTACAGCCTAATTTTTTTGCAATAGTTTGGTAACTTTTATTCGCTATACGGCTAGTAAATATCGTTTCTAACCAATCAAATGGTGATAATCGATTAAAAGAGGTGTTAGATGCTACATTGAAATATTTGTCACAAGCTTTGCAACGATAGGTATTTGTTGGTTTTGAACGAATCAGATAGAATTCATTTTGTTGGCAAAAAGGACAAACTTCTATATGTTGTGAAGCCATTTTTTCTAAATCATGACGAAATTTATTCAGTTCATCATGCAATTCAATTGGAACAAGTTCATATATCATTTTCTACTCCCAAATCGCTTAACTTTGTAAATATTATCAGATTTTTACACAAACATATAGTTTTACTGAAACTTTTTTACATTTAGAACTGCCAGATCGTTATTAAATTTAGGTCATTAACTAATTTGAATTTTAGGGCTGCTATTGGTGGGTTATTTATTTAAAAATGTTGAATGGATAATGTTAATAATCATTAGTCTAAAATTTAATCATAAATAATAAACATTTTTTAGACAAATTTAGTTAATTTATGTAAAAAATCGACAGGGTTTTAGCCAGTCGATTTTAGTTTATAACTTGATGATATTATGGGTTTTGTAACCACTGGGCAGCTTGTTTGGCAAAATAGGTTAGCACGCCATCAGCGCCCGCTCGTTTAAAGCATAGTAACGATTCCATGATAGTCGATTTTTCATCTAGCCAACCATTTTCAATGGCAGCTTTGAGCATAGCGTATTCACCGGATACTTGATAAGCAAAGGTAGGTACGGCAAAAGTTTGTTTAACTTTCGTGACAATATCAAGATAAGGCAGTCCTGGTTTAACCATTACCATATCCGCTCCTTCGCTCAAGTCTTGATAAATTTCTTGTAGTGCTTCATCACTGTTAGCGGGATCGAGTTGGTAAGTTTTTTTATTGCCACCTTTTATATTCGATGCCGATCCGACTGCGTCACGGAAAGGGCCATAAAAGCTTGATGCATATTTGGCTGAATATGCCATAATTTGGGTATTCACAAATCCATGCGATTCAAGCGCATTACGTATAGCGCCGATGCGACCATCCATCATATCGCTAGGTGCAATAATATCGACGCCAGCTTGCGCTTGAACTAAGGCTTGCTTAATCAACGTTTCGACTGAAATATCGTTTAGAACATAGCCTTGATCGTCAATAATGCCATCTTGCCCATGTGTAGTATAAGGATCGAGCGCAACATCGGATAAAATGCCTAGTTGGGGAAAGGCTTTTTTTAGGGCGCTAATTGCTCGGGGAACTAAGCCATTTTCGTTATAAGCTTCTTGTGCCAATAATGATTTTTTTGATGCATCGATAGCCGGAAATAACGCTAAAACAGGTATGCCTAATTTAACCACTTCTTCTGCTTCTTTTAATAATACATCGATACTCATGCGATTCACATTAGGCATTGATGAAACAGATTGAGTTATGTTTTTACCTTCAACAATAAAGACAGGATAAATTAAATCATTAACTGTTAAATGATTTTGAGCAACTAGACGGCGGCTAAAATCATGTGCTCGATTGCGACGTAAGCGGCGTTGAGGGTATTGACCGGTAAAAAATAATGACATAAAACACCTATTTATTTTGAATAACTATCGTTTATTATCTGACTGAGCTTGTAGATTAGCAAATTAATTTGCTCTGTGGTAATTATTCGATATTTTACTTTACAACATATATCGATTAGAGGTAAAATTGCGCACTAATTTTTAGTCCTTTGTGATATTAAACAAATTTGAGGTGAGAGGCACATGCCAGTAATTAAAGTACGTGAAAATGAACCTTTCGATGTAGCATTACGTCGTTTCAAACGTTCTTGCGAGAAAGCAGGGATTTTAGCTGAAGTTCGTAACCGTGAATTTTACGAAAAACCAACAACTATTCGTAAACGCGCAAAAGCAGCAGCTGTTAAACGCCATGCTAAAAAATTAGAAAGAGAAAACGCTCGTCGCACTCGTCTATACTAAGATTTATACTGAAAATTTTAATTGATACTAACTATCAATTTTATCTATTTTTAATATAAAGAGATTTTAACAAGCCGTACATTTCGATACGGCTTGTTGTCTTTGGGTAATACCAATATTGGTTGAATTTTATCATGAAAGGTCGTATTCCTAATGATTTTATTTTAGATTTAATTGCTCGCACAAGTATTCTTGATGTGATCAGTAAACGCGTTAAAATGAAAAAGAAAGGAAATAACTACTTTGGTTGTTGTCCTTTTCATGATGAAAAAACCGCCTCTTTTTCACTAAATGAAAAAAAACAAATTTACTATTGTTTTGGATGTGGTGCATCCGGTTCGGTAGTGAATTTTCTTATGCAGTACGACCGTTTATCTTTCCCCGAAGCAATTGAAGAAATCGCTAGCATGCAAGGGATACAAGTTCCTTATACTGATAGCGATAACAGCCAACTTGATAATTCAAAACAGATTGAATCGCGTAATGTTCGCCGTGACCTTTATACACTAATGGCAAAAATCACCAATTTTTACCAGCAGCAATTAACATTAACCACGTCAAAAGATGCGCAACAGTATCTTTTACAGCGAGGGCTTAACAGTGAAATTATTGCTCGGTACAAAATAGGTTACGCACCTAACGAATGGCGTTCAACTTTCCAAAGTGTGGCAAAAACGAAAGCGGAAACTCATCTTTATGATCAAGCTGGCATGTTAGTGACCAGTGACGGTGGTAATCAATATGATCGTTTTCGTGGTCGAATTATGTTTCCTATTCGAGACAGGCAAGGCAATGTGATTGCTTTTGGTGGGCGCACGATAATCAATGATTCGGCTAAATATATCAATTCGCCAGAAACCCCAATCTTTCATAAAGGATTCCAATTATATGGGCTTTATGAAGCACAAGAGATTAATCGTAACCCCGATAAACTCATGGTGGTTGAGGGGTATATGGATGTTGTTTCGCTAGCGCAATATGGCATTGATTATGCTGTGGCAGCATTAGGAACATCAACATCAGAACAACACATCAAGTTACTATTTAGGGCAACTGATTCTGTCATATTTTGTTATGACGGTGATAAAGCGGGTCGTAGTGCAGCTTGGCGTGCGCTTAATGTGTTACTGCCTTGCTTGATTGACGGTAAACAAATTACATTTGTTTTTTTGCCACAGGATGAAGATCCGGATAGTTTTGTACGTAAAGTGGGCAAACAAGGTTTTGAATCGCATTTACAATCAGCGCCTAACTTATCTCAATTTTTATTTGATGAATTATTAAAACAAGTTGATTTAAGTAGCTCTGAAGGCAAAGCAAAATTGAGTGCACTTGCTATACCAATGCTTGAGCAAGTAAAAGCGAAAGCTTTCAGGTTGAATTTACTTCAACAACTGGGGCGTTATTTAGGCTTACTTGATGTTGCGCAAATTGAACAATTAATTCGTGATAATCGTCAAAAAAGTGAAGATAAGACGGCTGAAGTTAAGCCTTCAATTCAAATGAAATTAACAATTATGCGTATTTTAATTGGTTTGTTAATACAGTATCCAAACCTTGCTAAACAAGTCTCGGATATCAATATTATGCGTCAAGCCAAGTTAGCGGGGATTGATATTTTTATTGAATTACTTGAATTATGCCAACATTACCCAAATATAACTACAGCCCAGATATTAACGCAATGTATTGATAGACCGTTTTATAAGCAACTTAATCGTCTAGCAAGCTGGGAACACCATTATCAAGATGATGAAATAAGCACAATATTTTCTCATACTTTAAAAGAGTTATATGATAATATACTCGCCCAAAGGCAAGATGAACTGATCGCAAAAGAGAGAGTCTCCGGCTTAAGTACCGCAGAGAAAAAAGAATTAGCGACACTAATACTTGTTTTATCAAAAAAAGACTAAATATATAGGGTATATGGAGACAATATCATTTTGTCTTACATATATATTATACATTACCGAATAACTAAATGTGGATACCTTTTATGGAGCAAAATTCTCAATCACAGTTAAAACTTCTGATCATTCGAGGTAAGGAACTGGGATACCTGACCTATGCTGATGTCAACGATCACTTGCCAGAAGAAATTATTGATTCAGATCAGATTGAAGATATTATCCAAATGATCAATGATATGGGGATTCAAGTTCTTGAAGAAGCCCCTGATTCTGATGAGTTATTACTTTCAGATAATGTTCCTGATGAAGAAGCTGTTGAAGCAGCGACAGCATTGGTACTTTCTAATGTTGAATCAGAAATAGGTCGAACTACCGATCCTGTGCGTATGTACATGCGCGAAATGGGGGCGGTTGAACTTTTAACCCGTGAAGGCGAAATTGACATCGCAAAACGTATTGAAGATGGGATTAACCAAGTTCAAACCTCTGTTTCAGAATATCCAGAAGCGATTACTTATCTTTTAGAACAATATAATTTAATTGAAAGTGGTGAAGTACGTCTGTCTGATCTTATTACTGGCTTTGTTGATCCGAATGCTGAAGAATCAGCAGAAGAGTTGCCGGAAGAGTTAGATGATAACGAAGAAGAGATCGAAATTGATGATAGCGACGATGAAAACGAAGAGGAAGACAGTGATTCTGCTGATGACGATGTCTCTATCGATCCGGAAGTTGCCAGAGCTAAGTTTGCTGAATTAAAAGAACAGCACGATAAAACTTCAGCCGCTATCAAAAAATATGGACGTGCACATAAAAAAGCACAACAAGAGATTGAAAATCTATCCGAAATCTTTAAACAATTTCGTTTAGTGGGTAAACAATTCGATATTCTTGTAAATAATATGCGCAGCATGATGGATCGCGTAAGAGCACATGAGCGTGTGATTATGAAGATCTGCGTTGAGCAGTGCAAGATGCCGAAAAAACAGTTTATGACCCATTTTACCGGCAATGAAAATAACATGAGCTGGTTTAAAAAAGCCTTAACGGCTAAGGGTGCTTTTGCCGCAAATTTAAAAGAGTTTGAAGAGCCTATTGAAGCTGAAATTAATTGTTTGCAGCAAATTGAAACGGAAACTAATTTATCTATAGAACAGATTAAAGATATCAACCGACGTATGTCTATTGGTGAAGCAAAAGCTCGTCGAGCTAAAAAAGAGATGGTTGAAGCGAATTTACGTTTGGTTATCTCTATTGCGAAAAAATACACCAATCGAGGATTACAATTCTTAGATCTTATTCAAGAAGGTAATATCGGTTTGATGAAAGCTGTTGATAAATTTGAATACCGTCGTGGTTATAAATTCTCAACTTATGCTACATGGTGGATCAGGCAAGCCATTACTCGTTCTATTGCTGACCAAGCCAGAACGATTCGTATTCCGGTGCATATGATTGAAACAATCAATAAGCTAAACCGAATCTCTCGTCAAATGTTACAAGAGATTGGGCGTGAGCCAACTCCAGAAGAGTTGTCTGAGCGCATGCAGATGCCAGAAGAGAAAATACGTAAAGTGCTGAAAATTGCCAAAGAGCCAATTTCCATGGAAACGCCGGTCGGTGATGATGAAGATTCACACTTAGGTGACTTTATTGAAGATACAGCGCTTGAGCAACCATTAGATGCAGCGACATCAGAGAGTTTACGAAGCGCAACTCGTGATATCTTATCAGGATTAACACCGAGGGAAGCGAAGGTACTACGTATGCGTTTTGGTATCGATATGAATACTGACCATACACTTGAAGAGGTCGGTAAACAGTTTGATGTTACACGTGAACGTATCCGTCAAATCGAGGCTAAGGCATTACGTAAATTACGTCATCCAAGCCGTTCTGATGTGCTTCGCAGTTTCTTAGAGTAAATCTTACTATCTTATCTATCGCCACTTTTGTGGCGATTTTTTTTAACTTATCACGCTAGAAGCCATGAACCTACTACAACGTTTTAAAATCGATCCGTTTCTATTAATTTTAATTTGTGTGGTGCTGACTGCCAGTGTATTTCCTTGTGAAGGGCAAACTAAAGTTGTTTTTGAATACTTAACAACGTTTGCTATTGGCTTATTATTTTTTATGCATGGCGCTAAGTTATCATTTCAGGCCATCGTTGTCGGGATTAAAAATTGGCGACTGCATCTATTCATCTTTGCTACGACTTTTATTCTTTTCCCTATTTTAGGCGTACTAATGCAATTTTTAGTCCCTACTTTCTTACCTTATGAACTCTATCTTGGATTTGTCTATCTTTGTGTTTTACCCGCCACTGTTCAATCAGCAATCGCCTTTACATCCATAGCCAAAGGTAATGTTGCGGCTGCAATTTGTAGTGCATCAGCATCTACTTTATTAGGGGTATTTATAACGCCTGTATTAGTGGGTTTACTTATGCATACTCAAGCGGCAGGATCAATGAATTTGCTTGATGCTATCTCATCAATTATGCTCAAACTGATGTTACCATTTGTACTCGGTCATCTCTCACGGCGATTTATTGGTAAATGGGTCGATAAATATAAAACAGTGATTGCTAAAACAGATCGCTTATCCATTTTGTTAGTTGTTTATGTTGCCTTTAGTGATGCGGTTGCTAACGGGATTTGGTCTAAAATTAGTTTGCTATCACTTATAGAGATTATCTTTTATTCTATCGTCTTATTAACCATTGTATTGTTGGCGACCACATATGGGTCGCGACTATTAGGTTTTAATAAAGAAGATGAGATTACCATTGTGTTTTGTGGTTCGAAAAAAAGCCTTGCTAGTGGCATTCCAATGGCAAGTGTTATCTTCCCAATGTCGATAATGGGCATTATGATTTTGCCTTTAATGATTTTTCATCAAGTACAACTCATGATCTGTGCTGTACTGGCTGCACGTTATGCAAAGCGAAAAATGTAAAAATTGTTTTGCTCATTGCTTGATTCTCAAGGATAATAGCTGGGCTATTAACAACAGAAAGATATATTATGTTTCATCTATTTGCTGATTTAGAATTTACAACCATTGTATTATTAGTTTTGGCACTATTTTTTGTTCTTTTTTATGAGGCAATTAATGGTTTCCATGACACAGCTAATGCTGTGGCAACAGTAATATATACAAGGGCATTGAAAGAACAACTTGCCGTTTTTATGGCAGGTATGTTTAACTTTTTTGGCGTATTGCTCGGCGGGCTGAGTGTCGCTTATGCTATTGTTCACCTTTTACCGACAGATCTTTTACTTAACGTAAGCTCAGCGCACGGGCTTGCGATGGTATTTTCCATCTTATTTGCCGCAATCATTTGGAATTTAGGCACTTGGTATGTAGGTATTCCTGCATCAAGTTCACATACCTTAATTGGATCGATTATCGGTGTGGCACTGGCTAATGCTTTTATTACAGATACATCGATCATTGATGCACTTAATATACCTAAAATGATTTCAATCTTTTTATCATTGATTATTTCCCCTGTTGTTGGGCTTGTGATTGCCGGGTTGATGATCTTTTTACTGAGAAAATATTGGACTCGCAAAGGTCAAAGTAAAAAGAGCCGCAAAAAAAGAGAACGTATTTTCATGACGCCTGAACAGCGTGAAAAGCTTTATGGTAAAAAGAAACCGCCATTTTGGATCCGTATTATGCTAATTATTTCGGCGGCGGGAGTGAGTTTTTCTCATGGCGCTAATGACGGACAAAAAGGGATTGGTTTATTAATGCTGGTATTAATGGGTATTGCGCCGGCCGGCTTTATTGTTAATATGCAGGCTTCTACTTATGACATTACCAATACTCGTAATGCTATCCATAATATTGAAGAGTATTTTGTCACGCATAACCAAGAGCTTAATTCAGTGATTGGTTCACAAACTGCTGTTGATACAACTATTCCTGAAACTGATTTAAATAAATATCATTGCGATTATTCTCGCTCTTTTACCACCTTAGGTATTGCTAATAACTTATTTAATAAACTCAATGATTATGAAACGCTAACAGTAGACCAACGTTCACAAACCAGACGCATTTTACTATGTTTATCTGATACGGTATCACATGTGGCTAAACAACCTAATGTGTCTTCACAAGATAAGCAATACTTAAAATCATTAAACAATGATTTACTTAAAACTGTTGAATATGCGCCAATTTGGATCATTATTGCTGTCGCATCAGCGCTGGCTGTTGGTACCATGATTGGTTGGCGACGTGTTGCTATTACCATAGGTGAGAAAATTGGTAAAAAAGGCATGACTTATGCACAAGGCGTCTCAGCACAAATTACCACTGCTTTATCAATTGGGATTGCAAGTTATACCGGTATGCCGGTTTCGACAACTCAAGTGCTTTCATCTTCAGTAGCCGGTACTATGATTGTTGACGGCGGCGGTGTACAAAGTAAGACAATAAAAAATATTGCGCTGACATGGGTTTTAACACTTCCAATATCAATTTTGTTATCTGGGTCACTTTTTTGGCTTGCTCAAAAATTGATTTAGTAGTAAAAATAGAGTACTGATTATCAATTTAACTAGGAAGTTAAAAATAGGAAGGAGTAAAGTATCATGGCTTATAAACATATATTAGTCGCAGTTGATTTATCACCAGAAAGTGAAGTGCTTGTCGAAAAAGCAGTTTCTATGGCCCGACCATATAATGCTCAAATCTCATTGATTCACGTTGGTATTAATTATTCAGATCTTTACACCGGTTTAGTTGATATCAATATGAATGATATGAAAGATCGTATTACTGAAGATGCGCACATTGCTTTAAATAAATTGGCTGATGAAGCAGGTTATCCAATTGCACATACCCTCTCCGGAAATGGTGAATTTGGTCAAGTATTAATTGAAGCTATCCATGAATATGGGGTTGATTTAGTTGTTTGTGGTCATCACCAAGATTTTTGGAGCAAATTAATGTCTTCTGCTCGCCAACTCATCAATAATACTCACATCGACACATTAATCGTGCCATTAAAAGATGATGAGCCAGCGCAAGAGCCAGCAAAATGAAATGTTAAACATCAACCCGCTTTATAAGCGGGTTTTTTTATTAAAAAGATAATATTTTTGTCAAGAACTTTCAGAAATACTATACGTTTGAGTATAATTTAAAGAATAATTTTCTAGTTAACCTGTAAAGTATTCTAAAAAATACTCAGATAATTCTTAATATACAAGGAGATTGAGTATGAATATCGCTTTAGTTACCGGTGCATCTTCAGGGTTTGGTCAAGCAATCTGTCGTAAGCTTATTGCTGACGGTTATAAAGTTGTCGGTGCTGCTCGGCGTATAGATAAATTGCAAAAGCTGGCAACAGAGTTAGGTACCAATTTTTTTGGATTATCTTTAGATGTCACAAAGAAAGATTCGGTTGAGACAATATTATTACAATTGCCTAAAGAGTTTCAGCCAGTTGATATCCTGATTAATAATGCAGGGTTAGCCTTAGGATTAGAAACAGCTGATCAAGCTAATTATGATGATTGGGAAACCATGATTGAAACCAATATTATTGGTTTAGTTCATTTAACCCATCAAATTTTACCGGGTATGGTTGAGCGTAATTTTGGCTATATCATTAATCTTGGATCGGTAGCCGGAACATACGCTTATAAAGGCGGTAATGTTTACGGCGCTACCAAAGCATTTGTTAAACAATTTAGTGCAAATTTACGTACTGACCTTTTGGGAAAAAAAGTCAGAGTGACAAATATTGAGCCGGGGTTATGTGGTGGCACTGAGTTTTCTAATGTCCGTTTCCATGGTAACAATGAACAAGCCGCAGCTGTCTATGAAGGTGTTGATTACATCACGCCGGAAGATATTGCCAATACGGTGTCATGGTTGGTTAACACACCTGCACATTTTAATGTTAATTCCATTGAAATTATGCCTGTTGCACAAGCTTCGGCAGGGTTAGCGGTGAGTAAATCACTGTAATAGTCAAACCAGCATTGGCATTGAGATTATGGATCTCGATGCTGTTAAATTGTAAAAAAATGGATTTTGTCAACAAAATAGACTTGCACTTATGCTAATGGATTGATATTCTTTCTTCTTGTAATTTTGATTGAGGTTTATGGGTAATGACATTTACTGAAGTAACAAATACATTTGCGACAAGTTTGCCAGGTACAGACAGTTATGTAAAACTGCGTAAAGCTATGCGAACTTTAATTCAAGAAGATCCAAAAAATGCATCGGTCTATTTTTTGATCTTTGGCTTTGCTCGCACTTATGTCATGTTATATGAAGATCAGGAAGTTTCGCCACAGTTTGCCGAAGATAATCAAAAATTGATGTTATCGTATCTCAATATTCTTGATGAAGCATTAAAGAAACAAGATGCTCAAAGTATCTACCAAGCTTTAAACAAGGTAGTCAATGAGTACGAAAACAGCAAAAAAGTTTTTTAATTAATACAGCCTGACATGAAAATGTCGGGCTGTTTTGTTTTAAGTTTAATATAGAATTTTATTCAAGGAAAAATAATGAACATTATCATGACCATTATTAGCATGATTGGCACCACAGGCACTATTATTAAATATAGGGCGGGTTGATTTTTCCTTAAAAATATTGAAAAACCCGCCAAAAAAGGCGGGTTTTTTACTTTATATACAAAATAGGTTCAAAATCTTAAAAGTTACAAACTAATATTTTGAATAAGAACTGGCATAAATTAGGATAATAAGTAAAGGTGTGATATGAAAGTTTTAAAATTTGGAGGTACATCTGTCGCTAACGCAGAACGTTTTTTGCGTGTTGCAGAGATTATTGAAAATAATGCAAAGCAAGAGCAGACAGCAACTGTTTTATCGGCACCCGCTAAAATTACCAACCATTTGGTTGCAATGGTCGAAAAAACGGTCGCAGGGCAGGATGTTGAAACTAACATTTATGATGCAGAGAAAATTTTTGCCGATCTATTAGAAGGTATCTCAAAAGCAGTACCTAATTTTGCCTATGACGAAATGAAACGGTTTGCACTCAATGAGCTTAATAACCTTAAACAGTTGCTAGAGGGGATTGGGCTATTAGGTCAGTGCCCTGACAGTATTAATGCTTCAATCATTTGTCGTGGTGAAAAACTTTCTATTGCTATTATGCAACAGTTACTAATAGCAAAAGGTCATGCCGTAACGGTCATCAATCCTGTTACAATGTTAATTGCTCAAGGCGATTACCTTGAATCGACTGTCGATATTGTTGAGTCATCACATCGAATTAGTGAAATGCATATTCCACCTGAAAACATTATCTTAATGGCTGGTTTTACAGCGGGTAATGACAAAGGTGAATTAGTCGTGCTTGGTCGTAATGGTTCAGACTATTCAGCCTCCGTGTTGGCTGCATGTTTAAGGGCAAGTTGCTGCGAAATTTGGACAGATGTTGATGGCGTTTACACTTGTGATCCTCGTATTGTGCCCGATGCTAAATTATTAAAAACAATGTCTTATCAAGAAGCAATGGAGCTTTCTTATTTTGGTGCTAAGGTGCTTCATCCAAGAACAATCTTACCGATAGCTCAGTTCCAAATTCCTTGTTTAATTAAAAATACCAACAATCCTGATGCACCCGGTACATTAATTGGGGCAAATGTTGTTGATTCAACAACACCGGTAAAAGGTATAACTAATCTCAACAATATGGCAATGATTAATGTATCCGGACCGGGATTAAAAGGTATGGTTGGCATGTCAGCCCGTGTTTTTTCAGCCATGTCCTATGCGGGTATTTCTGTTGTACTTATTACCCAATCATCATCCGAATATAGCATCAGTTTTTGCATTCCACAAACTGAGCTATATCGAGCGGAAGAAGCATTAAGTGATGAATTTTATTTAGAGCTTAAAGACGGTTTACTTGAGCCAATTGAGGTGATTGATAAACTAGCTATCATCTCCGTCGTGGGTGACGGAATGCGCACGTTGCGTGGTCTGTCGGCTAATTTCTTTACCGCATTAGCTCGAGCAAACATTAATATCGTTGCTATAGCGCAGGGTTCTTCTGAGCGTTCTATTTCAGTTGTTGTCGATAATGATGTGGCGGTAATGGGCGTTCGGGTCACTCATCAAATGTTATTTGGCACCGATAAAATGTTAGATGTTTTTGTGGTGGGTGTTGGTGGTGTTGGCGGTGCCTTAGTTGATCAAATTGGTCGCCAACAACAATGGCTCAAAAACAAACAGGTCGATCTGCGTGTTTGTGGTTTATTTAACTCTAAACATAGCGTACTTAATCGTGATGGTATTGATTTGACCAATTGGCGTGAGCAGATAAAACAGAGTCAAATACCTTATACATTAGACAGTATTATAGAGTTTGCGAAAAATAATCGATTACTGAATCCTATATTAGTTGATTGTACTTCCAGTAATGAAGTTTCCGATAAGTATGCTGATTTTTTAGCAAACGGTTTTCATGTTGTCACCCCTAATAAAAAAGCTAATACCAGCTCCATGGCTTACTATTTACGCTTACGTCAAGAAGCGGCAAAAAGTAAGCGTAAGTTCCAATATGATACCAATGTAGGTGCTGGTTTACCGGTTATTGAAAATCTACAAAATTTACTTAACGCTGGTGATGAATTGATTAAGTTCTCAGGCATCTTATCTGGGTCATTATCGTTTATTTTCGGTAAGCTTGACGAAGGGATGTCATTGTCTGAAGCTACCAAATTAGCTAAGGAAAAAGGTTTTACAGAGCCTGATCCACGTGATGATTTATCGGGCACCGATGTGGCAAGAAAATTGTTAATTCTAGCGCGAGAAGCAGGATTACAGTTAGAACTTGATCAAATCAATGTCGAGTCTGTTTTACCTGCAGAGTATGCGCAAGGTAGCATTGATGAATTTATGGCAAAATTACCTCAGCTCGATGCTCAGTTTAAAGCAAAATCTGAGCAGGCAGCCAAAGAGGGGAAAGTATTACGTTATGTCGGCAGTATTGATGGTAATCAATGTAGCGTTAAGATTGAAGCGGTGGATAGTGAAGATCCTCTTTATAAAGTCAAAAATGGCGAAAATGCATTGGCATTTTATACAAGATACTATCAACCAATTCCACTGGTTTTACGTGGCTATGGTGCTGGCAATGATGTTACCGCAGCAGGTGTTTTTGCGGATATTTTACGTACAACATCAGGTAAAATTGGAGGATAAATGAGCCATAAATCTATAACTGTCTACGCACCTGCATCAATGGCTAATATTAGTGTTGGTTTTGATATTTTAGGTGCTGCCATTAATCCGATTAGTGGGGCAATGCTTGGGGATTGTATAACGGTTGAATCGGCTAATGAATTTAATTTGATTAGCAAAGGGCAATTTGTAAAAAAACTGCCTCGTGATCCTAAATACAATATTGTTTATCAATGTTGGCAGCGTTTTTGTAAAGCAATGGGGAAAACGTTGCCGGTGAGCATCACGCTTGAAAAAAATATGCCAATTGGTTCTGGATTGGGGTCGAGTGCTTGTTCTGTTGTCGGGGCATTTGTTGCTTTAAATACGTTTTTCGATAAACCTTTTAATGAGTTTGAAATGCTTTCAATGATGGGGGAACTTGAAGGACGGATATCCGGTAGTGTGCATTATGATAATGTTGCGCCTTGTTACTTAGGTGGCATGCAATTTATCCTTGATGAAATGGGCATCATTAGCCAAACCATTCCACATTTTGAAAATTGGTATTGGGTAATGGCTTATCCCGGCATTAAAGTATCGACAGCAGAAGCACGAGCCATATTACCTGCTCAGTATCAAAAAGCAGATTGTGTTGCGCATGGTCGTTATGTCGGTGGTTTTTTACATGCCTGTTATACTCAGCAACCAAAATTGGCCGCCGCGATGTTAGTGGATAACATTGCCGAGCCTTACCGTAAACAATTATTACCAAACTTTGATGAAACACAAAAACGGGTGAAACAACTTGGCGCACTTGCTTCGGGTATTTCCGGCTCAGGACCAACCATGTTTGTCATTACGGATAATCTTGATACAGCTGAGCAAGTAGAATCATTACTGAAAAGCGACTATTTGCAAAATGATGAAGGTTTTACACATATTTGTAAAATCGATACGCAAGGTGCAAGAGTTATTTAAGCTTGATTAAGAAAACAAAATATTAGTGAAATTAAAAGATTCCAATGGTTTTTGGTGAAGTTGAAATCCCAAACAACCCACAATTAAAGTATAAAGATAATCGGAACATATTATGAAATTGTATAACTTAAAAGATCACAGTCAGCAAGTTAGTTTTGCCCAAGCGGTTGAGCAAGGGCTAGGAAAAAATCAAGGTCTGTTTTTCCCTGAGCAATTACCTAAATTCTCAGCTAATGAAATTGAGTCTCTGTTAAAACTTGATTTTGTTACTCGAAGTGCCAAAATTTTATCTGCTTTTATTGGCGATGAAATTAGTCATGAAGATATGCAACGATTAGTCAAAAATGCCTTTGAGTTTCCTGCACCAGTCAAATCAGTTGAAGAAGATATCGGAACGTTGGAACTCTACCATGGTCCTACCTTAGCATTTAAAGATTTTGGTGGGCGTTTTATGGCTCAAGCCTTAGTTCAAGTAGCTGCCGATAAAAAAATCACTATTTTAACCGCCACTTCTGGCGATACCGGTGCGGCAGTTGCCCATGCATTTTATCATTTACCAAATATTCGGGTCGTTATTTTATACCCTGAAGGTAAAATCAGCCCACTTCAAGAGAAACTATTTTGTACCCTCGGTGATAATATTCATACAATCGCAATTCAAAGCGATTTTGATGCTTGCCAATCATTAGTTAAACAAGCGTTCGATGATGAAGCATTAAAATCAGCTATAGGGTTAAACTCAGCTAACTCTATCAATATCAGTCGATTATTAGCGCAAATTTGTTATTATTTTGAAGCGTATGCTCAGTTAACGCCAAAACAGCGTGAGCAGTTAGTTATTTCGGTGCCAAGTGGTAATTTTGGCGACTTAACCGCAGGCTTACTGGCGAAAACCATGGGATTACCAGTTAAACGTTTTATTGCTGCCACCAATGCTAATGATACTGTTCCACGCTATTTAGACACGGGTAAATGGGAACCTCATGCTACTGTGGCAACTTTGTCTAACGCTATGGATGTGAGCCAACCAAACAATTGGCCTCGGATTGAAGAAATCTACAAAAGAGAAAACTGGGTGTTAAAATCATTAGGACACGCTGCCGTTTCCGATGAGGTTTCCAAACAAAGTGTCCGTGAATTAGCCCAAAAAGGTTATCTCTCTGAGCCACATGGCGCCATTGCTTATCGTGTACTTCGTGACCAGCTGCAAGAAGGTGAATATGGTTTATTTTTAGGTACAGCTCACCCAGCTAAATTTAAAGAGGTTGTGGAAGAGATTTTGGGGCAATCAATACCACTACCGAAAGAACTTGCTGAGCGTGCTGATATGCCATTACTTTCGCATTATATGTCCGATGATTTTACCAAATTACGCGATTTTCTAATTAAGTTAGATTGGTAGATTACTCTGAGATCGCCGCTAATTTAGCGGCGTTTTTTTATTATCACCATTCAAACAAACGTTGAATAAACTAATGTGATGTGCATTAGATAACTGAAATCTTGTTTAAATCTATATTTTCAGCTATTGTAATGCCAATTATGTCATTATAAGGATATTATTATGTACTGTCCGTTTTGTAATGCAGATGATACCAAGGTGATTGATTCACGCCTGGTCGGTGAAGGATTTCAGGTGCGTCGTCGTCGGCAATGTGTGGTATGTAATGAACGTTTTACCACATTTGAAGTAGCTGAATTAATTATGCCTAATGTCATCAAAAGCAATAAAGTTCGTGAGCCATTTGATGAAGATAAATTACGTAATGGTATCAAACGAGCATTAGAAAAACGCCCGGTAAGTTTTGATGCAATTGAAGATGCAATAACCCGTATAAAATCAAAACTGCGTGCAACTGGCGAACGTGAAATTCCAGCTAAATTGATCGGTGATTATGTGATTGAAGAGCTAAAAAGTCTTGATAAAGTGGCTTATATCCGTTTTGCTTCTGTCTACTTTAGCTTTGATGATATTGAACAATTTAGTAATGAAATTGCCAAGTTACAACAGAAATAAACTGCAATATGACACTTATGAGCGATAAAGATCAGCATTACATGCAGCAAGCTATCGAACTTGCTAAGCTCGGGCGCTTTACAACGACACCTAATCCAAATGTCGGTTGCGTTATCGTTAAACACGATCAGATTATTGGTAAAGGCTACCACTTTAAAGCAGGGCAGCCACACGCCGAAGTGTATGCACTTAAAATGGCGGGCAAAGCGGCGCAAGGTGCAACTGTTTATGTCACGTTAGAACCCTGTAGCCATTATGGACGAACTCCACCATGTGCTGATGCTCTTATTAAAGCTGGGGTGGCTCGTGTTGTTATTGCGATGCAAGATCCTAATCCAACCGTTGCCGGTCAAGGCATAAAACGGTTGGTTGATGCGGGAATTTTGGTAACATTAGGTGTTTTGACCGAACAAGCCGAAGCGCTTAATAAAGGCTTTTTAAAACGAATGCGAACAGGTCGACCTTATGTACAACTCAAACTTGCCGCATCTTTAGACGGTAAGATCGCAATGGCTTCCGGTGAAAGTCAATGGATAACATCGATAGCTGCAAGGCAAGATGTACAGCAATTTAGAGCGCAAGCGAGTTGTATTTTAAGCACCCGTGCAACAGTGCAAGCCGATAATGCTAGCCTCACTGTACGCTATGCCGATTTGCCTAACGATATTAAACAGATCTATCAGCCGGAAAACATCAGACAACCCATTCGCGTTATTATCGATAGTCAAAACCAACTAACTGGCGATGAAAATATTTTTCAGCAGCCAGGCGAGACATGGGTTGCCCGCAAACAAGATATTGCCATTAATCAACCAAATACTCAGTTAATCATTGAATCCTCAAACCATAATCATATTGATTTAACCCAATTATTCAAGCAATTGGCTGACAATCAAATTAATTCCGTTTGGGTTGAAGCGGGTGCTCATTTAGCTGGAACCTTAATAGAGCAAGATCTAGTTGATGAACTTATTATCTATTATGCACCGAAACTATTAGGTCATCATGCACAAGATATGTGTATATTACCTAATTTACACCAGTTATCTATGGCGCCAAATTTCCAATTTGAATCAGTGGCAATGATTGGTGAAGATTTGCGTGTTATGTTGAAAAGAAAATAACGGTCTTCTTTAAGAGAGTTAACAAATAACCTAGTATCGATTGGCATTTTTAAGCTTAATATTTTCTTTAACGGTTACTAAAAAATATAAGCGATTTGAAATGTGACTAAAAAATCCCATGAGTATGAATAATTATGCTCATGGGATTATTGGCTATTAGTTACCTTGAATAATGGCTAATAAATCATCAGGTGTTTTAACCCGTTTGATTCTTTCAAGCGTATCTTCAGCAATCACAGCTCGGGTTAATTGACGTAATATATCTAAATGCTCATTTGCTTTAGCGGCAATTCCAATCACAACGTATGCAGTATTATTGTCCTCATCCCAATTGATACCTTGCGGAAAGTAGATAACTTTCAATCCTGTTTTTAGCACACTATCACGCTTTTCTGTTGTCCCATGAGGGATAGCAATACCATTTCCTAAAAAAGTTGAGATTTGTGAATCACGGTCAAGCATTGCTTGAGTATAATCTTGCGCCACGAATCCGGCTTGAATCATATTGTTAGACACCAATTCAATTGCTTGTTGTTTGCTGTATGCACCTTCAATAATGGCGATATCTTCGGGGGTTAATTTTAAATTACTCATATTTCCTTCCTTGTTTGAGTCGATATACCGATAAAATCAGCATATCGAATTGATTACCTAGCGAATTTATTCATTGCTCTTTCTTTTTTCATGAATACGTAATAAGCCTAATAAAATTGCGCCGACTAATGCACCAACAAAAATACAGCCTACCCATAATAGTGGTTTATTGACTAGTGGTAAGACTAAAAAACCTCCATGCGGAGCCGGCACTTGAATTTGACAGATAAAAGTTAATACCGATGCAATAGCTGAAGATAACATCATAATAGGGATAACTCGTAACGGGTCTTTAGCGGCAAATGGAATCGCACCTTCAGTAATGTGAGTCGATCCTAAAACGTAATTGACAATACCGGCTGCTCTTTCTTCTTCGTTAAAGGCTTTAGCACGAAATATTGTGGTTGAAAATGCAATAACAAATGGTGGTGCAATACAAGCAGCTGAAACGCCTGCCATAAAATAAAAATTACCTTCACCAAGTAACATTGTGCCTGTCACATAGGCCGCTTTATTTACTGGTCCACCAAAGTCGAATGAACACATCGCACCAATTACAACACCTAACAAAATAGGGTTCGCAGATTGTAATGATTCAAGGAAAGATTTCATGGCATTATTAATACTGGCAATCGGTTCACCGAGTAAAAACATACCGCTACCAATCACAAATACACCAATAAGTGGCATTATAAAAATAGATTTTAAGCCTTCAAATGAACGAGGTAGGCCATCTAATAATTTTTTGACAGCTAGCATTAAATAACCTGCTGCGAAGCCGGCAATAATTCCACCTAAGAATCCCGCTCCAGTGATATTGGCAATTAAACCACCAACAAAACCGGCAACCATTCCCGGTCTACCACTAATTGAATAAGCTAAGAAACCGGTAAAAATAGGCACCATAATACCAAATGCTTGCCCACCGATTTTCATTAGTAATGCGGCAAATTCATTATATTGTTCATTTTCTGGGTTAGCGGAATAAATACCCCATAAAAAAGATATTGCAATCAGCACACCACCTGCGACAACAAATGGCAACATGTTTGATACGCCACTCATTAAATGTTTATAAATCTGGCGACCAATAGACTCTTTTACTTCGCTTTGATTGGCAGAATTAGATTGTTTGATACTTGCTTTATCTGCATTACGTATTGATACATTGCCGGAGGAAATTTGTTCAATTAATGCTGCTGCTTTGTGAATGCCGTCTTTAACGGGTACTTCAATTACGGGTAATCCATTAAAACGATCCGCATTGACATCTTTATCTGCGGCAATAATAACACCAATTGCGTCGGCAATATCAGCATCGGTAATAAGATTATCGATACCGCCAGCACCGTTTGTTTCAACTTTAATCTCAACCCCGGCTTTTTGCGCCGCTGATTTGAGTGCTTCTTCTGCCATATAGGTATGTGCAATACCGGTAGGGCAACCTGTTACGGCTAATATTTTTTTCATCGTCATCTCCCTTACTTGATTTGGGTAACTTCCAATTTATCCATATAAGTACTGATTTTATCTAATAGGCCTAATCCGTCGGATTCAGCAACATTAGCACCTGTTGCAGAGGCCTTTTTCATTGCTGTGGCAATGTTGTTTTGATCTGGTAGCCATTCGCTTAGAAATGCCGCAAGTGATGAGTCGCCTGCGCAGGCCGAACTGACCAGCTTTATGGCTACAGAATTACAAAACCAAATGTGTTCTCCATTTGAAAAATAAAGTCCTTTGTCTCCCATAGTTAATAAGATATTTTGCGCACCTTTCGCGTGAACAGACTCTAATGCCGAAACAACTTGTTGTGTTGTTTTACATTCAAAACCAAATATATCTTTTAATTCATCATCATTAGGTTTGATTAGTAGCGGTTGATAGCTCAGCAAGTTACTGAGTATTGGATGGCTAATATCTAAAATGACCTGAATATTTTTGTTTTTGCATTTAGCTAAAATTGTTTGGTAGTACTCTGGTTCAACATTATTTGGCAAACTCCCGCTTATGACTAAATAACTACCTGCTGTTAATGATTCAATCAAGGCTAACATTTCAGCTTTTTTATCATCCGGAACAAAAGGTCCTTTACCCACTAATTTGTATTCATTTTGTCCGTCATTGATAAACACATTGATGCGAGTAATATCATCAATGAAACAAGGAATTGTTTGAATTTGCATTTTAGTTAGTTCATCAACAATGTATTTACCGGAAAATCCACCAAAGAAACCCAATGCGCAAGTTGGCTTGTTAAATTTATGTAATACAATTGAAACATTGACGGCTTTACCATTCGGACTGTATTGCGTGAGTGAAGTGCGGTTGACACAATTTGGATTGAGTCCGTCACAACGTATATTCATATCAATTGCAGTATTGAGGGTTAATGTGTAAATTAGCATATCGACCTCTATAATTTGCCAGCACATCCACAGGTAGTAATGATTTTTTTGACAATTTCTTTCATCGCCAGTTTTGCCGGTTTCATATAATGGCGTGGGTCGTTAGCATCGGGATTTTCAATGAGATAACTTTTTAACGCATCAGCAAAAGCAATTTTTAGTTCGGTGGCAACATTGACTTTACAAATCCCTCGCTTGATACATTCACGTACATCTTTATCCGGCACACCCGATGCACCATGTAAAACAAGAGGTATATCAACTATTGAACGAATTTCAGATAAACGATCAAAGTCAAGCTTAGGATCTGATTTATAAAGCCCATGTGCTGTACCGATTGCGATAGCTAAAGAGTCAATTCCTGTTTTCTCAATAAATTCAACTGCCTGTTGTGGATTGGTATATAATGCATCTTTTGCATCAACCACTAGATCATCTTCAATACCACCAAGGCGACCTAATTCGGCTTCAACGCTAACATCGTAACGATGAGCATATTCAACAACTTGTTTGACAATATTAATATTTTCTTCAAATGGGAAATGGGATCCATCTATCATAACTGAGCGAACACCAGCATCAATTTTGTTGATAATATCTTGGTAACTTTCATGGTGGTCTAAATGAAGGGCTAAAGGGACGTTATGTTTTTTGGAAAGTTCGTAGGCTATTGCGATGATATTTTCTGTCCCGGCATAGCTATAAGTTCCTGGTGTTCCCGCTAATATAACCGGCGATTGCAGTTCAGCGACTGTTTCGACCACAACTTGCATGGTTTCCAGATTGTGGATATTAAAAGCGGGGACTGCGTAGTTTTCCTTTTGGGCTTTTTTTAACATGTTATTGCTTGAAATAATAGACATTCGGCTACTCCTTAACTTTTTGTCAATACTATTTAAATTTTAATACACTCTTTCAAATCGAAAGTTATTTGGTCTAATTATTATTGCAAAATGAAGGTTATGCCAGCAGAATTAGAGTGATATAGATCACAAAATTGCACTTTTTATTGTTTAAAAAAAAAGATTGATTACAAAATATCGAAAAAAAATTTACTTTCCTTTAACAAAAGTCAGCGCTCAAATATTAATATAAAAATAATATAATTTAGTAATTAAAGGTCTAGATTGTTTGTTATTGACCGCATGTATGTTAAATTTATTCGTACTATTTACCAATTACATAGGAAGTGAGAATTGGCTAGAGCATCTTCTACTCTATTAAAACGTCGATTGGATATCGCAGAAATTGTTCGAAAACAAGGTGAAGTTAAAGTCGACGAATTATCAGATCAGCTTCAAGTTTCGAATGTTACTATTAGACAAGATCTTACATATTTAGAACAGCAAGGATATTTAAAGCGCTCTTTTGGTGGTGCTATCTATATTTCTCCTAGCAAAATAACTAATAACTCAACTCTCCTAACGTCAAATTACCCTTCAGGTATTGAAGGTGGTGATATTGATTTAGTTAAAACTTGTTTAAATTATATCAATGACGGCGATACTATTTTTTTAAGTCATGGCGATTTAATTCGCAAACTTATCCCTTTTTTACATAGCAAAAAATCACTAAGAATCATTATGAATGATATTAATAATGCGCAATTGGTGAAAGAGTTCTCAGATGCAGAAGTGATTTTAATTGGCGGTGTATTACATGATGATATTGTGATTAAAAGTTATAATCAATTAGCGATTATATGTGAGCAATATCCTATCACGCATTTTATTCTTGAGTTAGCGGCAATCAGTGTAAATAATCAATTAATTATTGAAAACATTGAACAAAAAGAAATTTATAAACGATTATTAAAACATGCTAATCATACAATTGGCATATTATCGCAAAGAGGTATTTCAGAAGATAATAATAGTATTGGAAAATTGAAACAAATGGATGTTGCAATCTTATCAAAACCAGCAGTGACAGAATATCATCAACAATTGTTAAAATCTAATTTTAAACAATATGCTATGAATAAATATTGCGTCAAGTATCATAATTTACCAGGAGCATAATATGAGTTTTAAAATTTGCACAATCGGAGAGCTACTTGTTGAATTTCTAGCTAAAAAACAACATCAGCGCTTTGATCAAACTGGTGAGTTTATTGGGCCTTTTCCAAGTGGAGCACCAGCAATTTTTGCCGATCAGGTGGCTAAATTAGGATTTCCTGTTGTATTTTTTAGTTGTGTCGGTAAGGACAGCTTTGGCCAGATGTGTATTAATCGGCTAAAAAAAGATGGTGTGAATATTGAAGGTATCACATCCCACAGCCGGGCTAATACTGGCAGCGCATTTGTAACTTATCAAGACTATAATGAGCGTGATTTCATATTCAATATACCTAATAGTGCTTGTGGCTTATTATCCTTTGATCATATCGATGAGGGTTTACTCAAAGATTGTAACCATTTACACGTTATGGGTTCATCGCTTTACTCTTTTCGAGCGATTGATGCAATGCGCAAGGCTCTCGATAGAATCAAAAGAAAAGGTGGGACGATCTCATTTGATCCTAATTTACGCAAAGAGATGTTTAACATTCAAGAAATGGAACAATCTTTCGATTACATTTTGGAATATACCGATATATTTTTGCCTAGTGAAAATGAAGTCAGCTATTTTACTCATAATAATGAAAGCGAAGAGCAGACGATGAGAGCTTTACTCGAACGTGGTGTTAAGCACATCGTTGTAAAAAGCGGCGCTAAGGGCGCAAATTACTATGGCTTAGATGAAAATAGTAATTTAAAAAAACTTCATGTTGATGGTTTTCCGATAGATTCAATTGATCCAACTGGGGCAGGAGACTGCTTTTGTGCGACATTTGTTAGTTTGATGTTGGCAGGATTTTCGGTTGAAATGGCTTTACAATATGCTAATGCAAGTGGCGCTTTAGCGGTATCGAAAAAAGGACCAATGGAAGGCACTACAACATTGTTAGAGATCGAAGCATTCTTATCTAAATATCAAACCTGCTAAAATAGTTGTTTTCCTTATTTAAAAATTTTAGCGAAAAAAAATCCCAATAACAGAGTTATTGGGAAAACATAAGGAATAGGAAAACAATGAATTTATGCATTGTCGGATACTATTATGCACCCTTTTCCTCTAAAAGTATGTAAAGAGATACATATGATTGATTAAAAAGTAAGCGATTATTATGTAAAATTATAGTAAAGATTGGTTTTTGGCTTAATTAAAAAAACTTTTCAAGTGAATTTATAAAAAAAGCTCTAATAGCGAATTAAGAAATAACTTCCCATGATCGGTAATTTGCCAATGCTGGTTATCTTCAATAATATAATTTTTATCAATAGCTTGCGTTATTTGTTGATCTATAGTCTGTAAAGGTAAAAAAGTTCGTTGTTCAAATTCATGTTTCGGGGTCGGTTCAAATAGCCTGAAGCGATTCATAAAAAACTCAAATGGTAAATCGGCTTGTTCAACGGTATTAAGCTTATCTAAATAACGACCTTCAAGATAGCCTTTAGGGTGTTTGGTCTTCACTGTTCGAATTATTTTACCGTCAGATTGCGTTATTTTTCCATGAGCACCACATCCAATACCTATATAGTCACCAAATCGCCAATAATTAAGATTATGCTGACATTGATAATTCGTTTTTGCATAAGCAGATGTTTCGTATTGTTGGTAACCATTTTCCGTTAAAAGTTGATGACCTGCTTGATAGATCGCCCAAAGCATATCATCATCAGGTAAAACCGGAGGTTTAGATCCAAACAGTGTATTAGGTTCAATCGTTAACTGGTACCAAGACAAATGCGGTGGGGCAATATCAATTGCCTGTTTTAAATCATATAAAGCATCATCTAATGTTTGATTTGGTAAACCATGCATTAAATCTAAATTGAAGCTGCGTAAATTTAAATTGTGTGCTAGTTTCCCGGCATCAATGGCTTCTTGTTGATTATGGATACGTCCTAACTTTAACAATTTATCTGCTTGAAAACTTTGTACACCAATTGAGATACGATTTATCCCCGCTTGTTGATATCCATTAAATCGCTCAACATCAACCGAATTCGGGTTTGCTTCTATAGTGATTTCGGCATCACTATCTATAGGAATAACTTTATTTATGTTCGTTAATAATTTATCGATCAGTTCGGCAGAAAAGAGGCTTGGTGTACCGCCACCAATAAAAATAGAATGAATAGATCGATTCTGACAAAGTGATACATCCTGTTTTAAATCGTTAATTAAATGATCAATGTAATTTTCATAGTCTGGGGTAGCTTTCAATGTATGAGAATTGAAATCACAATAAGGACATTTTTGTACACACCATGGCATATGTATATACAAACTTAAAGGGATTTTATACTCAAACATATACCTTTCCTGAAATCTTTTGACATGTTATTCAAATAGCCGCCTATATTACTCTAATTTACTAAAAAAAGCTGTTTTACATTTATTCCGTCTTTATAATGTGCCTAAAAAGCGTAAAATCAATGCCAGTTTTTAAATTTATTTTTTCAAGTTAACTTGCATAGTTAGCCAAAAAAGTTAGTAAAAATTATTCAGGAGTAGGTATGAGTATTATTAAGCAAATTTTAGAGAGTCATTCAGCAGAAAAATCATTAAGTCCGTCGGTTAATCAAATCACATTTGGTGAACTACCGGTATTAGTTATTACTCACAAAACTTGTCGTGCGGCTGTTGCCTTACAAGGCGCACATCTATTATTTTGGCAACCTTCAACCCAATCTTCCCCGGTTATCTGGTTGAGCCAAAAAACACATTTTAAAAAGCAAAAAGCTATCCGAGGCGGTGTGCCGATTTGTTGGCCTTGGTTTGGTCAACTAGGTGATCCTGCTCATGGTTTTGCTCGAATAGTTGATTGGCAACTTGACTCGTGTCATGAGGATGATAATGGTGTTGATTTAGTGTTATCGCTAACTAACAATCAGCAAACCGAACCATTTTTTACTCAACCTTTCCATGTTTGGCTAAATATTCATGTCGGACACACTTGTCATGTAACACTAAGTTGTCAAGGTGATTTTGATGCAACAAGCGCATTACATACCTATTTTGGTATTAATAATATTCATGATGTTGTGGTTAAAGGTTTAGGTGAAAACTATCAAGAACGTTTATCGGTTGAAAATAAACCAACAACGGCGGGTCAGTTAACTTTCAATCAAGAAGTTGATCGTATTTATACTCACCCTAGTGACAAAATAACTATTGCGGATGGTAAAAGAACCATTGAATTGACCAATATAGGAGCCAGTGATGTGGTGACATGGAATCCATGGATCGATAAAGCCAAAGCTATGGCTGATTTTGCTGATGAAGAGTATCAATCAATGGTTTGTGTTGAAACCAGTTGTATCAACAAACCGTTAAAATTATCGCCAAACGCTAAAACAGCCTATGGCTTTAAGATTGAATTGATTTAACTGTTTTACCATTGCTTTTTAACGCAATCAAAGGTTAGCTTTATCTTGTTATGAGCTGATTATTTGATTGCGTTTATCAACATAACACTTTATAATCGCTAGCGCTTTTAAAGCACCAAATTGATAGCCAACTACTGGGTCGCCTGTAATTGGTTTTTTTATTTAAAATTATTAAGAGAATCAAACATGTTTAAATTTAAAGCAGAAGTAAGAAAAGAGCATGGTAAGGGTGCGAGCCGCCGCCTGCGTCACGCTGGTCAATTTCCAGCCATTGTTTATGGTGGAACTGAGCCTGCGATTTCTGTTGTGTTAGATCACAACCAAATTTTCAATATGCAAGAAAAACCAGAATTCTATTCTGAAGTACTTACTATTGAAGTTGACGGTAAAGAAATCAAAGTTAAAGTACAAGCAGTTCAACGCCACGCATTTAAACCAAAATTAGTTCATATGGACTTTGTGCGCGTTTAATCAACCGTTTGTTGGAATTTATCCAATATAGCTTCAAGTAAAGGTCACCTAAATGGTGACCTTTTGTTTTAGTGTAAAATAGGGCAAATACCTATTATTATGATTTATACTATTAACAGGGTGTATACTGGTAACAAAAAATAATAGAATAAGTCAATCAATACCATTTTTAGGAGAACACCATGTCTGATATCCCAGCCTGCGATTTAGTTATTTTCGGTGCAAAAGGGGATTTGACGAGGCGTAAACTTTTACCGTCTCTATACCAATTAGAAAAATGTGGAAAACTGCCAAAGCAGACCAAAATTTTAGGCGTAGGGCGAGCTGAGTGGGATCAAGCTGCTTACACTGAAGTAGCAAAAGATGCATTAACGACATTTATGTCAGAACCATTAGATGAAACAGTTTGGCGTCGTTTTAGTCAACGACTCAATTTTCATAAATTAGATGTAAATGACACCTCAGGTTTTCAAGCATTAAAAACTAAACTGGATCAGAATCATCCGGCTATCTTCTATTTTGCTATGCATCCAAATGCATTTGGCACCATTTGTCATGGTTTGGCTGAAGCTGGGTTAAATCAATCTAAAAATCGCATAGTAATGGAAAAACCATTAGGGTTTGATTTACAATCTTCTCGTGAGATTAATGATTCTGTGGCCAAATTTTTCAGCGAATCACAAGTTTATCGTATTGACCATTATCTGGGTAAAGAGTCGGTTTTAAATTTACTCGCATTGCGTTTTGCTAACCCGATTTTTGCCTCTTTTTGGGATCGTAACTCAATTGATCATGTAGAAATAACCGTTGCTGAGCAAGTTGGTATTGAAGGTCGTTGGGGATATTTCGATAAAGCTGGTCAAATGCGGGATATGGTGCAAAATCATTTATTACAAATTTTAACTATGATTGCTATGTCGCCACCAGCTAATCTTGCCGATGATAGTTTACGCAATGAAAAAATAGCGGTATTAAATGCATTAAGGCCGATCAATAAAAGCAATCTTCATGAAAAAGTTGTACGTGGGCAATATACCGCAGGCTTTGTAAATGGTATTAATGTTCCGGGCTATTTAGAAGAAGACGGAGCAAATAAAGAAAGCCATACTGAAACATTTGTTGCTATTCGTGTTGATATTGATAATTGGCGTTGGGCTGGTGTACCATTCTATTTGCGAACCGGAAAACGATTGCCAAGCAAATGCTCAGAAGTTGTCGTTTACTTTAAGCCATTACCACTTAACTTATTTAGTGAATCTTATTCTAAGCTTCCACAAAATAAATTAACGATTCGGTTGCAACCGGATGAAGGCATGGATATTGAAATTTTAAATAAAGTGCCTGGTTTAGATAGTACTCATAATCTTCAAACAACTAAACTCGATTTAAGTTTTAGTGAGACTTTCCACCAACCTAGTGCGGATGCTTACGAGCGTTTATTACTGGAAGTAATGCGAGGGCGACAAGCTCTATTTGTACATCGTGATGAAGTAGAAGCTGCATGGAAATGGGTTGACTCAATCATTAAGGCGTGGAATGCTGATAACGAATCACCTAAAACCTATCAGGCTGGCACATGGGGCCCTGTTGCTTCAGTTGCTTTGGTTACTAAAGATGGTTATTCATGGCATGAATTTGAATAAAGGAACATAACTATGTTTACATTAAATAAATATGATAATAGCCAATTACTTAATAAAGACCTTATTTCACATATTGTCAATGCGTTAAAACAAGCGATTGCTGAAAAGGGGCATGCTTCTCTAGCTGTTTCTGGCGGAAAAACACCTATTCCTTTATTTACTATGCTCAGTGAGCAAGATTTAGAATGGAATCGTATTTTTATTACTTTGGTGGATGATAGATGGGTAGATGATACTGATGATGCCAGTAATGAAAAATTAGTGATGACTTATCTGTTGCAAAATAAAGCAAAGCTGGCTAATTTTGTCGGCTTAAAAAACAGTTGCGATAACCCATTTGATGGTGCTCAATTGACTGAAAAAGAGTTAACTAAAGTGCCAATGCCTTTAGATGTAGTCATTCTAGGTATGGGAGAAGACGGGCATACGGCATCACTATTCCCTGGAGCGGCTAACTTAATGGCTGGATTGGATATGAACTCTGGTCGAAAAGTTATTGGCATGACTCCATTAACTGCACCTCTTGATCGCATTACCTTAACTTTACCAACAATTTTAGATAGTAAAAATATCTATTTACATTTAGTTGGTGAAAGTAAATTAGATGTACTTGAACGGGCAGAAAAAGGTGATGATATTGATGAGATGCCGATACGTGCAGTGATAAAACAAAATATAGTCAATGTTATTGGATTTTGGGCTGCTTCATAAATTAGTCAGATTAGCCGACAAAAGTCGGCTAACTAAATTAAATCCTCCTATCTCGATTGAACATTAAATCTAATCCAACTCTTTCTTATTAAGAAAATGTGATTTTTTATCTTGAATAAAATAGCCATTCGATATTTAGTAATATTTTGATTTTAAATAATTAATTTCTAATTCAAGTTTGAATTTTATTAAATAAACATCAATCATGATCTTTATAAATAAAACGTCTGAAATTAATTGATTAAATACCTATTATTTTTGTTACTTTTGTGGTAAAAAGTGGGGTTAAGTGGTAAAAATATAAAAAATATTTAACTGTTTGATTTTAAATCATTTTAAAAATAATAAAATTAATAACAAATGGTGCTTTCATGTTTAGTGGTGCAATTTCGGTCAATTTAGATAGCAAAGGGCGAATGGCTATTCCCACTCGTTATCGTGAATTTTTGTCCGAAGGTATGGTATGTACCATTGGCTTATACCACCCATGTTTAACACTTTACTCACTTTCAGAATGGCAACAAATAGAGAAACAATTATCAACTTTATCCTCTGTTGTTGAAGCTGAACGGCGAATTAAAAGGTTATTACTCGGTTATGCAACAGAGTGCCCAATGGACAGTGCCGGAAGAATATTGTTGCCACCAACTCTACGCACCTATGCAAAATTAGAAAAACATACAATGTTTGTTGGCCAATCTAACAAATTTGAAATTTGGGATGAAGCGATTTGGTATCAACAAATTAGTGATGATATCGCTGCGATATCAGCAGATGTTGAAAACTTATCCGATAATTTAAAAAATTTAACAATTTAAAAGAGTAAAAGCGTGATGAATTATCAACATACAACGGTACTATTAAATGAAGCTGTTTCTGCATTAAATATCAAAGAAAATGGTATTTATGTTGATGGTACTTTCGGTCGTGGTGGGCATTCTCGTCTTATACTCGAAAAACTAGGTAAAAACGGAAAACTTATTGCGATAGATCGTGATGAGCGAGCACAGCAAGAGGCTGAAAAAATAGATGATCCCCGATTTCATTTTATTCGAGGTGAGTTTTCAAATATTTATCAATATCTCGATGATTTAGGATTAATCGGTAAAATAGACGGATTTTTGCTCGATCTTGGTGTCTCATCTCCACAATTAGATGATCCTCAAAGAGGGTTTTCATTTATGCGAGATGGTCCACTTGATATGCGTATGAATAATCATAAAGGCTTAACTGCTAGCGAATGGTTATTAAGAAGTGATGAAGATGATATTGCATGGGTATTGAAAACATTTGGCGAAGAAAAATTTGCCAAGCGTATTGCCCGAGCAATTGTGGAACAAAACAAAGTTACACCAATAACGCGCACATTAGAGTTAGCTAATTTAATTGAGAAAGCAACACCCAAAAAAGATAAGCACAAACACCCTGCTACACGTAGTTTTCAAGCTATTCGTATTTACATTAATAGTGAATTGGAAGAAGTTGAACAAGCATTAGATAGTAGCTTGTCCGTACTTGCCGATAAGGGAAGATTAGCCATAATTAGTTTTCACTCTTTAGAAGATAGAATTGTTAAACAATTTATGAATAAACAGAGTAAAGGGCCAGATATTCCTGCGGGATTACCATTAACTCAACAGCAGATAAAACAATATGGTACTGCTAAGTTAGCTTCACTAGGCAAAATTAAGCCAACTACTGTTGAAATTGATAATAATCCACGTTCACGTAGTGCAATATTGAGGGTAGCTGAAAGAAAACATGAACAGTAATCAAAATAATAGTCATTATGTAGACAACACAAAAAGACCAATTCAAAGTTTATTTGGTTTGATTGTAGGTGATCTTTTTGGTCACCAAAAATTGTCTCTATTATTGCTTATTTTTGTTGTTCTTTCTGCTGGTGCGGTTTTAATCACAACGCAACAAGTGCGTAAACAATTATTTGAAAGAGAGCAGCTTTTATTAGAACAGGATGTGCTAGAAAGCGAGTGGCGAAATTTAGTTATTGAAGAAAATGTTCTTGCAGATCCAAAACGAGTTGAAGATAAAGCGAAAAATCAATTAGGGATGTCTTATGTGACACCTCAAAATGAAACCGTTATTGTGATAAAGAGTAAATGATGAAATCTGTCACTAAACATAAAAAAGATAAGAACTCAGTAAGGACAAATAAACCGAATAAACTAAACAGTAAAAAACAGTTTTTTACACCTAATCGCTTTTATATAGTTTACGGTTTTATCATAGTTGCCATTATTAGCTTGATTGTTCGAATGGCAATTTTACAGATTATTGAGCCGGAGAGGTTAATTTCAGAAGGCAACAAACGTTCAATCCGTCATCAGGAAATGGACGCACCAAGGGCAATGATTACCGATCGTAATGGTCGAGCACTTGCTGTTAGTGTGCCTATGTATGATGTTTGGGCAGATCCAAAAATTGTTGTACAAAAAGGTGGTGTAAAAGCTGATGATATAAGGTGGCAAGGTTTAGCAAAAACATTAAATATACCTATGTCGACGCTTGAAGAGAAATTAAGCAATCCCTCTATGCGTTTTGTTTATTTGTCTAAGCAAATAACACCGACAATATCGGATTACTTAAAAAAGTTGAAATTACCGGGAATTTCGTTTGCTAAAACATCAAAACGTTATTACCCCGCAGCGCAAAATATTGCTCAGTTAATTGGACTAACCGATATTGATCAAAATGGCACTGAAAAAGGTTCAGAAGGAATCGAAAAAAGCTTTAATAAGTGGTTAACTGGTGAGTCAGGACAACGTGTAGTTAGACGTGACCGACTGGGTCGTGTTATTGAAGAACTACAACGAACAGAAAGTGAAGTAGCTTCTGATTTAACATTAAGTATTGATGAACGATTGCAATCTTTAGTTTATAGCGAGCTTAGCCAAGCAGTTGAATTTAATAAAGCAGATAGTGGAACTGCGGTACTAGTTGATGTGCATACGGGTGAAATATTAGCTATGGCCACAAGCCCGTCTTATAACCCAAATAACCGATCATCAATTGATTATAGCTTACTGAGAAATCGTGCCGTAACAGACGCTTTTGAGCCAGGGTCAACAGTTAAACCTCTTGTTGTTATGGCAGCTTTAGAGAAAAAAATTGCAGATTTAAATACTGTCATTGATACCAGACCTTTTTTAGTTAATCGATATGAAATTAAAGATGTGTCATATCAGAAATCACTTAATCTAGCAGGTATTTTAGAAAAATCGAGTAACGTTGGCGTAAGTAAGTTGGCTTTAAAAATGCAGTCCGGTGACTTAGTCGAATTTTATAGTCGCTTTGGGTTAGGACAACCTACCGAGTTAGGCTTGGGCGGCGAAGTGAGTGGATCAATTGCAGCCGATAGAACGCGTAAATGGGCGGATATTGAACGTGCGACTTTTGCTTTCGGCTATGGATTAAGTGTAACTCCAGTGCAACTAGCCAGAGCTTATGCAACTATTGGCAGTTATGGTATTTATCGACCGGTTTCTATTTTAAAAGTAACGCAATCTGTTGAAGGCGAACGAGTGGTTTCTGAAAAAATTGCTAAAACGGTTGTTCAATTAATGGAAGCCGTAGCTGTAACTGGTGGCGGAACTAAAGCATCAGTGCCCGGCTACAGCGTTGGTGTAAAAACCGGTACAGCGAAAAAATTGTCGGGTGGCAGGTATGTTAATCAATATTTAGCTTATACAGCAGGTATTGCACCTGCTTCAGCACCAAAATACTCTTTGGTGGTAGTGATCGATAACCCAAAAGCCGGACAGTATTATGGCGGCTCAGTTTCCGCTCCAGTATTTAGTCGTATTATGGGCGGCGTACTGAGAACAATGAATGTAAAACCCGATCGCCAAGTCGATGGGCAAATGATTATATATTAATAGGTGGTAGTGATGGCTATAAACACTTTTAAAAATTTACTTAAATTATTGGGTGTAAATCAGAAAATCAAGGTCAATGATTTTCCACTCAATAATTTGAAAATAGATAGTCGCAATGTAAATAAAGATGATGTGTTTATTGCTATTAAAGGTTTCACCGTTGATGGTCGGGATTTTATACCGCAAGCTATTTCAGCCGGAGCAGTAGTTGTTTTAACTGAAACAAATAGAAAGTTGAATGATTTAAAAATCAGTTATATTAAACAAGACAACAAGCCAGTGGTTCCGCAAATTAGTGTTTATCGTCTTGCTCAAAAAGTTTCAACTATTGCTAATGATTATTATCACTCACCATCAAATCACTTATCATTGATTGGCGTGACCGGAACAAATGGCAAAACAACTATCACGCAGTTGATTGCTCAATGTACAGCATTATTAAATGAAAAAGTTGCAATTATGGGCACGATAGGTAATGGTATTTACGATAAACTTGAACCTTCCACTAACACAACTTTATCTGCTGTTGATATTCAATCTTTATTAGCTGATTTTGTAAAAAAAGATGTTACAGTCGCTACCATGGAAATATCTTCCCATGGCTTATCCATGAATAGAGTAAAAGGGTTACACTTTAGTGCGACTGTGTTTAGTAATTTAAGCCGTGATCATCTTGATTATCATAAAACGATGAATAAATACGCTAAGGCGAAATGGTCATTATTCAGTCCGGATGAGAAAGAAAGGCAAGTTATAAGTTCAGGAAAACCGATCATCAATTATGATGATCCGTATGGTAAACGCTGGATTGAAAAACTGTCACAGGTTACCGCTGTATCATGTCAACCTAAGTCATTACGACGATTAAAGGCACTTAATATGGAGTATGTTGGTGTGTCAATGATTGAATATCATGATAAGGGTGCCAAGATTCATATGGAATCGAGTTGGGGCAATGCAGTTATCAATAGTCGATTGTTAGGTGAATTTAATGTATCAAACTTATTATTAGCTGTCGCCACACTTTTAACGCTTAATTACCCATTTTATGCAGTTGTTAATATGGCTTCTTTTCTTAAACCTATCTGTGGGCGAATGGAAGTTATTCATGTTAACAATAGTCCAACAGTGATTGTTGATTACGCCCATACGCCTGATGCACTACAAAAAGCATTGCAAGCCAGCCGTATTCATTGCAAAGGAAATTTATGGGTGATTTTCGGTTGTGGTGGTGACAGAGATACTGGCAAAAGACCGCTGATGGCTCAAGTGGCTGAACAGTTTGCCGATAAGATTGTGCTTACTAATGATAATCCACGCACAGAAGATGAAATGAAAATTATCCACGATATTGAACAAGGTTTTCAAGCTGTTAAAAAAGATGTTCAAGTGATTACTGATAGAGTTCAAGCGATTAAACAAACATTGGCACAAGCGGATGTAAATGATGTGATATTAATTTCCGGTAAAGGACATGAAGATTATCAAATTATTGGTAAAACAAAACACCACTTTTCGGATCAACAAACAGTCAAACAGCTTTTAGGAGTAGAGAATCAAGTATGATTCCTTTAAATATTGGGCAGATTATAACAGTCGTTAATGGCGAAAGTTATGCTATAGAAGATCAAAGCGTTGCTATTGATAGTATATGCACTGATTCGAGAAAGATTGTTGCTAAATCATTATTTATTGCGTTAGTCGGTGAAAATTTTGATGGACATTTATTTGCCGAGCAAGCGATAAAAGCGGGGGCAATAGCTGTTGTTGTCAATCATAAAATTGACAGTAATATTCCTCAAATCGTTGTAAAAGATACCCATTGGGCACTTGGCGCTATTGCTACTTATATTCGTCAACAATGCTCAGCTAAAATTGTTGCATTGACAGGATCATCCGGTAAAACTTCGGTTAAAGAGATGACTGCTGCTATTTTACAGTGTTGCGGACCGACCCTTTATACACAAGGCAACTTTAATAATGATATAGGTGTTCCTTTAACACTATTTCGTTTAACTAAACAAGATCAGTATGCCGTAATTGAATTAGGGGCAAATCATATTGGTGAGATTGCTTATACCACCAAGCTAGTTAAACCTCAAACAGCATTAATTAATAATATTGCTGAAGCACATATTGAAGGTTTTGGTTCTCTTGCTGGTGTGGCAAGTGCTAAAGGTGAGATTTTTTTAGGGCTACCAGAAAATGGCATAGCCATTATCAATTTAGATAGTTGCAGTGATAAATGGTTTGATCAGTTAAAAGATAAAACAGTATGGACTTTTTCATTAAATAATTCAGCAGCAAATTTTTATGCTAGCAATATTCAATTTGGTGAAAAGAGTCTGTTTACCTTACATACGCCTCATGGTGAATGTGAAATTGTTTTACCTTTAGTTGGTAAACATAACATATCCAATGCTATTGCTGCTTCGGCTTTAGCGATTTCTGTCGGGGCGAGCTTTGATCAAATTAAGCAAGGTTTACAAACATTGCAACCTGTTAAAGGGCGGTTATACCCAATAAGATTAAAACAAAATCAACTAATTTGGGATGACTCTTATAATGCCAATGTCGGCTCGATGTCAGCAGCCATTGATGTTTTATCTACTCAACCAGGATTTAAAGTGTTAGTAGTTGGTGATATGGCTGAGCTTGGCAATGATGCAGCTAAATATCATCAACAAATTGGTGAATTGGCACAACGTCAAAAAATTGATTGTGTTGTGAGTGTCGGGCAGTTAAGTCAATATATTAGTGATTACAGTGGTGTTGGTCACCATTTTACCCACAAACAAGATGCTGTGAAATATCTGTTAACACTGTTACATCAACATTTCACTTTAACTATGTTAGTTAAAGGTTCTCGTAGTGCCAAAATGGAAGATGTGATAGAACAAATTAAAAATGAACAATAAAATATAAGTCAGGATTAAAACTATGTTGGTTTGGATTTCAGAATATTTAATTAAATATTTTTCCTTTTTTAATGTGCTCTCTTATCTAACTGTTAGAGCAATATTAGGGTTATTAACCTCATTAACCATTTCATTAATCTTTGGGCAAAAAGTTATTGATTGGTTGCAAAAATTACAAATCGGTCAAGTCATTCGTCATGACGGGCCTGAATCTCATTTAAGTAAAAAAGGCACACCAACCATGGGTGGAACGCTTATTTTAGCGTCAATTACATTATCCGTTTTTTTATGGGCAGATCTTCGTAATCCTTATGTTTGGGTAACGCTATTTGTTTTAATCGGTTATGGAATTATTGGATTTGCTGATGATTACTTAAAAGTGATTCGTAAAAATACTGACGGCTTGATTGCTCGTTGGAAATATTTTTGGCAATCGCTAATTGCATTAATTGTTGCTTTTGGACTTTATGCTTATGGTAAAGATACTTCAGTGACAGTACTGGTTGTGCCATTTTTTAAAGATGTGATGCCACAGTTAGGATTATGGTACATCTTAGTAGCTTACGTGGTAATAGTTGGGGCTGGCAATGCTGTTAATTTAACTGACGGACTCGATGGGCTAGCCATTATGCCAACAGTTTTTGTTGCAGCCGGTTTTGCTTTGGTTTCATGGGCGACGGGTAATGTCAATTTTGCAGCCTATTTACATATACCTTATATCAAATTTAGTGGCGAATTAATGATTGTTTGTACAGCTATTATTGGTGCTGGATTAGGTTTTTTATGGTTTAACACTTACCCTGCAATGGTTTTCATGGGTGATGTTGGTTCATTAGCATTAGGTGGTGTGTTTGGTATTATTGCGGTTTTACTGCGTCAAGAATTTTTATTATTCATCATGGGTGGCATTTTTGTGATTGAAACCGTATCGGTGATTTTGCAAGTTGGTTCGTTTAAATTACGTGGTAAACGAATATTTAGAATGGCGCCTATTCATCATCATTATGAATTAAAAGGCTGGCCGGAGCCTCGAGTTATTGTCCGTTTCTGGATTATTTCGTTAATGCTGGTACTAATTGGTTTATTAACCTTAAAACTACGTTAGTAAAAACAAGAGTAGGATTGAATCATGGTGAGTTATCAGGGTAAAAATATTGTTATTATTGGATTAGGTATCACAGGGCTTTCTTGTGTTAATTATTTCCTTGCTCAAAATGTTATTCCAAAAGTAATTGATACTCGATTATCACCATCCGGTTTAGATCAACTAGATGAGCGTGTTATTTATCACTTAGGCGATTTAAATGTTGATTGGTTATATGAAGCTGATTTAATTATTGCCAGTCCCGGAATGGCTTTATCTACTCCAGAATTACAACTAGCTGCTGAAAAGGGAATTGAGATAGTCGGTGATATTGAACTTTTTTGTCGGGAAGTGAATCTTCAAACCAATAAAAAAATTGTGGCAATTACTGGCGCTAATGGTAAAACCACTGTCACTACATTAGTTGGCGATATTATCAAATCTGCAGGTATTAAAGTTGGAGTCGGTGGAAATATTGGTCAACCAGCTCTAACATTGTTACAGCAAAATTGTGATATATATGTGCTTGAACTATCGAGCTTTCAATTAGAAACCACTTATAGTTTGCATGCAACTGTTGCAACAATATTAAATATTACCGAAGATCATATGGATCGTTATCCGCAAGGATTGATGCAATATACACAAGCAAAACAACGTATTTATCAAAATGCAAAATATTGTGTCATTAACGCTGATGATAAACTAACTGTGCCTACGGTGAATCATCATCAATGTGTTTCTTTTGGGTTAATTCATGGCGATTACCACTTAGATAGTCAGTATCAACATTTAATTGCTCAACAATGTCCGGTGTTATCAACTAAGGATATGAAATTAATCGGTTGCCATAACTATCTTAATGCATTGGCTGCGTTAGCAATCAGCGATAAATTAAATATTCCTCGCACTTCAAGCTTGGCAACAATAGCTTCATTTCAAGGTTTACCGCATCGCTTTGAACAGGTATTTGAAGACAATGGTGTTATCTGGATCAACGACTCTAAAGCGACGAATGTCGGTAGCACTGAAGCTGCATTAAAAAGCGTTGTGTGTCATGGTAAGCTTTTCTTGCTCTTAGGTGGGGATGGGAAAGCGGCTGATTTTTCTCCATTAATTCGATACTTACAAAATAGAAATATTGAAATTTTCTGTTTTGGACGAGATCGCAATTTATTAGCCAAATTATTGCCGGATAACACCACAGTTACCGAGACAATGGCTCAAGCGATAGAAATTATTGCTCAAAAAGTAGAAAAAAATGATGTGGTATTACTGTCGCCTGCTTGTGCGAGCTTAGATCAATTCAAAAACTATATTGATCGCGGAAATCAATTTACGCAACTTGCTAAGCAGTACGGTCACAGGAGTGGAAAATGACACTGTTTGCCATCAAAAAACAAGTTAATCCGAATATACCTTTTGATAACCAATTACTCTGGACGGTAATTGGCTTAATGATATTTGGGTTAATTATGGTGACTTCTTCGTCTATGTCATTTAGTGAAAGTAACCCTTTCTTTTATACGCAACGTGAACTTATTCAGCTGGGTATTTCGCTGTTTTTAATGTTCATTACGCTCTATATCCCAATGCAACGCTGGCAACAATTTGGCTCAATACTATTAATTATCGCCATTATTATGTTAGTAATGGTGTTGGGGATTGGATCATCGATTAATGGTGCTTCTCGTTGGATTCCGCTTGGCGTTTTTAATTTTCAGCCAGCAGAACTTGCTAAGTTATCATTATTTATATTTTTAGCCAGTTATTTAACTCGAAAATCAGATGAAGTGCAAAATAGATTTTGGGGCTTTTTTAAACCAATGGTGGTTATGGCCGTTCTTTCTATTTTGTTATTAAAACAACCCGATTTGGGCACCGTTATTGTGTTATTTATGGTCACAATTGGTATTTTATTTATTGCTGGTGCACAATTATGGCAATTTATTGCAATATTATTAACAGGCGTTGGCGCCGTAATTTGCCTTATATTATATGAATCCTACCGTTTAACACGATTATTAACGTTTCTTGATCCATGGCAAGATGCAACAGGATCGGGGTATCAGCTTGTAGCTTCTTTAATGGCGATAGGTAGTGGCGGAATAAGTGGCCAAGGCATGGGCAATTCTATCCTAAAATTAGGTTATTTACCTGAATGTCATACAGATTTCATATTTTCAATTATCTCTGAAGAATACGGATATATCGGCGTAGTAGCGTTATTGTCATTATTATTTTTATTGACATTCAAAGCGCTAGCTATTGGTTACCGCGCACTCAATGAAGGTTCTCAATTTTCCGGTTATTTAGCTTGTGAAATTGGAATATGGTTTGGTTTCCAAACTTTTGTCAATGTCGGTGTGACATCTGGCATGTTACCCACTAAGGGGCTAACACTACCATTTATTAGTTATGGTGGCTCTAGTCTTATTGTAATGAGTATTGCGGTCGCAATCTTATTGCGAATCGATTTTGAATTTAGACAACAACAAGCGCAAGCAAGAATAAGGTCAATAAAATAATGAAAAAGTTATTAGTAATGGCTGGGGGTACCGGCGGTCATGTTTTTCCAGGAATTGCAGTTGCGCATTATTTAATGAAGCAGGGCTGGCAAGTAAGGTGGTTAGGTACCGCTGACAGAATGGAAGCACAACTCGTGCCTGAAAATGGTATTGATATTGATTTTATAGAAATTTCAGGCCTGCGTGGCAAAGGGATAATGGCATTATTAAAAGCGCCGTACAAAATATCAAAAGCGGTTTTTCAAGCTAGAAAAATTTTAAAAGCTTATAAACCCGATGTTGTGCTAGGAATGGGCGGGTATGTATCTGGACCCGGCGGTATAGCCGCTAAAACGTTAGGTATACCTGTTGTTTTACACGAACAAAATGGGATAGCTGGTTTAACGAATAAATCGCTCGCTAAAATTGCAACTAAGGTTTTACAAGCTTTCCCAACGGCGTTTGCTAATGCACAAGTCGTTGGTAACCCGGTGCGTCGTGATTTATTAACCGTTGCAGAGCCAACAGAAAGATTTAAACAGCGACAAGGTCCTATACGTGTATTAGTTATGGGTGGTAGTCAAGGTGCAAAAGTAATTAATGATGTTGTACCTCAAGTGATAACGAAATTGTCCGATAAATATATAGTCTGGCACCAAACCGGTAAAGGGATGCTTGATGAGGTGATTAAAGCTTATCAACATTGTGATATGACGAATAATAAAGTTACCGAGTTTATTACTGATGTGAAAGAGGCTTATAGTTGGGCAGACATTGTGATATGTCGTAGTGGTGCTTTAACGGTAAGTGAAATTGAAGCAGTGGGTATTGGTGCGATTTTTGTGCCATTTATGCATAAAGATCGCCAACAATTTTGGAATGCAAAATCGTTGGCTGATATTGGTGCAGCTAAAATAATAGAACAACCCGATTTTAATGTAGAGTCACTACTTAATTTACTTGCAAATTTGACTAGAGAAGATTTGCTTGAAATGGCGGTTAAAGCTAAAAGTTTGGCTGTCCTGGATTCCACAGAAAAAGTGGCGGAAACACTGGTATCAGTGGTAAAATAGTTAGTTTTATATCCAATTTTGTGTAATAATCTTGTCAAAAGATTTCAAGTTTAGTATATGTTTGAGTCAATAATAAATTGAGTTATCTCAAATAATAATTCTATAAATGCAAAATCGATTATATTAGATGAAAACTTCAGGCAAAAATAGACGAATTAGGGGTTAGATTGTGAATACAAAGGAATTAGCTGAATTAAGAGCAATTATTCCAGAAATGAAACGAGTCAAACATATCCATTTTGTCGGTATCGGTGGAGCCGGCATGGGAGGTATTGCTGAAGTTCTTGCTAATGAAGGGTATCAAATAAGTGGGTCTGACATCGCTCAAAATGCCGTAACAGAACATTTAGAAACTTTAGGTGCAAAAATCATTATAGGACATGCAGCGGAAAATGTACTTAATTCAAGTGTGGTTGTGATATCTTCGGCTATATCACAAGATAATATTGAAGTCATCGCTGCGCGTGAGGCACGTATTCCTGTCATTCAACGTGCTGAAATGTTAGCTGAGCTAATGCGTTTTCGCTATGGTATTGCTATTGCAGGTACACATGGTAAAACCACAACAACCGCAATGGTTACCGCCATTTATGCGGAAGCTAAACTTGATCCAACTTTTGTAAACGGTGGATTAGTAAAAGCGGCTGGAACGCATGCGAAATTAGGTACAAGCCGTTACTTTATTGCTGAAGCTGATGAGAGTGATGCTTCATTTTTGCATTTGCAACCAATGGTCTCAATTGTTACAAATATTGAACCAGACCATATGGATACTTACCAAGGTAGTGTTGAGAATCTTAAACAGACCTTTATTTCGTTTTTGCGTAATCTTCCTTTTTATGGTCTGGCAATTATGTGCTACGACGATCCGATTAATCGGGAATTATTGCCGGTAGTTGGACGTAAGATTATTACTTATGGGTTTAGCGAAGAAGCTGATGTTGTTATCAAAAATTACCGTCAAGAACGTGGGGTTAGTTATTACACGGTATGTCGTCCGGATCGTGATGATCTGCAAATTGAATTAAATGCTCCGGGTAAACATAATGCATTAAATTCTGCGGCTGCTATTATTGCCGCCACTGAAGATGGGATTGATGATCAATCAATTATCAATGCATTAGCAAAATTTGCCGGAACAAGTCGACGTTTCGATTTGATAGGCCATTTTCCACATGCTAATGGCAAAGATATTATGATGGTTGATGATTATGGACATCACCCAAGTGAAGTGAATGCTACGATTCAAGCAGCCAGAAATGGTTGGGCAGACCGCCGTTTGGTAATGATATTTCAGCCGCACCGATATACACGTACTCGAGACTTATTTGATGATTTTGCGCAAGTGCTTTCACAAGTCGATGCGCTGGTTATGTTAGATGTGTATTCAGCTGGTGAACAACCAATTGCTGGTGCAGATAGCCGATCATTATGCCGTTCGATTCGTAATCGAGGTAAAGTTGATCCTATTTATGTTTCTGACTTAGATCTGCTACCGGAAATAATGCAAGAAATATTACAAGGTGGCGATTTATTAATTACACAAGGTGCTGGTAGTGTTGGTCGAATTGCTCGCCAATTAGCCAACTCTCAATTATTTGCAAAAGAGGTTTTATAAAAATGGTTGATAAAGTTGCTGTATTGTATGGTGGAACCTCTGCTGAGCGAGAAGTATCGCTCAAATCGGGTAAGGCTGTATTAGCAGGATTATTAGCAAATGGTATTGATGCACATCTTATTGATACTAAAGATCACCCTATAACTAGTTTAAAAGATGAAGGATATACTAAAGCCTTTATTATTTTACATGGTCGTGGTGGAGAAGATGGAATTGCACAAGCCATTTTAACTTATCAAAAAATACCTTATACTGGAAGCGATGTTTTATCTTCAGCGCTTACAATGGATAAATTAAAAACAAAATTAGTCTGGAAAGCGTTAGGCTTGCCAGTAGCTGATTATGTCATGGTAGACAAGTCTCAATCTATAGATGTCAATGCTATTGTTAAACAACTTAATTTACCGCTATTTGTAAAACCAAGTCATGAAGGGTCAAGCGTTGGCATGACTCGTGTAAATGAAGTATCTGAATTAAAAGCTGCCATCGAGGTTGCTTTTCAATACGATGATGTTGTCATGGTTGAATCATTTCTAGCCGGTCCGGAATTTACTGTAGCAATAGTTGGTGAAGAAGTTTTACCTTCTATTTACATTAAGCCTGCTACAAATTTTTATGATTATGATGCAAAGTATTTATCTGACTCAACCCAATATTTTTGCCCAAGTGGTTTAACTGAAGATAAAGAGCGTGAAATACGCCAATTAGCACTTGAAGCCTATAAAGCTGTAGGCTGTCGGGGCTGGGGTCGAGTAGATATTATGTTCGATCAAAACGAAAAACCTTATTTACTTGAGGTCAATACTGCTCCGGGTATGACAGATCACAGTCTGGTACCAATGGCTGCAAAACAGCACGGTTGGTCTTTCAGTGAGCTTGTTAATCGTATTCTAAATTTGGCAACAATATAATTGGCTAAATCTTTATGAAACAAGTCAGACAAGCAGCGCATCGACGAGAAAGTAGAAATAGACGGCGGTTGCTTGTTTTTCGTAATACAGAACAGTTGATAGGTTTTTTGTTCTTTATTATGATTATATTTATCAGTACTTGGGTCGTACATAGTTTTAAAAATTGGATGGACGACCCTGAACAAATGGTTTTGTCCCAGTTAACACTAAGTGGTGAACATACTTATACAACCGAAGATGATTTAAGAGAGGCAATTTTAGGATTAGGATTACCCAATACCTATATTGGGCAAGATGTTGATGATATCCAGCAAGAAGTCATGCGATTTCCATGGGTAAAACAAGTAAGTGTTCGTAAACAATGGCCAGATAGATTAGTTGTTTACATCGAAGAGTACAAACCTGCTTTTTATTGGAATGACTTATTTTTATTAGATAAAAGTGGCAATGTGTTTAGTGTGCCACTAGATAGAATAGGTGAATTGCCATTACCAAGGATTTATGGGCCTGAAGGTAAGGCTAAGTCAATGCTTGAAACATATTATAGTTTAGAAAATCTTTCTAAGAAATTAGCTAATAATCAGTTAGCATTACAAATCACTGCTGCAATATCAGATGAACGTAATGCATGGCAACTGATGGTAAAACAATGTATAGCCGGTTTATGTTTAGAAAATCAGGATATTAAATTAATGCTAGGAAGCGAACATATTGAAGAACGTTATAACCGATTTATTAAATTATTCCCTGAAATTCAATCTAGAATACCGGTAGACGAAAAAATCACGGTGGCTGATTTACGTTATGAAAATGGTATATCAGTGCAAAGAGAAAAACTAGCGCAGTAAGGAATAAATAAAGGCTGAAGTATGAAAGCAACAGAAAAAAAATTGGTTGTCGGACTAGAAGTTGGTACATCCAAAGTTCTTGCCCTTGTTGGTGAAGTTCTTCCTGATGGTATTGTCAATATTATCGGCGTAGGTCATTGCCCATCAAAAGGTGTGGATAAAGGTGGTGTAAACGATCTTGAATCTGTGGTCAAGTCAATTCAACGTGCAATTGACCAAGCCGAGCTTATGGCTGATTGTCAAATATCTTCTGTTTATTTAAGCCTATCGGGTAAACATATTCGTTGCCAAAACGAAATTGGCATGGTGCCAATTGCTGACGAAGAAGTGACGGCTGAAGATGTCGACAATGTCGTGCATACTGCTAAATCGGTCAGAATTCTTGATGAACATCGGATATTACATGTAATAGCCCAAGAGTATTCAATTGACCTGCAAGAAGGAATTAAAAATCCAATTGGTCTTTCAGGCGTGCGGATGAAAGCAAAAGTTCACTTGATCACCTGTCATAATGATATGGCAAGAAACATTGTTAAAGCGGTTGAGCGTTGTGGACTAAAAGTTGATCAGCTCATATTTTCTGGTCTGGCATCGAGTTATGCTGTATTGACCGACGATGAAAAAGAGCTAGGTGTATGTGTTATTGATATTGGCGGCGGTACAATGGATGTTACTGTCTATACTGGTGGCGCATTACGCCATTCGGTGGTTATTCCTTACGCTGGCAATGTTGTTACGAGTGATATCGCTTACGCATTTGGTGCACCACCAATGGATGCGGAAAATATCAAGATTCGTTATGGTTGTGCTGTTGGTTCATTAGTCGGCAAAGATGAAGTTATCGATGTGCCAAGTGTTGGTGGACGACCTTCACGTTCATTACAAAGACAAACATTAGCAGATGTGATTGAGCCTCGTTATTCTGAGTTGCTTTCACTTGTGCAAAAAGAGTTACTTGTTTTGCAAGATGAACTGAAAAAACAAAATGTTAAATATCAATTGGCAGCAGGGATTGTTTTAACCGGTGGAGCAGCACAAATTAAAGGAATGGTTGAGTGTGCTGAGAAAGTTTTTCAAAATCAAGTTCGTATTGGGCAACCATTAAATATATCTGGTTTAACCGATTATGTACAAAAGCCTTATTGTTCAACAACAGTTGGGTTATTGCATTACGGAAAACAAAGTTTATTAAGTGATGATGCTAAAGATAGTCATAAATCATCATTAAAAGGGATAGCTAAACGATTGACCGGTTGGTTTAAAAAAGAATTTTAGCTAATATATTTAAGAACTTCGTGGACATTGTAGACCGTTATCTGTACAATGTTATTAGATCGTAAATTTGGAGATAAGTTATGTTTGAGCCTATGGTTGCAGATGATGAACCAGCAGCAGTCATTAAAGTTATTGGTGTCGGTGGTGGCGGCGGTAATGCTGTCGAGCATATGATTGCTGAGCATATTGAGGGTGTTGAGTTTTTTGCGGCAAATACTGATGCACAAGCATTGAAAAGAATAAAGGTAGGTCAAACTATCCAAATTGGTACTAATGTTACTAAAGGGCTTGGTGCAGGTGCTAATCCGGAAGTTGGTCGAAACTCTGCAGAAGAAGATCGTGAAGTCATTCGTAATGCGATTGAAGGTGCCGATATGGTTTTTATTGCAGCAGGTATGGGCGGTGGTACCGGAACCGGTGCAGCTCCAGTTGTCGCTGAAATTGCTAAAGAACTCGGTATTTTAACTGTTGCAGTCGTTACTAAACCTTTTGGTTTTGAAGGTAAAAAGCGTATGGCTTTTGCTGAACAAGGTATCGCTGAATTAGCAAAACATGTTGACTCATTAATTACGATTCCAAATGATAAATTATTAAAAGTATTAGGTCGTGGTGTTAAACTACTTGATGCTTTTGCTGCCGCTAACGGCGTATTAAAAGGTGCTGTACAAGGGATTGCCGAGCTTATTACTAAACCTGGTCATATCAATGTTGACTTTGCTGACGTAAGAACAGTGATGTCTGAAATGGGTTATGCTATGATGGGATCTGGTCGTGCAAGCGGTGATAACCGTGCCGAAGAAGCAGCAGAAATGGCTATTTCAAGCCCGTTACTTGAAGATATTGATTTATCTGGTGCACGTGGTGTTTTAGTCAATGTCACCGCTGGCTTAGATTTAGGTTTAGAAGAGTTCGAAACCGTTGGTAGTACAGTGAGAGCGTTTGCATCTGATAATGCAACTGTGGTTGTGGGTACAACTTTTGACCCTGACATGTCTGATGAGATTCGTGTTACTGTTGTTGCTACAGGTATTGGCATGGATAAACGTCCGGAAGCAAAAATCTCTAAGCCAATGGCTCATAACTCATTATTTACCCAAAGTAATACACTTGGGCAACAAGAAGAAAAATTAGCGAAAGTAGTTAATGAACCCGCTGTTTCTCCTCTTGAAGAACACAAAATTTTAGATATCCCTGCTTTCATCCGTAAGCAGGCTAATTAGTATTGAACTTATTTGGTTTTTTATTGTCAAATATCAATAGAAACAAATAAAAGAGTAGGTGCAAAGTGAAACAAAGAACCTTAAAAAAGACGATTCAAGCAACTGGTGTAGGTTTACATACCGGTAAAAAAGTTACTTTGACATTACGTCCTGCACCAGAAAATACAGGCGTTATCTATCGTCGTACAGATTTAAATCCGTATGTCGATTTTCCGGTTGATGCTAAATCAGTACGTGATACTATGCTTTGTACTTGTTTAGTTAACGAAGATAATGTGCGTATTTCTACTGTTGAGCATATCAATTCGGCATTAGCTGGACTTGGTATTGATAATATTATTATCGAAGTTGATGCGCCAGAAATTCCAATTATGGATGGTAGCGCAAGCCCTTTTGTTTATTTGTTGTTAGATGCAGGCATTACTGAACAAAATGCACTGAAAAAATTCTTACGAGTTAAACAAACTGTACGAGTTGAGAACGGCGACAAATGGGCAGAAGTTAGACCATATAGTGGATTTAGATTAGATTTTACCATTGATTTTCATCATCCTGCTATCGATAGCAGTTCACAACGTTATCAATTGGATTTTTCATCTGAATCTTTTATTCGCCAAATTAGTCGCGCAAGAACATTCGGTTTTATGCGTGATATCGAAGCATTGCAATCAAAAGGCTTATGCCTTGGTGGTAGCTTAGATTGTGCGATTGTAGTTGATGACTATAAAGTTTTAAATGAAGACGGTTTACGTTTTGAAGACGAGTTTGTACGTCATAAAATGCTTGATACTATTGGTGATTTATACATGAGTGGTCATAACATGATCGGTGAAGTGGTTTGTTATAAATCTGGTCATGCTTTGAATAATCAGTTATTACAGGCGTTATTAGCAAAACAAGAAGCTTGGGAATATGTTACTTTTACAGAAGATCAGCCTGTTCCATTAGCATTAGGTACACAACAACTTGTTTTAGCCTAAATCAAATATAACGTTGATAACAATATAAACGCTTCCATTTGGGGGCGTTTTTTATTTTTAACCGCATGAGATAATTATTATGAATAATAGCCATTTTTTTGCTCATCTTTCACGATTAAAATTGATTAGCCGTTGGCCATTAATGCGAAATGTCCGTACTGAAAATGTTTCTGAGCATAGCCTTCAAGTCGCTTTTGTGGCACACGCATTAGCAATTATCAAAAATAAACGATTTAATGGCAAAGTCAATCCTGAGCGCATAGCATTGCTTGCTATGTATCATGATGCATCAGAGGTGTTAACCGGTGATTTACCGACACCCACTAAATATTACAATCCGCAAATCACAACTGAATATAAAAAGATTGAAAAAATTGCACAACATAAACTTATCGATATGTTGCCACAAGAGTTACAAGACGACTTTAGAACGTTGATTGATGATGATTATTATGACGAGTCAGAGAAAAGTATTGTCAAGCAAGCTGATGCCTTATGTGCTTATTTAAAGACTATAGAAGAGCTTAGCGCTGGTAACAATGAATTTCGATTAGCCGAACAAAGATTGAAAAAAACATTATCAGAACGAAATAGCCCGGAAATGGACTACTTTTTGGAAGTATTTGTACCTAGTTTTAGCCTGTCATTAGACGAAATAAGCATGGAATAAATATGCTATTAAATAAGCGATTTTACCCACGAGTTAATTCAATTGTCATTGATTGAATCACTGATTATTATCATTGAATTCGTTCATAGGCAAATTGACAACATAAATACTTTATTTTTGATAAATATAACATTTAACTGGTCGACCTATTGATAAGTAAGTTAAATGGCTTTCCAGTTCGCCAAGATCTTCCAAATAATCGAGATATTTTTTCAATGATATACGAGATAATGGGATTAATTCGACAATATCGCTCATTGAAAATTCTTTATTATATTCGATGATTACTTCCCGCACTTTTTTCAATGTCTGTCTATCAATCCCTTTGGGTAGACTTTTATTTTGGCTAACGGGTTTGGCAAAAATGCGATCATCTAACTGATCTTGATTTAATATTTTGCTTGAGGACAATAACCGTATCCGTTCTTGATAAGAAATAAGTGCTGTTCTGAGCCTGCCAAATGTGAATGGTTTTACGATATAATCAATCACGCCCAGACGTAAAGCTGCTTGAATATCATTGGTATTACAAGCGGCTGTTACCATAATAATATCAATTTTAGGGTAACTAATACGAATATGTTGTAATAGCTCAAGCCCGTTTAATTTGGGCATAAATACATCAAGCAAGATTAAGTCAACATGATTATCATGAATAAAATGTAAAGCTTGTTCACCATTAACCACATTAGCAACTAAATTAAAACCCGGTACCATATGCAAATACTTTTTATTTAATTCTGCCACCATTGGGTCATCTTCAACAATCAGTACGTCTACCATGACAGTTTTTTCCTCTATAAAGCTGTTTAAGTGGTAATGATACTTTAAAACACGTTCCTTTTTTATTAATTTGATCACATAATTGAATATGACCATTAAGCTCATCAATACTAGCTACAACTAAGTAGAGACCAATCCCTCGATTGTCTCCTTTGGTTGAAAAACCTTTTTTGAAGATATGCTGCATATCTTTTTCGCTAATGCCTTCTCCATTATCATTGACTTCAAAGATAAACGCTTCTTCATTAATCGATAAATTTACTTGAATCTGTTTATTATCTAAAAATTGGACTGCATCTAAGCCATTATCGATAAGGTTACCAAAAATAGTCACCAGACTATGGGTAACTTGAGAATCGGGAATCGGTGCTAAGATCCCACTCACATTAAAAGATAATGACACACCTAATTCACGTGCTCGACTAAATTTACTATTAAGAAAACCTGCCACGATCGGATCTTTAATTGCTTGGCTGATGATATTCGATTCAGCTTGTTTGTTACCAATTATCTCTTCAAGATAATCGATAAGTTCCTGTTTATTATTGTTAAATGCCAATCCGTAAATTACATGTAATTTGTTATTAAATTCATGCGACTGTGAACGTAAAGCATCAGCATAACGATTGACGCCGGTAAGGTTTTCTGCCAGTGATCGAACTTCTGTCATATCTCTGAATGAGGCAATTGCCCCAACTAACGAATCGTTAACAAATAAAGGAGTACGATTAGTTAAAATTACAACCCCATTAATATTTTGTTCACAATCATATTCGGCTATGCCGGTCATCATAACTTCGTATAAACGGGTATTAGGGATCACATCAGCAATTTGTTGACCAATAATATTTTCTTTTTTACCTTCAATACGTAATATTCTTCTTGCCTCATTATTTATTTGAGTGATACAACCTTCTCGGTTAATCACAACAATTCCTTCTTTGACCGTTCTAATAATTGCATCTCTTTCTTCAAAAAGTTGAGCCATTTCTAACGGTTCAAGTCCATACAATATCTTTTTTATGTTACGGGATAATAATGAGGCTAATAAAATCGCAATGGCTAATGATGCAATAAGTGACAGCCATATAGGCTGACTTGTTCTGGCTACTAAATGATTAATTTTTTGCAGTGTTTGCCCAACTAAAACCGCTCCAATTTGTTGTTGTTGCTTATTATAAATAGGGCTAAATGCACGTATCGCATCACCTAACGTACCTTTGGCTATCGATGTATAAGACTCGCCTTGTAACGCTCTTTGCTCGTCCCCGCCAACAATAAGTTGACCAATTTTATCTTTATTTGGATGAGAATATCGTATGCCTTGCATATTAAAAATAACGATATAATCTACTTGAGCAAATGTTCTGGCTTGCTCGGTATAGTTCTGAATAAATTCAAGATTATTGGCCGTCGGATTTTGTAAATTTTCAATAATGCTATCTGATGTAGAGATGATAGTGGCTATATTTTCGGTGCGCTGGCGAGAAAGGTTTAAGTATTCATCGTTAACAACATGAATAATATAAATATTCTGTGCAATAACTGATAATATAAAAACCAAACAAATTAAACTGATTAATTTGACTTTAAGCGATAACCGATTAAAAAAGTAGTTCATATTACAAACTCAAGACGAAATCCTTATGCATACTAATATAAACAGATTGATAAGAAAACCTACTAATAATTTGTTTTTATCAGTAGGTTTTTTTCAAGTTCAATTAAGGTCGGTAATGATTAGTCTACCGCTGCGTTTCTAACACTTTCGGCAACCACTTTGGCAACGTTAGGTTCAAATGCGTTAGGTAATATGCAGTTTTCGGATAATTTGTCTTGAGTAACAATATTGGCCAACCCTTTAGCAGCTGCTAGTTGCATAGCTAAAGTGATGTTTTTTGCTCTGGCATCTAAAGCTCCTCTGAAAATACCCGGGAAAGCTAACACATTATTGATTTGATTTGGATAATCGCTCCTTCCGGTGCCCACCACAAAAGCGCCTGCTGCTTTGGCTTCCTCAGGGAATATTTCTGGTGTTGGATTAGCCATGGCAAAAACTATCGATTTTTCTGCCATAGTTGATACCCATTCCGGTTTTAATACACCCGGCGCAGAGACACCAATAAACACATCGGCACCTTTAATGGCATCTTGTAAAGTGCCTTTTTGTTTTGAATGGTTGGTTCGACGAGCCATAGCCAAATGGTGTGGCGGTAACGATGCATCATCCTCCGATAAAATACCGATTTTATCGACAATTTTTAAATCGGTAACGCCTGCCGCCAAAAGCATATCAGCTATTGCTAAACCGGCTGCGCCACCACCATTTATCACAATTTTTGCTGATTCAATTGTTTTCCCTGCAACTTTAAGTGCATTATATAATGCCGCTAAAACTACAATTGCAGTGCCATGTTGATCATCATGAAAAACAGGGATATCTAGAATTTCCTGCAATCTTTTTTCTATTTCAAAACAACGTGGCGCACTAATATCTTCAAGATTGATGCCGCCAAAGGACGGGGCCAGCGCCGCAATATGGCTTACAAGTTCATCTGGGTCTTGAGTATTAAGCGATAATGGGATTGCATCAACATTGGCAAACTGTTTAAATAATATTGCTTTTCCTTCCATAACCGGAATTGCTGCTTCAGGCCCAATATTACCCAATCCTAATACCGCTGAGCCGTCAGTAATTACAGCAACTAAATTACGTTTGCTGGTATATTCATACACAGATTCGGGATTTTTAGCAATTTCGGTACACACCGCTGCAACGCCTGGGGTGTAAGCGACACTAAGATCTGACATTGAATTAACCGGTACTTTTGAGTGAACTTCAAACTTCCCGTGCATTTGTTTACTAATTGCTAACGCTTTTTCTTGAACTGTTGTCATGATTCTTCCCTTCTAATTACACTTAATAAATCCTAATCAAACTTAGAATATTTTACATTTAATCTACATTGTTAAATTTTGCTATTACATATGTAGGTATCTTAATAGCGCAGTAGTACAAATCACCATTAACGCTCCACCTAACCTTGTTGCAACCTGTGCAAAAGGCATTAAGTTCATTCGATTTGCGGTTGAAAGTATTGCTACATCACCTGTTCCGCCCATGCCGCTTTGGCAAGACGAAATAATAGAGGCTTCAACCGGATGCATTTTTAAGAAGAAGCTACAGACAAAACCAGTCATAGAAACGGTAAATACAACCGAGATAATGGTAATAAAATATGGGATGGTTAGTACTTTAACTACACTTGCTAGATCAATATATAACAAGCCTAATCCCGCCATTAATGGAAAGGTAAAGTTGCCTGAGATAAATTTGTACCATTGCTGGCTACCGCGCTCAACGCTTTGTGGTAATAAGCGAAAATATTTCACCACAGCCGTTGCAATAATCATTAACACTGGTCCCGGAAAGTGAGTGATTTTTTCTAAAATCATACCAAAAATAATTAGTGTAGCTAAAATCATAACAGCCCCACTCATTGCCCGAGCATCCAATGGTGTTTTGTCTTCTTTTAGGGCATCAGCTAGCCCGTCAAATTCGATTTTGACCAATTGACCTTGACCACTCAAATGAGGTTTAACTTCACCAATTCGGCTGATAATAGCGGTGAAGGTGATAGCAAAAAAGTTACCCACAACAGTTGCTGGTATTAATGCACTGACAAATGAATCATAATCTTGGTTTAAAATATTACTATAGGCATTAGAAAGTTGTAATACACCTTCACCAATTCCACCAGCCATAACCGGTGATACCGTATAGAAAAAAGCATGTTCCCACGTATCGCCAAACGCTACTGCGACTGACACCCCAACTAATGCTGCCAAGCACATGCCGAGCAACATTGGGATCATCATGCGAATAAAACCTTGTATCAAAATAACGCGATGCATGCCAAGAATACTGCCACAAACTAAACTTGCAATATAAAACAACAGAAAATTAGATTCCTTCATTAGCATTTTAGTTGCTGCTAAGGTATTGTCATCAAATACGCCATAATAGACTAATAAAGAGGGCACAATTAACGATAATATTGCAGGTGCACCAAATTTTTTGAAAAAAGGAATATTTTGTCCTAAGGTACCTAGGCACCAACCGAGTGGTAAAATCACCGCGAAACCACCAATTAATGTTCTTGGTAGCATATCTAATTGTGCGGCGATGATAACGATAATTGAACAAACGATAAAAATAGGTAGGGGTAATGATCCGATGTAGATTTTGTTTTCTTTTAACTGTTGCATCATGCTCATAGCTAAACCTCTTGTAAGATAGTTTTTTATAGTACAAATCTAGTATAGTTAAGGAACAAGAAATCAGAAGATTAAGAAAGTTAACTAACTAGTTTTGTAATTAATGTAAGTTAGTTTAAATAATTAGCAGCAGTAACAGTCATTAAAGTGGGTTTAATAAGTGTATAAAATTTGAATTAAATCAAAAAAATATTTAATTAGCCTGATTATTAGATGCAAAAGGAAAAGAGCAATAAGCTATATTTATATTGACAGTGCCAACTTGTTTTATCATAAGAGTGGCATAGGTGTTCGATTAATTTTATTACATGGTAATGGGGAAGATTATCCAATTTCTTAAAAAAAGATAAACATCAGAAACGAGAGCGCATATTAGTCCATAATTTATACTGAAACGATTTTTATAGCATGCAGTAAAGCAATGCAGAAAGAAATTATAAAAATAAGAAAGTTAGTATAATTAGTTTAGTAATTAAATTAAGTGTCTTATTAATTTTATGATTGATTTATCGAGACTTTTAAGTTTTAGCTATCTTTAAAATGGAAGAAATTAGTAATGACTAATGTAATAGAAAAGAAAGAGTGTTATAAGCATTTTAATTAAAAAATGGATTGATGCCTAATTTTGCCTATTTATCATTTAAAAACCATGCACCGCAAAATTTTAAATCAAATGTCCGACAGTTTTGCTTTTTTGTCCTGCAGATAATGAGTAATAAGGAAAGATGTAAAAATAGTTAAAAGTTTAGTTCAATTAATGTAAAAAAAAAGATATTTGCTTGCTTGTTAACTTATAACTGAATGACAAGTTTTTTATTCATCCCTTATTTTAATTAATTGAAAGCCATTTTCAGTTGGTTTAATTTCAAAGGTTCCTAAATCTCGAACTGTTTTATCTTCTACGCCTTCACAGTCGCCAGAACGCTGGAATAAATTGATCTGTAATCGAAGATGTGTTTCATCAATTTTTTCAAAAGTACCTTCCGAACCGGTAAAACAATCGTTACCACACCTAGCAGAGTATTTTGATAAGAAAGTACCATTAGTATTAAAAGTTAAAGAGTTACCGTAAATAAATTTCGTTCCATCCGAACTTATATGTAATCTTTCAGCGGGGGGATTGGATAACTCAAATAAATCCAATTCATGATTTACTACTTTATTAATTTGCCAAAGATCATTTTTCCAAAAGTCATTTATGTCATTTTGTGCAAAGCTATAAAATGGAAGCAATAATAAAAAAAGAATTTTTTTCATGATGAGTTTTACTTTTTAATAAGTCTTGATAAGAATTGTGTATAGATTTTAGACTAAAAAAAACCGTTCCTCAACTTTTTATACATCAATGAATCAACTATTTTTGTATTATTTATCTAATAGATAAATAATAATTTAGGGAATAATAAATTAAGGAGTTAGTTTAATTAATATACTGAAAAGAAGGATATTACTTGCTTATTAGCTTCTTAGCTTATTATTTTATAGCTAGTCTTCATTCATCCTTTAATTTAACTAATTGATAGCCATTTTTAGTTGGTTTAATTTCAAAAGTTCCTAAATCTCGAAGTGTTCTATCTTCTACGCCTTCACACCAGCCAGAACGCGCGAATAAATTGATTTGTAATCGAAGATGTGTTTCATCAATTTTTTCAAAAGTACCTTCCGAACGGTTAAAACAATCGTTACCGCAATCAGCAGAGTATTTTGATATGAAAGTACCATTAGTATTAAAAGTTAAAGAGTTACCGTAAATAAATTTCGTTCCATCTGAACGTATCTGTAATCTTTCAGCGGGGGGATTGGATAACTCAAATAAATCCAATTCATGATTTACTACTTTATTAATTTGCCAAAGATCATTTTTCCAAAAGTCATTTATGTCATTTTGTGCAAAGCCATAAAATGGAACCAATAATAAAAAAAGAATTTTTTTCATAATGAGTTTTACTTTTTAAAAAGTCTTGATAAGAATTGTGTATAGATTTTAGACTAAAAAAAACCGTTCCTCAACTGTAACTTTTTTTGAGGATGCAGTATTAATGTAATAAACAAGCTTGAATTTTATCGACTTCTTTATTGAGTGCATCAATAACTAAATCTGGGTGGGCTCTTTCTAAGGTTTTTACATTTTCAAACCCTTCATTGCCAATAGAACCAGTATATTGTTGAGCTTGTTTGATATTGCTAAATAGGTAACGGATATTTTTGGCATTGCGAGTAGCGGTTAATGTATAACTAACAAAGTATTTGGATTGTGATTGATAATTGGTAACAGCGTTAGCAACAACATTATTACCTTCAACTAATTTGATAGTATCGCCACCATTTATCGTAATTGCTTGTTGAGTAGGCATATTATAATATGGCCACCATGCTGAACTGAGATAGTTTTCACGGTTCAAAACCACTGGGCTATTATCAAGTTCTTGCGCAATACAGAGTGATAAAGAAGAATGAAGGACCGTAATAGGTTGTGAAGTACTGTATTTATTTATGATATCCACACCAGACGTGTTTTGAGTAATTTCTACACCTTCTATTTGATAGATTGACAGCATTTTCTGAGAAGAACAACCAGTTAGCAACGCAACTAAAACAGTAAAACCAATTAACTTTCTCATAACTCATCCTTCTTTGCTTGATTAGTTTAATTCTAAACGGTTATAAAAGTATTTACCAGTATTTAAAACAGAAGGATTTAGATATTTTTTAGCACTAGAAACTATCAAAAAAATTCTATTTATTATAGTGAATTAGTTATAATTTTTTAAAGAAAAATGAGAGAAGTTTGTTTTTCTCTCATTTGATTTATTAATCTTCTTTACCGCGAATTTTACGTGATAACCGTTTAAATCCGTGAGTAAATTTTTTAATTGCCATAGCCAGGAAAGGAACGTTAATTTTAATGCCAAAACGCTCACGCAATTCGATTGCATCATTGGCTTTAGTTAACCAAATAAAACCGGAGTTAGTTAAGTCGATTGCTTTGATTTTACCCTCTGGAGTTAAAATAAAGTTACCACCATGAACATCGTTTGAAACAAGATTATAACTATGCAGTTTTTCAATACATGCTTTAACTTGCTCTCCATATTCACGCATTTCATCCCATGTTAATGAACGTCCTTCTATAAAATTAAAGATCATATAGTGGCGATTGGTGGTTTTATCAAAAGCGACTAAATAGAGTTCATAAGCGATATCGCATTTATCCAACGAAATTTTAGCCAGCTTACGAATTAGATTAAAATAAAAATCACCAGTGATTTTAGCAATAAGTCGACGTTCTAAACGATGCTCAACACCGCCATCTATTTTGAAAATAAATTTAGATTGATTGTGATTAATTAGATAAGTATATCTCTCAATTTTATCACTTGGATCGAGTAGCTCATGATGTCCTTCTTCGGACAAAAATTGGTCAAAAAGTTCCAAATAATTTATCTCATCATTTTGTACGTAAGCGAACTTCATATTGCCGCGCTCGATTTCAATAATGTTTGCAAAGTTATTCAAGTTTTAAAGTCCTAAGATACATCAAAAATGAGTTTATCTTAAACACTATCAAGCTTAAAGTAAATGAAACAGTCGATATTAACGGGCGATGCATACGAAAAGATATCGGTTACTAGCTAGCTCAAATGTAATTAGCTTAAAAATTGTTAAAGGTAAGTAACCCATTTGTTGGATGCCGTTTTTATTTATGCCTCCGTGTGTTTACTATTAATAATGTTAAATCTATCTTTAATCTGCCAAGTAATTTAGCCTGGCTATCGAATAAAAATAAACTTATCGCTAAATAGCGCTTTGAAATATGACTTTTTTATTTGCAAAATAATTTTATTTCTTCAACAATTCCTTATTGTTATTTAGCATCTTATTATCTTTAAGTTATATCAGAACTAAATACAGTCAATTATCTAAATTTTATTGATAAATATTAAAATGTGATTAAACTCACATTTTGTTTAAAAACCAGTTGTCCATAGTTGTACATAGTTGTCTATGGATGTATATTTAACTTAACTAATATTTGGGGTAACCAATGAGTATCAACAAATTTTCTAGCACACCTCTTTATGTACAAGTCAAAGAGTGGATAAGAAATCAGATTTATCGTAATGATTTAAAAGCGGGCGACAGAATCCCGTCGGAAAACGAGATCATGAGCCTACTTTCTGTTAGTCGAGGCACAGTTCGAAAAGCGGTAGAGTTACTGATTAATGAATCTGTGCTGGAACAGATTCAAGGTAAAGGAACGTATGTAAAAGCTGAAAACATCTCTTATCAATTAGGTTATGGACTACAGTCATTTGCCGAATCGTTAGAAATGCAGCACGTCAAGTTCACCACCGAGGTTATCACCAAAAGAGTAGAGAAAGCAAACGAATATATTAGTGGAAAATTACAAGTTCCGCTTAACGCAAATATTTTTTATATGGAAAGGGTAAGAAGCGTCAATGGTGAAAAAATCATGTTTATTGAAAACCGAATCAATTTAGCTTTATGTCCTGAAATAGAGCAGGTCGATTTTACTAAACATAGTTTATTTAACCAAATTGAACGCATTACCCATAAAAAAATAGATCATTCGGACTGCCGTTATTCAGCCCGAGTGGTAGGTAAGGAGCGGGCAGATATATTAAATATTAGTGATATCTCCCCCGTTCTTCATTTAGAACAATTAGTTTACCTTGATAATGGTCTACCAATCGAGTTTGGTAATGTATGGCTAAAATCAAACGTAAACTACTTGGGGACAACACTTAGACGAAAGTAGGAGTTAGTTATGGCATTAGTCAATGGGTATACTTTATTAGGTGAAGCTAAAAAACAAAAAACATTAGCTGGCGCATTTAATACAACAAATTTGGAAACAACTTTAGCCATATTAGATGCAATTGAAGAGAGCAACATACCAAGCATGGTGCAGATTGCACCGACAAACATCGTATTATCGGGTTATAAATATATTGTCGATATGGTTCGTAATCGAGCTAGTACCATGAAGACACCATTTTGTCTGCATTTGGATCATGGCAAAACTTTTGAAGATGTTAAGCAAGCGGTTGAGGCTGGTTTTACCTCAATTATGATTGACGGCTCTCATTTACCTTTTGAAGAAAATATTCAATTGACAAAAAAAGTGGTCGATTTTTGTGGTGGATACAATATTCCGGTAGAAGCAGAGTTAGGCGCCATCACCGGTAAAGAGGACGATGAAGTTAATGAAGCCGATCGCAAAACCGATCCTAACCAAGTTCAAGAATTTGTTAAACGAACTGGCTGTGCAACTTTGGCTGTATCAGTTGGTAATGTGCACGGTTTTGAACAACAGCCCAAAATAGACTTTGATTTACTTGGCAAACTATCCGACATTTCCCCCGTATCATTGGTCATCCATGGTGGTTCAGGAATTGATGATCAAACTTTGCAAAAAATTAGCCAATATAATGTTGTTAAACTCAATGTCGGTGGTGATTTGCGTAGAGCTTATATCAGTTCAATTGGTAAACAATATGTCGCTAATAATAATGAATATAATCTTATTAAAGTATTGTTAAAAGCAAAAGGCGATGTGAAGCAAGTTGTTTACAACAAAATACTATCTATGAATTTATTAAACATTCATCGTTAAACTAACGTCATAGGTGGTAAATATGCAATTAGAACAATTGGATGACAATATTATTTTTTTAAACAAAAGCTTTGAAAGCCGAGAAGCAATGTTTGAAGCCATTAGCCATGAATTATTAGCAAATCATTATGTTACAGAACAATACTTACAAAAAGTTATTGAACGAGAAAATGAACATCCAACCGGATTTAAATTAAAAACCCTTAATGTTGCGATGCCTCATGTTGACAGTGAGTTTGTAAAAAAAGATGGCATGTTTGTTGTGACCAGTAAACAAGGCATTATTTTTAAAAATGCCGAAACTGATGAAGACCTCTCCGTCAATATCGTATTTGGTTTACTGTTAAAACAATCCGATACCCACTTAACTTTTTTAATGAAATTAGCATCATCGTTCAGCAATGATCAGATTTTGCAAAAAATAGTTGAAAGTAATAACAAATTTGAAATCAAAAAAATCTTAAAAGATATTTTGAAATAAGGAGCTTTATTATGAAAAAAAGAATCATTTTTGCCTGTACCAGTGGTATTGCAACTTCAACTATTGCAACTGAGAAAGTTAAAAATTATTGTGCCGAGCATGGTATTGAGGTTGAAAACATTCAGTCTGATGTCGCAACTGTACAATCTCAAGACGGTATGGCTGATTTAATTATCGTGACTTCTAAAGTGTCTTATCAATTAGAGAAAACACCAATTATCAATGGCGTACCTTTAATTACCACTATAGGTGAAGAAGAAGTCTTAGCCGAAATCGTTAGGATCTTGCAAGGAGATTGATTATGGCTGATAAGTTACTTGAAGTTGTCCAATATATTTTGGGCTTCGGGCCGACCGTCATGTTACCTGTTGTCATCTTTATAATGGCACTGTGTTTAGGGGTAAAAATAGGGCGGGCAATTCGTTCATCATTAACCATTGGAATGGGCTTTGTTGGTATCTTTGTTATTTTTGACTTGTTAGGAACCAGTCTTGGCAGTGCAACAACTGATTTAGTTGAACATGCCGGAATTGATTTACCCGTCATTGATCTTGGGTGGCCACCGTTAGCAGCAATTGCTTGGGCTTCACCGATTGCCCCTTTTGTAATTCCAATGACCATTATTATCAATATTGTGATGTTAACCGTTAATTGGACTAAAACTGTCGATATTGATTTATGGAATTTCTGGCATTTTACCTTTGTTGGTGCGCTGGTTTATAGCAGTACTGGCAGCTTTGTCTATGGATTGATTATAGCAGGGGTTACTGCCGTGATAACTTTTGTTTTGGCTGACTGGTGTGCGCCTATGATTCAAAAGTATTTTGAGTTACCCGGTATATCACTTCCGACACTATCATCTGTTATCTTCTTTCCTATTGGTGTGTTAGGTAATCTTATCTTAGATAAAATACCGGGATTACAAAAATTGCATGCCGATCCTCAAACGATACAAAAAAGATTTGGTATCTTTGGCGAACCGATGATGATTGGATTTGTCATAGGTGGCGCAATTGGTATAGCGGCGGGTTATGATGTTAAAGGGATTTTAAACTTAGCGATTAATCTTGGTGCTGTCATGTTAATTATGCCAAGAATGGTTAAATTACTCATGGAAGGATTGTTACCATTATCCGATGCAGTGAAGCAATTTTTAAATAAAAAATTTCCTAACCGAAAAAATTTATACATTGGTTTAGATATTGCTGTTGCTGTTGGGCATCCATCGGTGCTTTCTACTGCACTTTTACTTATTCCCGTTGGATTGATTTTATCAATCATATTACCCGGTAATAGGTTATTACCACTTGGCGATTTAACCAATATTTGGGTACCTATTTCCATGGTGGTATTGGCTTGTCGTGGCAATATTGTGAGATCATTTATTATCGGCATACCTTGCTTAATTGTGAATCTTTATGTTGCTTCAGCAGTGGCGCCGATAATTACCAACATTGCAAAAAGTATTAATTTCCCGGTAAAAACCGACGGTGAATTTTCAAGCTTATTAGATGGTGGTAATCCCTACCGTTTTTGGGCAGTGAAAGTATTTGAAGGAAATTATATCGCTTTAGCGTTAATTCCAATAATTTTCATCACTTGTCTTTTATTGTATCGCCACACTAAAAAAACATGGGATCTGGCCTAAAAAAATAACGTATACCCACTATAAATAACACTTTTAATTAAGGTAATGAATTTGATAAGGCAACTTATCGGAATGGAGACAGCTACACTTTTTTTCAAGATGAATAAATTTAACTATATGATTAATTTGTTATTTTATAGTGGGTGTACACTCAATTTGCTTGAAAACTATCGAGCGCAAGGGTAAGTAAGGAGGTTAATATGTACTCGATTGGGATCGATATCGGGACAACAAATTGTAAATTATGTGTTTTTGAATTGCCTTCACTAAAACTGGTTGATAGCGTTGCTTTTCAAACCCCTAAAGTGATTTCAGAATATGGATCGGACTTTGATATTACATCGTTATATAACCAGCTTGAAAAGGCTATCATTACGCTTATTGGTTCATCTTCTCAAGCGCAAAATGTCAAAAATATCGTTATTGCAAGCGTAGGTGAATCAGGTGTACTGATTAATGAAAAAGGTGAGGTGGTAGGCCCGGCAATTACTTGGTATGACACCAGAACTAAGAAAAATGTAGCAGAAATTAATCAAAAATTCACCGATGATGAGCTTTATGCAATTACCGGTATTCCTGTGCATAGTAACTATAGTTTAACTAAAATCTTATGGATTCGAAAAAACATTGATTTGGATATCGATAAAGTTAAATGGTTATGTATTGCCGAATATATGGCTTATAAATTGACTGATGTAAAAAGAGCAGAGCCTTCACTTGCGTCAAGAACGCTGGTTTATGATCTGAAAAATCATTGTTGGTCACAAAAAATTGCGTCAGCTTTTGCGCTCAATCGTCTATTTTGCGATCTTGTTCAATCCGGCAAAAATATTGCGAAACTTAAACCAGCGTTGGCCCAAAAACTCAATTGTAGTCAGTCAATCATGGTTTCAATTGGTGGTCATGACCATATGTGTGGTTCGATCGCAGCCGAACTTAAACCGGGTGAAATTCTAAACTCAACCGGCACCACTGAAGGATTACTGTTATTACGTAATCAAGCCAATTTTGACAACGGTTTTTTAGATAGTCATCTATCAAATGGGCAATATGTTATTGATGATTTATATACGCTTTATGCTTCGCTTCCGTCAGCGGGATATAGCATTGAGTGGTTTAAACGATCTTTTTCGGTGAGTGATGATGAATTTAATCAATTAATCGATTCATTGCTTGGCAAACTGACCGATTTACCTTACCTCAAAGCAAACCTATCAATCTTTATTCCGCATTTGCGGGGAAGTGGACCACCTAAGCGTAACATTGATGCCAAAGGGCTTTGGTATGGGTTTGATGAAAACAGCACTTTATCAAATATATTATTGGCTGTTTTTCAAGGATTGTGTTTTGAATTAAAAAATACCTTGACCACTATTGAGCAATTAACTGCAAGCTATCACCCCATAATAAAGGTAATCGGTGCGGCGGCAAAAAATCCACTGTGGTTGCAGTTAAAAGCCGACATTCTTGGTCGAGAAATCATATCGTGTAATATCAAAGAAGCGGTTTGCAAAGGTGCAGTCATGTTAGCCGGATATCAAAATCACTATATTGATAAACATTCAGATAAGCAGAGTGATAACTATATGGTTCGGTATATCCCTAATTTGCAAATAAATCACTATTACAATTCCGTTTTTAAACACTATTACCAGCCATTTTTTGATTTAAAAAACCGTTTAGAATTTCAAAGTAAAAAGGACAATAAAGATGAAAGCGTCAGTATGTTATAAACAAAACGATTTAAGAACAGAGGATCTTCCGATTCCTGATATTTCTGATAATGAAGTATTGATAAAAATGCTCGCCTGTGGTTTGTGTGGTACCGATACTCAAAAAATTAGGGGCGATAGTGTTAATAAGCCTACCGTGCTAGGACATGAAGTAGTCGGTGAGATTGTTAAAAAAGGCCAAAACGTTGATCGTTTTGAGCTGGGCGATAGAGTTATCACCGCAATACATGTTCCTTGTTTTACTTGCCACTATTGTAATAAAGGACATTACACAATTTGTGAGCAATTTAGAACAAATAATATCGATCCCGGTGGTTTTGCCCAATTTATTCGTATTCCCGAATTACATTTAAAGCATTTGACCCATAAGGTTTCCGATAGTGTTACAGATGAAGAAGCTACCTTAATTGAACCTATTGCTTGTTGTTTGCATGGTCTTAAGCAAGCAGATATTAGAACTAATGATAGTGTACTTATTATGGGCGCCGGAACAATCGGCATCTTACATGCGCAGTTAGCCAAAATTAAAGGCGCAAATAAAGTCATTATTAGTGATATGTCTGAATTTAAATTACAAACAGCACTAAAAGTAGGATGTGATTATGCAATTAATATTGCAGAGAAAAATATTTTTGAAGAAGTGAATAAAATTACCCATGGGCAAGGTGTTGATGTCGTTGTTATTGCTGCCGGGGTTTCATCATTAGTGTCTGATGCAATTAATCTGGTAAGAAGGGCGGGGAAAATCATTGTCTTTTCCGGGTTTGATAAAAATAAAATGGTGAATATTGATGCCAGCCGTTTCTTTAAGGATGAAATTAGTATTATCGGCACTTATTCGGTGACTCCTTATGAGTTCCCGGAAGCGTTAGATCTGCTTGAGAAGAAAAAACTCAACACTCAAGAAATGATAACGCACGTTTTTCCTTTAGATAAATTAAGCGAAGCGATTGACTTATCGACTGATCCTAAACAATCAGTATTAAAAGTTGTCATAAAAACTGAACTATAACAAGCCAATTACTTTGTTTAAAACAGCACAATCATTGGCAATGATGAGATGAGCAAAATTTAGTATTAATAAGGTAGAACAGATGAAAAAAGTATCGATTATTCTTATTTTAGTTGTGTTGTTGATTAACTTTTATTCTATCAGTTATGGTTTATATTCGAATTTTGCTCATTCTCAATTAGATGTTTTTTCAACACTGCTTTACTTGGTCATACTGTGCTGTATTGCGCTGTTGATTTATTTGATTATCAAAAAAAATCAGAACACGCCAATTTATCTCACTTTTTACTTTTTTCTTTGCTTAATTACCACAACGGTAGAGATTATCTATTTATCTTCACAGCAAATCGGTACAGGTAACAATATGATTTATTTTTTGATCTATTTTTCACTATTTATTTATGTCATCAAATCAATCAGCCTTAAAAAATATTTCTCTACTTCAAAAAATTGAAAGGTAACAACTTTATGTTTAAAAACATCAATCTTTATTTTGTCCGCCATGGTGAAACAAAATGGAATCAATTACAGTTATTTCAAGGATCATCAGATTCTCAACTCACTTTAAATGGTATTAATCAAGCAAAATTAACTGCTAAAGCAGTAGACAAGGTGAATTTTGTTAACGCTTACGTAAGCCCACAAAAGAGGGCTGTTGATACTGCAAAGCTTATTATTAATAACCGAGATATTTCCTTAAATTTGCATGAAGGATTAAAAGAGATTGATTTTGGTCAATGGGAGGGTAAATTTGTGCCCGATTATTATGCTGATCCAAACTTTATCTATTTACAAACTGATGCCCAAAAATATTCAATAGCTGACAATCAAGGAGAAGATTTTAGAAGTGTATTTATGCGTTCCATACAGGCAATTGACGATATCATAACTGAAAATCATCATGGAAATATTTTAATTGTTTCGCATGGTTCATTGTTAAGACAACTGATTTATGTTCTTACGGGTGGAAATTGGCAAGAACATTTACAAAATACAGAAATTTTAGCAAATACCAGCATTAGCATTATTAATTATAAACAAGATGATATTGACTCGTGTGGTTATTTTACGTTGACATCGATTAATCAAACCAATCATCTCTAATAATTGAACGGGACTTTACTGATTAAATTGGTTAAACAGCGTATTATATCCATCTAAATTACATCTGCGTTTTAAAGTTGGTTATGGGTAATCATTCTGCTATTTGGTTTTTGTATATTATCAGAACGGCTAAACACTCTTTATATACCGGTATCACAACTGATGTCGCCAGGCGTTTACGCCAGCATCAAAATGGTAAAGGTGCTAAACACCTTAAAGGGCATCATAGTTTAACCGTTGTTTATCAAATCAGTGTCGGTGACAGATCAACCGCATTGAAACTTGAGTATCGTATAAAACAGCTTTCTAAACAGAAAAAAGAGCAACTGGTGGCAAACGCTCCCGACTTAGTGAATTTATTAACCTTGATCAATCGATGATTTGCTCAATTGCAGAATATTGAATGATATTATTGTCCTGATTTGCAATAGAGGTTATTTGGCGTGATTGATTCTTGATACTGCTCAATTTAAAACATTGACATCAATTGTAGCGGTGGCGCTTTAATGGCTTGACTTTGCCGATTAAATTCAGCTAATTGCTGATACCAAAAATCAGCATCGCGTATCCAAGGAAATGCGATTGGAAAAGCTCTGTCTTGCCAACGCTGAACTATCCAAGCTAGGTAGTGCACCATTCTCATTGCTCTAAGTGGTTCAATTAAACTCAGTTGGTTTATATCAAAATGATAAAACTCTTGATAGCATTCAAGAATGCTATCAAGTTGCAATTGTTGCGCTTTTCGATCGCCATTGAGTAACATCCAAATATCTTGAATCGCTGGTCCATTACGTGCATCATCAAAATCGACAAACATGGCACTATCACGCCATAATATATTACCGGCATGGCAATCAGCATGCAGGCGAATTGGTTTCCAATCGGTATGCCAATGCTGCTCAACAATCTGTATTAAGTGGGTTAAACGGGTCTTGAGTTCGTCATGGATTTTCATAGGGATCAAATTAGAGGTTAACAAAACTTCTTTAGGCTGATAAAGATATGCTTCCAGTCCAATTGTAGGGCGATAAATAAAAGGTTGTTTTGCACCAATTTGATGAATACGTCCCAGCAAAGTGGCTACCGATTCCATTTGCTCGATATTATCACTTTCATATTGCCGTCCACCCACACTTGGGAACAGAGCAAATAGGTAGCCTTCATATTCATGCAAAGTTTGACCATTAAAGGTTAATGGCGCAGCGACAGGAATATCAGCTTCTGATAGTTGCTTAGTAAATTGATGCTCTTCAAGAATTTGTGCCTGATTCCAACGATAGGGGCGATAGTATTTGGCGACATATCGTATGCGATCCTCATCAGAAAATTGATAGACACGATTTTCATAACTATTTAAAGCAGTCAGCCCCGAATCAACCCGAATACCAACGGTTGCCAAACTAGCAAAAATAACGTCGGGTGATAATGATTGAAATGAAAAGGCTGAACTATCCATTTTAACGTTCCTTTATTGCTGGCTGAACCATTGGTCTAATTTCTGTTTCAAAGGCTCTAAGCCGATACGTTTTGGCGATGAAAACGGTGCAACAGTAATATCACCTTGAAAAGGTAAGATAGCTTCTTTAACCATGTTAACCTGTTTTTTTAATGCGCCTGAAGCGAGTTTATCGGCTTTAGTTAACAGTAGCATAACAGGAATATCAACTGATACAGCCCACTCAATCATTTGTTGGTCGAGATCTTTAAGCGGATGCCGAACATCCATTAATACAATTAAGCCTTTTAAGCTTTCTCGTTTTTGCAGATATTCGCCTAATGATTTTTGCCATTTGCGTTTAATCGCTTCCGGAACTTGTGCATAACCATAGCCCGGTAAATCGACTAAACGACAATTTTCTTCCACTTCAAATAGGTTAATAAGTTGCGTTCGTCCCGGTGTTTTACTGGTTCTTGCTAAAGATTTTTGATTGGTTAATGTGTTAAGTGCACTTGATTTACCGGCATTAGATCTGCCGGCAAAGGCAACTTCAACGCCACTATCAATTGGTAAATGTGAAATATCGGGTGCACTTAAAATAAAATGCGTTTTAGCATAGTTTAATGGTCGAATGTCGGTCATAAAAAATGTCCTTTAAGTGCATTAACGGCACTTAATCACTTAAAATGCCGTTACTGTATAGAAAAACTTAGGAATTGACAACTTTTTCGACTGCTTTTGACAAGCGTTCCATTCCGGCTTGAATTTCGTTTTCACTTATAATTAAAGACGGTGTAAAACGCAATACATCCGGGCCAGCATTTAAAATCATTACTTTACATTCAGCTGCGGCATTTAAAAAGTCGCGGGCTTTACTGTGATATTCAGGTTGTAAGTAAGCACCTAATAATAGACCTTTGCCACGATACTCCCTAAATACGTTAAATTGTTGATTTATATTTTCAAGATGCTCAATAAATATTGCTCGACGCTTTTCTACACCTGCAAGTACTTCTGGTGAGTTGATAATATCAAACGCTTCACAGCCTACAGCGCAAGCTAAAGGATTTCCGCCATAAGTGGTGCCATGTACACCCGGATGCATAACTGATGCAATATCTTCGGTTGTTAACATCGCACTTATCGGAAAACCGCCACCTAATGCTTTTGCTGAAGTTAAGATATCGGGTATAACGCCATATTGTTGATAGGTATACAAGCTGCCGGTTCGTCCCATTCCGCACTGCACTTCATCAAATACCAGTAGCGCTTTATATTCATCGCATAACGCTCGAACGCCGGTTAAAAATTCAGTTGTTGCTGAACTTAAACCTCCTTCACCTTGTACCGGTTCCAGTACAACTGCACAAGTATGATCATCCATAACCGCTTTAACTGCATCAAGATCATTAAAAGGTACATGGATAATATCTGCCGGTTTGGGTCCAAAACCGTCGGAATATTTAGCCTGCCCACCGACTGAAACAGTAAAAAAAGTTCGCCCATGAAAAGACTGATTGAAAGCGATGATTTTGGTTTTATAAGGACTGTATTTTTGCGTGGCATAATAACGAGCCAATTTGAAAGCTGCTTCATTGGCTTCGGCACCTGAGTTAGCAAAAAAAACACGATCAGCAAAGGTATTATCGATAAGCTTTTTGGCTAAACTTAAAGCCGGTTCATTAGTAAACACATTGCTAACATGCCATAACTTTTCACTTTGTTGTTGTAGAGCTTTGATCAATCGTGGATGACAGTGCCCCAAAGCGTTAACTGCAATGCCACCGGCAAAATCAATATACTCTTCGCCATTTTGATCCCAAACACGACTACCACTTCCTTTTACCGGAATAAATTGAGCAGGAGCATAAACGGGTAATATCACTTTATCAAATAATTCTCGAGTCACATTGGATTGCATTATTCAGTCCTTATATTCTGTTTTAAGCCTTTTTATTCTATTTTATGCCTTTTTATAAGGGTGTAAAGTAAATATTTATTCATTTATTTTGAATTAAAATTCATTTATGTAACGATTCGGTATAAATTGAGATATTAAATAATTTTATTCTTTTCTCGATTTATTTTCGGTTATAATCAGCGCTTAACAAATAATAGTTTCTAAAACAGGATTAAATATGAGTCGTATTATTTATTGTCATTATTTAAAAAAAGATGCCGAAGGCTTAGACTTTCAGCTCTATCCTGGTGAGCTTGGTAAACGTATCTACAATGAGATTTCCAAAACAGCTTGGCAAGAATGGCTTAAAAAACAAACAATGTTAATTAACGAAAACAAACTTAATATGATGAATGCTGAGCATCGTAAAAAAATTGAATCTGAAATGGTTAAGTTTTTATTTGAAGGTGAAGATGTCGTTATTGATGGGTATAAACCAGAACATTGAGAGCTAACATGAAAAATAAAATAAAAATCATTACACTGCTGGTAACAGTAAGTCTTTTAACCGCTTGTCCCGGTCCTAATTCAAAGAAAGAAGATGAAGATTATTATGTTAAAGATACCAATGCATTTAATATCTTAATAAGTCAATATGCGAATAATATAGAACAGATTTGGGGACCAAAAGAAGTGCTTATTGCTGGGCCCAAAGATTATGTGCAATATGAAGATAATTTAAGAACACGGGTGCATATTAACTTTGTTTCCGGCGTTATTACCATTGAAACGTTATCCGATACGCCGGAAATTAATTTAAAAGAGGCAATTGTCTCAACACTATTGATGCCTGAACCGGTCGAGATTATTCGACGAGATAAAGTTAGCCAAGATTTATCAGAAGAACCCTTTTTATATAATCAGGTATTAGACCAAGATCGCCAACCAATACGTTGGAGCGGGCGAGCCAATAGTTTTGCTGATTATCTGATAAGCAATAACATGAAAACCCGTAACTCCGGTTCACATAGAATCACTTACGTTGAAATTAAACTCGTTCCCAACCATATCAACCAACGTGCTCGAAAATTCCTACCGCTTGTCACTCAAGCTTCTAACCGCTACTTAATTGATGAGCGATTAATTTTAGCTATTATGGAAGTTGAATCAGCATTTAACCCATTTGCGGTAAGTCGAACTGATGCGCTAGGGCTTATGCAAGTTCAACAACATACCGCTGGTCGTGATATCTTCAAGTTACGGGGTAAATCGGGTGAACCGAGCCGACAATATTTACTTGACCCTCGTAATAATGTCGATATGGGAACAGCTTATTTGTCATTGCTGAAAACGAAATATTTAGCCGGTATTAATAATCCTATCTCATTAAGATATGCCATGATCACATCTTACAATGGTGGTGCAGGAAGTGTATTAAGAACTTTCTCAAGTGATCGTAATGAGGCTATTAATATAATTAACTCAATGACCCCACAACAAGTGTATCGAAAACTGGTAACATCGCACGTATCTCAAGAGTCACGTAACTATTTAATAAAAGTCAGTAAGATACTCGACAATAGATAATCTTTGCTAGTAATCGCCGTAAGCCATTTTATCTTCCCTAATCATGGTTAGATAAGGTGGTTATGCGGTTGAGCCTTGATTTTCGCTCTCACAATGTTTTTTTAAGTTTTAAAGTTTTTTAACAAAAAAAACGTGATCTGCTTCAAATTTTGAGTATACTATGCGTCTCATAAAACCCTAGTTTTTTTGAGGATGTCAACTTGAGTAATGATAAGCTTGTGGACTCGTTATCTCCCGCACAAATGACCCAAATTGCCGAAGAGATTGGCAATTACAAAGTAAATAAACACCCTAGTAGCACAATTCTTTCAGCCATCATTGCCGGTGTTTTCATTTCAATCGCTTTTGTTTTTTATATCACTGTTACAACCGGAACGGCAACCGTTGCTTTTGGTTTAGCCAAATTGGTTGGTGGTATCTGTTTCTCGTTAGGACTGATGCTTGTTGTTTGTTGTGGCGCTGATCTTTTTACTTCTACCGTACTGACAATTTTGCCGAGAATGACGCACAAAGTCAGTTGGTTTAAAATGATACGCAATTGGATTTTTGTGTATATTGGTAACTTTATTGGTGCTATACTGTTTGTTGCAGTTATCTGGTTTTCCGGACAGTATATGGTAGCTAACGGATTGTGGGGTTTAAATGTACTACAGACCGCTGATCATAAATTACATCACACATTTGTTGAAGCCGTATTTCTGGGCTTACTTGCTAACTTAATGGTGTGTTTAGCGGCTTGGATGAGTTATGCTGGTCGCAGTTTATTAGATAAGATGTTAATCATGGTATTACCGGTGGCGATGTTTGTTGCAAGTGGTTTTGAACATAGTATTGCCAATATGTTTATGATCCCTATGGGTATTGTGATTAATAATTTTGCTTCTCCTGAGTTTTGGACGGCAGTTGGCGTTTCACCCGATGCGTTTAAAGAATTAACAGTTGAGCATTTTATATTGAATAATTTAATTCCTGTGACAATCGGGAATATTTTGGGTGGTTTAGCAGTAGCGCTACCTTATTGGGCTTTATATTTACGTAAGCCACATTGATTTTATAATATCTGCCCTTATGTATGAGTAGATAGATATTTTTGTAAACCTGAGGTGAAAAACTATGAGTAATTTAAACGAAGTACAAGCAACTGCTTGGAAAGGATTTAAAGATGGTGATTGGCAAAATAATGTTAATGTCCGCGATTTCATTCAAAAGAACTACACGCCATATGAAGGTGATGAGTCTTTCTTAGCGGGCGCAACGGATGCGACAACTAAGTTATGGGCTAAGGTAATGGAAGGCATTAAAGTTGAAAATGCTACCCATGCTCCTGTGGATTTTGATACAAGTGTTATTTCGACAATTACTGCTCATGATGCAGGTTACATTGAAAAAGATTTAGAAAAGATTGTTGGCTTACAAACTGAAAAACCATTAAAACGTGCGATTATCCCGTTTGGTGGAATCAAAATGATCGAGAATTCTTGTAAAGCATACAACAGAACGCTTGATCCATTAGTCAAAAAAATCTTTACTGACTATCGTAAAACACATAACCAAGGTGTGTTTGACATCTATACTCCGGATATCCTTCGTTGTCGTAAATCAGGTGTTATCACTGGTCTTCCAGATGCTTATGGTCGTGGTCGTATCATTGGTGACTACCGTCGTGTTGCGCTTTACGGTATCGACTTTTTAATGCAAGATAAATTTGCACAATTCAACTCATTACAAGCTGATTTCGAAAATGGTGTTGACTTAGCTATGACTATGCAACGTCGTGAAGAAATCGCTGAACAACATCGTGCTCTTGGTCAAATCAAAGAAATGGCAGCTAAATATGGCTACGATATCTCTGGTCCAGCTAAAACAGCTCAAGAAGCGGTGCAATGGACATACTTCGGTTACTTAGCGGCAGTTAAATCTCAAAACGGTGCGGCAATGTCTCTTGGTCGTACTTCTACATTCTTTGATATCTACTTCCAACGTGACCTTGAAGCAGGCTTAATTACTGAACAAGACGCTCAAGAAATTGTTGACCATTTCGTTATGAAATTACGCATGGTTCGTTTCTTACGTACGCCTGAATATGATGAATTATTCTCTGGTGACCCAATTTGGGCAACTGAATCAATCGCAGGTATGGGTGTTGACGGACGTACTTTAGTTACTAAAACTTCATTCCGTTTCTTAAATACACTATATACAATGGGTCCTTCACCTGAGCCTAACATGACTATTCTTTGGTCAGAACAGTTACCAAGTGGATTTAAAGAGTTCGCATCTAAAGTATCTATTGATACCTCATCATTACAATATGAAAATGATGATTTAATGCGTCCTGACTTTAATAACGATGACTATGCAATCGCATGTTGTGTAAGCCCGATGATTGTTGGTAAACAAATGCAATTCTTCGGCGCACGTGCCAACCTTGCTAAAACTCTTCTATACGCAATCAATGGCGGTGTGGACGAAAAACTTAAAATGCAAGTTGGACCAAAAGAAGATCCAATCACTGACGAATACCTTGATTTTGACAAAGTATTTGCTCGTTTAGATCACTTTATGGATTGGTTAGCAAAACAATACGTAACTGCACTAAATGCAATTCACTATATGCATGACAAATACAGCTACGAAGCATCATTAATGGCACTACACGATCGTGACGTTATTCGTACAATGGCATGTGGTATTGCTGGTCTATCGGTTGCTGCTGACTCATTATCTGCTATTAAATATGCAAAAGTGAAAACGATTCGTGATGAAGACGGTTTAGCTGTAGATTTTGAAATCGAAGGTGAATACCCACAATTCGGTAACAACGATCCACGTGTAGATGATATCGCAGTTGATTTAGTTGAACGTTTCATGAAGAAAATTCAAAAACTTAAAACTTATCGTAATGCAATTCCTACACAATCTGTTTTAACCATTACTTCAAACGTTGTTTATGGTAAGAAAACAGGTAACACTCCAGACGGTCGTCGTGCTGGTGCACCATTTGGACCAGGTGCTAACCCAATGCACGGACGTGACCAAAAAGGTGCGGTTGCTTCATTAACATCTGTTGCTAAACTACCATTTGCTTATGCTAAAGACGGTATTTCTTATACTTTCTCTATCGTACCAAATGCATTAGGTAAAGATGATAGTGCACGTAAACGTAACTTAGCTGGTTTAATGGATGGTTACTTCCACCACGAAGCAACTGTTGAAGGTGGTCAGCACTTAAATGTTAACGTTTTAAACCGTGAAACATTATTAGATGCAATGGAACATCCTGAAAAATATCCACAATTAACTATTCGTGTTTCTGGATATGCAGTACGTTTTAACTCATTAACTAAAGAACAACAAAAAGACGTTATTACACGTACTTTTACTCAGTCAATGTAATTTAGTTAACTGATACTGACTTGAAATAGCGCCTCATTAAGGCGCTATTTTTTTATCAGCATAAGCTTAAGCTTTGCAAACACCATAACAACGCTATAAAAAAATAGCGTTTTTTAACCGATATTGAGCGTTATTTTCATCATTGGTTTTAATAAGCGATTATCCGATTAATACAATTGGTGTAAGAAAGTATCATATGAGTTAAAATACCTAAAACGATAAAAAAAGTAATATGAGCAATTACTAGAGAACTTTTATGGAACAAAATATTATTATGACAACAAAGCAACCAATCAAAGGTCGCATCCACTCCTATGAGTCATTTGGTACTGTAGATGGGCCGGGTATACGTTTCATTGTTTTTTTTCAGGGTTGCTTGATGCGTTGCTTGTACTGCCACAACCGTGATACCTGGGATTTAAAAGCTGGCCGTGAAGTCACTGTTGACGAACTAATGAAAGAGATCGTTACTTACAAAAGTTTTATTATGCCTAATGGCGGGGGCGTAACCGCTTCTGGCGGCGAAGCGACACTACAATCTGAGTTTATCACTGAATGGTTTAAAGCTTGTCATCAAGAAGGTATTCATACATGCTTAGATACCAATGGTTATGCAAGACAGTTAGATCACACAGTTGAAGCACTTATGGAAGTGACAGACTTAGTCATGTTAGATCTTAAACAAATCAATGATGAAATACATCAGAAACTAGTTGGCGTACCTAATAAACGTGTGCTTGAGTTTGCTAAATATCTACAAAAAATTAATAAGCGAACATGGATACGATATGTGGTCGTTCCGGGGTGGACTGATGATGATAATTCAGCACATCTTTTAGGGCAATTTATTCAAGGTATGGAGAATATTGAGCGAGTAGAGTTATTACCCTATCATAAAATGGGCGCTTACAAATGGGATACAATAGGGGATAAATATCAGTTAGAAGGGGTAGAGGCGCCACCACGAGAAACCTTAGACAGAATACAACAGATCATAGAAAGTTATGGTCAATCGGTTACATTTAGTAAATAACATGATAATAAAAAAGGTACCAGCTAGGGTGCCTTTTTAGTTGCTATCTTTTTTATTTAATTCTTTTACGCTTTATTGCCCGCAAAACAAAAATCGTTCCCTCCAACGCAAGTACACATACTGACAACCAAATAAAGCCGTAAGAGATAATATGTTGTGCCGAGATCGATTCATGCAAAAATAGGACTGACACAAGCGTTAATAAAACGGGTTCAACATATCCAAGCAAACCAAATAATCCCAAAGGTAATAGTCGTCTTGCTAAAAAGTACATAGCAAAAGCGATAGCAGTAATGATCCCCAGCATTGGGATAAAAATGTGAAAGTGCGTAATATCTCTCACAATCTGGCTAAATGGGTAATTAAAGGCGAAATAAATCACGCAGCCAATAAATATAAAAAAGAAGTCGGAAAAGGTGCCACAAATCCCTTCTATTTGCAATTTACGGCGTGTAATAAAGTAAATGGGGTAACCCAATGCAACCACTGCTGTTTCCCACGAAAATGCGCCTGTGGTATAGATTTCAACGGCTACGCCGATAGCAGCAAGGCAAACAGCAATTTTTTGCAAAAAGCTGAGTTTTTCCTGGTAAAAAATCTGACCTGAAATCACCATGGTTAATGGTAATAAGAAATAACCTAAAGAAGCCGATAATCCATGCCCATTAAGCGGTGCCCAAATGAAAATTAACATCTGAATAGTTAACAATAGGGAGGAAAAGATCAATCCGACTAAAATCATCGGTTGCTCTCTAATACGCTTAAATAGAGCCCCAATTGCAGGCCACTGGTGTTCAATAAAGACTAACACTACTATGGCTGGAAACGAGGTTAATAAACGCCAGCAAAAGATGTCAACCACAGGAAGAGGCTGTAGTAAAACCGGATAGTAGTAAAGTAAGCCAAAAAGGCATGATGCGAGTATTGAAAGAACAACACCTTTAATCATTTTTTCACCTTTCATAAAAAAATAGCGCTAATTAATAGCGCTAAAATGAAGTAAGCAAACTTTTAGTAAATAACAGGGTTAACCTATCACTTCAACACCATTCATATATGGCACTAAAACAGAAGGAACTTTAATGCTTCCGTCTGCTTGTTGGTAGTTTTCCATGATTGCCACTAAGGTACGCCCAACAGCTAATCCAGAGCCATTTAAGGTATGGACTAAATAGGTTTTGTTATCCGCTTTATTACGATATCGAGCTTGCATTCGGCGAGCTTGGAAATCCCACATATTAGAACAAGACGAGATTTCTCGATAAGTGTTTTGAGCCGGTACCCAAACTTCAAGATCGTAAGTTTTGCATGAACCAAAGCCCATATCACCGGTACACAATACGATTTTACGGTATGGCAATTCAAGTAGCTGCAAAACCTTTTCCGCATGCGCTGTCAGCTCTTCTAAAGCTTTCATTGATTCTTCCGGTTTAACAATTTGCACAAGTTCGACTTTATCAAACTGATGCATACGAATTAAGCCACGGGTATCTTTGCCATAAGAGCCTGCTTCAGAACGGAAACAAGGTGTATGAGCAGTCATTTTCATCGGAAGCTGGCTTTCATCAAGTATCTCATCACGCACTAAGTTAGTTACCGGCACTTCTGCGGTCGGAATTAATGCATAATTACTGCTATCGGCCTCTTCATCTAAAGGTTTCGTATGGAACAGATCACCGGCAAATTTCGGTAATTGACCAGTACCAAATAGGGTTGCTTTGTTAACAAGGTAAGGTACATAGATTTCAGCGTAGCCATGTTGCTCAGTGTGCAGATCTAACATGAACTGAGTAATCGCACGATGTAAACGGGCAATTTGCGAACGCATTACAACAAAGCGTGCGCCGGTAAGCTTAACCCCTGCTGCAAAGTCGAGACCGCCAAAACGCTCGCCTAATGCGACATGGTCTTGAACAGGAAAGTCGAAAGTTCTTGGCGTACCAAAACGTGAGATCTCAACGTTATCATTTTCGTCTTTACCGTCCGGCACAGAATCATCAGGGATATTTGGTATGTTTGCGGCAATATCTTTGATTTGGTTAAGCAGGATTTCAAGCTCTGCTTTAGCGGTATTGAGTTTATCGCCGAGTTTATTCACTTCTTCACGTACGGCAGTAATATCCTCGCCACGTGCTTTAGCTTCACCAATAGCTTTAGAACGAGCATTACGCTCTGCTTGTAAGCTTTCAGTTTCAACTTGTAATACTTTGCGTTTCTCTTCTAGTTGACCTAGGGTATCAACATCTAACTTAAATCCACGACGTGCTAATTTTTTAGCGACAAGATCCAATTCATTTCGAAGTAAATTTGGGTCCAACATAAAAAAAGTCCATTATGATTAATTAAAGGTATCTATCTACTTTAATGGTTATTTTATTATAGCAACGAGTATATTTAAAATAAAAAAAGCAGACTAAATATAAATATTTAAAATGTGAGCTTAGTATACTCGATTTATATCGGGATTCAACCGAAGCGGTACACCCAAAAAAATCTAACTGATGTTCGTCAATCTATGTAGTTCAATTGGATAAAAATAATTTTTATAAAACTATTTTTTCTTACTTATACTGCTGAATATTTTATCTTGACTATTATTCATAAAAGAAAAAACAAATACAAGTTATTAACAATCATTTTTTAGTAAAATTTATAATACCAATGCTACATTCTGTAGTTGAAGTCTATTTTTCTGTATTTCAAAGTGTAAATCAACTTTTAACCCATTTATTTAATGTTATATGTATACTTTTGCTGATCCAAATCTTATAAAAATATTTAATGGAAAAAATAAATTATTATCATTTGCATTGGTAAAGTGGAATCTATCTTGAATTGATCTGCTAAACCGATAATAATATACTTAGTCACATTTTGTCTTACTTTTCGAAACCTTTACGGAGCAAAAGATAAGTGAATCAACGACAATATCAAGTAATAAGTGGTTTAGCTATAGCTGGGATGACTTGTGGAATTATATCACTAATTCCTCTCGGTCATATAAGCATTATATTAGCTGTTATAGCTATAGTATTAAGTGCAGTTGCTAAGAGTGATATAAAAGCTAGTAATAAAAGGGGTTCCGGTTTTGCAACGGTAGGAATAGTTTGTGGAGTCATTACCCTTGTATTTTGGTTTTTGTTCATTCTGGCAATAGGCAGTGTAATGCTTTCAGTTATTTCTTCTCATGCATAAAGAATAAAGTTACGGTGAATTAAAAGCTGACAACGTCAGTTTATTATAAATACAAGATTGTATTCTAATAAATACCCAACAGTTTCAGTGATAAATGCATTTCATATCAAATATTCAATATATTGGCTTCTCAATATTTAATTCTTTAATTTCATCATTGAAAGTATAAACAAAGCTTTTAAGTAATTATTTTCGTTTGTCCTTGATGTTCTTTTTATAACTTTATTTTTTTAAGTCGATGTACTTTAATTTTATTATTGCCAATTTAAAATTTAAGCTTGTACGAAGCTTTTTAAGAGCGGGTAGGGTAATATTTAAGGTAAAACAGAAAAAGCTTTGTATAGTGATTTATAGCATTCAACGTTTTTAAAATAGTTTGTAGTCCTAATAAGCTATAAAAAGTAAATAGCATTGTTAATGAGTATAACCTTTTATGATATTCAATATAACGTTTAATTGGCATTATAAATTGAAGAAGGTTTTTAGGATGCTTAAATGGCGCACCCGAAGGGATTCGAACCCCTGACCGCTCGGTTCGAAGCCGAGTGCTCTATCCAGCTGAGCTACGGATGCGTGCAAGTTCGTAAAAAAAATGGTGCATCCGAAGGGATTCGAACCCCTGACCGCCCGGTTCGTAGCCGGGTACTCTATCCAGCTGAGCTACGGATGCGTTTTGAATTTTTTAAAATGGTGCATCCGAAGGGATTCGAACCCCTGACCGCCCGGTTCGTAGCCGGGTACTCTATCCAGCTGAGCTACGGATGCATATTTTAATTTTTTAAAAATGGCGGTGAGAGAGGGATTCGAACCCTCGATGCAGCTTTTGACCGCATACTCCCTTAGCAGGGGAGCGCCTTCAGCCTCTCGGCCATCTCACCAAAACAACTACGATTATGTTTGAACAAAATCATAATGTGTGGCGCACATATTACGTTCTAGAAAAAATAAGTCAAACATTTTTTCGCTTATGCGCGCTAGTTGTTTATTTCCTGCCCAATATTACTCTTTGGGCTCAGTAGATTCATCATTTTTGTCTTGCGATTGATGAATTCTATTGTAGATTTCTTCTCTATGAATAGAAACTTCTTTAGGTGCGTTAATACCAATTCTGACCTGATTACCCTTCACGCCTAAAATGGTAATAACAACATCGTCACCAATGATAAGTGTTTCACCTACTCTCCTAGTTAAAATTAACATTAGATCTCCTAATATCAGTTAAGTATATATCCAAACAATTTTAAGATATAGCTTCGTCAGCCTTCCATCAATAAGACAGAAAGACGGAATTTTACAGAATATACCCAATGTTTAATTAACAATCACTTGAGTATATCTGGCTAACTTGCTTGTAATTTATTACTGATTTCCTTTTTTACAGAAGATAACGCTTCTGGTAACGCCGAAAGATCCATTCCACCTGCTTGGGCGAAATCAGGCCGCCCACCGCCCTTACCACCTACTTTTAATGCTAATTGAGAAACTAATTCGCCAGCTTTAACAATACCGATTAAGTCATTGGTAACACCAGCCGCTAAATTGATTTTACCGTCGTTAACAGCCGCTAAAATAATAACACCGGTTTTTAATTGATTTTTAAGATCATCAATCATTGAGCGTAATAATTTAGCTTCGACGTTATCAAGTTTAGCAATTAGTATATTTTTATTATTAACTGTTATGCATTGATCCAGTAATTGCGCACTTTGTTGGCTAGCTTTTTGTGCTTTTAACTGTTCAATGGTTTTTTCTAACAGTTTTGTTTGTTCGAGCATTTGCTCAATTCGTGATAATAAGGCTGCTTTATCACTTTTTACCAATTGTCCAATTTGCGTTAACAAATGAGATTCATGGTGAATATAATCCATCGCATTTTGACCGGTTGTAGCCTCAATACGACGTACTCCTGATGCAATGCTTGATTCAGAAGTTATTTTAAATAATCCTATATCTCCAGTTCTATCTACGTGTGTTCCTCCACAAAGTTCAATTGAGAAATCACCCATTGTCAGAACCCTAACTATATCCTCATACTTCTCACCAAATAGCGCCATAGCACCTCTATCTTTAGCATCTTGAATTGGCATTAATTCAATATCTACTATCAAATTACGACGTATTTGTTGATTGACAAGGTTTTCAATTTCAGTGATCTGCTCCGGCGTAATGGCTTGATTATGTGAAAAGTCAAAACGCAGATAGCTATCATTAACTAATGAACCTTTCTGATGAACATGATTACCTAAAATTTGTTGTAGTGCTGCTTGCAGTAAATGTGTTGCTGAATGATTACGACGAATACGATCACGTATTTCAATATCAATAGCTGCAGTCACTATATCACCAACTTTTAAAGATCCTTTAACGATCTTACCTATATGGCCAATGCTTTTACCATATTTTTGACTGTCGGTAACTTTAAACTCAAGGTTTGCAGCCGTTAGTAAGCCTTTATCACCCACTTGGCCGCCTGATTCGCCATAAAATGGCGTTTTGTCTAAAACAACAATGGCTTGTTCGCCGCTATCAATACTTTGAACTTTTTGGCCATTTTGGAAAATTGCGATCACTTTGCCGGATGCTTCTGTGGCTTGGTAACCTAAAAACTCTGTTTGGTCGTCGAGCTTAATGACGTTACTATAATCAACACTAAAAGAACTTGATTCACGAGCTCGTTTACGTTGCTCTTCCATGCATCGATTAAATCCGTCTTCATCGATAGTGATATTTTTTTCTCGACAAACATCAGCCGTTAAATCTAATGGGAATCCATAAGTATCATAAAGTTTAAACGCCACATCGCCAGGTAAGACAGAATCTGAGATTTTACCTAGTTCTTGATCTAACATCAATAAACCGCGTTCAAGCGTTTTTAAGAACTGTTCTTCTTCAATTTTAAGGGTGTCTTCAACCAATTTTTGGTTTTTGACTAACTCAACCGCAGCACTACCCATAACTTCAATTAGTGATTTCACTAATTTATAGAAGAATATATCTTTAGCACCTAGCATATGCCCGTGGCGTACTGCTCGGCGAATAATGCGGCGTAAAACGTAACCACGACCTTCATTAGACGGCACCACACCGTCAGATACTAAAAACGCGCAAGAGCGAATATGGTCGGCAATAACACGTAATGATTTACTTTCTAAATCGTTGGTCTGAATAATTTCAGCAGCATCTTTAATTAATTTTTTAAACAGGTCAATATCGTAATTAGAATTGACATGCTGTAAAACGGCGGCAATACGTTCTAAGCCCATGCCGGTATCAACCGACGGTTTAGGTAGTGGCTCCATGGTGCCATCTGGTAAGCGATTGAATTGCATAAACACCAGATTCCAAATCTCGATAAATCTGTCACCGTCTTCATCGGCACTACCCGGTGGGCCACCATAAATATGATCGCCATGGTCATAGAAAATTTCAGTACAAGGACCACAAGGGCCGGTATCACCCATTTGCCAGAAGTTATCTGATGCATACGGCGCACCTTTGTTATCGCCGATGCGAATTATGCGCTCTTGTGGTACACCAATCTCATTTTGCCAGATATCGTAAGCTTCATCATCGGTAGCATAAACAGTGACGGTTAGTTTTTCTTTCGGTAAATTAAACCACTGTTTGCTGGTTAATAATTCCCAGGCAAAATGGATTGCGTCACGTTTAAAATAGTCACCGAAACTAAAATTTCCAAGCATTTCAAAAAATGTATGGTGACGAGCTGTATAACCAACGTTATCTAAATCATTATGTTTACCGCCTGCACGAACACAACGTTGTGATGTCGTTGCTCTGGTATAAGGGCGTTTATCAATACCGAGAAAAACATCTTTAAATTGATTCATTCCCGCATTTGTAAATAAAAGAGTTGGATCATTGTGTGGAACAAGGGAACTACTTGCGACAATTTCGTGTCCTTTGCTATGGAAAAAGTCAAGAAAACTTTGACGAATTTCTGCAGTACTTTTCATTTATGCTTCCATATTAAACGATAAATTTTTAAACATAGTAATATACCCGTTACAACTTAAGTTGAAAAGTAAATATTCTTATTACAGCGGTTGATCTAGTTACTTTTATAAGTAAATAAGGAATAAAATTAAATGATCTAGCGAGCTTTATTCGTAATGGGTACGGCTTAGTTTTATGTGTTGTATTGTAGGGACTATACTTATTTAAGTCAATAAAGTATACATAGTTTTTACATCACTTTGTGTATAACCTCGGTAAATTAAAAACTGAATACTTTTTTGTTTTTGCAGATTATTTTTAAGATCGATTTGTTTAAACTTTTTCTGTAATTGTTGATAAGCCAGCGCTGCCCAATCAATATCCGATGCATTCAAAAGCTGACGGCTTACCTGTTCTGGTAAACCACGTTGTTTTAACTCAACTGCGATTTTTTGCCTGCCATAACCTTTGTTAGCGCGCATGGTAATGTATTTTTCGATATATTGTGTATCATTTATCCAATTTTGACAAATGCAATATTCAATTGTGTGGCTAACCTCTTGTTTTAATTGCTGTTTAAGTTCCGGATAATCTTCATCATCACGATTTAATTTTCGGGAAAAAAACAAGACGAGTTTTTGGGTTAATTCGTAGGATGAGTGATCACGCTGTGCAAGTAATTGCACAGCTTTATTTAAAATTGATTTATCGAGCTTTTGGTCCATTATTAAAAGCTTTCTTCCTCGGTTATTGTCTCTTGGTCGTCAGCAGAAAATACCGCTGGGCTGTTGAGTAATAAGTCACGAAGTTTGGCTTCAAGTTCGTTAGCAACTTCAGGGTGTTCTTGTAAAAACTTAATGGAATTAGCTTTACCTTGACCAACTTTTTCACCGTTATAGCTGTACCAAGCACCAGCTTTATCCACTAATTTATGTTTAACACCTAAATCAATTAATTCGCCTTCTTTGGAGATACCACAACCATAAAGAATTTGGAATTCAGCTTGTCTAAATGGCGCCGCCACTTTATTTTTAACGACTTTGACACGGGTATCACTACCAATCACATCTTCGCCTTCTTTAACAGCACCGGTACGACGGATATCTAAACGCACAGAGGCGTAGAATTTTAGGGCATTACCACCCGTTGTTGTTTCCGGATTACCGAACATAACGCCGATTTTCATACGAATTTGGTTAATGAAAACAACTAAGCAGTTGGCGTTTTTAATATTGGCGGTTAATTTTCGTAATGCTTGAGACATCAATCTTGCTTGTAAGCCCATATGAGAGTCACCCATTTCGCCTTCGATTTCGGCTTTTGGTGTTAATGCAGCAACGGAGTCAACAATAATGACATCAACAGCACCAGAGCGAACCAGTGCATCACAAATTTCTAGCGCTTGTTCGCCAGTATCAGGTTGTGAAACTAATAGATCATCAACTTGCACGCCTAATTTAGCAGCATAAATTGGATCTAATGCATGTTCAGCATCAATAAATGCACATGTTTTCCCTTCTTTTTGGGCTTGCGCAATAACCGATAAGGTTAGTGTTGTTTTACCGGAAGATTCTGGCCCAAAGATTTCAACGATTCTACCCATTGGCAAACCACCGATACCTAGTGCTATATCGAGTCCTAAGGAGCCAGTAGAAACCGCATCAACATCTAGCGTTTGGGTATCACCTAAACGCATAATTGAACCTTTACCAAATTGTTTTTCGATTTGACTTAATGCAGCTGAAAGTGCACGTTGTTTGTTTTCATTCATATTATAAAATTCCAATGAGTAAGGATATGAGGCATATTATACTGTATTGTTATACAGTATCAAGCTTTTTTTATACACATTAATCATTTAGTTAATGCTTATTGGTGAAGTAGGGGATTAATAGAGAGACAGGCTATATGTGATCTGACAAGCTAACGGATATTACGTGTAGAAAATCGAACCATTTTACCACAATTTGAACGACCGTGATTGTAACAATATTTATCAACACGCCATTTAACCGTCACCTTTTATTGGTAATGAGATTGGATGAGCTAAAAGGTCGATAATCACCAAGCTAAAATAATCAATTTTGACGATTTTTACCGTTAACACTTTCTTTAAAAAACACCATTTGATATGATGAGTGAATAAGTTTTAATCATTTACAATCGATTAAAGTGGTGATCACTCTTCATTGCTGTATAAAATTTAATTATTCAGTTTTCTACATAAACGTTATACTATTCTGAAATATCTTTACATATAAATATCAATCTAAGAGATGAAATTAAATAATGGTCTTTGATAAACAACATTATGCTTTATGTTCGCATTGTGATTTAGTCATTGAACTGACAAATGTTGGTATGGGGCACAAAGCCATTTGCCCGCGATGTCATACCACCTTAGCCAAAAATAATATTCAGATGAAATTACGAGCAAGCATGTATGCAATTTGTTCTTTAATTATGATTATTATCGCCTGCGGCTTTATCTTTATTGATATACGATTAGTCGGTAATTTTAATGGCGTGAGTGTTTTAGACATTCCTCAGATCTTATATGTAGACAAATATAGTTATATTTCAGCGCTGTTTATTTTTTTCGTATTAGTTTTTCCTGTATTAAACTTATTAATTATTATTTTACTTTGCTCGAAGTTAACTTTAACAAAGTATCGTAAACGAGATTTTCTAATCGTTTATGAAAAATTTCAACACTGGTGTATGCCGGAAATTTTTCTGACTGGTGTGTTGGTGAGTTTTGTTAAATTGATGAGTTATGGCAATATCGGTGTAACCGGGACTTTTTGGGCGTTTTGTTTATTTGTCTTTTTTTATATTAAAGCCACGGTTATTTTTACGCCCGAAACGATTTGGAATGAGATTCTTACCAATAATTTTGCATCTGATACCTTAAAGACAGGCAAAACCGGTATTAGCCAACATTTAAAACTTTGTACCTGTTGTCAGGCTATTTTGCCGGCGCATTATGCTAAATGCCCAAGATGTAAACAAAAGAGTGAACTAAGAGGGCGAAGCAAAATACAGTGGACAATAGCGCTATTGGTTACCTCTTTAATTATTTACATCCCGGCGAATGTATTTGGGATTATGATAACTGTCGTGTTTGGCTCGTCATCTTCATCGACCATTATGGATGGGGTGATATATATGTGGCAAGCGGGCGATATCCCTGTTGCTTTGGTGATTTTTACCGCCAGTGTGGTGATTCCCATTTTAAAGATCATATCATTAAGCTGGCTTTGTTATTTTGCTTTAGCAGTGAAACATAAAAATAAACACGATTGCCTAAAAATGAAGAAATTATATAATGCGGTTGAATTTATTGGTAAATGGTCAATGATTGACATTTTTGTTGTATCAGTCGTCTGCTCATTAGTCAGAAGCCAACAAATGATGGGCGTTTATCCCGATATTGGTGTGACTTTTTTTGCAACGGTGGTCATTATTACTATGATCGCATCGCAAAAGTTTGATCCTCGTTTAATTTGGGATCACACCGATAAAAAAATAAAATAATAGGAACAATATGGTAACAACAAGTAAATCAGCAAAAATTATTAAAATTAGAGCCATTTCAGCAATATGGATTATTCCTATTGTTACAGCCATTGTTGGGCTTTGGATTATCTATTCTCATTTTGCTGACCGAGGCACCTCTTTTACTTTACTGGCAAAAGATGCAAGTGGCATTGTGGCCGGTAAAACGGTGATAAAAAATCGGAGTGTCGATGTGGGTATTGTCGATGAAGTTACCCTGTCTGACGATTTTAAACAAGTTGTCATCAAAGGTCGTATCTATAATGATATGGAACCTTTGTTAAAAAATGATTCTATCTTTTGGGTGGTTAAACCCGAAATTGGTCGCGATGGTGTGACCGGCTTAGGTACTATTTTATCGGGCGTCTATATTGAATTAGCCGCTGGCAATGATACGCATAGTTTCAAAAATAATCCTTTTATCCTATCTGATAACCCGCCGTTATCTGACCCAAGTATAAAAGGCATTCGATTATATTTAGAGAGCGATCAAAATGGGGTTGTTCCTCGTGGTGCTTCGGTGATGTTTAAAGGTTATCGTGTTGGTAATGTCGAAACCTCTGAATTTGATGTCGAAAACCGAAGAATGAAATATCAAGTTTTTATCACTACACCTTATGACTCGTTAGTAACCGAAAATGTCAGATTTTGGAAAGAAGGGGGCGTTAATTTCTCGTTATCTTCTCAAGGTGCCAGCCTTGATTTACCTTCTTTAGATGTCCTTATGTCCGGTGGTATTAGTTTTGACTTACCTGACGGCGCAAAATTAGGCGACCCGGCTAAGCAGTACGATGTGTATAAATTGTATGAAGGTAAAAAATCAATTCAAGATTCTCAATATACCAATTATAAAGAGTTTCTTATCATGCTTAATGATTCAATATCGGGATTATCTGAAGGAACATCCGTTGAGTATCATGGTATAAGACTTGGTACCGTGAGCAAAGTTCCGTTTTATACCCCGGATATGTTGAAAAGCACGTCAATTTTAAATCAAAAAGTGCCAGTGTTAATTAGAATAGAGCCGGATCGTTTATCGGAATTAGTCGATGATAAAATTGACATTGCCAATTTGATTATTGAAGAGCAAAAAAATGGTTTAAGAGCTTCATTGAAAACCTCAAACATGTTCACTGGTGCGCTGTATATTGATTTGGATTTTTATCCTGACTTAAAAGATAAATACGATCCAAATTTAGCGCATCAATATGGTTATGATACCATTGAAGCAACGTCGACCGGATTTGCTCAAATACAAGCTAAAATATTGCATCTGTTGGATAATTTTAATAATTTACCACTCAATAACACCATGACTGAGTTTAATCAATCTTTAGCGTCAAGCCAGCGTTTAATGGATTCATTAAATAAAATTATGGCGAGTAAAGAGATGCAAAATATGCCAAAAGAGTTACAAAAGACAATACGGTCTTTAAATGAAACCATGAAAGGATTGCAACCGGGTTCAGAACTGAATAACCAGATGAAAGAGAGTTTACAAAAAGCTCAACAGGTTATGGATGAATTAACACCGTTACTTAAGACGCTTAACAGTAAAAGTAATGCGTTGATTTTTTCAGCCCCAAATAAAAAAGACGAAGAACCTAAAGCAAGAGGAATAAACAATGAATAAATTTATCAAGACGTTAGTTGTCACGGCATGTTTAACGACAACCGGGTTATTAGCCGGCTGTTCATCGAAATCGATAGGTAAGAGTTATTATCAACTTTCCAGTAACATTAGTAATGTGCTTACCCAAACTATGCAAACCAAGAAAAACTTTATGTGGATTGAGTCGGTTGAAGTTGCCGATTTTCTCAATAAACCGGGCATTGTTTTGCAAACAAGAGACATAAATTATGTTACTGCCAATAACCATTTATGGGTATCAACACTTTCGCAACAATTACGCGATCGTTTAGAACAAGACTTAATGCGATTGTTGCCAAATTATTTGGTATCAAATCAAGCTATCGCAACGCCAACACTTAGAGTAAAACTCTATATTGATGCTTTTTACGGTAGTTATACCGGTGATGCAGTGATAAAAGGTCGCTGGGTAGTGGGTGATAGCCGAGATAGACTCTATACTAAAGCTTTTGAGCGCCATGTTCCACTAACAAGAAATGGTTATGATGCATTAGTTAAAGCCCTATCAAGAGGTTGGCAAGATATCGAGTTCGATTTTGCTAATTCGATTAGACAATAAGCTAGCTCTAAACATTCCGTCAAGTGATTGACGGAATGTGCTACCTAATCAATATCCATTCAATTGTTATCGGTACGCTTTTTTAAACTCTTCAAACACGCTGTTATCAATCTCGACCCACTTTCTGACACTATTAATAAAGGCGATTTTTTCGGCTTGCAATAGTTCGTTTTTACTAATGGTTTTTTCCAATATTTTTTGGTTATCTAAATAGTATTGCCGCATAGTGCCCGGCAACAGTCCACTACTGATTTTAGGGGTAAACCATTGTTGATTGATTAGTACAACAATATTGCCATTGACAAATTCGGTTATCTCGTCGTTTTGGTTGAAATTAATGTACTCTTTTCCTGTTGATAACGTCGGGAAATGGTGGCGATTGCTGGTTTTATGATAAAGATAAACATTATTGCTATTGACGCACTGTGGCGCAAAAGCCAGCTTATTGATCTGCATTGGCGCCGATATAGCATCGATAGTGATCAAAGCATTGCCTTGTGCAGGTTGCTCGATACGCAATTTATAGCGACCTTGAGCATAACTATTAGCAATCTGAGCCAGTTGCTGTTTGATATCGGTAATATCACAGTTAAAGTCGAAATAATGCGCAGACTGAGTTAAGCGGGTTAAATGCTCATCGGGCAACCAAATTTGTCCGTTTTCAAGCAATAATGACTCAATAATCGCGTCCGGTGTGCAAGCGGTGCGAGTTAAAATGGCGCTTTTAGCCAAAACCTCGTCATATTCATCTTGTGATGTTGAATCCCAGGTGATCCCACCGCCGACGCCATAATGTAACTGCCCATCATGTATGGTTAAGGTGCGAATAGGAATATTAAATATGGCTTTATTTTTTAACGGTTCAATATACCCAATAGTGCCACAGTAAACGCCTCGTGCTGAGTTTTCAATATTAGCAATAATTTGCATGGTGCTGGTTTTGGGGGCGCCGGTAATTGAGCCACAAGGAAATAGCGCTTGAAAGATTTGATATAAATTGGTCTGCGGCTTTAATTGGCCTTCAACGGTGGAGGTTAGCTGCCAAACCGTTGGATATTTCTCGGCGGTAAACAGCTTAGGTACGTGAACGGTACCGGGTCTGGAAATTTGGCTTAAATCATTGCGCAGTAAATCAACTATCATCATATTTTCAGCTTGATTTTTATCTGACATCAACAGCGCTAATTGTTGCTCATCGTGTTGATAACTCATGCCTCTTGGGGTTGTTCCCTTCATCGGTTTGGTGGTGATAGTTTGCTTATCTAACTTAAAAAAAAGCTCCGGCGAAATGGATAAAATACAATAATTATCAAATTCGATATAAGCACAATAACCGGCATGGTTATTTTTTTGCAAAAAATGATAATAATCAATAGGGTTATCATTAAACGGGGCAGTTAATTTAATCGTATAGTTAGTTTGATAAGTATTGCCGGAGGCGATTTGCTGTCGAATATAATCTATTTTTTGCTGATATTGATCAATCGTGGTATCACTGACTAAGTCAAACGCAGGCGGGGTATAGTCATCAAAATAGGGTGGTTGTTGGGTACTATAGCCGTCAAAAATACCAAATAGCACAAGAGGGGCATCATGCTTACAAGGGGATTTGGTTTTCATTGCCAAATTAAAACCTGTCGCACTTTCATAAGCCAGATAGCCAACCGCATAATAACCTTGATCGGTAAACTTTTCGATCTCATCAATCTGTTGTTTGATAGCGTTGGGATTATCGGTTTTAACTATTTTGATCGGATCGCAAAAATAACGACGCTCGCCTTCAAAATCGATATAAATTTTCATATTACGGTTGCTCATTAACAAAATTGTGGATCATTTGTAAACCAAACTCAGTTTTGATCGCTTCGGGGTGAAATTGTACCGATTCAATCGGCTGTGTTTTATGGCGCAATCCCATAATTAATCCTTGCTTATTTTGGGCGGTGACCATTAAAGGTGACTGATGCGGGGGTGCCTGATTATCCGCTATCAGTGAATGATAGCGCACCACTGACAATGGATTTTTAAGCCCTTTAAATAGTCCTTGCTCATCATGGACAATGGTATCAATCTTGCCATGCATTGGCATCGGCGCTTTGATAATTGAATAACCATAATATTGCGCAATGACTTGATGACCTAAACAGATCCCAAGTATTGGGCATTTTCCGGCAAACTCATCAACTACAGCCAGCGAGATGCCAGCACTATTTGGCTCGCCCGGTCCCGGTGAAATAACAATTTTAGAAAACGTGAGCTGTTTTAACTGTTCAATGGTTTTTTCATCATTTTTGGTAACCACAACATTGGCACCCGCTCGGCATAGGTAATCATAAATATTAAAGGTAAAAGAATCGTAGTTATCAATAAGTAGTATCAAAGTTTTATCCGTTGAAAATAGCAAATTAACGCGTTGTCGATGATTAATTTTATTTACTCCAAAATTAACCAGATAGCTTTCATTATACAAATAACGCCACTAAAAAAAGAGAGACGACCAATAATAAATACGTGTTTTATGGTTTTTTTACTTAAACACCTGCATTTTCTGAAAGTTTTTGACAAGATTAGCGTCGTTTTTGTGATTGCTTTCACAAAAATATACAACTCTACTTGTATGGTAGTGTCTAGGTAGTTATTTTGTCATTGCTGAAATTGACATGAACGGTTTGAAATGAAACGGATCAACGCTAATAGCGCATCTGAAAGATATGACTACCATGGCTTCGCTAAGTTACCTGCGTTTATCCCCAAATAACTGCTGTCTAAATATTAAATTGATTAATCAGGATTATTTGACAATTAACTCATCTTTCTGACGAATCAACCAAAGCGCAGAATGAAAAATAGAGGCGGTTTATTCATTTCACATTGAGTTAAAGAAAATGGTGAAGGTGTTAAAGGAGTAGGTTATGGCTTTTATTCATCAAACTTTTCGATTAAACAATCAAGTAGATCAAAAGCCATGTCTGCTGTTCCACCGACCTTTACTTCTGTTAGATTGCGGTTTTGATCGGAGCGTAAATTGTTACTCAATCCCCATGGTTGATTATCAAAAAATCAAAATAGCTAGATCGAACAGACTCAACCGTTCACTGCGGAGCTTTATTGATACTCAAACAACTGCGCAAACGCATTTCACCCTACTTACTGTTCCTAAACTATCGATGCCATATGTTCGCATGCGAACAGTGTTAGAACGTTTAAGTGTTGGTGGTGCTGTTCAATATTCTCACTCAATTTTAGATAACTTTTTTAGATAACTTTGTTGGTCAATTGGCTTGCGATTACCGCATTGCTTACCCTGACCGATTGCCTGGAAATACTCAAGCTGGTTTTACATTTTGAGTGGCTAGAGCAAGCAAAGCGATGAGAAGAGATAAATAGTCACAATGTTTTTGATAAACGGAAGGAATTAACAATGGACACTAAAATGATTAAAAATAGGAAAGTAACGCTTCCTATAGCAATTGGTTATGGTCTTACAGATATCATGGGCGGGGGCGCATTTACCATTATTGGTGCATGGCTACTGTTTTTCTACACAACCTTCGTTGGATTAACGCCACTTCAAGCGGCATCGATTGTGGCAATAGCAAGGATTGTTGATGCAATAATTAGCTTATTTATGGGGAGTTTTACCGATCACTTTTATCAATATAAATTGGGGCAAAAGTTTGGACGTCGGCGGTTTTTCTTATTAATTGGCTCGCCATTGATGTTACTTTATGCATTACTTTGGATAGTGGGCATGAACTTTTGGTTTTATCTTACTGCCTATCTCGTGTTTGAAATTGTAGCAGCAATTGTACTTATCCCGTGGGAAACACTCCCTTCAGAGATGACCAAAGATTATAATGACCGAACAAAATTATCTACCGGCAGAATGTTTTTATCTGCCTGCGGTACGTTTTTAGCTACATTTGTTCCGGGGGTATTGATTCACTATTTGGGTGAAAATAATGCCTATGCCTATTTTATCAATGGATTATTATTTGCGGTTATTTTTGCCGTATGCGTCTTTATCTCATATAAAGTGACATGGGAAAGAGAGCCAACCGCCGAAATGTTAGCACAATTGAATAAAGCTCCCGTCAAAAAAAGCTGGGCAGAAAGATTGGATTTGTTAAAAAAACTATTTTCTCAATACTTTTCAACGTTAAATATCAAAGCATTTCGTCGTCATTTAGCGATTTATCTTTGTTCATTTACAGCAAAAGATGTGTTTAATACCGTCTTCGTATTTTTTTGTGTATATTGTTTAGCAGTCCCTTCATCTTTAGCCGCCAGTCTGCTTTCGCTCAGTATTATCGGCTTACCCATTACCTTAATTGCCGGTTTTGCCATGGTAAAATATGGTCCGGGTAAATTATATACATTCTCTTACTCGACAATGATTATTTGTCTCATCGGTTTTTATGGGGTTTATATCTTTAACCCGGACTCAAAAATATTACTGCTTTATGTGTTTGCGGTTTGTTATCAAGCAGGCCGAGCCGTTCTTGAGTTTACCCCTTGGAACGTGTTTCCATTTATTCCGGATGTCGATGAAATATTAACCCGACAACGACGGGAAGGATTATATGCCGCTGTGATGACATTCGGTCGAAAAACCACCGTGGCGATTGCAACCTTTATTGTCGGGCTGATTTTACAGCATGGCGGATTTGTTCAAGGTAGTGCTGTACAAAGTGATCAAGCTATCACCACCATTGGTTTACTGTTTTTAGGTGGAACAGGCGGATTATTATTGATCGCCCTAATCTTTGCCCTTACCTTCAGACTCAATAAACAGACTCATACCATATTAGTGCATGAGATCGACAGACTAAAAAACGGTGGTGCAAAGCAGGAAGTGACTGAAGAAACCCGAAAAGTGGTTGAAGATCTGACCGGTCACGAATATGAAAATGTTTGGCGAGCTGTTAAATAGTGCAAGAAAGTTTTAACCATTAACTTATTAAACTTGCTTTAGCGTATCGCTATACCGATACGCTATTTACTGAAAACCTAAACTATCGAACAATTTAATTAACTTATTGATGAAATTTTTTTATTAGAAAAATCTATTATCAGCACATTCCTCAGTTTTTTACTTAAACGTATATATTTTCTGAAACTTCTTGACAAGATTTGCTTGTTGTTTAAAGTGTGTTTTACGCAATCAAAACAATCAAACTTGCTTTAGTGCTCAACCTATTTATAGCGATATATCTTGTTTAAGCGTATCGCTATACCGATACGCTATTTACTGGAAACCTAAACTATCGAACAATTTAATTAATTTATTGATAAAATTTTTATTAAAAAGATCCATTATCAGCGCATTCCTCTGTTTTTTACTTAAACGTCTATATTTTCTGAAACTTCTTGACAAGCTTCGCTTGTTGTTTGAAAAGTGTTTTACGCAATCAAAACAATCAAGCTTGCTCTAGCGCCCAACCTATTAATTGTGACATATCTTGCTTAAGCGTACCGCTATACCGATACGCTATTTACTGGAAACCTAAACTATCGAACAATTTAATTAATTTATTGATAAAATTTTTATTAAAAAGATCCATTATCAGCGCATTCCTCTGTTTTTTACTTAAACGTCTATATTTTCTGAAACTTCTTGACAAGATTTGCTTGTTGTTTGAAATGTGTTTTACGCAATCAAAACAATCAAGTTTGCTTTAGCGGCAATCTATTTATTGCGATATATTTCGCTTAAACATAGCGCTATTCGAGTATGCTCCTTGCAGAAGACCCAAAAATAACGACTAATTTAATTAGCTTGTGGATGAAATTTTTTATTAAAAAGATCCATTATTGACATATTTCTCTATTTTTTTACTTAAACACGTGTATTTTCTGAAACTTCTTGACAAGATTTACTTGTTTTTTGTGATGCCTCTCACAAAAACATACAACTCTACTTGTATGGTAGTATTTATGTGTTTATTTTTATCGCACAGAAATCCAAAAAAAAGAGGTTTGAAATGAAAATAGTTAAAGCAGAAGTTTTTGTATGTAGTCCGGGAAGGAACTTTGTCACCCTAAAAATCACCACCGATGAAGGTGTGTATGGTGTTGGTGATGCTACGCTTAACGGGCGTGAGCTATCGGTTGCATCTTATCTTAAAGACCACCTATGTCCGCAACTCATAGGGCGTGACCCGCAGCAAATTGAGGATATTTTTCAGTACTTTTATAAAGGGGCTTACTGGCGCCGTGGACCGGTTACGATGTCGGCAATATCTGCCATTGATATGGCGCTGTGGGATATTAAGGGCAAACTTGCCAATATGCCACTCTATCAATTATTGGGCGGTGCTTCACGCACGGGCGTTATGGTTTATTGCCACACAACTGGCGCCAGTATTGATGAAGCGCTCGACGATTATGCCAAACACAAAGAAATGGGCTTTAAAGCTATTCGGGTGCAGTGCGGTATACCGGGTATGAAAACAACTTATGGTCAAAGTAAAGGTAAAAATTTGGCCTATGAACCGGCAACACGTGGCAATTATCCGGAAGAGCAGTTCTGGGCAACGGATAAATATCTTGATTTTACCCCTAAATTGTTTGAAGCCGTTCGCAATAAATTTGGCTTTAACGAGCATTTATTACATGACATGCACCACCGCTTAACGCCGATTGAAGCCGCTCGTTTCGGTAAAAGTGTTGAAGATTACCGACTATTTTGGATGGAAGATCCAACACCGGCAGAAAATCAAGAATGTTTTCGCTTGATTCGTCAACATACTGTTACGCCAATCGCTGTTGGTGAAGTATTCAACAGTATTTGGGACTGCAAACAGTTGATTGAAGAGCAACTGATTGACTATATCCGAACCACCATAACTCATGCCGGCGGTATCACACATATGCGACGCATTGCTGATTTTGCTGCACTTTATCAAGTCAGAACTGGATCACATGGACCGTCAGATTTATCGCCTATTTGTCATGCTGCGGCGCTACATTTTGATATGTGGGTACCGAACTTTGGCGTACAAGAATTTATGGGATATTCCGAGCAGATGCTCGAGGTGTTCTCGCCAAATTGGACGTTTAACGACGGTTATATGCATCCAAGTGACAAACCGGGATTGGGTATCGATTTCGATGAAAAACTTGCCGCTAAATATCCGTATAACCCCGCTTATTTACCGATTGCTCGTTTAGAAGACGGCACTTTATGGAATTGGTAAGTTAACAGGAGCAAATATGAAAAGCGTAGTGATTAAACAACCTAACGAGTTGGTGATTGAAGAGCGAGAGCTGCCAAAACCGGCGAAAGGTGAGGTGAGAGTAAAAATCAAATTAGCCGGGATATGCGGTTCTGATAGCCATATCTATCGTGGTCATAACCCTTTTGCTAAATATCCAAGAGTAATTGGGCATGAATTTTTTGGTGTGATCGATGCGGTCGGTGAAGATGTTGATAGTAGCCGAATTGGTGAGCGAGTTTCGGTCGATCCGGTTATCAGTTGTGGACATTGTTATCCGTGCTCGGTCGGTCGTCCTAATGTTTGCACAAGCTTAACAGTACTGGGTGTTCATCGTGACGGAGGATTTAGTCAGTATGCAACGGTACCTAGTGCTAACGCCTACACAATTCCTGATGAAATAAGTGATGAATTTGCGGTCATGATTGAACCGTTTACTATTGCGGCTAATGCAACCGGACAGTTGCATCCCACCGAACACGATGTGGCATTAATTTATGGTGCAGGTCCAATGGGGTTAACTTCATTGCAAGCACTTAAAGGCGTATACAAGGTTAAACAAGTGATTGTTGTTGATCGCATCGATGAGCGTTTAGACATGGCGCAATTATCTGGCGCTGATCGCATAATCAATAACAGCAATTTAGCATTAAAAGATGAACTCGATAAATGCAATATCAAACCAACACTGATTATTGATGCCGCTTGTCATCCATCAATTTTACAAGAAGCTATCACCATTGCTTCGCCAGCAGCAAGAATTTTAATTATGGGCTTTTCAAGTGATCCTTGCCAAATCACTCAACAAGGGATCACCAGTAAAGAGCTATCTGTTTTTTCTTCTCGCTTAAATGCCAATAAATTCCCGATTGTGATTGATTGGTTGAAGAAGAAATTGATCGATCCACAAAAATTAATCACGCATCAATTTGATTATACCAACGTGGCAGAAGCTATAGAGACTTTCGAGAAAGATCAAAAATCGTGTTGCAAGGTGTTATTAACCTTTTGAGTGATTTTAAACAAAGCCTAAAGCGTGACTTTGTTATATAGATAAATTATAAGTGAGTAGAATATGAGTAATATAGGAAATAATAAAAGTGAAAGAAACACTTCGGATCTGGTTAAAGCAGCGGTTTCTGGTTGGCTTGGTACGGCATTAGAGTTTATGGACTTTCAGTTGTACTCTTTAGGGGCAGCGCTGGTTTTTCATGAAATATTCTTCCCTGAACATTCAGCAATCATGGCGTTGATTTTGGCAATGGGCACTTATGGTGCCGGTTATGTGGCTAGAATTATTGGGGCTTTTGTGTTCGGTCGAATGGGGGATGCCATTGGTCGAAAAAAAGTTCTGTTTATTACTATTACCATGATGGGCGTGTGCACAACGTTAATTGGGGTTTTACCAACCTATGCGCAAGTCGGTATTTTTGCCCCGTTGATGCTGGTTATTTTACGTATTGTTCAGGGCTTAGGGGCTGGGGCTGAAATTTCCGGCGCCGGCACCATGTTAGCTGAATATGCGCCAAAGGGGAAAAGAGGAATCGTCTCTTCATTGGTGGCAATGGGAACTAACTGCGGTACATTAAGTGCAACCGCAATATGGGCGTTGATGTTCTTTTTATTAGACAAAGATCAGTTAGTGGCTTGGGGCTGGCGAGTGCCGTTTATTGCCAGTGTTGTGGTGATGATTTTTGCCATTTGGTTACGCTTGAATTTAAAAGAAAGCCCGGTATTTGATGAAGTAAATGATAAACAGAGCCATCAACAAGTCGATAAACAACCAGTTAAACCTATTTCTTTGCTTGAAATGTTTAAAAGCAAATCGTTCTGGTTGGCCACCGGACTGCGTTTTGGTCAAGCCGGCAATTCCGGATTGATTCAAACTTTTTTAGCCGGTTATTTAGTGCAAGCACTATTATTTAATAAAAGCATCCCGACAGATGCGTTGATGATAAGCTCGATTGTTGGCTTTTTTACCATTCCTTTATTAGGTTGGTTATCCGATAAAATTGGTCGCCGTATTCCCTATATTATTATGACGCTGTCAGCGATATTGCTTGCTTATCCGATGTTATCGATAATTGTTGATAAAGATAATTCAGTTAATACAATTACGCTATGTTTGATTCTTATTCATAATATTGCAGTATTAGGGTTATTTGCTTTAGAAAACATTACCATGGCTGAAATTTTTGGCGCCAGAAATCGATTTACGCAAATGGCGATTTCCAAAGAAGCCGGTGGTCTTATTGCGGTGGGATTTGGTCCAATTTTAGCCGGTATTTTTTGCAATATAGTTCAAGACTGGTGGCCAATTGTTGTCATGATTATTGTTTACTCGTGTATTGGTCTTATCTCGGCTATCTGTATGCCGGAAGTAAAAGATCGTAATCTAGCTGACTTAAATGATGCAGCGTAATAAAGTCAATTTTGGTGGAAAAGAACAATGAGATTATCAAATCAAACATTATCACAACTGCCACAACAAGTTGTGGTACCTAACTATGACAGAAACAAGCTGAAAACAAAAATTGTTCATCTCGGCTTTGGCGCTTTTCATCGGGCTCATCAAGCTGTTTACGCTGATATCCTTGCAAGTGAGCAGGGTAGTGACTGGGGGTATTGTGAAGTCAATCTGATTGGTGGTGAAAAGCAGATTGAAGATCTAAAACAGCAAGATTATCTATTTAGCGTGTGCGAGATGTCCTATGATGATTGGTCAACACGGGTGGTTGGCGTGGTTAAACAAGCGCTACATGCCGATGTCGACGGTATCAGTAAAGTTTTAGAGGTGATGACGCGCCCAGAGATCGCCATTGTCTCCATAACCGTTACTGAGAAAGGCTACTGTTACTTACCGACTACTGCATCAATCGATACGCATAACGAACTTATCAAGTATGACATAGCCAATCCTACCAAACCGAAAACCGTGCCAGGCGTGATTGTCGAGGCGCTACGTTTACGTCAAGAAAAAGGCTTGCCTGCTTTTACGGTCATGTCTTGTGACAATATGCCTGAAAACGGGCATGTCACACGAAATGTGGTGTTAGCATTAGCCAAAATGCATGATGCAAAATTGGCACAATGGATTGAAGAAAATGTCAGTTTCCCATCCACTATGGTTGATCGCATTGTGCCGGCTGCGACCAGTCAAACTATGGAAAAAATCCAACAGCAACTTGGCGGCATTGACGATCCTGCCGGTATTGCGGGCGAACCATTTAAACAATGGGTTATTGAAGATAATTTTGTCGCCGGTCGTCCTCAATGGCAAAAAGCAGGGGCTGAGCTGGTCAATGACGTTTTACCTTATGAAGAGATGAAACTACGTATGTTAAATGGTAGCCACTCCTTTTTGGCTTACCTTGGCTATTTGGGTGGATATCGACATATCGATGAATGTATGCAAGATGCAAATTATGTCAAAGCCGCTCGTCATCTTATGTTGCAAGAGCAAGCACCGACATTAAAAGTTATAGATGTCGATTTACAGGCATATGCTGATTCCTTGCTTGACCGTTATCGCAATACCGGATTGAAACATCGTACTTGGCAAATTGCAATGGATGGTACATTGAAGTTACCTCAACGTATGCTTGATTCGATCCGCTATCATCTGGCGCATAATACCGCTTTTGATTGCTTAGCTTTGGGTGTGGCAGCTTGGATGCGTTACGTCAGTGGCATAGACGATGCAGGTCATTTAATTGAAGTATGTGACCCTTCAGTTGATAAAATCAAAGCATTAGTTGCCAATAGCGCTGATAATCAAGAACGGGTTAAGGCACTGCTTTCATTAACTCATGTGTTTGGTGAGGATTTAACTAATAACTCAAAATTCATTGATCAAGTGACAGAAGCTTACATTTCTTTACGTAATATTGGCGCTAAACAAACGGTTGAAAAATTAGCACAAAATTTCTCCTAGCGCCTAATTTCATTTCAAATAATGACAGTGTAATGCTCGCAAGACATTACACTTTTTATTTCGATGTAAATGGATCATGATTCATCTTCCAATATTTAACGCTATTGTTTAAAAAAACTTTTCTTATATTTAAAAATCCCCTACTATTCTCGGTTATCTAATCGCTTATATAAGAATGGTATATGTTTAAATCTATTGACTTAAATATTTCTGAACCTGTTAATCAACAAATTTATCGCACGTTAAGAAGAGCTATTATCACTTGTCAGGTATTACCCGGCGTTTTATTATCAGAAAAAGAGATTTCGGGGCAATTTAATGTTTCACGGCAACCAGTTCGTGAAGCTTTTATAAAATTGGCTGAAGCGGGTTTAGTGCAGATCTTGCCTCAAAGAGGCACGTATGTAACAAAGATATCGATTAAAAAAGTGGTTGACGGGCAATTTATTCGTGAAGCGGTGGAATGTGCCATTATTAAACGAGTGGCACAGGAAATTAGCGATTTAGATATCGCTTTGTTACAGAAAAATCTTGATGAGCAAAAAGAGGCGAATGCACGTAAGGATATTCGTTTTTTCTTGGAAAAAGATGATGAATTTCATCAAATTTTAATGAATGTCATTGATTGCCAAATGGCATGGGAAACGGTTGAAAATATCAAAGCGATGATGGATAGAGCAAGATTTTTAACTTTAGGTGATATTTCCCAGCCGGAAGATCTGGTTAAACAGCATGAGAAAATTTTAGTTGCGTTAAAAAATCATGATCCGGAGCTTGCAGCGCAAGCCCAACATGAACATTTATCGGCAATATTACAGACAATTAAAATTATCTCGCAGCAAAAAAATGAATGGTTTGTCGATTAGTTGATATAAATAAAATCATAAATATAAGTATTTAACTTATCGATATAACATATTTTTATTAATACATATATTAACGTTATACTTTTTCGTACTATTAATGAGGATTTCGATTCTTTACTTTTTTTTTATAGACTAAATGATTTAATCGAATTAACATAGGCACGCTCAAAAGTACAATATATTAATAATGGTAAATAAAATGGTAGATATCAGGAAGTTATCACTTATTTTAGCAGGTTTTTTTGCGTCATTTAATGCGGTAGCTGTATCTCAACCAACGGCACAAAACCAAAAAGTCAGCGATCAACAACTCATTTACCAACAAGAGAGGCAAAAAGCAACGGAAGAAGCTTTATCCACCAAAACACCGGATATCAATTTACAATCTCCCATGAAGAAAGTTCAAAGCATTGACTTTCCAGAAGAAAAGGTGTGTTTTCGTATTGATCATGTTAAGTTATTAGAACGTGATGCCTTACCTTTTTATATTCCTCTTAATCGTTTAGCTCAGCAAGCCGAAGGACGTTGTTTAGGTAGCAATGGTCTTAATTTATTGATGACCGAACTGCAAAATCAGCTTATAAGTTATGGTTATATAACAACTCGCGTGGTGGCGCCTCAACAAGATATCACCAGTGGTACATTCACCCTATTAATCTTAAAAGGTACGGTTGGCAATATTAGCTACACTTCAGATAGTGATAGCCATTCAAGCTTATATACCAGTATTCCTTTAAAAACCGGGGATTTGCTCAATTTGCGTGCATTAGAGCAAGGATTAGAAAATTTACAACGCGTCCCTACATCGATTGCCAATATTGAATTAATCCCTAGTAAAGAACAGGGGCAAACCGATATTGTTATTAAACGTACCCAAGATAAGTATTGGCGATTAGGTGTTTCTTTAGATAACTCAGGTACTAAAGATACCGGGCGTTATTTGGGTGGTTTAACTCTTTATCTGGATAATCCGTTAGGACTCAGTGACACTTTTTATGTGTCTGGTGATCATGATCTGGAAAATAAACACAAATATGGAACACGTGATTATCTATTTTCTTATTCTGTTCCATATGGTTATTGGATGTTTGATGCCACTATATATGGCAACACCTATCATCAAAATATCCCCGGGATTGTCGATTATCAATATAAAGGAAGAAGTAAAAACTATAACTTCCAAATTAGCCGGATCATTCATCGTAACTCAACCCAAAAAACAACATTAAGTTATGGCATCAATTTACGAGAGTCACATAACTATATGGAAGATTTGGAGCTAGAGATTCAACGCCGAAAAACAACCAATTGGAAAATCGGGCTACAACATCGTCATTATATCGATAATATGACATTGGATTTGGGGCTTTGGTACCAAAAAGGGGTGCGCTGGTTTGGTGCGCAAAAAGCGCATGAAGAAGAAGTGGGTATTGCCAGTGCTTTGACCGATATTTTTAAATTCGATTTGTCTTTATATAAGCCCTTTAGCTTAGGCAATCAAAATTTTGCTTATATTTTTGAAACTCGTGGGCAAATGACTAGGCGCAATAAACTCACGCCGCCAGACCGTTTTTCAATTGGTAGTCGCTGGACTGTTCGTGGGTTTGACGGCGAGCGTATGTTAACAGCGGATAATGGGATATATATCCGTAATGAGTTAGATTGGCAAATGCCTACCAATCAGCAACTCTATTTTGGACTCGACGCAGGCCAAGTGTCCGGAGCGAATTCTGAAGATTTGGTTGGAAAACGATTGGTTGGCTCAGTGGTTGGTGTAAGAGGACGTCAGTTTGATATCTATTATGATCTGTTTGTTGGTGTACCACTTTACAAACCGAATAAATTCAAAACCAACCATTTAACTTTAGGGTTTTACTTGAATTGGACTTATTAATTAGTTAGTAAGTGTTTTTAAAAGGAAATAATTAAACTTAAAAATAACACTATATAAAATAATGAGTTATCATTTTTTTGACAAAGATTGTTATTTTTAATCAATGGATATTAGCATGCAAAACATGCAAAAGAAACTTTACATAAAACCTTTTGACCCGTTATTCATATAAAGATTATTATATGAGAATGGCTATCAAATTGATGTAAAAGGTTTGATGATTTATTAGTGCAGTATGGTTAAAAATATAAGAATAAATACAAGTAGTTTGATTTTGGTAAAACAGTATTAAAAAGTGAATATGTTTTATATCAATTTATAACATCATAAATTAGTAACAAATCAGTTTTTAATGATAAGTCCGTAGGGCTTTAATACCTTTTTTAAGCAGCGAATTAAAGAGAATAGTTAACAATTAATTATGCTCTAATTTACTTCATAGTTAACGTTGTTAACTTCACTAATAAATTTGGATTAAATGGCAACAATAATGCATTGATACTTATTCAGTTATTGAGTTGGCAGTTAATAGAATAAAATTCATTTGATTAATTGTACTTATACGATAATTAGTTGTTATATCAATTAGTTATAGTGTTTTTTATTGCGTTGAATAAATGATGTAACTGATTTTAGTTACTCAGTTAAGTCATTTGTGTTTGGAAATGGTTTTACTAAAACAAATTGCTCTTTTAATTCATAATTTGAGCAATATAAAATAGATGAAAGGTGAAAATACTATGAATAAAAATTTATATCGAATTGTTTTTAATCAAGCTCGTGGCTTGTTTGTGGTGGTGTCTGAAATTGTCAAATCACACCAAGCGGTTTCGGGAAGTGTTAAAAAAACGAAATCAATCAGTTCACAAAATGACTTAGCTGGTAAGAATAAAACTAGTGCATTAAAGCCATTAGTATTCTTATCGTATGTTGCTTTAGGTCTGGTGAGTGTAGCCGGAACAAGCTATGCGTCAAATATTGTGGTGGATAAAAATGCAAGCCAAAATCAACGTCCAAACGTTCATCAATTAGGTAATGGTGCTACACAAATTGATATTGCCTCACCAACTAGTGGTGGTGTATCGCATAACAAATTTAACCAATTTGATGTTTCAAAAGAAGGGGTAATCCTTAATAACTCTCGTAATGGTTCAAATACTCAATTAGGTGGAGCAATAAATGGTAACCAATCATTAACCAATAGTGCAAAAATTATTCTTAATGAAGTTAACTCTAAAAATCCGTCTCAATTACAAGGCTATGTTGAAGTTGCCGGTCAAAAAGCACAAGTTGTTATCGCAAATACAGCAGGTATCACCTGTAATGGTTGTGGTTTCATCAACGCTGACCGTGCTACGTTAACTACTGGTAAACCAATAATCGAAAATGGTAGTCTGAAAGGTTATGATGTTCAAGGTGGTAAAATTGAAATCAATGGTAAAGGTTACCGAGCATCTGGTCAAGATTACACCGATCTTATCTCTCGTAGTGTATCGATTAATGCTGAGTTATGGACTGATAATCAATTAAATGTTGTCACTGGTAAAAATAAAGTCAGTGCTGATTTAAGCAAAATCGAAAAACAAGGTGCTGATTCGGTTTCCGGTAAGCCAGAATTCGGCGTTGATGTCTCAGCGCTAGGTGGAATGTATGCCAATAAAATCAAAATGGTAGGTACTGAGCTTGGTGTTGGTGTGCGTAATAATGGAAAAATTTGGACTAATGCTGGTGAAGTCAATATTTCTGCAGAAGGACAAATACTTAATCAAGGCTCAATTGACGCAGCTGGCGATATAGTTATAAAAAGTGTAAGTAGTGGTGTTGAAAACCAAAATTATATCAGTAGCCGAAAAGGCAGCGCTTCTTTTGCTAGTAAAAATGAGATTAAAAATAATAAGAGTGGAATTATTAAAACAAGAGAGGATATTAATTTTAACTCAGGTGACTGGACAGGCAACGATGGTTTAATTGAAGCGGGGCAAACAATTTCATCACAAGGTAACAATTTTACTAACGGTTTGGGTGGTACAGCTAAAGCCAAAAATATTCAAGTTAAAACATATTCGTCAAGAAATACCGGTGAGTTGTATGCTGATAATGAGATTAAATTTGATGTTCAAAAATTATCAAACCAAGGTAAAATGATTGCCGGCAAACAAGTCTCTATTTTAGCCAAAGAGTTTTTTAATAGTTTTGAACCTGCTTTAGTCGAAAGTGAAAATGTTTATTTAAAAGGTATAAAATTCCGAAATGAAGGTAGTGTTAATGCTAAAAATCTATTGACTATTGAGGCAGAAAATACCGAAAATTATAGACAGTTATTTGCTGGCAATAAAATATCAATAATTGCTAAGGATTTAGTTAATCGTTGGGAAAATGGTAATATAGTTGCAAAAGATATCGATATTAAATCTGCTACGTTTAAGAACTATGCTAAAATCAAAGCAGACAATAAAGTAAATATTGTTTCTGATAATTTTGAAAATATTGATGGTGGTAGAGGTACTGTAGAGGCTAATGATATCGACTTGCTGGGTAACGTGTTTAATAATCAGGGTACAATCTCAGCGAAAAATAATTTAAATATTGATATTAAGGATGTGTTAAATCTTAGCATACTTTCGAGTGGCAATAAAATGTCAATCAAATCATATCAATTTATTAATCGTTGGGAAAATGGACAAATGATAGCCAAAGATATGGATATTTTAGCAGATAATTTTGAGAATTATTTGTTCATTCATGCAAATGATAGTTTAAATATGAAATTTAAAAAATTGACTAATATTAAATCTATATCTGCTGATAATACGATGAATCTGACTGGTGATATCTTTAATAATGAAATAGAAGCTGGTTTGATAGCAGATTATATTAATATTGATGTTTCTGAATCAAAAAATGTGGGTTCGCATAACGCTGTAAAAGGTGAAACTATCAAAGGTATTAATTTGATTAATTACGGTAAGATTAAATCACGAGGTTACTTCGAATCTGACGTTTATAGTGTTGAAAATGGCGCTGATGGAAGTATATTCGCAGATACATATGCCACTTTGACCGGAGAAAGTCTGCATAACGAAGGCGCTATATTTTCGGATCACAATTTGACAGTTAATATTAAACAGGTTGTCAATTGGAAGAATCTGTTCACCAATAGTGCCTTCAATCTAAAAGGCATCAACTTATCAAATGGATATGGTTCATCAATCGAAAGCCTTGGTACGCTTAAAATTGATGCAGATATTGTCGATAATTTTGGAATAATGAAAGCGCCTAATTTGATTGAAATCAAAGCTCGCAAAGAATTCTATAACAGAGGTCGAGAAGGTATGGTTGATGGTGTTATGAAGAGTAAAGTGATTGATATTGAAACTGATAGAGCAAGTAATGACGGTCAAATGACTGGTACTGATAGAATTCTAGTGAAGAGCGATTACTTTATTAATAACTGGTTTGGTACCCTAGAAGGTTTTGATATCAAACTTACAGGTAATAAATTCATGAATTATGGCTCAGCTAATGCTAAAAATGAGCTACTAATTGACGAAACAAACGCAGTAAATATTGGTAAACTTAATTCTGACTACCTATTAACTGTTAAGTCAAATAAATTCAAAAATGCGAAGCGAGGTATAATTACGGCAGGTTGGCAAGCTGATTTTTCAGGTGGTATCATCCAAAATGATGGTTTAATTCAAACCGGTCATGCAATCAATATGAAAGCTCATGATATTATTAATGATGGCTTGTTAAAATCTGTTAAACATTTAAGGGTAACTGGTGACAGTTTTTTTAACCGAGAGCCAGGTAAAGTTGACACTGAGACTGTTACACTCAACGTGGCGAAGTTTACAAATAAAGGTGACATAAAAGGTAATATTGTTTATTTATCTAATCCAACCAATTAATTTTAATAAATTTTTATTTAGTAATTTTAATTAAATAATCGTAAGATCCTAGTCTGTTTGCATGAACCATAATGCAATAAACTAGGATCTTTTTTATCCATTTAGCGAAACTAACTTTTCAATAATTTCACCTTCAAACACTAGCACTATTTTATTAGATTGAGATTGATTTTAGTTTTACAATCTACTTAACAGTGGTTAACTTTTTTATTAAACGTAGATGCAGTGGCGATATCATGATAAAACAAATTAAATTACAAGTAAGCGGTAGAGTTCAAGGCGTCGGATTTCGATTCTGTACCTATCAACAAGCCAAAAAACTTGGTTTAGTTGGTTATGTTAAAAATCTAGATAATGGTGATGTCGAAATTATTGCGCAAGGGGATACCACCCAGATAGCAAAGTTAATACAATGGCTTAACTGTGGCGGACCACGTTCTGCACGGATAGGGAATATAAATATAGATGAATTAATATCACTCAATGATTTAACTTCTTTTAATGTCCGATATTAATTTAGTGAAAAATAAAGTAAAATAAGCCAATTGTAGATGTTTCGAAAACTGATTTATCTTCTTTGTGTGATTAACTTATGCCATGAATAAAAAAAATATAATCTGTTTATTGCTTCTGATTGTGGTTATCGGAGTTTATTATAATTACCAGAAAGGTGATGAAACTAAAGTTTTGCAATCTACTGCAAATTTATCTGACACGCCAATTTATCAGAGTGATAACATGGTAACCAATGTTTACAATTTAGAGGGTGAAATTGTCTATAAAATAGAATCGGGTAAGGTTAAACACTTTGACTCATCTGAAGTGACAGAATTTGATTTGCCCAATGTTACGCTTTATGATCAAGAAAATTCTGCTACATGGCATATTACTGCTCAAAGAGCAGCATTAACTAATGATAAAAAAATCTATCTGTATCGCGATGTTCAATTAACTAACTTAACACCTGATGCGCAATTACAGAAAGTACTAACTGATAATGCTGTTATTGATTTAACAACTCAACTTGTCACCTCAAAAGACCCAATAACGATCAAAGGGGTTGGATATTATTCAACCGGGCTAGGGTTGGCTGGTGATTTGCAGGCAAAAACAGCTAAAATACTTGAGAATGTCAAAACCTATTACCATACTGAGGCCGAATAAAACATGAGATCGCAAAAACAGATTATTTCTTCACTATTTTTAATTTTATTTGTTTCTTTTGGATCTATGGCTGTTGAATCCGAAAATCAAACGTCTGTTAATAAAGATGATCAAAAAGTATTTGTTGCCAACAAGCCTATTACGATTGATGCTGATAATCAGCAAATTGATATTGAAAAAAATATTCTGACATTTAGTGGTAATGTTCGCATTGTTCAAGACGGTTTAACCATAAATGCTGACAGAGTCACCATTACTGATATGCAAGATACCTCAAAACAAAAAATTACCGGTTACGGTAATCCGGTTAACTTTAAACAAATATTACCGAAAAATAACCGAATTGTTACCGGGCATTCTAATCAAATTATCTATAATGTAAAAGAAAATAGTGTTGTTTTACAAGGTGATGCCGAAATTATTCAGCAAGACAATCATATAAAAAGTTCTATTATTTCCTATGATGTTAACAAACAAGTGATAGTAGCTGAGCCCGGTAAAAATAATAGAGTAAAAACTACTATAATCCCAAGCCAAGTAAAAGGGATGAATAAATAATATGTCAATATTAAGAGCGGTTAATCTAGCAAAAGTTTATAAAAAACGACGTGTTGTCGAAGATGTGAGTCTGACAGTTAATTCAGGTGAAATTGTTGGCTTATTAGGGCCAAATGGTGCCGGTAAAACCACCACTTTTTACATGGTAGTGGGGATTGTGACGTTAAATGCAGGTAAAATTTATCTTGATGACCATGATATTAGTATTTTACCTTTGCATGAACGAGCTAAAAAAGGAATTGGCTACTTGCCTCAAGAAGCCTCCATATTTAGAAAACTCTCAGTTATAGATAATATCATGGCCATTTTGGAAACCCGCAATGATATCGATAAAAATGAAAAAATCGATCGGGCAGAAGAGTTACTTGAAGAGTTTCATATCACCCACATTCGAGACAGTATCGGACAATCCTTATCCGGTGGTGAACGTCGCCGGGTTGAAATTGCTCGAGCGTTAGCAGCTAACCCAAAATTTATCTTGCTTGACGAGCCTTTTGCCGGCGTTGATCCGATTTCAGTTATCGATATTAAAAATATTATTAAGCATTTGCGTGATCGCGGCTTAGGAGTGTTAATTACTGATCATAACGTACGTGAAACACTTGATGTTTGTGAACGAGCTTATATTGTCAATAAAGGACATTTGATTGCTGAAGGTACGCCAGATAGTATTTTAAGTAACGAGTATGTCAAACGCGTATACTTAGGGCATGAATTTAGATTATGATGAAAACTGGTTTACAACTGAAAGTCTCTCAACAATTATCGATGACCCCACAGTTGCAATTAGCAATTCGGATGTTACAGTTGTCAACTTTAGAATTAAGGCAAGAGATTCAAACTGCACTTGAAAATAATCCATTACTTGAAGTTGATGATCAATATGATGAAATTAACGTAGAGTCAGCAGAGTTAAACGAAAATATCGATACCAGAGAAGCTTTAGATAGTGAACAGATCCCGGAAGATATTCCGCTTGATGCTTCCTACGAGGATATTTATACTGCCGGAACGCCCTCCGGCACTAACTCGGATTATCGTAGCGATGAATTACCGATATACCAAGGTGAAACTCACGAAACATTACATGACTATTTAAATTGGCAACTTGATTTAACCCCATTTAGTGACACAGATAGAGCTATTGCAACCTCGATTATTGAAGCGATTGATGACCGAGGATATTTAACGGTTTCCGCTGAAGAAATTTTAGAAGAGCAAGGCAACGACGAGATTGAACTTGATGAGGTTGAGGCTGTGCTAAAGCGGATCTGGAATTTCGATCCTATTGGTGTTGGCGCCAGAACTTTACAAGAATGCTTAGCCATTCAAATTCAGCATTTAGCGACCCCACCATTAGTAAAACAAATCATTGATAACTATTTGGACTTGTTGGCCACACGGGATTATCGAACCCTTAAAAAGGTGTTAAATGCCAGTGATGAGCAATTAAAAGAAGCGGTGAATTTTATTCAACACTTACACCCTTACCCCGGTGATTCGGTCAACACGACGCCGCCAGATTATGTTATACCGGATGTGATAGTGAAAAAAAGCGAAGGTAAATGGGTTGTTGATTTAAACAACGAAACCGTACCGTCTTTACGCATAAACCAGCAATATGCCGCAATGGAAAAAGTAAGCAGTGAAAGTGATAGTCAATATATACGGTCACATTTGCAAGATGCTAATTGGTTTATAAAAAGTATTGAAAATCGTAATGAAACTTTATTAAAAGTCAGCCAATTTATTGTTGAGCATCAACAAGCTTTTTTTGAATATGGACAGGAATATATGAAACCGATGATTTTATCGGATGTGGCGTTGGCAATTGATATGCATGAATCGACAATTTCCCGTGTTACTACGCAAAAATATTTGCAATGTCCAAGCGGAATATTTGAACTTAAATTCTTTTTTTCCAGCCATGTTAATACTCAATCAGGTGGGGAAGCCTCATCAACGGCAATTCGGGCTTTAATAAAAAAATACATTTCGGCAGAAGATAGTAAAAAACCATTGAGCGATAGTAAACTGGTCTCGATTCTTCAAGAGCAGGGTATTATTATTGCACGCCGAACTGTTGCCAAATATCGTGAAGCATTATCCATTCCACCGTCCAGTCAACGTAAACAACTTTAATGATATCATTTATTTTTAGCTATCACTTTATGAGTGATAGCTATACTTGCAAGTGATAAGTACAACCTATAAACCATTTAAAATGATCGCTAGATTGTTTAATCAAATTCAGTCATCGTGATATTTTATTGTTATATTTTTTGTAATTATTTATTACTATTAGTAGAGCAAATATCGCCGATATAACCCCAACTATTATCAAACCTATATCATATTCCGCTTCAAATAAATTAATAAGTATATAGATTGAGATTAGCAGTAATATCATTATCAAATAAGAGAATAGGATACTGGTTAAATAACGATAACCAGGAGCGACACAAGACGCTACTGAAACAGCTAATCCACAGGATAACATTAAGCCTAAAATGGCTTTTAAAGATATTGTTATTGGGTTACTTTGCGTATGTGTTAGGTTAGCAATAATATAAAAGAATATTGAAGCGCTCAAAAAACCGATTACACAGCCAATTATAAAACCAGGTAAAACACATAACCATCTTATCCAGGCTGGCCAATTCCTCATAAAATAAAGACCGCCATTGTCATCTAAATCTGCCCACCCTTTTTTCTTTGGTTCTAAATCGACAGATTCATTCCGTCTGGCATACTTATCTAACATTGCTTCAATATATTGATAATCAGCTAAATGATCAAAACACTCTTTGGTTAATTTATAGCGATCTGATTCTTGATTGATTGTTTTTTGTATTAAGCAAATGCTGTTATAAGTATGATTATATTCAATATTACACAAAGTAAGATTTTCAATGCTCTGATCATGCTTCATTAGTTGAATTGTTTGATTGTCAATAACAACTTTACTAATGATTGGATGACGTTGAATGTGAATTGTATTTTGACACTCAATATTCTCATATCTTTTAAAGTAGACAATGTATTTATACACTATCTTGTTTTCTTGCAACTGAGCAATCTTGTTTACTCTACTGATTGTCAGCATTTCGCCTTCAATATTAAGCGTTTTACCGATATAAAAATGTTTTTTAAAAATTGAATCTTGTTTATTCGTTTGTTTCTGAAAGAATTTTGATTGGGCAATAATGACTTTTTGGTTTAACGACGGAATTTCAACAAGTTGCGTTTTGTATTCCACTTTTCCTTTTCGCTGTATCAAATAGATAATGAAAATAATGAGAAACAGAAGAACAATAGGAATTGATATGTATTGGATATCATTCCATAGAAATTGTAAAGTTTGTAGCATGTTCCTTATTCCTTATAAACAGTTAATATTGGTATTTTTCTGATCTAAAAGTCAGTGGTGGTAGTATATCTTGAAGTGGTTATCAGATAGAAGTAAAACTGAAGAACTGATGTGGAAAAAGGTGAGATATCATCGCTTAAATAATAGTAAGCGATGATATCTTAATTAAGCACTTATGCTAAAAAAGAGGGGATGTTATGTTCAAATGCACTAATGGCATCTTCATGTTGTAGCGTTAAACCAATATTATCTAATCCATTTAACAAACAATGGCGTTTAAACGCATCAATTTTAAATGGATATTGTTTATCGCCTGCAATCACAACTTCGTTAACCAGATCGATTGTAAATTCGATCCCTTCATTGGCTTCAACAATTTTAAAAAGTTCATCAATGTCTTCCTCTGAAAGATTGACTAACAATAATTGATTGTTAAACGAGTTGTTATAAAAAATATCGGCAAAACTCGATCCTATAATCGTTTTAAACCCATAATCTGCTAACGCCCATGGTGCATGCTCACGAGATGAACCGCAACCAAAATTTTCACGTGCTAATAAAATACTGGCGCCTTTATAACGGGGCTTATTTAAAACGAAATCGGGGTTAGGTTGTTCGCCTAAGTCATCTAAAAAACGCCATTCATGAAAAGCGTGTTTACCAAAGCCGGTGCGAGTCACTTTTTGTAAAAATTGTTTTGGGATAATGGCATCGGTATCAACATTAGCCGCATCTAAAGGAACGACCAGTCCTGTATGTTTTGTAAATTTAGCCATGACCAGTCTCCTTAAAATGGTTTGCGAATATCAGTAAAATGCCCGGTAATGGCAGCAGCGGCAGCCATGGCCGGACTGACTAAATGGGTGCGAGCATCACGACCTTGTCGTCCTTCAAAATTACGATTACTGGTAGAGGCACAGCGATCGCCCGGTGCTAATTTGTCATCATTCATCGCCAGACACATTGAGCAGCCCGGTAATCGCCATTCAAAACCGGCATCAATAAAAATTTTATCTAACCCTTCCGCTTCCGCTTGTTGTTTTACTGGGCCGGAACCCGGAACGACTAGTGCTTGTACGCCTTCGGCGACTTTACGCCCCTTAGCAATTTTGGCTGCTGCACGCAAATCTTCTATACGTGAATTGGTACATGATCCAATAAAGACTTTATTGATCTTAATATCACTCATCTTAGTACCGGCAGATAATCCCATATAGGTTAAAGCACGCTGCGCCGAATGTTTTTCAATTGGGTCAGCAAAATCATCAGGATTTGGTACCGTTGCATCAATCGATGTAACTTGACCGGGATTTGTTCCCCATGTCACTTGTGGGGCAATGTCTTTGCCTTCAAGGGTAACAACACTGTCAAAATGCGCCCCTTCATCAGTTTTTAAGGTTTTCCAATAAGCCACCGCTTTATCAAAATCCTCCCCTTTTGGTGAGAATTGGCGACCTTTTAAGTATTCAAATGTGACTTCATCTGGTGCAATCAAACCGGCTTTAGCGCCCATTTCAATTGCCATATTACATAATGTCATTCGGCCTTCCATTGATAAAGATTTAATGGCTTCACCGCAAAACTCAACCACATGTCCGGTACCGCCAGCACTGGTTGTTTTACCAATAATCGCTAAAATGATATCTTTAGCGGTAATGCCGTCGGCAACCTGACCTTTAACTTCAATTTTCATGGTTTTAGCTCGCCCCTGTTTTAACGTTTGGGTAGCTAATACATGTTCCACTTCCGATGTGCCGATACCAAAAGCAAGTGCGCCAAATGCGCCATGAGTTGCAGTATGTGAATCGCCACAAACAATTGTCATACCGGGTAGAGTCATACCTTGTTCTGGTCCTACCACGTGCACAATACCACGTAATGGGCTTTGTAATCCATATAGGGAGACGCCAAACTCTTCGGCATTTTTTGCCAATTCGGTTAACTGAATGCGAGCCATTTCACTACAAGCATCTAAATCATTACTTTTGGTTGAAGTGTTATGATCCATGGTGGCAAACGTTTTGTGAGGCTGACGTACTTTACGATTCATGGCACGTAAACCGTCAAAAGCTTGTGGGGACGTCACTTCATGCACTAAATGACGATCGATATATAAAATCGGTGTTTCGTTCGGCGCTTGGTAAACGACGTGTGCATCATATATTTTTTGATACAGTGTTTTCGACATTGCATATTCCTTGTTATTGTCACTACCGGTACTTAAAACATAGTTTTATCGTATTAATTTACTTAGATTAAGGTGACCAACATTGCGTATTTAAGGCCGATTGCCAACTATCAAAATTACACAACTTGGTCACATAAAACGGTTTACGAAATAAATTTACAGATAATATCGCCCATTTCATCAGTCGATATAGGTTGCACATTACGGGCAAGATCTGCTGTACGATAACCTTTTTCTAATGCCTGATTTACTGCTGTTTCAATAGCGTTAGCAATATCGTCTCGTTTTAAGCTATAACGAACTAATAACGCCAAAGATAAAATTTGCGCTGCTGGATTTGCGATATTTTTACCGGCGATATCCGGTGCACTGCCACCAGCCGGCTCATAAAGACCAAAGCCTTGTTCGTTAAGGCTTGCCGAAGGTAACATTCCCATTGAACCGGTGATCATGGCGCATTCATCAGATAAAATATCGCCGAATAAATTTGAACATAAAATGACATCAAATTGGGAAGGATCTTTAACCAGTTGCATAGTGGCATTATCAATATACATATGTTCAAGCGCTACATCCGGATAATCTTTTGCGACTTGACTAACTACTTCACGCCATAAAATTGAGGTTTGCAACACATTAGCTTTATCAACTGAGGTCACTTTTTTGCGACGCAAACGAGCGGCTTCAAAGCCCATTTTGGCAATACGTTCGATTTCAAAACGGTGATACACTTCAGTGTCAAATGCTCGCTCTTGTGCACCGCTGCCTTCTCGACCTTTTGGCAAGCCAAAATAGATACCGCCGGTTAATTCACGCATACATAAGATATCAAAACCACGCGAGGCAATATCTGCACGCAATGGGCAAAGCTCTTCTAAACCTTGATATAAGCGAGCAGGGCGCAAGTTGGCGAATAATTTAAAGTGTTTGCGAAGTGGTAATAGTGCGCCTCGTTCCGGTTGCGCATCGGGTGCTAAGTGGCTCCATTTCGGACCACCGACAGAGCCAAATAGAATCGCATCAGCCTTTTCACAACCTTCGAGCGTCTCTTTAGGTAACGGGCAACCATGAACATCGATAGCTGCACCGCCGACATCATACTCACTGGTGGTGATAGCAAGCTGATATTTTTGGCGAATCACTTCAAGCACTTTATAGGCTTGTTTCATCACTTCTGGTCCAATCCCATCACCCGGTAAAACTGCAATATGGTAGTTTTGTGACATATTCTTATTCCTTAACAATCTAATTTAATTTTGCTATTTTGTTCCCGATGAACAAAACAATATTCGGTTATTAATCATGATGTAGTTTTTGTTTTTCTTGCGCAACTTGATTTGCTCTATAGACATTATTTAATACATTTATTAATGCTAAAGCTGATGAATGAACAATATCGGTTGCCAGCCCTACACCATGAAATTTACGGCCTTTATAATCAGCCACAATATCAACTTGACCTAAAGCGTTCTCGCCTTGACCTTTTGAAGCTAATTGATATTTAATAATTGAAATTGGCTCGCCAGTGATGCGGTTAATGGCTTGATACACTGCATCAACCGGACCATTACCGGTAGCTGCATCTGAAAATTTTTGATCGCCGATGATTAAACTGACCGATGCGGTTGAAACGACCGTCGAGCCGGATTGAACATTAAAATAGTCTAAAACATAATGCTCTTTTTCATCTTTTATTTGATTAATAAAAATTAAGGCTTCTAGATCGTAATCAAACACTTGTCCTTTTTTGTCTGCCAGCGCTAAAAACGCTTCATAGACTTGATCTAAGTTATAATCATTATCCTGATAACCTAACTCCTCTAAGCGATGTTTTACCGCTGCTCGACCGGAGCGGGAAGTTAGGTTTAATTGGATCTGATTTAAACCGATCGACTCGGGCGTCATAATTTCATAAGTTTCACGATTTTTTAGGATGCCATCTTGATGGATCCCAGAGGAGTGGGCAAATGCATTACTGCCAATAACGGCTTTATTCGCCGGTATTGGCATATTGGTAATTTGGCTGACAATTTGACTGGTACGATAAATTTCCTGATGATTGATATTGGTGTGAACATTTAAGATATTTTGGCGCACTTTGATCGCCATAATCACTTCTTCTAAAGCGGTATTTCCTGCACGTTCACCTAATCCATTCATCGCCCCTTCAATTTGACGAGCACCTTCTTGAATCGCGCTAATCGAGTTAGCCACCGACATGCCCAAGTCATCATGACAATGAACAGAGATAATCGCTTTATCAATGTTCGGGACACGTTCAAATAAGGTATGAATAATGCCACCAAATTGATAAGGAACAGTATAACCGACAGTATCCGGGATATTGATCGTACTTGCCCCGGCTTTAATCGCTGCTTCAACAATTCGACATAGGTTATCAATTGGGGTACGGCCTGCATCTTCACAAGAAAACTCCACATCATTAGTATAATTACGTGCACGTTTAATACAGTGCACAGCCCTATCAACGACATCATCAAATGTCATTTTTAATTTATCTTGTACATGTAAGGTTGATGTTGCCATAAAAGTATGAATACGAAATTGGTCAGCAACCTTTAACGCTTCAGCTGCAACATCAATATCTTTATTTATACAGCGAGATAACGCACAAACCCGGCTATCTTTAATCGTTTTAGCAATCGTTTGGACTGATTCGAAATCGCCCGGTGATGAGATTGGAAAACCAACTTCCATTACATCCACACGCATTCTTTCTAAAGCTAGCGCTATTTGTAGTTTTTCTTTGACACTTAAACTTGCTTGTAAAGCTTGTTCACCATCACGTAATGTGGTATCAAAAATAATGACTTGATCGCTCATTGTTTATTCCTTATTAATATTTTGGCGCTATCTCGGTATTTCAAGTTATGAAAACAAAAAACCCGCACTTTTGCGCGGGTTCTTGTTTATTTTGTCGAGTTGTTTACTAAATTACTTATTTACTCCACACACAAGCTATCCGCGCAAATTGATGCGAGGAGGAGGCTGAGGTCGAGAGATAAAAATTTAGTAAACATAAAAACTCTAATTCCAGTTAACACTACAGATTTAATTGTTGATATTTTTACCAAATGATGTTTGTTATGTCAACGATTATTTACTCATGTTGTCGCTATTTTGTTAAAATCATGAATAATAAAAAAGAGATGTCATTAGTGTAGAACTGCTTTTTCAATTGACTATTATGAGTAATAGTAAATCTATTAGATTAATAAGTTGAGCTAAGGTATATTCTTACTATAATTAATCGATAACTTATCAATGCTAACGAGGGCATAACGATGAATATTGTTGATATTTCGCAAAAACGCTATACAACTAAACATTATGATCCAACTAAAAAAATCCCGGCAGATGTGATAGAACAACTGTTAACCGTACTAAGAAACAGTCCATCATCGGTTAACTCTCAACCGTGGCATTTTTATGTCATTGATAATGAAGCAGCCAAAAATAAAATTTTGCCGGCAATAGCTGATTTTAATCAACCACGTGTCACCGGCTCATCACATACTATTGTTTTTTGTATTAAAACCCCATTGGATGAAGCCCATTTAGTTAATCTCCTTAATCAAGAAGAGAAAGATGGCCGTTTGCCTTCGGCGGAATTAAAGGCGTCTCAAGATCAGGGACGACGTTATTTTGTAAATCTAAATAGCAAAACACCTGAATCACAACAGTGCTGGGAAGGTAAACAAGCCTATATTGCATTGGGGCAATTGCTTTTTGCCGCTGCGGCAATTGGTGTTGATTCTACCGCAATAGAGGGTTACGATTCTGCTAAAATGGATGAAATCTTAGATCTTAAAAGCAAAGGATTGAAAAGCATTGTGGTTGCAACATTAGGTTACCGTGCTCAAGATGATGGTAATGCGCATCGTCCAAAATCACGTCTGCCGAAAGATCAAATCTTCACCTTTTTATAATCTGATTAACATCCCACCTCGTATTAGGTGGGATGAGTAATAAGGGTATGGTATTACTTCTGTGAATAATTGCTATAGTGTTTCAGTTTCTCTTCCAGCGCTTGTTGTTGTTCTAAACTAAACTCGTTATAAAAAAAGTAATACCCCGAACTCTCTTGTATGAAAAACACATAACCTTTTGATGTTTTATCTATTTTATGAAATTCAGCATAGTTAATATTAAAAGATCCAACTGTTTTTTTGTAATTGAATGTTAGATGATCATCATAAAAAATACAGGTCATACTGCCAAAGCGTTCATTCAATGTTAAAACCTGCTTTTTTGATTGTTTTTTAAAATTAGCCAAAAATAAGGTAAGTAATAAAATAGGCAGTATGAAAATTAGTACTGATAAAGTAGGATTTTTTGGAAATAGCAACAAACTCAAAAATAAAAGGATAGTAGATAAAATAAACATCCTTTTTCTTGAATTTCGAAATTGATGACAAATAAACGCATATACACGTTGACAGTCAAATTGATAATTAATCATTGCTATTTTGGATTCTTGGTTTTTGCTCAAATAAGGCGCCAGATAATCTTTTAGGCGCGCTAACTCATCCGGTTGAAACAGATCATAACGAACAAATTCAAAAATAATCTTATTACTAAAAAAAAATAACCCAGTTTTAGCTTCATGTATTTGATACAGATCTGAGTAATAGAAAGTACTGACTTCGTTCTTATCGTTATTTAGCCGTACTATTTTTTCATTATCGAAGGTGAAGGTAAAATTACGCATATTATCAGCAATTGAATCATCTAATTTTTGTGTAAAATTATCATCCAAACAACCTTGCAGCGCGTAATAAGTATCGACTAAATATTGTCGATCAATATGGCAATGAACGGTGATGTTACTCATACTTGCTCCTAAAATGGTCTTTATCACTCATACTGTCAATTTAATAGGTTATTGATTATATATGAAACCGATTAAATTGCATGTAAAAAACAAAACCGACAGTGAATAAATCTAATCAATTCGACAAATAACCCTAGACCCCATTGACAGAAACGTTACAATATACGGCATGACTTTTATAGCAAGTAAAATTAACTTAGCTATGATTAATTTAACAAACGGATGATGTTTTATGGCGCAATATGTTTATACCATGAATCGTGTTGGGAAGATTGTTCCTCCTAAACGTTATATTTTAAAAGATATCTCATTAAGTTTTTTCCCCGGTGCCAAAATTGGTGTTCTTGGCTTAAATGGGGCAGGTAAATCGACATTACTACGAATTATGGCTGGAGTGGATACCGAAATTGAAGGTGAAGCTCGTCCACAGCCGGACATAAAAATAGGTTATTTACCGCAAGAACCTAAACTTGATCCTAAGCAAACTGTACGTGAAGCTATTGAGCAAGCCGTTGGTGATGCCAAAAAAGCTTTGGCTCGTTTAGATGAAGTGTATGCGGCTTATGCTGATCCAGATGCTGATTTTGACAAATTAGCCAAAGAACAAGCTGAACTTGAAGCAATCATACAATCGCAAGATGCGCATAATTTAGATAACCAACTAGAGCGAGCAGCTGACGCCTTGCGTCTACCGGATTGGGATGCAAAAATCGAAAATTTATCCGGTGGTGAACGCCGTCGTGTTGCTATTTGTCAGTTATTGCTGGAAAAACCGGACATGTTATTAATTGACGAACCAACTAACCATTTAGATGCTGAATCTGTCGCATGGTTAGAACGCTTTTTACATGACTATGAAGGCACGGTGGTCGCTGTAACCCATGACCGTTACTTCTTAGACAATGTTGCTGGTTGGATTTTAGAGCTAGACCGTGGTGAAGGTATTCCATGGGAAGGTAATTACTCTTCTTGGCTTGAACAGAAAGATCAGCGATTAGCGCAAGAAGCGGCAACCGAATCCGCTCGCCGTAAGTCGATTGAAAAAGAGCTTGAATGGGTACGTCAAAATCCGAAAGGGCGTCAAGCAAAAAGCAAAGCCCGTTTAGCTCGCTTTGAAGAGCTTAATAGCAACGATTACCAAAAACGTAATGAAACCAATGAACTATTTATTCCACCTGGACCACGTTTAGGCGATAAAGTGATCGAAGTGAATAACTTAACTAAGTCATATGGTGATCGGGTATTGATCGATAATCTCTCATTTAGTATTCCTAAAGGCGCAATTGTCGGGATTATTGGTCCAAATGGTGCCGGTAAATCAACACTATTTAGAATGCTATCAGGCAAAGAGCAACCCGATAGCGGTACAATTACGTTAGGAGATACCGTGCAATTGGCATCGGTCGATCAGTTCCGTGACAGTATGGATGATAAAAAGACCGTGTGGGACGAAATATCCAACGGACAAGATATTATGCGTATTGGTAATTTTGAAATCCCAAGCCGTGCCTATGTTGGTCGCTTTAATTTTAAAGGCGTCGATCAACAAAAAAGAGTTGGTGAGCTATCCGGTGGTGAACGTGGTCGGGTGCATTTAGCTAAATTACTTCAAGTTGGTGGTAATGTACTATTACTCGATGAACCGACCAATGACCTTGATGTCGAAACTTTACGTGCGCTGGAAAATGCGTTATTAGAGTTTCCGGGCTGTGCATTAGTTATTTCGCATGACCGTTGGTTCTTAGACCGCATTGCAACCCATATTCTCGATTACCAAGACGAAGGGCATGTTGAGTTCTTTGAAGGTAACTTTACCGAATATGAAGAGTGGAAAAAACGCACTTTAGGCGCAGAAGCAGTAGAGCCGAAGCGTGCCAAATACAAAAGAATCACAAAATAGCGCTGATGATAATAATTCCCGCCGTGACAGACGGCGGGAACTCCTGCATGTTCAAGCTATTTTACATTGAGTTAAGATAACTTATAAACTCAATTCAAACCTAACCGATTAAGGTTAAATTTCCGATTAATCCTGCCTTATTTTGACACTAATTCCATTGAAGATTTTACAATTTTAGCAAAAGTATCAATCAATAAACGAGGAATGGCACCCACTCCCCGTGACTTAGCATCATCACAAACCGCTATGGCTAAATCGGGTTTTGAACGTCGATGAATTGCTTTTTGAATGATTTTTGGTACTGACATATCAATATGTTGCACAGTATTGTAAGCAGCGAGTTTATAAACATGACTAAAGCCATGTTTAAATAGAAAATTCTCAATATCCCGCGCCGGTAAGACTGTTAGGTAATCACTCGGATCTTTATCAGGCGGTGCCAGTGATTTAACAATATCGGCATACTTTTTACCCGCCATATCGCCGTCGGTGATGACATACCAATGGATGCCCATTTTATTGGCATATTTAATCAGCGGTTTTAAGCCACACTGAGCAAACTCAATAAATTGTACCCCTTCAGAGCTTAAGTGATAGCCACTTTGCTCGGCTAATTCTCGCAACAACCAAACTTCGGTTTCACCTTCAACTAATAACCAACTACGGGCAAATATAGCACTGGCTCGACGATAAAAAATATGGAACATAATTCGTCGGCTATCATCAACACTCAATGATTTAGGTGGAATATATTTTGTCACGATTTGATCGGGCATACGAATCAATCGATAAATATTTTCTAGTGGGAATAATGCGACTAAATCACTTGAATTAGAGGTAATAATCTTTTGCGTCGGTAAGTTTTTAAGTAAACGAAACCCGACTGCTAAAATAATAGGATGAAGTTGGCTTTCCGGCTCTTCCAGTATCAAAATCGGCACGGCACTTTGTGACAAAGGATTATTGCCTTTGGCATCAATAATCGAGCCAAATATGCCTAATAACGCACTGCGCAAATAGCTGTTATCAAGATCATCTAAAATATTGTTGATCCGCTCAAGCGAGTTCCAGTCCTCAATACGTGGACTGGCTTGTTTATTGGCTTGTTTGTAATGATAACGATGCTGATAATCGGCAAAATAGTACTCTAATAACGCCCGAGCAGCATTAAGCCCACGACTTAATTCATCTTGACTCAATTGCGCACTATGGGTTTTTAACTGATTGGACAGTTGCTCGATATAGTATTGTGACAAAGGTTGATTGTTGATCGGTAAATTATCCGTATTTATCGAGTTTTTCAGCGCCATGACCGGATTAAGGCTAATTAAAATCGCAATTAATGGTTGCGATTGTTCTGTTGATAATGCCTTGCCGTGTGGGTCGATTAATCGATGCTGAGTGAAAATACCATTATCTTGTTTGTCAGCGCTAATTTGGTAACAAAGGCGGTATAAATGATCCGATTCGTTTGGCGAAGCCATTGGGCGTAAGCGGGCATACACTTCACTGTCGAGCTCAGTTGAATATGATTCGCAATAAGTGACGACAATACTGATCTTATCGCCATAGTTTTCATCTCTATCATGATAAAAATCGCTATCGACAAATTGATAAAATTTGTTATCGAGTGATAACAACTTTAAAGCGCTAATTAAGCTCGATCTTCCCCAACGGTTTTCACCAATAAGCACACTTGATTCCGGATTAAATGTTAAAGATAACTGACTAATCCCTCTAAATCCGGTAATCTCAATTTGTTCAATAAACATAGGATTTCCTTATTATTAAAGCTGATATTTTTCAGTTCGTTTTGCAATCCGCGCTGATTTTTTTTCCGCGGTTGTTAACAGTTTATGTTCATCATGCAAAATCGTTTTTAATGGTTTATTGAAATAAGTTTTTAAAAATAGCCAAATATCACGTTTAGTTAACCCGATTTTGGTCGATGAAAAATACAGCCCAATCAAATCTTTATCACGCCAACGGGTTGGCACTTGTTTTCGGGTTTGCGCCCGATGCAGATCAATGACGGATAATTTAATTTGCTGATGATGTTCAAATAACGGTAAATCCAATAAAAAATGGCATAAATAACAATCACGGTGATTGACCCCAGCGGCATGCATTTTGGCGGTCATTTTTGCCAGATAGATGATTAAAGAACGTTTTAGATGATAGCTAGGTGGCGTGGTTAACCAAGAGCGAGTAAAATCCTCTAAACTCACTGTCGGGTTAAGATCTTTGGTAATAATAAACGAGTGCCGTGTTAGTGGGTTTAACCCCTTACGACCAAAAGCACGCCCGTCCATGGTATTTACTCCCGCTTGCGCTAAACGGTGAATGGCTGTCCATTCTTGTTTGGCGTCTAACACCGGTAATCTCAAGGACAATAAATTTTTGACGATCTCTTTTACCGTTATGCCACGGTGAATTTTAATAAAGTAAGATTCATCATCAAGTTTAAAATTTAACGTTTTACGCTGTTTAACCGCCCGATAAACTTCACCGGAAATCTGCTCAACTTCGCTAAACGGATCTTTGCCTTTCCATAAATTCTCAAAAGGCGATTTGAGTATAATTTCATTCATAATGATGACAACCTAATATAATATCGGCAGCACGCTCATCAAGGTGATATAAATCGGCGTTTTGCCCATATTCAATCGCATTATGATGCCATGCAGCTCGCTGTGCTTGATTAGTGATAGCATTTTCCAGTGTGCTATTTAATTCTGATTGATCAAAAGGCTCACTAAGTACCACACCTGCATTTGCATCTGTAATATGATAAGCATAACCGGCTATCCCGGTTACAATCACCGGCACACCAGCAGCTAGAGCCTCGATTAAAACCATACCAGCGGCTTCTTGTCGAGCTGGGTGCAGTAGTAGATCTGCGCTAAAGAGAAAATCGGGGATATCATCCCGCCCTGAGAAAAAACGGACTTGATTAAAAATACCCAACTGTTTCGCCATTTTTTGGTAATTATCGGGTTTATCTTGCCCGACAACCAAATAGCACACCTGTTTTTTTAACGCTTCGGGCAAAGCGGCAATCGCAATTAATGTGCGATCAACGCCTTTTCGTTTAAAGTCAGAACCAATTTGTACAATCACAAAAGCATCTTGAGCAATGTGATTGGCTTGCCTAAATTGCTGGCGTTTAATGGGTGAATCAATATGATATTGCCGATCTTTTGCAATACCGGGTGGCAGTAAAACAAATCTTGATGCTTGAGTATGGTAATATTTTTCAAAATCGGTAATTTGTTGCTTTGTTAGCACCATAATTTTGGTGTCATGCTGCGGATTAAATACCGCATCTTCAAATGCCAAATAGTGTTTACAGCGTTTAGACAATCTATAAAAAAAGCCTTTGTGGGAGACTTTCTCGGCAAAACACGTATCGCCGGCAAAATAGACATCTAACCCCGGCATTTTATTAAAGCCAACGACACAATCAACCGAATGTGTCTGTAGATGATCTTTGACCCAATGGTAATAAGCTAGATTACGGCTATGATTTGATAGCCCCTTTTTCGGGACTAAAATAATGTCAAACTCAGTCGGTTTATCGCCTTGCCACTGCATAACATAAACACGAACTTTATGCCCTTTAGCGTGACAAGCTCGGGCAATTTGCAAGAAATCACGTTGCAAACCGCCGTAAGGAAAATATTTATAGATACAAAAAGCTAGTTGCATGCACATTGCCTCAAGTGTGAAAGGAGTATTATATACTTGTTGCTGCGCAAGGTACAAAAAATAGATTTGATCTTTTATTGGAAGTTGTAGGTTTTTGGTTTGTAGGTTTCGGACACTGTTAATTGGTTGATATTTTCATTTTGGTGTCTGCATCTGAATTAGGGAGATTTGGATATTTTAAAAATATCTTAAATTTTTGTTTTTATACTGAAACATGGGGATTTTCTGAAACTTTTTGACAAGGGTTTGTGTTTTTTGCTTAAACACCTGTATTTTCTGAAAGTTCTTGACAAGGTTTTTACTTTCTTTGTAAATTGCGGGTTTTTAATCCGCAGGTTTCGGACGCTGTTAATTGGTCGATATTTTCTTTTCGGTGTTAGCGTCCGAATTAGGGGGATTTTGTGCGTAATCCCCCTAATAACCCCCTCGCAGCACCACCCAAAGCGGTCTTCGACTGCCCTCCGCCTTCGTTCGGTCTTGACGCACCGGCGCTGATTTGTTCCGGACAAAGCAGCGCCTCGCCAAACATCCCTGTTTGGCGTGCTGACCTCTCTCAGTTGTCGGCGCTTTGTGAAGGTGCGGGTTGGCGCACTTGTTTGTTTTTGAGAAAGTTAATGGTAAGTCGTTTAGAAATAGTCGTGGAGTTTAAAATACAAACTTTTTAAACCCTTTTTTTAGCTAAAAATAAAAACATTAAAAATCAATATATTGCGGGAGCGTTAGAAAAAAGGGTTTTTAAACCTAAAATTGCTCTTTGTGTTTTTATAAACGATGTTTATAGTATGTGAGATTCTACTTTAAAGCTGCATAAGCTGTTTAGAAAGGCTTTTATATCGCCGTCATTGACATCAGTTTCTTTAAAGCTGCATAAGCTGTTTAGAAAACCAACGACAATCAATCCTCCAACGACGAAACCTTTAAAGCTGCATAAGCCGTTTAAAAATCAGAACCCTTACCAAAAGCTTTATCTAGCATATTTACGGCTACATAAGTGGTTTAGGATATTTTTGAAATATCTAAAACTATTGTTTTTATACTAAAACATGGGTGTTTTCTGAAACTTTTTGACAATAGTTTGTGTTTTTTGCTTAAACACCTATATTTTCTGAAAGTTTTTGACAAGGTTTTTACTTTCTTTGCAAGTTGCGGGTTTTTAATCCGCAGGTTTCGGACGCTGTTAATTAGTCGATATTTTCAATACGGTGTTAGCGTCCGAATTAGGGGGATTTGGTGCGAAATCCCCCTAATAACCCCCTCGCAGCACCACCCAAAGCGGTCTTCGACTGCCCTCCGCCTTCGTTCGGTCTTGACGCACCGGCGCTGATTTGTTCCGGACAAAGCAGCGCCTCGCCAAACATCCCTGTTTGGCGTGCTAACCTCACTCAGTTGTCGGCGCTTTGTGAAGGTGCGGGTTGGTGCATTTGTTTGTTTTTGGGAAAGGTAATAGTAAGTCGTTTAAAAATAGTAGTGGAGTTCAAAATACAAATTTTATAAACCCTTTTTTTTAGCTAAAAATAAAAACATTAAAAATCAATATATTGCGGGAGCGTTAGAAAAAAGGGTTTTTAAACCTAAAATTGCCCTTTGTGTTTTTCTAAACGATGTTTATAGTATGTAAGATTCTACTTCACGGCTGCATAAGCCGTTTAGAAACCGCGCTCAGTTGCTGCCAACGGCAACCGCAACTTCACGGCTGCATAAGCCGTTTAGAAATTGCCCCATGATGAAATTGTTAACTTTATCGACTTCACGGCTGCATAAGCCGTTTAGAAATGGGCGTATTTCAATTGTCGGAGCAATGTTCACTTCACGGCTGCATAAGCCGTTTAGAAATTTGCTTCTAACGTAATGCAAACATCTTTAAGCTTCACGGCTGCATAAGCCGTTTAGAAATGCTCAGCAGCAACTTCGCTATCGAGCAAATCCTTCACGGCTGCATAAGCCGTTTAGAAAATTCCACAGTGCTTGAAAATGCATCACTGATGCTTCACGGCTGCATAAGCCGTTTTAGAAATGCCCACACCTTCTCTCACGCTGGAGCAACTCCCTTACAACTGCATAAGGGGTTTAGGATCTTTTTGAAATATCTAAAACTTTTGTTTTTATACTGAAACGTAGGTGTTTTCTGAAAGTTCTTGACAAGGTTTTATACTTTAATTGAAAGTTGCGGGTTTTTAGTTCGTAGGTTTCGGACGCTGGTAATTGGTTGATATTTTCATTACGATGTCAGCGTCCGAATAGGGGGATTTTATGCGAAATCCCCCTAATAACCCCCTTGCAGCACCACCCAAAGCGGTCTTCGACTGCCCTCCGCCTTCGTTCGGTTTTAACGCACCGGCGCTGATTTGTTCCGGACAAAGCAGCGCCTCGCCAAACATCCCTGTTTGGCGTGCTAACCTCGCTCAGTTGTCGGCGCTTTGTGAAGGCGCAATCTGGTGCACTTGTTTGTTTTTGAGAAAGTTAATGGTAAGTCGTTTAGAAATAGCAATGGAGTTTAAAATACAAACTTTTTAACCCTTTTTTTAAGCTAAAAATAAAACCATTAAAAATCAATATATTGCAAAAGCGTTAAAAAAAAGGGTTTTTAAACCTAAAATTGCCCTTTGTGTTTTTATAAACGATGTTTATAGTATGTAAGATTCTACTTCACGGCTGCATAAGCCGTTTAGAAAAACAGCTTCGACCGTTTGCTCGCCATTTTCGGCTTCACGGCTGCATAAGCCGTTTAGAAAACTGTCTGCAAACGGGTATTTGGCTAATTCATCTTCACGGCTGCATAAGCCGTTTAGAAAAACCGTTACCCAGCATTTTATAACGCTGGTTACTTCACGGCTGCATAAGCCGTTTAGAAAACAAATTGAACAAAGTTCGAGTTTGTGCCGATCTTCACGGCTGCATAAGCCGTTTAGAAATTGTGTTTGTTGTGGTAAACAAGCAGATGATCCTTCACGGCTGCATAAGCCGTTTAGAAATGCACAGCCTGCAGTTACGCCTGAACCGCCGACTTCACGGCTGCATAAGCCGTTTAGAAATAGCTTAACCATATTTATATTAACAATCCGATCTTCACGGCTGCATAAGCCGTTTAGAAAAAATGATTATTACATGCTGAACTGTGGCTCGTCTTCATGGCTGCATAAGCCGTTTAGAAATCAGAATCCTTACCAAAAGCTTTATCTAGCATATTTACGGCTACATAAGGGGTTAGGATATTTTTAAAATATCCAAAACTTTTGTTTTTATACTAAAACGTAGGTGTTTTCTGAAAGTTTTTGGCAAAACTTTATTTTTTGCTTAAACATCTATATTTTCTGAAACTTCTTGACAAGGTTTTATACCTTAATTGAAAGTTGTAGGTTTTTAGCCCGCAGATTTCGAGCGCTGTGGGTTTGGTGGTTTTTTTATTACGATGTCAGAGTCCGAGTTAGGTGTATATTGAGCGAAATCTTCCTATACTCCCCCCACGCAGTACCTTACAAAGCGTTTTACTACAAACTTAATTCATCGCTGAGATTATCATTACGGATATAATTCAACTATTCAATATGTTTATAAGCTGACATAAACATCTATTTTATATTATATTATCGAGCTTAGTGTTTATTAATGGATAAGTGAAGATTAGTATGAATAAGGAAATTTTTTTTAATAACAAATATGTTATTTTATTTCTCTTTCTGATTGTGTGTTTTACATGGGGAACAACATGGATTGGGATAAAAATTGCTGTTGAAACGGTTAATCCACTTTTAGCTGCTGGTTTGCGTTTTGTTATTGCATTTCCTTTTTTAGTATTAATTACAATTGTTGCTAAATCACCAATATTGTTTCCTCGAAAATCATTCCATTTTTTTCTACTTTTAACGTTATTTTATTTTACCATTCCTTATTATTTGATTAGTTTTGGTGAACAATATGTATCGTCAGGTTTAACGTCATTGTTATTTAGCACAATGCCGATTTTTTCAATTATTTTCGCTAAGATAATCTTAAAAGATAAAATATATATAAATCAGGTTATAGGTATTATAGTGGGATTTTTATGTTTGATGTACATTTTAATCTCTGAAGGTTTTATTCTTTCCTATAGCGATTTTTGGGGCGTAATATCAATACTTTTAGCGGCATTGATGCATGGTTTTTTATATGTTTACTCCAAAAAAGCTGGCGAAGGTATAAATGTCTTTACCTTCAACACACTGCCAATAGGCGTTGCGGGTATCGCACTTTGTTTGTTGAGTTTTTCTTTTGAAGAGAATAATTTTCAAACTATCTCGTTAAATAGCTGGTTAGCATTAATTTATCTCGGTATTTTTGCCTCAGTATTTGGCTTTATTGCTTATTTCTTTTTATTAAAACGAATGAGTCCGGTAGTATTGTCATTTATTTTCATTATTTTCCCAGTTGTCGCTATTTTTATTTCATCGATTTATGAGCATAAAATCATTTCAACTAATTTCATTATTTGTACAATCATTATGTTGTGTGGTTTTGCTATAACAAAATTACCTGTCAATGTTTTTAAAAAGTGGGTAAAGAGCGATAAAAATAGAGATAATCAATAAATCGTTACTTTAACAAAAGGTAAGTTGTAACTGATTTTTTGATTTAGCAAATCGATTGACTTTGCATTGTTTTATCAATTATCAACGTCAATGCTTATACACTACAAAATGGTGGTATCTTGATTGTTAATTATCTACATTATTTTAAATGATGATAGCGAGTTGTTAATAAATGATTGATAGCTAAGTTTAGCTATTTCAATACGTTATTATAATTGGAAGTGATAAGTATCATTGATTGCACTACCTTGCGCACCAAATTGTCTTAAATTGTGATCGACCGCATTCATTGATTGCCAATGGTTTTCGCACCAATCAGGGGCAAGTAGGGTGGGTTTGCGGGCATTGGCGGAGATGCGGTGGTATAAAATATTGGCGGGTGTTTGTCTGATTATATCGCCAGCGATATCGACATACTGCTCTAAAGAAAGTATATCAAGTCGGCCTGCACGCCATGCCTTCGCCATGATGCTGCCTTCTACGATATGTAACGGGTGCAGTTTTAAACCATCTACTCCGCTGTTTAATACGCTATCAAGCGTAATTAAATTATCCTGTTTGGTTTCTTTAGGCAGGCCTAGAATTAAGTGAGTACAAACTTTTATGCCTAGCCTACGCGCTTTTTGCACAGTTTGATGATAGGCAGCAAACGTATGTCCACGATTAATATCGTGTAACGTTTTATCGTGAGCGGTTTGTAAGCCAAGCTCAAGCCAAACTTCGAAGCCTTTGGCATGATAACTGGCAAGTAAATCCAGCGCTTCATCCGGCACACAATCAGGGCGAGTACCCACACAAAGCCCGACAATATCGGCGCTATTGAGCGCTTCTTCATACATATTTTTAAGTATTTCAACCTCGGCATAAGTGCTGGTATAGGCTTGAAAATAAGCAAGATAGCGTTTGGATTTTTTCATCTGGTTGGCTTGTTGGGCAAGTTGCTGTGTAATGGTTTTGACTTGAATGGACTCATCAATAATCGATGCGACATTACAAAAGGTGCAACCACCTACACCGATAGTGCCGTCCCGATTAGGACAGCTAAAACCGCCATGTAAGGTGAGTTTATAGATTTTTTCGCCATAACGGCGTTGCAGGTCAGCACCAAACGTATTGACCACTAAATGAAGTTGCATAATCAGCCAAAAATAAAATTTTGCCTATTTTACGAAGCGAATGAGTTAAATTCAACCGATGATAAATTTTTATATACAATTGACGTAACTTTAGTCGGCTTTTCTTTAAGATGTTTTGAAACGAACACTGTGGTGTAACATATTATGCCGTAATAAGTTTTATTGATGATTTTTAGAATCGCAATATTTTCAAAGCTTAATACTGAGAAAATTATACGAGTAATCTAATCTTTTTATTTTTCTGTAGCTAGAAAATAAGATGTTTCAGTTTCTACCTTACTATCATCTTTCCAATCTTCGATATCTCTTTCATATTGTATTAATTCGACCTGATCACCTTTTTTATAATTTTGTAATTGAAAGGCTTTTTCTAATCTTACTTCTAACTCGTAAGGTTTATCATTGGGTAAAAAACAACCATGATCTGCGCGCCCCCTCTTTTCCGATTTGGTAATTAACACCTTGATATCAAATACACTTATTTCATGTTCCTGTTCGCCTTTGCCAATAGAAAAAATACCGTGTTGTGGATCTTCTAATAATGTCCCGGTTAGCAAACAGAGATTTTGGAAAGAGGCAGTAGCTATCTGACTGAATAAAATACAAATAATAAAACTTATTATGCGGCAAATCGTTTTCATAGCGTTAATAGACTCGGTAAGACAAATTTTCAATATTATTCAATAAATTTAATTAAAAAAAAAGCGTTTTTTTGTCTAGTCCTGATACTTTTACAAGTTGTTTGATTTTTTATTAACTGGCTAAAAAACAATAATTGCGATCTTATGCTTTACTATAAATATTTTTTATAATTCAAAAAAAGGATTGAAATCGTTGGCTGATTAAGTAAGGATATTCGTTATGCTGTTTTCCATACTTGAAAACAATAATTAAGTCAAAAAGTCAATGTAATCCAAAAACAAGGAGTCAATATGTTTAGTAAAGAAATGACTATTGCCGATTATGATAAGGAATTATGGGACGCCATTAAGGGTGAAGAGCAACGTCAAGAAGATCATCTCGAATTAATTGCCTCCGAAAACTATACCAGTCCAAGAGTGATGCAGGCACAGGGTACTCAATTAACTAACAAATATGCTGAAGGCTATCCAGGTAAGCGCTATTACGGTGGTTGTGAATATGTTGATATTGTTGAGCAACTTGCTATTGAACGAGCCAAAGCGCTATTTGGCGCCGATTATGCGAATGTGCAACCCCATTCCGGATCGCAGGCTAATTTTGCTGTCTATAGTGCATTATTAAACATTGGTGATACCGTACTTGGAATGAATTTATCCGAAGGCGGGCATTTGACTCATGGTGCTCCGGTTAGTTTTTCCGGCAAGTTTTATAATATTGTCGCTTATGGCGTGGATGACACAGGACATATTGATTATGACCAATTAGCGAAAATTGCGGCTGAGTCAAAACCCAAAATGATTATTGGTGGATTTTCGGCTTATTCGGGCATCGTCGATTGGAAACGAATGCGTGAAATTGCCGATAGTGTCGGCGCCTATTTTTTTGTTGATATGGCGCATGTTGCCGGTTTAGTGGCTGCGGGCGTTTATCCTAACCCTGTTCCACATGCACATGTGGTAACAACCACAACGCATAAAACGCTTGGTGGTCCACGAGGTGGTCTGATTTTGGCGAAAGGTGGCAGTGATGAGCTTTATAAGAAATTAAATTCAGCGGTCTTCCCGGGCGCTCAAGGTGGGCCGTTAATGCATGTGATTGCAGCCAAAGCGGTCGCATTAAAAGAAGCAATGGAGCCGGCTTATCAAGCTTATCAACAGCAAGTGGTTAAAAATGCTCAAGCCATGGTTGATGTGATTTTAAAACGTGGTTATAAAGTGGTTTCCGGCGAGACACATAATCATCTATTTTTAATTGATTTAGTGGATAAAAAAATTACCGGTAAAGAGGCCGACGCCGCTTTAGGCAGTGCCAATATTACGGTTAATAAAAATAGTGTGCCTAAAGATCCACAAAGCCCGTTCGTCACATCCGGCGTGCGTATCGGTACACCGGCTATCACTCGCCGAGGATTTAAAGAAGAGCAGGCACGTGAAGTGGCTAATTGGATTTGTGATGTATTAGATAACATTGATGATGAACAAGCGATTCAATCAGTTAAACAAAAGGTGTTAGCGATTTGTCATCGTTTTCCGGTTTATCAACATTGATGTTAATCACTTTCGCCGGCAAGGTCGGCGAAAGTGAGGTATAAGCCATTATCGATATTGATTATTTTCTTCCTGCTGGCCATTTTGGGTTGATTGTGCTTGTGGCTGTTCAAAGTAGCGCTGAAAATCACCTTGATACCATAACCAACCGGCAGTAATGCCAATCCCAAATACGATTGCACATAAAAGTATCATCATCGATTTTTTATTCTGGCTTTTTAACGGATCACGTAAATTCCGTTTAGCATTTTTCGGTAGCTCAGCTTTACTGGTCAGTAGTTTACCGAGTAAGAAGTTGATTTTAACTTGTCCGTTAATCGCCCAGCCCGAAGCTTCAAGCAGTGGACCAAGTGTTCTTCGTCTTAATTTCAACCATGCCAAAATAACCGAAGGCCCCGAAATAATCAGAAATAACCCGATAAAGACCAGTGGGAATTGCCACCATGACAAGGAAAATATCGCTTGAAACAGTGTTGCTAAGGCGGTACCAATTGCCCCAATGGCTAAGCCGATAGCCGCAAAAATACCCACGCTTTTACCAATATCAAATTTATTTTCAGGCGATTGTAGAACCTGTGCACTGGATTTTTCGATATCCGCATCTTTACTGGTTGCCCATTTATTAATTTGTTCGGTAATTAAACGACCAATACGCTGATAAGGTGCCCAAATAGCTTGTTGAATACTAATAGGTTTAGTGATCATCTTCACAACATTGGCATCCCAGTCATTGCCGTTATTATCGATAAATACGCCATTACGTCCTTCAATTAATAAATCGCCTTGACCGGCAGTCATCGCAGCTGCAATGAGCTGTTTTTGATCGTGTCGGGTACATTCACAATAGAGTAAGCAAAGTTCTGAATAATTTGCCATATTGGAATGTTTAGCAATATTATCAACTGCTACGCAAAGCGTTGCACAGCGTCCGTCGATATAAAGTTTTCCTAGTTGGAAAGCCGCTCTTTTTTCTAACGAAAAGAAATCAGCAAAAGAGGCAAAGTTAACCAGCAAGCGATAAAGGTGTTTGTGAAAAAGCACTAACTTTTCTAAAACAAGCACATCGGATGCTGAAATAGGGGTTTTATTATCTTGTTCAACCATTTGCTCAAAAGCAGTTAATAAATCGCTTGATGCCAAAGAGTTAATTAACTGATTTGGGATATCTTCTAAACTTGAAGTTGGTTTGGTTGTAACATCCGCTTGCGCCATTTCCGGTTTAGCGGTAATTAAGCTGGTGTAAGCTTCAAGGCTGTTTTGAATATTTAACCACTCTTGTTGGGTAAGCTGATCGGGATTTGCTAACTCAGATGCAACAAGCGTTTTAAATCGGCTAATTTTTGCTTTCCAAAGTGGATTAAGCCCGTTCACTAAATCGAGGGCGCTGACGGTATCAATCTTCGATAAAGGTAACTCAGCAAGGGCTTCATCAGATAATAAGCCGTTTTCGGTTGGGACAATATATTTTTCATCCACGTTTAAAGCGCCTTGTGCTTGTGGTGCGTATTGTGCCAACGCTACACGAAGAAAATAGTCATCGATTTTTGGTTTTAAGGTTTGGACTAATTTCCAAATTTCAGCTTGATTTTCCCCAAATGGCGTTTGCGTGTGACTAATATCGGTTTGCCACTTTTGCCATGTTTTTAAATTTTCAACAAACGTTTTAGCGATGTCCAAATCAATGCCGTCTTGCCCGCTCATATCTTTTTTGGCACCGGTGGTGTTTATCGCTGTTTGGATAAACGTTTGCATCTCTGATGACAACTCGGCAGAAGGGGGGAAAATTAAATCACCATTATACAGTTTACCAGCATTGATCTTGATCGATTGTTGCACATCTTCTTGCGTTAAATAGTCAGATTGGCTTTTGCCTAAACTGGCTAAAATACTGTGTGCGGTAACCGATAGCTTTTTACCTTGTTCACTCGATGTATCGATTTGCGATATCGGTAAGGTTTGCGATGATGCTAAAATACTTTTAAATGAGACGATGCGTTGTTGTGTCCAACTTATCGCATCTAATATATCGGGAATTCGGATCCGACCGTCCTTATCACTATCCAATAGTGCCAACGTTCTTTCATCAAAATCCAGTCCGGTTGTTGGGCAACTTAATGCTACCCATAATTTGGGATCTAAATTAGGTAAATTGATAATATCGTCGGCATTTTTAAATACAACTTGATCTAATCCGCCGACACGTTGAAATGTCCACATATGACTCATAATAACCTCCATACCCAAATATTATTAATATTTTCAAAGATTAATCAATATAGCTGTATATGTTTTTTATTAAAAAGAAGAGAAAATGGATTCTCACTTCTGTGAGGACTTAAAGTGTATCTTTGATAATTGATCTTAGTTGCTTACGACAACTTTGTGATAGAATAACGCCTTATGATTGAATATCCAAATAAAAACCACAAATATGTCATTAATTAATCTTACTAACGCTTATCTATCATTTAGTGATGCCCCACTGCTTGACCATATCGATATGTCGATTGAAGCTAATGAGCGAGTCTGTCTTGTTGGGCGTAATGGTGCCGGTAAATCGACCTTATTGAAAGTATTAAATAAAGAAGTGCCTTTAGACGAAGGGCAAATTATTTATGAAAATAATGTTGTCGTTTCTCGCCTGCAACAAGATCCACCTCGAGATATTAAAGGCACTGTGTTTGATTTTGTTGCAGAAGGTTTACAACAGCAAGCTCAGTTATTAAAAGATTATTATGAGCTATCACATCAAGTTGAGCGTGATCCGAGTGAGAGTAACTTAGCCAAATTGGCTAAAATGCAAGAACAGCTTGATCAGCAAAATGGTTGGCAACTCGATAATCGAGTGCGAAATGTCATTTCATCCCTTTCTTTAAACGGCGATGATTTATTATCATCGCTGTCAGGCGGCTGGTTACGTAAAGCGGCTTTAGCGAAAGCTCTCGTTTGCCAACCTACAGTGCTATTACTTGATGAACCGACCAACCATTTGGATATCCAGACGATTAAATGGTTAGAAGAGTTTTTAAAAAGCTTTAACGGCAGTATTGTATTTATTTCGCATGACCGTTCGTTCATTCGTCAAATGGCGACACGGATTATCGATCTCGATCGAGGCAAAGTCGCTTCGTGGGGTGGTGATTATGATAGTTATTTGCTTGGTAAAGAAGAAGCATTACGGGTCGAAGAGCTACAAAACGCTGAATTTGATAAAAAATTAGCACAAGAAGAAGTTTGGATCCGTCAAGGCATTAAAGCCCGCCGAACACGAAATGAAGGGCGAGTTCGAGCGCTAAAAGCGATGAGGCAAGAGTATTCACAGCGTCGTCAAGTCATGGGAAGCGCTAAAATGCAAATTGAAGAGGCGCTACGTTCAGGAAAAATTGTCTTTGAACTCGATAATGTGACATATCAAATTGAAGATAAATTACTGGTTAATCAATTTTCCGTGCAAGTGTTACGTGGCGATAAAATCGCTTTAATTGGGCCGAACGGAATTGGTAAAACCACGTTATTAAAATTGATGCTAGGCAATTTAACGCCAACTTCGGGCACCGTTCACTGTGGTACCAAATTGGAAGTCGCCTATTTTGATCAGTACCGTTTAGAGCTCGATCCGGAAAAAACAGTCATGGATAATTTGGCGGAAGGTAAGCAAGAAGTCATGGTCAATGGCAGGTCTCGGCATGTACTGGGTTATTTGCAAGACTTTCTATTTCCGCCTAAACGGGCAAGAACGCCGGTAAGAGCGCTCTCCGGTGGTGAACGAAATCGTCTTTTATTAGCTAAACTATTTTTAAAGCCAAGTAATTTATTAGTGCTCGATGAGCCAACCAATGATCTTGATATTGAAACGCTAGAACTGTTAGAAGAGCTGGTTAATGATTATCAAGGTACGGTATTGCTGGTTAGTCACGATCGGCAATTTGTCGATAACGTCGTTACCCAATGTTGGTTTTTTGAAGATAACGGCAAAATTGGTATTTATGCTGGCGGTTATAGCGATGCTTTGCAACAACAGCAACAGGCAAAACCGGTTAATGCTCCAGCACCAACACCAGCAAATAATAGTGATGCTGCTAAAAAAGTGGCATCCAACGGCGGGGCATCGGCCAGCGAATCGGTTGCGAAAAAGAAAGTGAAGCTTAGTTATAATGAGCAACGAGAGCTGGCGCAATTACCGGAAAAGATCGAAGCGCTTGAAACGGCGATTGATCAGTTGCAAACGCAAATTGGCCAAAGTGACTTTTTTAATCAACCGCACGAAGTAACCGGACCCATTTTACAAGCGTTAACTGACAAGGAAGCCGAATTAGAAGCGGTATTCGAACGTTGGGAACAACTTGAATCGTTAAGCAAATAAGCGCTTGCTAAGCAGCGCTTATAATGGCTTTATCCAGGATTTTCTGGTCAAAACGAAAAACAGCAGTAGGGCGATGACAACAAAGATTGCGCCAATAAAGCCAATATAGTGAGTTGATAATACCACTAAAACTTGACTACCCACAAAGGCGCCGCCTCCTATTCCAATATTATAGATTCCTGAATAGACCGATGTGGCAATATCTGCCGCATCCGGCGCAACATCAATCACTTTGCTTTGCATCACCATACCAATAATCGTGATTGCCAGTCCCCACACCATGCCTTGAATAATTGCGGTATAAAAGCTTAGCGCACAAACATAAAGCGATAATAAGCACAGCATTAAAAGTATCATTGGGATGACTAAAATGGCAGTCGGGTGTTTTTCAGCATATTTGGCAAAGATAACACTACCAATCATGCCCGAAAAGCCGACAGCCAGTAATAAGATAACCACCATATGTTGGCTAAAACCGCCCACTTTAAGCATAAAAGGGGTGATATAGGTGTAGGCGGTGAAATGACCCGTGATAATAATCGCCGTTAACAGATAGATATTAATTAAAACCGGGCGCTTTAACACCTTTGGAATATCTTTAAGGGAAATTGTGTTCATGCTTGGCACGCTCGGTAGTAAATAGAGCAGTAAAACCATAATACAAAACGCCAGTACCGCAATACATAAAAAGGTGATTCGCCAGCCAACTAATTGTCCTATCATGGTGCCAATTGGAATGCCTAATACTGTCGCCATTGACGTGCCGACAACAATAAAGCCCATGGCTTTCGCTCGTTTACCGTTGGGGGCTAATCGTACCGCTAATGGCGTGGTAATGGCCCAAAACACGGCGTGAGCACAAGCAATACCAATGCGGGCGGTCATCAAACTGTAAAAATCCCACGCAAAGCCAGCTAAAATATGGCTGGAAATAAATAGACAGAACAGAAAAATCAGTAATTTTCGCCGTTCCATTTTCGATGTTAAAACCGTTAATGGAAGTGACAATAACGAAACCGCCCAGGCGTAGATAGTTAATAGCAATCCGGTGTGTGCCACATCCATTGAAAAGCTCTCGGCAATATTGGGAAGTAATCCAACTGGCACAAATTCGGTCGTATTAAAAATAAATCCGGCAAAAGCCAGACAAAGAATCGATGACCAGATCCGGGAACGTTTATTGGCAGTATTCATGATTTATATTAAGTGGGGATAAATGATTGAATAATTATAACTGAATATTTCGGGTTGTTAAATGGTTTGCAACTATAAGCGAGAGTTAAAATGCCAACTTAAACCGTAAAGTCGGCATTGATTTGACTGATTTATTTTAAGGTGTTTATCACCGCTAACACTTTATCATAATCAGGCTCTTCGGATGTCTCTTTAACGTATTGGACATAAACAATGTTATCATTTTTATCCACCACAAAAACGGCGCGCGTAAGTAAGCGCAACTGTTCTATCACCACCCCATATTTTAAACCGAAATCGAGGTCTTTATGGTCTGACGTTACTTTAACCGCATCAATACCTTCTGCTGCACAGTAGCGATTAAGCGCAAAAGGCAGATCGACACTGACTGAAAATATCACCACATCTTTTAATTTCGCCGCTTGGGTATTAAATCGATGAACTTGGGCACTACAGACCGAGGTATCGATTGAGGGAACGGAATTAATTATTCTCACTTTACCTTTAAAATCGGATAATTTAACCGGCTTCATGGCTGAATCTTGAACAGTAAAATCTGGCGCCTTATCACCCACTTTAATATGCGTGCCCAATAGTGTAACCGGTACGCCTCGCATGGTGACTTGGTTGGTAATTTTTTGCATATGACCCTCCCAAATATCGCTAGCAATAGTTAAGGTAAAATAAATCTTGTGCTACGGTTAATAGGTTTTTTTACTATAGACTGAGTTTTATTATACCGCAATGCACAATGGACCGTGATGTCAATGATTTTACCGATTAATCAAATTGTGAATATTTTCTGTGATAAGCTATATTTATAAACCTTATTTTTAAATCTTATTGTAAATCTTTATTCTTTAATTTTAATGTGACGCTAGTCACAGCTAAATCAATATATTGTTTGTTTATTGCGCTATATCCTTTATGATTATCATTGTATTATTGCAGCAAAAATGAAAAATTGATCTAGATAAACCTATAATAACACCACGATTCCTTAGAAAATTTTTCACGCTATCGGTTTTAGTACCGTAAACCCAATAAGCGCTCACTCATTTACTTTTCTTAAGGAGGTTATTATGCCTATACATTTTGTTAAGCGTATTATTATTTGTAGTCTATTTTGTGCTCAAGCTTATGCCAGTGATGTGCTAGATGTGACAACAGATCCGACAAGTTTTTACCTTAAAGAGAGCGAAGCGCCGAATAGTTTACAACTATTACCGGCACCGCCCGACTTTACCAGCGTCGATTTTTTGCGAGACAAAGCAATGTATGATTGGGGTAAATCGATGCGTTCAACCGAACGGGGACATCAAGCTTATTTGGATGCTGATTCAAGTAAGGATAATGTCACTAAGCAATTTTCACCGTCGTTTGGTCATGATATTTCAGCAACCAGCACACCAGAAATTTATAAACTTATCACAACCATGAAAGAAGATGCCGGCGATCTGGCAACCCGTTCAGCTAAAAAATACTATAATCGAGTTAGACCATTTTCTTTTTTCAATGAATCAACTTGCCGACCAGAAGATGAAAAAGAGTTATCCACCAATGGTTCTTATCCTTCCGGTCACACCACAATCGGCTTTGCGATCGCACTGGTTTTGGCAGAAATCAACCCCGAACGACAAAATGAGATCTTAAAACGAGGTTATGATATTGGCGAAAGTCGGGTAATTTGTGGTTATCATTGGCAAAGTGATGTTGATGCAGCAAAAGTCATGGCTGCTGCGGTGGTTGCCAAATTACACACTAATGCTCAATTTACGGCGCAATTAGCCAAAGCTAAAGTTGAATTTAGTCAGTTAAAATAGCTTGTTATTGCCGATAAAAATGTAATTTGTATTGCTGTTATTAGCGTAAATGCGTGAATTATTATTTAACCATATTGGCTGTTTATAACAGCCAATATTGATGTTGCTTATTATAACGCTTTGAATGAAATATCGGGTAAAATCACCTCGCTTTGCCAGTAGAGTTCGCTGGCAATCTGTCCGGCTATTTGTTGGTAAAGCTGGCTAAATTCGCTGTCGGGATGACTGATAACCGTTGGTTGACCGGTATCGAGATCCTGACGTAGCATTTTATGTAGTGGTATTTGCCCTAACAATTTAGTGTGATATTGCTGCGCTAACTGCTTAGCTCCCCCTTCACCAAAAATAGCTTCGTGATGCCCGCAGTTCTCGCAGATGTGGTAACTCATATTTTCAACAATACCCAGTGTTGGCACATTGACTTTATTAAACATAGCGATCCCTTTTTTAGCATCAATTAAGGCGATATCTTGTGGGGTGGTGACAATCACCGCGGCGGTTACCGGGATACTTTGCGCCAACGTTAGCTGAATATCGCCGGTTCCCGGTGGCATATCAATCACTAAATAATCAAGTTCCGGCCAAAGGGTATCTTGTAGTATTTGCAACAGCGCTTTACTAGCCATAGGTCCTCGCCAAACCATAGCGCCGTCGGCTTCAACCAGATAGCCGATCGAGTTGCTGGCAAGCCCATGTGCCATAATTGGCGACATATGCTTATTATCCGGCGTCAAGGGCTGTGCGTTTTGAGTGCCTAACATGGTCGGGATAGACGGACCATAAATATCAGCATCTAAAATCCCCACTTTTGCTCCCTGCGTTTGTAAAGCCAGTGCTAGATTAATTGCGGTTGAGGATTTACCCACGCCGCCTTTACCGGAACTAATGGCAATGATGTTTTTAATATTTTTGATCGCATGTTGGTTGTTTGCTCGTTTTAAGGTGGCGATATTATAGTCAATCTGCCATTTAACCTCGTTAACACCATCAAGTTTTAGGAGCATTGGCGTTGTTTGGTGTTTTAGTGCGTCAAAAGCCGTTTGCCAGGCAAACGGTAAAGTTAAATGAATCAATAAAACCTGATTATCAATTTCACAACGTTTTATGGCGCCAAGTTCAATCAAATTTTTAGATAAAGTAGGATGAGTAAAATTCTCTAGAATTTTTTTTGCTTCCATGGTTATTAGCCTTAACTTTTATTAACGAGTTTTATACTCATAGTGCATCAAATAGATATGATTATCGATATTGTGTTAGGTTGTTATTGGTCAGAGTGATTCTTCTCTCTGATAAAATGATAACGATTCTGTGCACAATATCGCTCAAAGTCTATAAAGAATTTTTATCAAATTATGGCATAAATCTGGCGATAATCCCACGATTGATGTACTATTTCCGCCATTATGTAATAAAAGGTATTAATTCGATATGACAACTCAACGCAAAATATTGGTAACTTGTGCGCTTCCTTATGCAAATGGTGCAATTCACTTAGGTCATATGCTCGAACATATTCAAGCAGATGTATGGGTACGCTATCAACGTATGCGTGGCAATGAGATCTATTTTATTTGCGCTGATGATGCTCATGGTACGCCAATTATGCTCAAAGCGCAGCAATTAGGCATCACCCCGGAACAGATGATAGATGAAGTTAAAATTGAGCATCAACGTGATTTTGCCGGTTTCAATATTAGTTATGATAATTACCACTCAACCCATAGCCCCGAAAATCGTGAAATATCTGAAAAGATCTACAAACGATTAAAGGCTAATGGCTATATTAAAACCAAAGTGATATCACAGCTATTTGATCCCGAAAAAAAGATGTTTTTACCGGATCGTTTTGTTAAAGGGACTTGCCCTCGTTGTAAATCACCAGACCAATATGGCGATAACTGTGAAGTTTGTGGTGCAACTTATAATCCGATTGATTTAATTAATCCGCAATCGGTGGTATCGGGTGCAACGCCGATCATGAAAGATTCAGAGCACTTCTTTTTTGACTTGCCTGCGTTTTCCGATATGTTACAAGCGTGGATCCGATCAGGAACATTGCAAGATCAAGTTGCCAATAAAATGCAGGAGTGGTTCGAAGCAGGCTTACAACCATGGGATATTAGCCGTGATGCGCCATATTTTGGTTTTGAAATTCCCGATGCACCGGGCAAATATTTTTATGTTTGGTTAGATGCGCCAATCGGTTATATGGGGTCTTTCCTTAATTACTGTAATAAACACAATAAACCGATTTTTGATCAATTTTGGAATAAAGATTCAACCACTGAACTTTATCATTTTATTGGTAAAGATATTGTCTACTTCCATAGCCTGTTTTGGCCGGCAATGTTAGACGGTAGCGAACATCGTAAACCTTCTAATATTTTTGTGCATGGTTATGTCACTGTCGACGGGGCGAAGATGTCAAAATCACGTGGCACCTTTATTCAAGCAAGTACCTATTTGAAACATTTAGATCCGGATTGTTTGCGTTACTATTATGCAGCCAAACTCTCGCCACATATCGATGATATCGATTTAAATTTAGAAGATTTTGTTCAACGGGTGAATAGTGATTTAGTTAATAAAGTAGTGAATATTGCTTCCCGTTCGGCTGGCTTTATCAGTAAACGTTTTGGCGGTAAATTATCCGACAATCTTGCAGAGCCGGAACTTTATGCTTTATTTGTTGAAAAATCAAAAATAATTGCTGATTATTTTGAACAACGTGAATCGGGTAAAGCGATTCGTGAAATTATGGCGTTGGCTGATGAAGCGAATCGCTATATCGATGAAAAAGCGCCATGGGTTGTGGCTAAACAAGAGGGACAAGATCAAGCATTACAAGATATTTGTTCTATGGGCATTCATCTTTTCCGCATTTTAATGACCTATTTAAAACCTGTCGTGCCGTCATTAGCGCAGCGCAGTGAGGCGTTTTTAAACAGCCAATTAACCTGGGACACGATTGATAAACCATTACCCGGGCACACGATTAACCAATTTAAAGCCCTGCTTAACCGTATTGATATGGATAAAATTACTGCTATGATTGAAGAAACTAAACAACAAGCCGCTTTAACAACCCCTGCCAAAGAAAAAGTTGCAGAGCCAATTGCTGACACTATCAATTTTGATGACTTTGCCAAAGTTGATATGCGAGTTGCGTTAATCAAAAATGCAACGGTGGTTGAAGGATCGGACAAGTTATTGCAGTTAACACTGGATATTGGTGATGAGACTCGCAACGTATTTTCCGGTATCAAACAGTTCTATCCTGATCCTGCAGTTTTAGTGGGTAAATTAACTATTATGATCGCTAACTTAGCGCCTCGTAAAATGCGCTTTGGTATTTCAGAAGGTATGGTACTTTGTGCAAGCGGTAAAGATGATAGTGAAGGTGTTTACCTATTATCGCCAGATAGCGGGGCAAAACCGGGCATGCGAATTTCGTAATCGGTTTTCCTCTAAATTATTGACATCTTAACAAGTTAAACACTTGTTAAGATGTATTTAAGATGATATTTGAATATAAAACTGGCTTTCGTGTTTAGCTAATTTGGTCAGTTTCATTAGAGATGTTGACTTAACCCGCTATCATGCAACCACTTTTGCGTTTGACGTCCAGCACGAATAAAGCCCCGTTCAACATCTCATTCAAACACCATGATAGTCTCATCGGGGGCAATAATTGTCCAGAAGTAAAGAACGGTGTTTAGATCACGGTATTTTACTTTCACACCGGTTAAACTCACTTTTTTCCCTCAACGATAATCTCTTCATCATGGGTATCTATCCAATTATTCTTATCGTTTTTTAGTCAATCCGGAGCATCAGTCAAGAAAGCTGAGCGTTATTGCTAATGCTTTATCTTTGCTTACTTGTGCTTTAGTGGATTGCTTTTGAGCAAAAAACCTCAACGATTATAGAGTGATATAAGATGTTATTCATTCACCTCTTTTGGTTTTCTGCAGGATTAGCGGAATAAGGCAAAATATTATCTTTTAGTGTAAATGAAAAATCTTTAGTGCTTATTTCACCTATGATTTTGTCACTTTCATATAGTGCAATTAAAAATTCGGCCATTTGAGTTGCGCTATGGTATTGGTTGAAACTTTTATCATAGTCATATTCGGTGACATTATTGGCTTTTTGCCCAAACTCCGTTTGCGTTGCCGCGGGTGCCAATACTTTTGCGGTTAATTTGGCATTAGCCTGTTTTAATTCCTGCGCTAATCCTTCGGTAAAAGCGCTTACATAAAATTTAGTTGCGCAATAGGTTACCGCATTAGGCACAATGGTATATCCACCTCTTGAAGAAATATTTATAAGTTGTGCGCCAGATTGGTTTTGATATTTCTGAACATAAAGCGTTGATAAAATGGTTAATGCTTCAATATTTAAATGAAGCATGGTTTGTATTTTGGTTAAATCCTGATCCTGTACACTACCGTAATGACCAAAACCGGCATTGTTTATCCATGTTTCTATATTATAGCTCTCAAGCTCGGCAAAAAGCGTATATACACCTGCTGCTTGGGATAAATCACACACTTTGATAACAATATCAAGATTGGGATTTAATGCGGCAATTTTTTGTTTTAATGATTGCAATTGCGCTTCTCTTCTGGCAATTAAGATAAGGTTTTTATTGCGCTTAGCAAATTCAATTGCGGTTGCATAACCAATACCTGAGCTGGCGCCGGTTATCGCTGTGTATTTTTTATCATGATTATCCATTTTAGCTCCTTTTATTTTTTTACACGATGATTATTAGGTTAGTTTTTCCATGAGTTATGGGGTAATTGTTGGTCTATTGATGTGTTGGTTAATGCGTCAATTAACTGGCTTCGATTCAGATAGACGCAATAAGCGGGCTTAGCTCGCTCAAATCGCCAGCTTTGAGCTAAATTGCCAACATCAACATAATCATATCCAATGTGCTTAAGTAAGTTGAAAATTTGCTGTTTGCTTGCCATGTCATTACCTGCGACCGGAAGCGCTCGTCGATTAGTTTTGTCATGCGGTTTGGCATCTTTTACGATATCTTTGGCTAAAATAGCATTAAACGCTTTTACTATTTTAGATTGATTAAGGTGCTGTGCGATAAGTTCACTGGTGGTGATTTGATGATTGTCTAATTGCTGAAAATTTCCGTCCCTATCCGGGTAGTAATTCATTGTGTCGATAATTATTTTGCCACCTAATAGGTCTACTGGTAACTGTTGGTAATTAGCCAGTGGAATAGCGACTAATATCATATCACTAAAAGCGATAGCTTCTTGCTGATTGCCGATTTGGCAACCTAATTGGCTTGCCACACTATAGAGTGTTTTTTTATCCCTTGAATTGCTTATCATCACTTGATATCCAGCTTGTAAAAATAATTTAGCACAAGCTTGACCAATAAATCCTGTGCCGATAATCCCTATCTTTTTCATATGACTATTTCCTTACTTAATAAATTCGTTTTATTATCTTTATAAAATAAAGGATAATAAATGGTATAAAAATTAATTGATTAACAACTGAGGGTTGATTATTTGGATCTGCTAAAATGTATGGAAGCATTTGTCTTGGCTGTGAAGACCGGATCTTTTGTGGCTACGTCGGTTTCATTAAATACCTCTCCACAAATGGTGACCAAATATATCGCTTTTTTAGAGAAGCATTTAGGCTTAAAACTTCTTAATCGAACAACACGTTCACAACATCTTACTGAGTTTGGCAAACAGTATTATCAACGCTGCTTGTTAATTCTATCTGAAATAAATGAGACTAAAATATTAGCCCAACAGTTTATTGACGAACCAAACGGGCGATTAAGGATAAGTGCTCCGGTTAGCTTTGGACACTATAATTTGATTCCGGTAATTAGCCGTTTTATGAAACGCTATCCTAAAATTAATATCGATCTTCAATTAAATGATCGTTATGTTGATATGGTAAAAGAAGATTTTGATATGGTGTTTCGTATTGGACAGTTAAATGATTCTGGTTTGATAGGGCGAAAACTCAATGACTATCAACTTATTTTTGCCGCTTCCCCCGCTTATTTGGCGCAAAATGGTATTCCTGCGGTACCGGAAGAGATAAAACATCACCAGTGTTTGATCTATCAGTATGTTAATCGAAGTAAAAACGATTACGTTTGGCCATTTACGGTAAATGGCAAGGTTATTAATATCTCGATATCCGGCTCCTTACAAACCAATGATACTGCTGCTTTAGCGGTTGCTGCTGTTGAGGGGGTAGGGATAACAATGTTACCGCAATCGATGTTAGCGGAGTCTATCAAACAAAATAAGCTATTACCGATATTACAAAACTTTTTACCACCGGCTAGACCGGTGCATATGCTTTATACTGCCGATAGGCAGCGGTTACCTAAAATGAAGATGTTTATTGAATTTGTGGTTAATGCGATGTCTTAATTTGATAACGATGTGAAAATCAAAGTTTATTGGTGATGTAACTGAGAAATGACTGGGTAGGCTATTTTTAAATAAATAAGGCGATAATAAAATCGCCTTTTTATATGGATATCGTTATATCATCTATTATTTTATTGTGGCTAATGTGCTCACTTCTTTACCTAACATATTGTTAAGGTAAACTAAATCATCAGCCGTTAAGGTACCAACAGCGTATTTTAACTGTAATAAACTGATTAAGTAGTTATATTTAGCATCCGATAAATTGCGTTTAGAGCTGTAAAGCTGAGTGGTGGCATTTAATACGTCCACAACAGTTCGCATACCTACATCATAGCCTGTAGTTGTTGCTTCTAACGAAGTTTGAGCTGATACAACTGCTTGTTGATAAGCTTTGATTGCGCTGATTGATGATGAAATATTATTGTACGATGAACGAACTTGATTATTCACGCTGCGATTAGTGCTCTCTAATTTTTCGCTAAAGCTGACATAGTTATGTTGTGCCTGATTGACTTTAGATTGAGTCGCACCACCGGAGAAGATAGGGAGGTTAACACTTACCCCAACATAATTACTACCTGAATAAGTTTTGCCATGACCGCCGTTTGCCGCATAATTATTACCATATCTATCGGTTTTATTAAGATTGGTTGAAGCATCTAAACTTGCAGTTGGTAAATGTCCGGCTTGTGATAGTTTAATCTGATCACGGGCGATTTCTTGGTTTAATTTCATTGTTAACAAATTGAGATTTGATTGCTCAGATTGTTTTACTAAAAGATTCACTTGAGCTGGCATTTCAGTTTTGAAATTTTTAGTATCAATGCTAGCTAAATTAGAGTAAAAACGTCCACTGACCTGACGTAAATTTTCAATAGCATTATTTAAATCATTTAAAGCGCTAACTTCTTGAGCGACAGTTGAGTCGTAGTTAGCTTTTGCATTTTCAATATCAACAGGCGCTTTTATACCCGCGTTAACTTGTTGACGAGTTTGTTCTAATTGACGACCAATAGCCTTTTTCTGCGCTTCAATAAAACTTAGTGCATCAAGTGATTTAAGCACATTAAAATAAGCAACCGATGTATTTAAAATTAAGGTTTGACCTTGATATTGATAAGCAATATCAGCAATAGTCGCTTGTTTTTTAGTAATATCTAAAGCTTTCCAATTGGAGAAATTAAAAATACTTTGTGATAGTGAAACTTGGTATAAGTTACCACTTTTTTGTTTTACACCGCTAGTATCTCTGCGACCATGGGTCACACCGTAAGAAGCATTTAAACCAATTTGTGGTAATAAACTTGCGCGAGAGCCAGAAATTGCTGAATATGCTTTATCTCTTTCAGCAAGAGAGCTCCGTAGATCCGGATTGGTTTGTTTTGCTTGTTCATAAACTTGAATTAAATTTTCAGCAAAGACAGATTGGCTTAATGCTAAGCCGATTAAAAAGGTTAAAGTTTTTTTCATCAATCTTCTCTTTAAAAGCATTAAAATATAATATTATTTTCAATTGCATAATTTTAACAGATAATTAGCATATAGTAAGTATTCAAGTTTGTTATTCGCACTTTTTATTAAAATTTAGCTTAAAATTGGGATTTGATATGAAATTTAAAAACACGCCAGTAGAGTTTGGTAAAAAAGATGTCTTTAATTTAACCAAAAAAGTGTTGTATAAAGGTTTTTTTTCGTTACTTGAATATCGTTTTAAATATCGAAAATTTGACGGTTCAATTAGCCAAGAGGTAACGCGTGAAATTTTGGAGCGTGGGCATGCGGTGGTATTATTGGCTTTTGATGCAAAACGTGATGAAGTGGTACTTATTGAACAGATTCGAATTGCAGCCATTGAAACGCAAGATAGCCCATGGATACTTGAGTTGATTGCAGGTATGATGGATCACGAAAATGAGTCTTTTGAACAAGTCGCGCGGCGTGAGGCTATGGAAGAAGCCGGAATAAGTATCGGTCGATGTAAACCCATTATCAGTTATTTAGCTTCACCGGGCGGATTAACCGAGCAACTGCATATTCTAGTCGGTGAAGTCGATGCATCGACCGCAAAAGGCGTGCATGGACTAGCGGACGAGAACGAAGATATTAAGGTTCATGTGGTTAGCCGTGAACAAGCGTATGATTGGGTGGAGAAGGGTATAATTAATAATGCCGCATCGATTATTGCTCTTCAGTGGTTACAATTAAATCATATAAAGTTAGAGAATGAATGGAAATAGTTTATTTTCACGAACATTACTATTTTATTTCTTTCATAAAAATGTGATCTACTTTACAATTTAATATAACGCTATGATTTAAAATAAAAATTGCAGCAATAGTTACAATGATATTTCATCTGCCAACATTATTGAGCATAATTATAGACTTATAAATTATTGAGGTAAATTTTGGAGTCACATTTGAAGCTTCAAGTAAGTAGAAAAAATTACGGAAAAATTTTGCATATTACCGATACTCATCTTTTTTCGGATGAGGAGGGTTGCCTACTTGGCATAAACTCAAACAAAAGTTTTTTATCGGTCATCGACGAAATTAAAAAAAGTAAGAAAAAGTTTGATTTGATTGTGGCTACTGGTGATTTTGTACAAGATGGCTCCCAAAAAGCTTACGCTCGTTTTGCTGAGCAAATAATTAAGTTTAATACTCCATGTGTTTGGTTAGCCGGAAATCATGATAATTATACTTTTATGCAAGATGTGTTTGCCCATTATCAGCTTGCCGATAACAAAATTGTTTTGTTTGGCGACAAGTGGCTTATTGTTTTATTAAATAGTCAAGTTGTGGGTCATGCTCATGGTTTTTTACCTGAGTCAGAACTGACATTTTTACAACATGCTTTGTTGCAGCACGCTGACAGACATGCCTTGGTCTTTTTGCATCATCATCCGATTCAGTCCGGTTGTCATTGGCTCGATCAACATACTTTAAAAAATAGTGAAGCGCTGGAGAAAATTATTCAGCGCCATACTCAGATAAAGGCAGTAGGTTGGGGACATATTCATCAACAGCAAGATCATCGTTGGCACCACTGTTTAGCGTTTTCAACGCCGTCGACCTGTTTTCAATTTAAACCGGCTTGTTATGATTTTCAATTATCGAATGACGATGCGCCTGGCTGGCGAGAAATAACGTTACACCTTGACGGTAGTCTCACAACCGAAGTTTATCGATTAGCCAATAATCCATTTGCCCCCGATTTGTCACAAAATGGCTATTAATCCTAGCTGTTATCGATGAAATATCATCTTTTACCTATTTTAGATAATAAGTGATTTTGATTGCGTTGTTTTATAACAACGGGGCGAAGAAGTAAAATAGCCGTTCAAATACATGTTGCCAAAATGGGCGTTTTTTCCATTCTTCAACATTAACTTCTTCTGATTGAGATAAATATTGTTGTAATAGCAACGATAAGGACTTAGCAAATTCAGCATCGTCAATAACCGTTGTAATTTCAAAGTTAAGCCATAAACTCCGCATATCTAAGTTTACGGTACCGACTAAACTCAATTGGTTGTCGATTAAAACGCTTTTCGTGTGTAGCAAATTATCATTGAATTGATAAAGTTTAACACCGCCGTCTAATAATTCAGAAAAGAAAGCCCGGCTGGCCCATTTTACCATTAGTGAATCATTTTTCTTCGGAATGATAATAATCACTTCCACGCCACGCTGTGCAGCAGTACACACTGCATGCAAGATATCATCACTTGGGACTAAGTAAGGCGTTGTGAAAATTATCTGTTCTTGTGCAGAATAGATAGCGGTAAGTAGTACTTGGTGGATCATATTTTCCATATAACCCGGACCAGAAGCAATAAGCTGCATAATGTGCTTTTTCTCTTCCGGTGGTTCGGCAAAATCGGTAATTTTTGGTAAAGCAAGGTAATCGCCGGTTTCAAGTTCCCAATCACTGGCATAAATAGCGCCCATTAAGGTTGTGACAGGTCCTCGCATTCTTACCATAACATCAACCCATTCCCCAACATGCTTATTTTGTTTGAAGAATCTTGGATCGACAATATTCATACTGCCGGTATAAGAGATGTAATTATCAATGATGGCGACTTTTCGGTGTTGACGTAAATCAAGTCGTCTGAACATGAATCTTAGTAGGTTTACTTTCAGAGCTTCAACAATAATAATGCCAGCTTCACGCATCCTTTTGCTGGCATCTGTCCTAAAAAAGTGTCGGCTACCGGCTGAATCGAGCATCAAACGGCATACTACCCCACGTTTGGTTGCTTGAATTAATGCCGCTTCAACATCATCGGCTCTTCCACCTTCATTCCAGATATAAAAGACCATTTCAATATTAGAGGTAGCTTGATTAATATCTTCGATAAGGCGATCAAAAATGGCATCGGTATCGCTCAATAGTTCTATATGATTGCCATTAATTCCTTCAAGTCCGGTTTGATGTTTGCAAAGTTGAAAAATTGGTTTACTGACTTGACTGACATTGCCAGTGAAAATGCCTTGCAATTCACTAATCTTATTAATAAAGTTAGCAATGGTTGGGCGCATTTTTTGCGCTCGTTTGACCCGTTGCTGCCCTAGATGCGCTTCACCGAGCGCAAAATAGAGAATGACGCCCAGAATAGGTAAGATATAGATAACTAACATCCATGCAACGACATACGTCGTCGGTCTACGTTTAAAGACGATACGTAATGTTGTCGCAACAATTATCAACCAATAACCAAGTAAGATCATTGTGCTAATTAATGCATGAAATGAAGTAAATTGCATAGTTGTTAACTGTGACTCAAGTTTAATTTGCTAATCGGATCTTTGTTACAGTCATAATGCTGAAATATTTCAGGCAATGGTTTTGGGTTGTTGTGTTTATCTACTGACACATAAGTGAATGTTGCATCAGTAATACAAAATCGCTGCGTTGCATCATCAGAATCGGTCAGTTTTTTTATCCAAACTTCAATTGCGATGGTAATTGACGTTTTCCCCGTTTTAAGGCAACGAGCATAACAGCAAACCACATCCCCAACCATAGCGGGTTTATGAAAAGTGATACTACTAGCATTAACTGTAACAACTCTTCTTTTGGCTATCTCTTTGGCTAAAATACCGCCAGCAAGATCCATTTGCGACATTATCCACCCCCCGAAAATATGACCATGAGGGTTTGTATCAGCAGGCATTGCAAGGGTTCTTAGAACTAGTTGTCCATTAGGTTTGGTTGCGTCTTGTTTCATTTGTACGTACTCCTGCTAATAACTTTTACTCACTATCTGCATTTTTATTCATATTTTTATAAATGTAAATACCTGAAATTAAGGATAAGAGTAATGATGCGCCGGGTAAGACAAATACTTTAAAAATCCAGAAGACATAATCTGTCGCATAGTAAGTTGCTACTAAGCTTATGATACCGAAAACTACAAAAAAGCTTATCCATAATAAATTTAGTCTATTCCAAATATGGTTATCGAGTTGTAACTCTTTACCTAACATTTTTTGCAATAGATTTTTTTTGAAAAAATATTGGCTAACTAGTAGTGCTGATGCGAATAAAAAGTTGATGATTGTCACTTTCCACTTAATGATATTTGGCTCTCGGGTAAAGAGCGTAAAACCACCAAAAACCATAACCATTAAATAAGAGATAAGTTCAATTTTATCAATTTTTCTATACATCATCAGTATGGTAAGAAAACTTACCGTTGAAGCGATCATCAAAGCTTGAACGCCGACGAAAATATCATATATCGATAAAAAAATAAAAAAGATAACTAGCGGTATAAAATTGAGAAGTTGTTTCATTATGTTAATTAACCTAACAGAGAAATCACGATATTTATATAAATAAAAAGCCTATTAAAATAGGCTTATTTTTTTTGATGAAGTTCAGGGTGTGCTTTACAATTACCAGATTGACAGTGACCATAAAGATATAAACTGTGGAAAGTTAATTTAACACCATATTGTTCAGCTATCTCTTTTTGTCTTTTATTGATAATCTCATCACGAAATTCAAATACTTCACCACAATCGAGACAAATTAAATGATCATGATGTTGTTGTGTTGCAAGCTCAAAAACTGCTCTTCCGCCTTCGAAGTTATGGCGAGTTACGATCCCGGCATCATCAAACTGATTTAATACACGGTAAACGGTCGCAAGCCCGATTTCTTCACCCATATCCAGTAACTTTTTATAAAGATCTTCAACCGTGATATGTTGGCATGAAGGATCACGTAATAATTCTAAAATTTTTAATCGCGGTAACGTAACCTTTAAACCTGCGCTTTTTAACGCAGCATTATTATCATTATCATGATTTGTCATATTACATTCCAGTTTTGTTAATTAAAGGGACACATTATAAGTATATGTACAGGAAATAAAAGAAATCATTGCAATAGATTAAATATTCATTTCAGTTTTAACTTGATTTACCCAATTATTAATACGGTCTTGAGTTAATTCTGGTTGACGATCTTCATCGATAGCTAACCCTATAAAGTGGTTATCATCAACAAGACTTTTAGACGCTTCAAAACTGTAGCCTTCAGTAGGCCAGTGACCGACAATTTTAGCTTCTTTCGGTTCAATAACATCACGGATAGTACCCATTGCATCACAGAAATATTCGGCGTAATCTTCTTGATCACCACAACCAAAGATAGCAACAGTTTTACCCTTAAAATCAATTTGTTCTAAACTCGGAAAAAAATCATCCCAATCAGCTTGTGACTCACCATAGTACCAAGTCGGGATGCCAAAAAATAGATAATCGTATTTTTCAATATGTTCTTTAGTGGTTTTTGCAATATCGAAAAGATCTGCGTTATCACTACCTAATATTTCTTGAATTCGCTGAGCTACCTTTTCTGTATTGCCAGTATCACTACCAAAAAAAATACCAACTTTTGCCATATTTTTACCTTTACTTTTATTACGCTATGAAAATATGCTTTTGAGTATATCATTGTCACTTCTTATCAGCAATAATTCTCAATTACAATAAACAAGAGTTATTATTTACTACACAATTTATTCATCTTGGATTAGAATTATTACAATTTTATATCAATCTAAGTTGCGGAATTTATTTATGAACTTGCATGAGTATCAATCCAAACATCTTTTTAAACAATACAATTTACCTGTACCTGAAGGGTACGTTTGTAACTCAATTGATGAAATTCAAGATACATTAGCTGAATTGTCATCACAAACGCAGAAAGGTGCTTGGGTGGCTAAATGTCAGGTTCATGCCGGGGGAAGAGGTAAATCCGGTGGCGTAATATGTACCGAAGATTTTAACCAAATCAGAATTTTTGCTGAAAAATGGTTAGGCCAACATCTGGTAACTTATCAAACAACCGCAAAAGGGCAACCGGTAAATAAAATCTTAATTGAAAAAGCGTCTGAAATTGTGAAAGAACTCTATTTAGGTGCCGTTATTGATCGTAGTACCAAACGAGTTGTGATTATGGCATCAACTGAAGGCGGGGTTGATATTGAAAGTGTTGCTGAAAAATCTCCTCATTTAATTCATAAAGTCTCCCTCGATCCACTCACTGGCGCAAACGCTTTTCAAGGTCGTGAGTTGGCTTTTAAATTGGGCTTAAGCGGTAAACTTATTAACCAATTTGCTAAACTTTTTGTCAATTTTGCTAATCTATTTTTAGAAAATGATGTTTCACTGGCCGAAGTTAATCCGCTGGTGATTACTGGTTGTGAGCAGTTAATCTGTTTAGATGCTAAAGTGGTCTTAGATGATAATGCTATGTACAGACACCCCGATTTAAGCATTTTACGTGATACGACTCAAGAAGATGAACGTGAATCGATTGCGGCAAAGCAAGGCATTAGCTATGTATCACTTGACGGCAATATTGGCTGTATGGTGAACGGTGCGGGTTTGGCAATGGCGACTATGGACATGATCAAACTGTATGGCGGTGCACCGGCTAATTTTCTTGATGTTGGTGGCGGCACCACTAAAGAGCGTGTTGCTGAAGCCTTTAAACTGATTTTATCTGACCAAAATGTGAAGGCTATTTTAGTCAATATTTTTGGTGGTATTGTTCGTTGTGATTTAATTGCTGACGGTATTATCAGTGCAATTAAAGAAATTGGTCTGACTGTTCCTGTTGTTGTTCGGCTTGAGGGTAATAATGCGCAGCTTGCCAGAGAGATTTTAGCTGATAGCAAATTAAATGTTATTACCGCAGAAAGCTTAACCGATGCGGCACAAAAAATCGTGACGGTTGCACAATAAAGGAAGAGTGGAGAACAATAATTATGTCAATTTTAATCAATAAAGATACCAAAGTTATTTGTCAGGGTTTTACCGGCAGTCAAGGCACTTTTCATTCAGAGCAAGCGTTAGCTTATGGAACAAAATTAGTTGGTGGTGTTACACCGGGTAAAGGTGGAACCACGCATTTAGGTTTGCCAGTGTTTAATACCGTTAAAGAAGCCGTTTTAGCGACCGGCGCAACTGCTAGTGTTATTTATGTTCCTGCGGCATTTGGTAAAGATTCTATTTTAGAAGCAATTGATGCCGGTATTGAGTTGATAGTCTGTATTACCGAAGGCATTCCTACTTTAGATATGCTAGTGGTAAAAGAAAAACTCATTCAAAAAAATGTCACAATGATTGGTCCAAACTGCCCGGGCATTATTGTTCCGGATGAGTGTAAAATTGGCATCATGCCGGGACATATTCATTTAGCCGGTAAAGTTGGCATTGTTTCTCGCTCCGGAACGTTAACGTATGAAGCAGTTAAACAAACAACAGATATTGGATTAGGGCAATCGGTTTGCGTTGGCATCGGTGGAGACCCAATCCCGGGAAGTGATTTTATTTCTATTTTAAAATTACTTGAACAAGACCCTAAAACTCAAGCAATTGTCATGATTGGTGAGATTGGAGGTAGCGCTGAAGAAGAAGCGGCGCAATATATCAAACACAATGTTACTAAACCTGTTGTTGCATACATTGCTGGCGTATCGGCACCTGCCGGTAAACGTATGGGACATGCAGGCGCTATTATATCGGGTAACAAAGGCACGGCAGAAGAAAAAACGAAAGCATTACAAGCAGCAGGTATCACGGTTGTTAGTAGTCTAGCAGATATTGGTGAAGCAGTAAAAAAACGTATTAAATGATCAATTTTTGATATTTATCAATTTTTATTCTCTAAATATTGTTGTACAATAAGCGTAAATAACGTTATAAATTTTGTGGGCATTTAAAGGATTAGGGAGCACCTATGTTAGATATCGTAGAACTATCACGCCTTCAGTTTGCACTCACAGCAATGTATCATTTTATTTTTGTACCATTGACGCTAGGTCTAGCGTTTATGCTTGCAATTATGGAAACCGTCTACGTTGTTAGTGGTAAGCAAGTCTGGAAAGATATGACTAAATTCTGGGGTAAACTTTTTGCTATCAACTTTGCTGTTGGTGTGGCAACCGGTTTAACCATGGAATTTCAGTTTGGTACCAATTGGTCTTATTATTCACACTACGTTGGGGATATTTTTGGCGCACCATTAGCTATCGAAGGTTTAATGGCATTTTTCCTAGAGTCAACTATGGTTGGTTTGTTCTTTTTTGGTTGGGACAGATTAAGCCGTGGTAAACATCTTATGGTCACTTGGTGTGTGGCATTTGGCTCAAATTTATCTGCACTTTGGATTTTGGTTGCAAATGGTTGGATGCAATTTCCAATCGGTTCAGATTTCAACCCGATCAACTCTCGTATGGAAATGGCGAACTTTTATGAGCTCATTACCAATTCAGTTGCGCAATATAAATTCGTTCATACTGTGGCAGCCGGTTACTTAACTGGGGCTATTTTTGTATTAAGTATTAGCGCCTATTATTTATTGAAAAAACGGGATGTTGGATTTGCTAAGCGTTCGTTTGCTGTGGCCGCCACATTTGGTTTTATCACCTCAATTGTTGTTGCTGTTATGGGCGATGAAGCCGGTCACGAAATGACGACCGTTCAGCCAGCAAAACTAGCTGCAATTGAAGCTGAATGGGAAACTCAACCCGCACCAGCATCATTTAATGTGATTGCTTTTCCTTCACAAAAAAATAAAGAAAATTTATTTGCTATTGAGATCCCATATGTAATGGGCTTAATGACGACGCGTTCAGTAGATACGCAAGTTATTGGTTTAAAAGATATCTTAGCAAGTAATGAAACAAGAATTCGTAATGGTATTTTAGCTTATACCAATCTGGAGAAAATCCAACAAGGTAGCCAAGATCCTGAGGTTTTAAAAGCATTTGAAACTTATAAAGCTGACTTAGGTTATGGTTACTTAGTCAAGCGATTTACCGATCGTGATAACTTAACCATTCCGCAAGCAACCGAAGCGCATATTAAAGCGGCTACTGAAGACTCAATTCCGACTGTTTGGCCTTTATTCTGGGCATTTAGAGGAATGGTTGGCTTTGGCTTGCTGATGATTTTAGGAACAGGTCTGGCATTATGGACAACGTATAAAAACAAGATTGGCGAAAAACGTTGGTTATCTCGTATGTTAGTACTATTTTTACCATTACCATGGTTAGCTTGTGAATGCGGTTGGTTTGTGGCTGAATACGGTCGTCAACCATGGGCAATTCAAGATATTTTACCAACTGGGGTGGCAAATTCATCCTTAACACCGGGTGAAGTGTTATTTACTATGGTACTTATTTGTGGACTTTACACGCTATTTTTAGTTGCTGAAATGTTCTTAATGTTTAAGTTTGCTCGTTTAGGGCCTAGCTCTTTAGGAACGGGTAACTATCATTATGAAAAAACACAATCAGTAACAGAATAGGACATAGGAGTATACACAATGATTGATTACGAAATTGTACGCGTCATCTGGTGGGTGCTGATTAGTGTTGTTTTAATCGGTTTTGTTATCACAGATGGATTTGATATGGGCGTGGGTATCTTATTACCTTTTATCGGCAAAACGGATACTGAACGCCGAATTATGATAAATGCTATTGCTCCCCATTGGGACGGTAACCAAGTGTGGTTGATCACCGCTGGTGCCGGCATTTTTGCCGCTTGGCCAATGGCATATGCGGCTTCGTTTTCTGGTTTTTATATTGCGATGATATTAGTGCTTTGTGCGTTATTTTTCAGACCAATTGGTTTTGATTATCGCAGTAAATTAGAAAATTCGAAGTGGCGAAACATGTGGGACATTGCTATTTTTCTTGGTAGCTTTGTACCGGCATTAGTTTTTGGTGTGGCTTTTGGTAATTTATTAGAAGGTGTGCCGTTTAGATTTGATAACTCTTATCGAGTATTTTATGACGGTAATTTCTTCGGTTTACTTAATCCATTTGCTATCTTGACCGGTATTGTCAGCTTAATGCTATTTGTTGCTCATGGTGGTGCATGGTTACAAATGAAAACATCCGGTGAGCTCTATTTAAGAGCACGTAAAGCTACACAAATTGCCAGCCTTATTATGATAGTGGCATTTATATTAGCTGGAGTATGGGTAATATTTGGTATCAATGGTTATGAAATTACCAGTGTGATTGATTACAATGGCACTTCTCATCCTTTAAGTAAAACCGTATCGACCGATGGTTCATGGTTAACCAACTATATGAATTATCCGATCTTATGGATCGTGCCTATTTTAGGTATTGTTTTACCATTATTAACGATTTTATGCTCCGGATTAAATAAAAATGGTTTAGTGTTTTTATTATCAGCATTAACTATCGCTTGTGTGTTATTTACTTATGGTATTGCAACGTTTCCGTTTATCATGCCATCGAGCATCATGCCAAATGCTAGTTTAACGATTTGGGATGCTTCATCAAGTCAGTTAACACTTAATATTATGTTAGTTGTTGTTTTAATATTTTTACCAATAATTTTGCTCTATACCACTTGGTGTTATATCAAGATGTTTGGACGACTTGATAAAAATCATATTGAAAATAACAAGCATTCACTTTATTAAGGAGCAATTATGTATTATGTATTATGGTTTGTAGGTCTTATTGCTGCTTGTATGCTTGCTGTTGTAACCGGCCTGTGGGTTGAACGCAATAGTAATGAAAAAGAAGCTGACGATAAATAAACATTCATTAATCAGTTGAAAGGTGGCATTTTGTCACCTTTTTAATTTTTAACTGAGGTAAGATGAGAATAAGTTATAAATGATAATTGTTTTCATTTAACTATTTTTATATCATAGTGCAGCAAATTTTATATTCATATATAATGAGCGCTAAATTTTACGGGTTCAAATATTAAATATGAAACAGTTCGACTGGAATGCAAGAGTCTATTATGAAGATACTGATGCGGGGGGCGTAGTTTATCATGCTCGATATCTCGCTTTTTTTGAACGCGCCAGAACAGAAATGTTAAGAGCGATCGGTATCAGTCAGCAAAAGTTATTACAAGAAGGTATTGCTTTTGTGGTTAAAAAGTTGGATATTAGCTACGACTTTCCAGCTCGTTTAGATGACATGCTAACTATCAGCAGTAAAGTTGAGCTAATTCGCAAGGCGTCTATTATTTTTAAGCAGACTATTTTTAATCAAAATAAGCAGGCTATCAGCACCGCTGATGTGGTTATTGCTTGTGTCGACATGACAAAAATGAAGCCATGTGCGCTTCCTAAGTCATTAGTTTTGGAGTTTATATAAGTGGAAAATCTTAATATTATTGATCTATTTTTACAAGCAGGTTTATTAGTACAATGTGTAATGTTACTGTTGCTTCTGTTCTCGGTAATGTCTTGGGCTATTATTTTTCAGCGAAGTAAAATATTAAACAAAGCAAAAAAACAAGTAGAGCAATTTGATAATAGCTTTTGGTCTGCTGATGATCTAAATGTTTTATTTGACAGAGCAAAATTAAACAAAGAAGATATTTGTGGTACAGAACATATCTTTTATTCAGGCTTTAAAGAGTTTTCTCGTTTATATCAAATTAATCCTAATATGCCGGAAGCCGCTTTAGATGGCGCATCACGTTCAATGCGTTTAGCAATGAACAGAGAATTGGATAATTTAGAGTTACATATTCCTTTCTTAGGAACTGTTGGTTCTATCAGCCCATATATCGGTTTATTTGGTACCGTTTGGGGGATTATGCATGCGTTTATCTCTCTTGGTGCAGTAAAACAAGCAACGTTACAAATGGTTGCACCAGGTATTGCTGAGGCGCTAATTGCCACCGCTATCGGTTTATTTGCCGCAATTCCTGCTGTTTTAGCTTATAATCGATTATCACTTAGCGTTAGTCGAATGGAACAAAATTATCTTAACTTTATCGATGAGTTTTCAGCAATTTTGCAACGCCAAGCAGTGGCAGTTAGGAAATAATTATGAGTAGACGTTCACGTTATACAACTAAGTCTGAAATTAATATCGTTCCGCTATTGGATGTATTATTAGTTTTAGTACTTATTTTTATGGCAACTGCCCCAATTATCAGCCAAAGTGTTGAAGTTGATCTACCGGAAGCATCTGAATCTAAAACCGTTTCACCTACTGAGAATAAACCGATTATTATCGAAGTGTCAGGTGTTGGGATTTACACATTAATCATTGATCAAGATCGGCTATCAAACCTACCGGAAGAACAGATTGTTGCTGAAGTTAAACAACAAATGTCGCTTAATGACAAAGCTGTTTTTTTAGTTGGCGGGGCTAAAAATGTTCCTTATGAAGAGATCATCAAAGCGTTGAATCTATTGCAATCTGCTGGTGTCAAATCTGTTGGATTGATGACTAACCCAATTTAAATAAACACAAACATATAAAAAGTGTCAGCGATGTCTAATAAGTTAAACTCAAAATTAAGTGTGCCGGTTTTAATATCGATTATTTTGCATGGAATTATCATTGTTATTTTAGGTTACCGTTTTATGCAAGACAGCGATGCTAACTTTGGTAGCATTAATGGAAATTCTATTGATGCAATTATGGTCGATCCTTCGGTCTTAAATGAGCAATATCAAAGGCAATTACAATCACAGATTAATCAGCAAAGCGCTCATAATCAACGACAAGAACAAATTAATAGTCAGACTGACGAATTTTTGCAAAAACAATTCGAACAGCAAGAGCAGCTGAAACAGTTAGAAAAAGAGCGTCAAGAGCTTGCTGAGAAACAAAGGCTAGAACAAATCGCTGCCAATGAGGCCGCCAAAGAAGCGGAAAGAGCCATCAAAGAAGCAGAAAAAGCAGTTCAAGAAGCAAAAGAAAGGGCTGCCAGAGAAGCAGAAAGAATCGCTCAAGAAGCAAAAGAAAAGGCCGAAAAAGAAGCGAAAGAAAGGGCCGAAAAAGAAGCAAAAGAAAGGGCAGAAAAAGAAGCGAAAGAAAGGGCTGAAAAAGAAGCAAAAGAAAGGGCCGAAAAAGAAGCGAAAGAAAGGGCCGAAAAAGAAGCGAAAGAAAAGGCCGCTAAAGAGGCAGCAGAAAAGGCCGCCAAAGAAAAAGCGGCCAGAGCAAGAGCTGAACAAGCTAAAAGAGATAAGGAGCTTAATCAACTTTTAGGCGGCCTAACTTCGGGATCTTCAAACTCGTCCAGTGGAACGCCTAATCGTAGAGGGGTTTCGAACGGGGAATTAGGTAAGTATATATCGTTAGTACAAACTGCTATCCGTAATAATTTTAATAATCCTAATGGGCTCTATAGCGGTAAAAATTGTATTTTAGAAATTCAAATTGCCCCTGACGGCTTACTTCTTAATGTCAATGCTAAAGGTGGAGATGATGCCCTTTGTCGGGAAGCATTGACAGCAACAAAATTAGCCGTGATCCCCAAACCAACCAGTGCGCTATATAATCAAGTAAAAACAATGACAATCGATTTCCAACCTAAATAGTTGTGATTTTTTACTTAAACGTAGAGTATTTCTGAAAGTTCTTGTCAAACAATAAAATTCAACATCTTGATTAACAGATGTTGAAAAACGATTAATCATCCCAATATATACGCTATTCATTCCAAATTAAGTTTTTATGTAAAAGAAGGAGCAGAATATGACAACAATTGTCAGTGTTCGTCGTAATGGGCAAGTAGTTATTGGTGGCGATGGGCAGGTAACATTAGGTGAACGTATTATCATGAAAGGTAATGCCAGAAAAGTTCGTCGTTTATACAATAACAAAGTAATTGCAGGATTTGCTGGTGGGACTGCCGATGCTTTTACACTATTTGAACTATTTGAGCGCAAATTAGAGATGCACCAAGGGCACTTAACTAAAGCCGCCGTTGAGTTAGCGAAGGATTGGCGAACAGATAGAATGTTACGCAAATTAGAAGCTTTACTTGCCGTTGCTGATGAAACTGCATCATTAATTATTACCGGTACGGGTGATGTTATTCAACCGGAAGATGATTTAATCGCAATTGGTTCTGGCGGTCCTTATGCACAAGCCGCAGCACGCGCATTATTGGATAACACTTCACTTTCAGCGCATGATATTGTGCAAAAATCATTATCGATAGCTGGTGATATTTGTGTTTATACTAATAATTTCCAAACTATTGAAGAACTCAATTATTAATTAATCTGATTTAAGAGAACTACTATTATGTCTGAAATGACTCCTCGCGAAATTGTAAGCGAATTAAACCAACATATTATTGGACAAGATAAAGCTAAACGCTCTGTCGCTATTGCACTGCGTAATCGTTGGCGCCGTATGCAACTTGATGAAGCATTACGCCATGAAGTGACACCAAAGAATATATTAATGATTGGTCCAACAGGTGTTGGTAAAACTGAAATAGCAAGAAGATTGGCAAAATTAGCCCATGCACCATTTATAAAAGTTGAAGCAACAAAATTTACCGAAGTTGGCTATGTCGGTAAGGAAGTTGATTCTATTATTCGTGATCTAACTGATTCAGCAGTCAAAATGATTCGACAAGATGCGATTGAAAAAAATCGTAACCGAGCTGAAGAATTAGCTGAAGATCGTATTTTAGATGTCTTAGTGCCACCGGCTAAAGATGGTTGGGGACAAGTTGAAAACAATAACGATTCAACTGCAAGACAAGCGTTCCGTAAAAAATTACGTGAGGGTGCGCTTGATGATAAAGAGATTGAAATTGAAGTTGCCGGCGTGAATATTGGCGTAGAAATTATGGCGCCTCCGGGAATGGAAGAGATGACTAACCAATTACAATCAATGTTTCAAAATTTAGGTGGACAAAAAACTAAACCACGTAAAATGAAAATTAAAGATGCATTTAAGCAATTGATTGAAGAAGAAGCTGCTAAATTGGTTAATCCTGACGATCTTAAACATGAAGCGATTGAAGCGGTTGAGCAAAATGGGATTGTGTTTATTGATGAGATCGACAAAGTTTGTAAACGTGGCAACTCATCTGGGCCGGATGTATCACGTGAAGGTGTACAACGTGATTTACTGCCTTTAGTTGAGGGTTGTACTGTTTCAACTAAACATGGTTCGGTAAAAACTGATCATATTTTATTTATTGCTTCCGGTGCTTTCCAAACTGCCAGCCCGTCGGATCTGATTCCTGAGTTGCAAGGTCGTTTACCGATTCGGGTAGAATTGCAAGCATTAACCAGTAAAGACTTTGAGCGAATTTTAACTGAGCCAAATGCCTCACTTACTGCGCAATACAAAGCATTGTTAGCCACTGAAGGTGTTAATATTGAGTTTACTGCAGATGGTATTGCGAAAATCGCTGAATCAGCATGGCAGGTTAATGAACAAAATGAAAACATTGGGGCACGTCGATTACATACTGTATTAGAGCGTTTAATGGAAGAGGTCTCTTTTGATGCCAGTGAACTTGGTGGGCAAACAATTACCATTGATGCTAAATACGTCAGTGATCACTTAGATAAACTTGTTGCGGATGAAGATCTAAGCAAATTTATTCTATAAAACCTGATTTGTCAGTCATAAAAAAGGTGAGTTAAACTCACCTTTTTTTATATCTGATAAACGTCTATTTAATATTACCTTCAACGTTTACTTGGTTATCAAAACGTTACTTTTTAAGTAAACCACCTAAAATATCAAGCGCTTTTGATTTTGTATTTGATTTATCTTTAGATCCACCATTCTCAATTTTATTGCGTAGTTTTTCTAAACGATCTTGTAATTTATCGCTAAATACCTCAGTAAGCACTTTGGCGATATCGAGTTGATAACGTAAATTAGCAAATTGACCATAAATGCGTAATGGTATTGTTATTTTTTGTAGCTTGGCTATCGTATCGCTTTTACTGTTCCAGCCACCTAACATTTTGATATTTAAATTCACATCTAAATCTTTTGCCATAATGCCAATTCGACCCGATCCATTAACGATATCAAGTGTTTCAGAATTTGCATTGACGGTATTTAGTTGAATATTACCATTGCTTATCGATGCGCTGGTTGAAATGTTATGAAACTCAGTATATTTTTTCTGATTTTCTGGCGTGATTGCATCTTTATTATATGCCGCTGCGGCATTTTCGATAATGCTTTGGATATTAAGATTATTAAGCCGAGCATTGTTAACACTAATATCAATATTACCTGCTAAAGAGCTGAGTAATTTTGCGCTTGAAAGCGTGCTGGCTTCTAATACCCCATTAGCGTTGACTGAACCTTCAAGATCATAAGCGGTTTGAATTTGATTAAAAAAGGTATTGAGATCAATATTAGTCGCTTTAGTGTTGAGTTTGATCAACGTATTTTTCTGTTTACCGTTAGCAACACCATTTGCCGAAACATGACCTTTGGCAAAGTCGAAATCGATATCTTTAATAGTTGCAATCCCGTCGTTATTTACCATATCAACTTTAAGATTATTAAGTGTAATCTTATCAGCGATAAGTTGCTTAATATTAAGTTGTGCTTTGGCATTAAAACTATTAAGAAAGTCTAACTCATTACTGGATTTTGTAACTTGCGATACAACCGGAGGGGTTTGTTGGACGGCTACATTATCCTTCGATTTTTGTTTTTGCTGTGAAAAGGAAGCGACATCGAGCTTGTTAGAATTGAGTTGTAAATCGATATAAGGTTTACTCTCTAATTTTGCGATTAGTGCTCCGGCAAAATGGTTGTCATTAACAGAAAAAGCAATATTTTGACTGCTCAGTTGCATAGGCTCTTTTTGATAATTGATAACTGCATTCAAATTACCTTTAAACACTTGGTCTGAGCTGGTTACGCCTTTATAGGTGTAATCAAATCGATTTAATTTAATCGTTGCCTTTTGTGGAAATTGGCTCATCTCCACGTTAGCGTTAATGGAATAATATAAATCTTGTTGATTTTTATCAACGTTCCCGGTTAAATCTATTGAAATATTCTTATCGTTGGATTGCTCAACTGTAAGATTGATATTTCTAAAGTTTATCAAATCATCATTGCGTTGGAGCGCGATTGTACTATCTGCAACTTCAAATTTATTAAAGGCAAATTTCCAGTTTGACGCACTTTTTTCGTTATTAGTTGTTGATGATTGATCGGTTGAATTATTCGATGTGCTTTGCTCACGATTTTTGGCCATATCGCCTTTACTTTCATCGGTAATGTTGATCATTGCTGATTTAATAAAAACGTTTTTAATTTCTAATTTCTTAGAAAAAAGCGGCATGAGTTCAACATCTAACCGCATATTATCCGCAGTTAAAATAGGTTTTTGTGCACCATGATCAGACAATTTTACCGAATCGGTTAATATACTTACTTGAGGCCAGATATGCCAACGCAGATCGCCTTCAATAGTTAACTCATAACCTGTTTTATCTTTTATTGTGTTTGAAATAAACCCACGGAAATTGTTAGGATTAACAAAAACTATCAGTGAAGCAATACTGATTACAACAACCAGAATTAAAATTAATAAAATAACCAATATCTTTTTGATCATATTAATGTTCCTATAGTAAGGTTATAAACTGTATTAGTCTTTATCAATACGACTGGCGACTGCGCCATGTTGGTCTTTATATTTTGCATCTTCTCTACGATTGTATGGTCTTGCTGAGGGGCCTGTTAATGTTTCAAAACTTAATGCGCCAATGGTCATGCCGGGTCTTAGCGCTAATGGTAATTTTCCTGAATTGTAAAACTCTAATACGATTTGTCCTTGCCAACCGGGATCGATCCGATGAGCCGTGACGTGCACCATTAATCCTAATCTTGCCAATGATGAACGACCGTCGAGCCAACCGACTAAATCATCGGGGATCGTCACCGATTCTAAAGTTACCGCTAATGCAAGTTCACCGGGGTGAAGATAAAAGGCATCACCTTCCGGTAATATCACTTCTTCGCTCATTACACGTTCTAGTACGGCGGATACTTCCTCCTTTGGACCACTTAAATCGATAAAAGGGGTGGTATGTTCCCTAAAAGTACGAAATTGATTGCCTAAGCGGACATCAACCGTTGCACCATTTATACAGCTTGCAGCTGGTTGTGGCGTAATTTTTAATTTACCACTTTGTAAATACGCTTCGATATCTCGATCGCATAATCTCATGAATTATCCTTAAATCTACTTTTTGGTCTATTTTAGCAGGTTCTTTAATTGGCGTCGATGCCGATAGTTTAAGGTTTTATTACCCATGCACGACCATAATGGTTATAAAATCCTGCAAGTTTGCCTGCTTTGTCGCCAATTCCTAGATAGAGATCAAAATGGTGTCCTTTAATCGCTCCGCCGACATCCAATGCCACCATTAAACGCACTTCACGTCTTCCACGATATTGCCCGTCGCTATCGAGTAACGGTACATCGACTAACACCACTGATCCAGTTGGAATTAATGATTTATCTGATGCAACTGACGCATTAGCAATTAAAGGCACAGCAGCAGCCCCTTTAACTTCGGCGTTGTATTGTGGTTTAAAGAACACAAAAGATCGGTTTTGAATTAATAGCGCCTTAAGCTGTTTTTCATTTTTGGTTTTTGCCCAATTTTTAATTGCTTGAATTGACATCTTATCTTTATCAATTTCGCCTTGTTCAACCAGTAATCGCCCAATACTTGAGTAGCCATGCCCATTTTTGCCACCAAAACAGAAAAATACTAAAGGGGTGCCATCTTCAAAATCAATATAAGCACTGCCTTGCACTTCCATAATAAAGTTATCCATTAGCGAGTCGCTGTAGGCAATTTCTAATCCTTTGCCATTTAAAGCACCATTATAGATCTGCTCACGGCTAGGTAATTGTCCTTTAAAACTATTGCTGGCTGGCATTTTATAGATTGGGTATTTAAATCTGCCTGTAGGTTTGTGCCGGGCTTTGATAACCGGTGTGTAATAGCCGGTTAAATGAACATTCCCATAGCCGTCTTGTCCGCCCATTTCGTAACTGTTTAGCCCAATTTTATCAAATTCATGTGCACCTAATGATCGGTTAATCCATGCATCAACCGCTTTATAAATATGTTCATTTTTTCGGTATAAAGAAGGCGAGGTTAACTTTATTTTTTCAACTTGAATAATATAATCGGAAATATTAACTGGCGTATCTAATTTGGGGTGACTAATGTTCAAAGCTAACGGTAATTGACCGTCTTGATACTGCTTTGTTTGTTTACCTGAACCGCTTTGGCAACCGGTCAGAAGTGATAATACAAGTAAAAGACATACGGTATAAATACGGTAATAGTGGTTGTTTTCTTTCATCTTAGCCATTATTTTTAGTCAGTTATTAATCATAGTTAGCTATGCTACACAATTCCATTATAAGAAACTACCAATAATTATCATTGATCCATAAAAAGTTTTCATAACATTTCAGCTTGCGATCTGGCGCCATAGACTTTATAGTCCTATACTCCCAAAAATTCGAAAATTGTAAAACGAAAGGTAATCAAAGCAATGAGTATCACATCCACAAACAATGATCTTAAGCGTAATCTCTCTAATCGGCATATTCAGCTGATCGCAATTAGTGGTGCAATTGGTACCGGCTTGTTTATGGGTTCTGGTAAGACCATTAGCTTAGCGGGGCCATCGATTATTTTTGTCTATATGATTATCGGCTTTATTCTATTTTTTGTTATGCGGGCAATGGGAGAGATTCTTCTATCCAACTTAAAATATAAATCATTCAGTGATTTTGCCAATGATCTATTAGGGCCATGGGCTGGATTTTTTACCGGTTGGACTTACTGGTTTTGCTGGGTGATTACCGGCATTGCCGATGTGGTTGCCATCGCTGGCTATGCTCAACATTGGTTCCCGCAATTACAATCTTGGATCCCGATGCTGTTAACGGTTATTTTATTATTAACCTTGAATTTATTAACAGTAAAAATGTTTGGCGAAACCGAATTTTGGTTCTCGATGATTAAAATTGTGGCGATCTTAGCTTTGATTGCAATTGGTTTGGTTTTAATTATTACCGCTTATCATTCAGAACAGACCAATACGACAGCGGCGTTTTCTAATCTTTGGGATTATGGTGGATTTTTTCCTCACGGCACTATGGGCTTTTTTGCCGGCTTCCAAATAGCCATTTTTGCATTTGTTGGAATTGAATTGGTTGGTACAACTGCTGCTGAAACCGTAGATCCTAACAAGAATCTTCCTCGTGCTATCAATTCTGTTCCGGCACGTATCATCTTTTTCTATGTTTTTGCATTAATTATTATTATGAGCGTAACGCCGTGGACATTTATTTCACCAAATAAAAGCCCATTTGTTGAGCTATTTACGTTGATCGGTCTACCTGCTGCGGCAAGTATTATCAATTTTGTTGTGCTCACATCAGCCGCCTCCTCAGCAAATAGTGGTATTTATTCAACTAGTCGGATGCTGTTTGGATTGGCTAAAAAACAAGATGCGCCTGAGCCTTTTGGTAAGTTATCACGTCGTTCAGTACCGGCAAATGGATTGCTATTCTCGTGCATGTGCTTATTAGGTGGCGTCGTACTTATCTATCTGGTACCGAATGTAATGGAAGCGTTCACTATTGTGACCACTATTTCAGCTATATTGTTTATGTTTATTTGGTCGATGATTCTTATTTCTTATATTGCTTATCGCCGCAAAAAAGCCGATTTGCATCAACAGTCATCGTTTAAGATGCCCGGTGGGATTTTGATGTGTCTTATCTGTCTGGCATTTTTTGCATTTGTTATTGTGTTACTGACGTTAGAAGCTGATACTCGCCATGCGCTAATTGCAACCCCTATTTGGTTTGTTATTCTTGGGGTAAGTTACTTTATTCGTTCATTGAAACGTCAATAAGCATCTTTTGTATCGGCAGCTTAGCTGCCGATAGCCTTCAATAAGTTATCAATTATCATTTATCTGTTTTTTATGTGTTTTTTGTGGAAAGATAAAGCTTGCAACAATACCCATGGCTAATATTGCCAATACAACATAAAGGCTGACAGTTGGGCTAATATCTATACCATATCCGAAAAGATGATTGCTGGCATTTAGCGCTAATTTAATTGCAATAAAAAACAGTAGACAGACAACCGCTTTACCCAAATGCACTAAATATTGCTGCATTGCTTCGAGAACAAAATACATCGTTCTAAGCCCTAAAATAGCAAATATCATGGCACTGTACACAATTAAAGGTTCTTGGCTAACGGCTATAACGGCAGGTACCGAATCAAAGGCAAACATGACATCGCTCAGTTCGATAACCACAATACAGAGAAATAGAGGCGTTGCATAAAAACGGCTTTTCGGCAGTTTATCTTTTAATTGACTATTTTCAGGTTTTGCCAGTTCAACCTTGACTTGCTCGCGTGTTAAAAAAAAGTGATGCCCAACAATTTTAGGAAAAGCAGGGAACAGGCGTTTGGCAATGCGATAAGCAAAATGGTTGGAGTAATCTTTTATCTGTTCATCATTGCCTTGATTTTTCAGCATCATAAAGCCCGTGAAAGCGACAATGACAGAAAACACAATTTCCATCCATGGCCCTAATGATAATAAACCGGTACCGATTATAACCAAAATAGCACGGAAGATAATTGCACCAATCACCCCCCAGTAAAGCAAACGGTGGCGATAATTATTTGGCACAGTAAACCATGAAAAAAGCGCCATGATAACAAAAAGATTATCCACCGAAAGGGCTTTTTCAAGTACATAGCCTGTGATAAATAGACTTGCCACTTCACCGCCATGATGAAGATATAAATAAAGCGCAAACACGAAAGCAACCGCTACCCAAAATAGTGACCATAAAATCGCATTGCTTAAGCTGATCGGTTTGTCTTTATGGTGAGCATATAAATCAATAATGATGGCAGTTAAGGCAAGCACAATAAATATAACAACCGTTTCTATTGGAAACCCTAATGAGTGTTGAATCATAGTTTTATCACCTAATTTTGAATTCTTTTTTGTAATAATTTAGCACGTTAAGGTAACGGATAATATTTAATTAAATATAATTTTAAAAGTGGTTGAGTATATATTGATAGGCATATCAAAAAAAGATATATTTATTGTCCCTATTCCATTGTTTCATTTAATAAACTATTCGAGCATATTGTAATGACAAATTTCAAAGTCTTTATTTTATTCCTGGTTTTATTCTTTTCTAATCTCTGCCTGGCTCAATCAGTCGAGCCGTATATTTCCACATTACCTAAGGGAAGTGATCTGTCAATCTTAGTGCAAACAGTGGATAGCAAACCTAAAACATTGGCAAAATATAAAAGCGACCAATTTAAGCAACCGGCAAGCACCCAAAAAGTGATAACCGCTTTAGCTGCTGTACTTGAATTAGGCAACGATTATCGTTTTGTGACTAAAATGCAAACGAGCGGCAGTATTAGCAATAAGCAACTTAACGGCGATCTGATTGTGCAATTAAGTGGTGATCCAACGTTTAACCGAGAAAGATTGAAAGCAATGATTGGGCAATTACGTCAAAAGGGAATTGAAAAAATTTCAGGGAAAGTGATTTTAGACACATCAATCTTTACCAGTCACGATAAAGCAGAAGGTTGGTCGTGGAACAATTTAACCGCTTGCTTTAATGCACCGCCTTCAGCGGCGATAATCGATGATAACTGTTTTTATGCAACTGTCACGCCAAATAAAGTCGGTGCGACAGCTTCGGTTTCGGTATCGTCAGGTATTCCGGTTATTGTGACAAGTGAAGTTAAAACCATTGCGGCAAAAAGTAAAGATTTACAAGATAAATATTGTGAGCTTGACGTAAAATATGCTGATAAAAATCGCTATCATTTAAAAGGATGTATTGCTTCAAGCTCTGATAAAACCGCGTTAAAGTTTGCTGTCATCGATCCAGTTGATTACTTTAGCGCTGTTTTAAAAAGCGAGCTTCAAAAGCAAAAAATAAGCTACAGCGGGCAAATCATTGAAAGAAACCAAAAGAGTAATGCAAAACTTACCTTATTAGCTTCAAGCCAATCAGCGCCGCTATCTGAACTGTTAACCGTGATGCTTAAAAAGTCTAATAACTTATATGCTGATACTATTTTTAGAACATTAGGCGCTCATTACTATAATGTGCCGGGTACTTGGCGTAATGGTGGTGATGCGGTGAAACAAATCTTACACAAAAAAGCGGGTATTGATCTGGAAAATCTGGTTCTTGCCGACGGTTCAGGCTTATCACGCCTCAATTTGGTAAGCGCTGATAAATTAATGGAAGTGTTGCAATATACTTTAGCGAAAAATAGTAGCTTAGGTTTGATTGAAAAACTACCGATTGCCGGCGTTGACGGCACATTGCAAAATCGTAAAAGTTTTAACCAGTCACCTTTCAAAGAGGCGATTATGGCTAAAACCGGTTATATACAAGGGAGCTATAATTTAGCTGGATTTATTAAAAAATCAGACGGTAAATATGTCGCTTTTGTGCAACTGCTAACCGGCTATCAAGCTGATACTAAAGGTGAGCCAAAAAATGGTGCGATTATGAAGTTTGAATCAGATTTTTATAAAAACTTTATCAAGTAATCTTATCGAAAAACTCAGAAAACATAGTTGTTTTTTACTAAAACGTATATGTTTTCTGAAACTTCTTGTCAAGCAGATGATTAAATGTTGTCTGCTAAAAATCCACCACTTTGATGTTTCCAAAGTTGCGCATAAAGTCCGTTTTTATCGAGCAATTGTTGATGTGTACCTTGTTCAATAATCTTACCTTGATCAAGTACAACCAATCTATCCATTGCCGCAATTGTCGATAATCGATGAGCAATGGCAATCACGGTTTTACCTTCCATTAATGTGTATAGAGATTCTTGAATGGCTTGTTCAATTTCTGAATCTAATGCACTGGTTGCTTCATCAAGCAGTAAGATCGGCGCATTTTTTAAGATCACCCGAGCTATGGCAATTCGTTGTCGTTGTCCACCGGATAATTTGATCCCCCGTTCTCCAACAAAGGCATCATAACCGGTTCTGCCATTCGCATCGACTAAGGTTTGAATAAAGTCATCGGCATGGGCTTTTTTAGCGGCGATGATCATCTCTTCTTCGCTGGCTTGATTATTGCCATATAGCAAATTTTCTCTCACTGAGCGGTGCAGCAATGACGTATCTTGGGTAACCATACCAATTTGTGAGCGTAAGCTCTCTTGAGTGACCGAAGCGATATCTTGCCCGTCAATGGTAATTTGTCCCTTTTGTAGATCGTAAAAACGCAACAATAAGTTAATCAGTGTTGATTTACCGGCACCTGAACGACCGACTAAGCCAATTTTTTCACCGGACCTGATTGTCAAATTAAGATCATCAATAATGGAGTTTTGAACTTTGCTATCATACGCAAAGTAGATATCTTTAAATTCAATTTTACCTTCAGTGACTTTAAGTGCTTTGGCATTAGGCTCATCCACCACTGTTTTCGCTGCTGAAAAGGTGTTAATGCCGTCTTTCACTACGCCAATATTTTCAAATAGTGAAGCCATTTCCCACATGATCCAGTGTGAAAAGCCATTTAATCGCAGTGCAACGGCTGTGGTAATGGCGATTGCGCCAATGCCGACAATTTGATTTGTCCAAAGCCAAAGCGCCACGCCTGTTGTGCCAAGTATTAATAATACTGAGAGTAAATGGTTGACGATTTCAAAACTGCTAACCAGTCGCATCTGTTTATTGACAGTGACGAGAAATTCATCCATTGACTCTTGAGCGTATTTGGCTTCATTGCCGGCGTGAGAAAATAATTTTACTGTCATAATGTTAGTATAAGCATCAGTTACTCGCCCGGTCATCGTTGAGCGTGCATCAGCTTGCATACTGGCAACTTTGCTTAAGCGTGGAATAAAGTAATACATCGAAATACCATAAAGCACACACCAAACTAAAAATGGTAGCAATAGCCACGGATCTAATTGACCGATGATAGCGGCCATGGTGATAAATGAGATCAGCACGTAGACAAATATATCTGCAACTAAAAAGCAGGTATCCCTAACTGCAAGCGCTGTTTGCATCACTTTTGCCGATATTCGTCCGGCAAATTCATCCTGAAAAAAGCGCATACTTTGGTTAAGGACTAAGCGGTGTAACTTCCAGCGCATTCTCATCGGAAAGTTACCGGCTAAAGATTGATGTTTAATAATGGTTTGTAATGCAACTATGACGGTACTGGCTAAAATGATTAAGCTAATTAATATCAAGGTTGCTTTTTCTTGTTGCCAAAATTGGCTTGGATCAATTTCAGATAACCAGTCAACAACTTTACCCAGAACGGCAAATAAAAAGGCTTCAAATGCGCCACTTAAACCGCTAAGTATAATTAATAGCAGCATAAAAAAGCGTATACCTTTAGTCGATTGCCAAATAAAACTAAAAAAGCTGTTAGCTGTCGGTTGCGGTTCATCTTTTGGATAAGGTGACACCAATTTTTCAAAAAATCGATACATATAAGACCTAATGAGTAAAAAGGTTAGATATTGATGAGAGCATCAATAAAATAAAAACGTGAGAAAAGTGCAGATATTTTTCTAATTTACTTTTGCACTAATGAATATTATGAATTAAATAAAAAAATCAATTGAGTACACACCTATCATTACTGAAATTAAGAAAAATTAATGGCTAAGCGAGGAAAAATGTTTAATTTTTCCTCTTTAATTGATTATATATTCAAAGGCGATAGATTGCTAATTATTCTATTAATATACGTCTTTAATTATTTGTACCACACGACCAACGATATGATATTTTTCAAAAAGCGCTTTAGGTACTTCAATTGTTGGATATTGATCGTTATTACAAATTAAAATCCACTTTCCGAGGGTTAAACGTATTTTTCTTAATAGAGTAAAATTTTCATACTCGATTAAATAAATGGCGCCGTCAATAATTTCGGTCAGTTCAGTATTAATAATCAAGCCATTGTTGTTTTCAATATCCGGTGCCATTAAATCACCTTTAGCCCAATAGATAATTAATTTTTTAATATCTAAGCCACGGTGAGAAGCCCAACCTTCAAGAACCGGATAATTCATAACTGGTGGTGTTTCACGCACATAGCGCTGACTTTGAGCCTCTTCTTTGGTGGGTAACTGTTTTTTATAAACTGGAATGCGATAGATATTTTCGTTGTGAACATCTTCATCATGTTTAGGATCTAATAAATCAAATTTATAGCCAGTTGCAAGCCAGTTAAAAGATACATTGCATTTTTCAGCAATCACCTCTAAACGGGTAAGCGAAGGGTAGGTTTTACCAGATAAATAATCACGTATGACAGTTTCTGACATATCACATTTTTTTGCGAAGGCAGAAACGGATAAACCTTGCATTGAGCTGTGTAATCTATCTTTAAATGTTTTGACATTGTTATTTTTAATCATACTCACTTCTATCTCGTTTTTCTTTTCTCATCCGTTCGTTAATTATAGTGCAAATTTTAGAACTTTTACATATTTGATTATATTAATAATTAAAAGATACGCTGTTTTTTCTTAAATTTCTGTGATTAATTCGTTTTATATTGTGAGTTTTGGTGTTCTTTTCGTTTAAAAATAAAAAGTACCGAGTATTTTTAGAAAAAAATCGAATTATTTTTTTCCGTTTATAAAATTGTGTTTTTCTGTGCTTTTTTAGTTACCGTATTGGTTTTTATTCTATTTTTGCTATTTATTTGACATTGATCAAATAATGTTGGGTGAATAAATCATCAAATCAAATATTTACAACTATATGTTTTTAAATAATTTATTTTGAATTTTGGCTGTTTTTATTAAATATAACAAACATCAAAGAAAAAACGTTGACTTAAGCGAAAAAAAATGGATAATAAGCAGGGTAAGGATTTTTCATTGTTTTCTTTCCTTATATTCCTTATATTTCATGTTGGCCTGTATAGTTTTATACAGGTCTTTTTTTTATTCTGTGTTAACTATTCCTGAAATCCTGCCCTAAAAAGAGTATAATCATTCACTTCATTGAAGATCTATTTTTCTAATCTAAATTTAAGCAAAATAGTGATATATCTTTATAAGAGGTTTTTGTTATGTCATTTAGTATCCCACATCTTTTAGTGTTCCTTGCTGTAGTGGTATTAATCTTTGGTACCAAAAAATTACGTAATTTAGGAACTGACTTAGGTTCGGCATTAAAAGGCTTTAAAAAGGCATTAAATGATGATGAAACCGAAGTAAACAGTAATAATGATAAACTTGATAATAAATAACGATATTGCCGTTTATGAACAGACAATTTGATATCGCTATTGTTGGCGGCGGTTTGGTTGGTTTAGCCACCGCTTGCGCCCTTAGCCACTATGATTTAACTATTGCTATCGTTGATAGCAAAATTGAGCAATACCAAAATCTGGTTGCCGATAATTTGGGTGTTCGAGCTTCAGCTATTAATGGTGCAAGCCAACGCTATTTTGCTCAAATTGGTATATGGGATCAGTTGTATGCCAGTAATCGTGTTCAAGAATTTATTGAAATTGGCGTATGGGAAAAAAACGGTCAAGCTCACTTATCTGCGCATGCGAGTGATTATGGTTATCCTAATTTGGGTTACATCATCGAAAATCATGTTATGTGTCACTATCTTTATCAATATGCTAAAGCTTGCCCGAATATTGCAATTTATACCCATGAAGCTGTTGCCAGCGTTTTTGAGCAGGATAATGCGTTATTAACATTAGCTGATAATAGCGTTATACAAGCTAAACTTATAGTGGGAGCTGACGGAGCGCACTCATGGATTCGAAAACAAGAGAAGATTTCATTAATTGAACGGGATTATCTTCATCATGCTTTGATTACCACCGTTGAAACCGAATATCCACACCAATTGTGTGCAAGGCAAATTTTCTACCCTAATGGCATTGTTGCTTTTTTACCATTGTGGCAATCTAATAAAAGTTGTTTAGTTTGGTCAACAAAACCTGAAAATGCCGAAATATTGAAATCAATGCAAGAATCGGCGTTTGCTGATGAACTGTTTCGCTTAACCGGTGATAAGGTTGGAAGATGTCAGTTGGTTAATCCAAGAATGATTTTCCCATTAAGAGCAAGGTTTGCTAAGCAATTTATTAAACATCGATTAGTGTTAATTGGTGATGCTGCGCATACTATTCATCCTTTAGCCGGGCAGGGCGTTAATTTAGGTTTTCAAGATTCTGCGTTATTAGTTTCCACCATTAAACAATTGCAAGATGCCCAGCAAGATATTGGCTTAGTCGCTAATTTAAATGCTTTCCAGTTCAAGCGCCGTAAAGATACGTTAATTATGTTAACTGCAATGCGCACCATTCAAGATATGTTTAATGGCGATAATTTATTGAAAAAGGCTTTAAGAACAGTCGGAATGAATGCTATTGATAACTGCTTACCGCTGAAAAAACAGTTAATTAAATACGCGATGCATATTTAATATCGTTTCTAAATTAGCATCCTGTAGCCAGCTATTAAGCTTAGTAGTCTATAACTAAATAATACTAAGCCGCAGAGTTAGCAAGCTACAGGCGTAAATCAAACTATTTAAAAGCCACCTGATAAGATGACGGAATAAATGGTGATGCGGGGATTCGTAATGGCCAATAAGGATCACGTAGTAATCCCCGGCCAATTGCCACCAGATCTGCATCGCCGGTGCTTAATACGTAATCAGCTAAGTAAGGATCTTCAAGCATTCCTACGCAGATAATCGGTAAATTTGTGATTTGTCGAACTGCGTGAGCTAAATAGACTTGATAACCGGCATGAAAATCTGGCGTATTTGCCGGATCAAGCTGTCCGTCGCCACCACCACTGACATCGAGCACATCAGCGCCGGCTTCCGAAAATCGTTTGGCGATCTGGCATCCATAATCTACACCATAGCCATTTTTTCCATATTCCTGCGCCGAGAAGCGAATAATTAATGGCATATCTTTTGGCATCACCGATTTGGCCGCTTTGATGACTTGCTCACCAAATAATAATTTGTCTTGACCATATTCATCGGTTCTTAAGTTGGTTTTTGGTGAGCTAAATTGATGAATCAAATAACCGTGAGCGCCGTGGATTTCGATTGCATCAAAGCCAGCTTCAACTGCGCGTTTGGTTGACTGTTTGAATTTTTCGATAATGTCGATAATTTCATCCTTTGAAAGCTCTCTTGGCATTTGATATTCCCACTGTTTATGCGCTTCGTTGGCGCCGTCATAGCGCACCGCTGAGCATGAAACAACATCATCAGTCCCCAGCGCTTTACGACCTGCATGGGCAATTTGTATCGCAATTTTACCATTTTGTGCATGCACCGCATCGACAATCCGTTTAAATTGATCACGCTGCTCATCATTCCATAAACCGAGGCAGTAAGGCGAGATTCGCCCATTAGGCGCAACATTGGTCATTTCAACAATGATTAATCCTACACCGCCAACAGCTCGGGAGACGTAGTGGACGTAGTGCCAATCATTAGGTAGGCCGTCGGTTGCTTGATATTGGCACATTGGTGGCATGACAATGCGGTTTTTTAATGATATATTTTTGATAGTAAATGGAGTATTAAGATACGATATTTTAGCCATTTTTGACTCCTTCTCTAATCTTTTTGTCTAAAACTTATTTAATCTTGCTATCGATATAGTACACTGAGTTTTGCTATTTTAAACAGCTAAACGCCTATATTTTGATCGGCAAAAGAGAAATCAATCAGCCCGCATTGGTTAATCCTTGTCAAGAAGTTTCAGAAATTGTATATGTTTTAGTATAAAAATACCAAATAATGAGTCCTAAAATGCCTAAAATAGTGCCGGCTATAACAATGGCGATCCAACCATAATGACTAAAAAGATAAGTTGAGCCAACCGATCCCAGCATGCCTCCGGTAAAGTAACTCACCATATATCCGGTATTGATTCGACTTCTGGCTTCGGGTCTGATTTGGTAGATTGCGCTCATATTTGATACGTGCGTCACTTGTACCGCAAAGTCTAATAAAATGACACCTAATATCAAAGCAATAATCGAATATTGTGCCAATGAGAGTGGTAGCCATGAAGCTAACAAAAGCGCTAATCCGATAGTGGTTGCGGTTTTGCCTTTTCCTTTATCAGATAATTTACCGACTATGGGTGAGCCTAAAGCACCTGCTGCACCGGCTAATCCAAATAACCCAATAATAAAATCTGAATAGTGGTAAGGCGCATCGGTTAATAAAAAGGCTAGCGGTGTCCATAGTAGTGAAAATAGTGCAAATGAGGTTATGGCAAGTAAAGAGCGTATTTTTAACACTGGCTCTTGTCTGTATAGCGCACCAATTGATAATAGCAGTTGCAGATAATTGATACTGATATGATTACAATAGCGAGGCAGAGATAACCAAAGCAGGAAAGTAACAATAAGCATAATGCCGGTTGCAATCCAATAAACATAGTGCCAATCAGCAATGGTTGAAATGGCACCGGCAAAAGTTCGACCTAATAAAATGCCAAGTAGCATACCACTCATTAATGTGCCAACAATTTTGCCACGGTGCTCAGGTTTGGCTAAGGTGGCGGCAAAGGGAATCAATACTTGTGCAACGGTCGAAAATAGTCCGGTCATAGCCGTTCCGACAATAAGCATCCATAAATTTTGCGATGAGGCGCTGATGACTAATCCGCAGGTGGATAGCAGCATTAAAATTAGGATTAACCGCTTACGCTCTATCATATCGCCTAGCGGCGTAATAAACAGTAAACCAACAGCATAACTGAGTTGTGCGGTCATAATAATTGAGCCGGCGTGTTCAACAGCGATATGCAGATCATGGGTGATTGAGTGTAATAAGGGTTGCGCATAATAGTTACTGGCGATAGTCACGCCAATTGCAAAAGCCATTAGAAAAACTAGCCAGAAAGATAAGCCTTGAGAATGTGTGCTGTTCATAAATCTAAATATCTAAAATGATGAGCAATGTTATAGAAAATAAATAATCGATATATACCGGTTTTTATTACCTTGCTTGTTGTAATAAATTATAAATCGGCGTTGCTAAACCTATTTTACTATTTTCAGCCTTAAGATTGTACCAATAGCCGGCGCCGTCATCAAAACATGAGGTTATATTGGTTATCTTGCCGTAAATAGGGATAATGTCGAGATGAAAATGGCTAAAGGTGTGCCGAAATGCCACCAACTGTTTTAACGGGGTGGTTGTGATACCTCGTGCCACAAGCCAATCGACTAATGCTTGTTCTGTTGCAAATTGGGGTAAACAGTACAGCCCTCCCCAAATTCCCGAAGGCGGTCTTTTTTCCAGCCAAATGGCATGATTATTTTCAAGCATTAAAAAATAGGCTGATTTTTCAGGTATGGTTGTTTTGGGTTTTTTAGTTGGATATTGTTGCCAACTATCGGTTTGGTAAGCGATACAATCACGGTGTAATGGGCATAAACTGCATTTAGGTTTTGAGCGAGTACACACCATTGCACCAATATCCATCATGGCTTGATTGAACTTTGCCACATCTTGTTTGGGTGTGACTTGCTCACTCAGTTGCCATAGCTTGTTTTCTACCGCTTTATTGCCGGGCCAACCTTCGATCGCAAAATAACGGGTTAATACTCGTTTAACATTTCCGTCTAAAATGGCATAGTGTTGATTTTGTGACAGTGACAAGATAGCTCCAGCTGTCGATCGACCAACGCCCGGTAAGGCAACCACATCATCAAATTGAGTGGGAAACTGTCCATGGAATTTCTCACTGACTACTTGCGCAGCTTTGTGTAAATTGCGTGCACGGGCATAGTAGCCCAGGCCAGTCCAAAGATGTAATACATCATCGATAGGGGCGTGCGCTAAATCTGTGATCTGAGGAAAATGCTCGATAAAACGTTTAAAATAGGGAATAACTGTTGCCACTTGTGTTTGCTGTAACATAACTTCGGACAACCAAACGTGATAAGGGCTTTTTTCGATCTGCCATGGTAGTGTTTTTCTGCCGTACTGTTCATACCAATTAAGTACGGCAGTTGAAAATTTTTGCATATTGATAAATTTACATTACTGCTGTAATGGAATCACTTGGATAACAACCTAATACTTTACTATACAAAGTAATAGACGCTAATTCTTTAAGCGCAGTTTGCATTTCATCTGAATGGATATTACCTTGCAAATCAATGTAAAACATCTCTTCCCACGGGGTGCCGTGTATTGGTCGAGATTCGAGTTTTGTCATCACTATATTATGGTTACGTAGCACCGATAAAGCATCAACTAATGCACCTGCTTGTTGACCTGTTTTCATTAATATCGTGGTTTTAGCCGGGATTTGATATGAAACATCAATCGGTTTTCGAGACAAGACTATGAAGCGAGTAATGTTCTGTTTTTGATTGGCAAAATCATGATCCAGTACTTGTAGCCCATAAAGTTCGCCGCCATCTTTGTTGCCCATTGCGGCAATATTTGGCTTATTGAGTTTAGCCACGGTTTCGATCGCTGATGAAGTGCTATCACAGTAAACAATCTTCCAATGAGGGTAGCGCTCTAAAAAATTACTGCACTGCTGGAATGGTTGCGGGTGACTATAGATCGTATCGATTTGGTCTAGTTTGGCGTCTGCAATGGCAAGCACACAGTGATCAATCGGTAGTGACAGCTCACCTATAATGTGTAAATTGGTTTTTTGCAATAGATCGTAAACTTCATTAATCGAGCCTGAACTTGAGTTCTCTATTGGTAAAATACCGTAGTCGACAACCTCTTTTTCGATCTGTTCAAAAACATCTTTGAATGTTTTACAGCTCGATTCGATCATTTTTTCAAGGTGAGCGCTTGCATAGCGTCTTGCTGCAGAATGCGAGTATGAGCCTATCGGACCTAAAAATGCTACTTTAGCCGTTGTAATCGTGCCCAAATTAAGTTTTTCTTGCAGAATTTTTTGTTGTAAAAGTACTGAGTCTTCAAAAATTATTTGATATAACCGCTTAATAAAAATATCGTCAAGATGATAACTTTTACCTTGCTCAATTAATGATTTTATTAGTGAACGCTCTCGCTCCAAATCACGCACAGGTATGTTAGCTTCTATTTTAGCTTCAATGATTTGAGTTGAAACTTCACGTCGCTCAGCGAGGATTTCTAGTATTTTACTATCTAGTTGGTTAATTTTATTACGTAAGGGCAACAAAGGATTTACAGTCATTTCAATTATATTTTTTTAAAAAATTTGAACAATATTATAGCAAGCAAAAAAATAAAGGCACCATTAATGTGCCTTTTTTATTAGATGAATAACGTAAATTAATTATTAAATTTCTTCAGTTACTGTCCCTTTAATACTGTCAAACGCTCGTCTTGACTCGCCTTTATGTTGTATTTTGTTGAGCTGTCTTTCCAGTTTTGCCACAAGATCATTGATTGCGGCATACATATCAATGTGTTTAGCTGAGGCAACTAATGGGCTTCCTTTGGTGGCAATGGTGGCATCAACAATAAATCCGTCAGGCTCTTTAGATAAAATAAAATGTGGATTAATCAGCAGAGCTCTCCATTTGTCTAATTTCGAAAACTTATCTTCAAGATAGCTACGGATGGCTGGTGTAATATCCATTTGTTTACTGGTAATGCTTAAAGTCATATATGACCTCCATTATGTTTACTAACAAAAAAAGCTAACACAATTGAGTGTTTCCATAAATACATTGGCAAATTATTTTTGTTTCGTCAATAATTTATTTGTAATGAGCTTAATTTTTGTGCGCTTTGTCTAAAATAATCTGATGTCTGTATTTGTTGGCTAACTGACATTGAAACTGCATTTAGATACATTTTTACGATATACTGTTTATCATTAAGTTATAAGATAAATGTAACACAAAAGTTTAATGAGGAAGCTGTGAGTTATTTAGATAATATAAAAATTGTTTTGGTTGAAACGTCCCATACCGGGAATATGGGGTCAGTGGCTAGAGCAATGAAAACTATGGGATTAACGAATCTTTGTTTAGTTAACCCAGTTATCAAACCCGATTCGCAATCGATTTCATTAGCCGCAGGGGCGAGTGATATTATTAAAAATGCACAGATTTTATCCTCGCTGGAACAGGCGATCGCCGATTGTCATTTGGTTATTGGCACCAGTGCAAGACCACGCAGTTTACAGTGGCCAAACTTAACCCCTAAAGAGTGCGGTGATAAAATTATCCAGGAAGCCGCAACGGCGAAAGTTGCGTTAGTTTTTGGGCGTGAACGGGTCGGGCTAACCAATGATGAACTGCAAAAATGTCATTATCATGTCGGTATCCCAGCTAATCCTGATTATAGTTCGTTAAATTTGGCAATGTCGGTGCAGGTGCTGTGTTATGAGATTCGAATGTCGCTGTTAAATTTGCCAACGGATTTATCTAATCCAGTTGAAAATGATGATGCTATCACCTTCCCAAAAGATGAAGATATTGAACGTTTTTATCAGCATCTAGAGCAAACGTTACTTAAAACTGGCTTTATTAATTCCAATCATCCCGGTCAAATTATGGGAAGATTACGTCGGTTATTTACCCGTGCACGTATCGAGCAACAAGAGTTGAATATTTTACGCGGTATTTTAACCTCAATAGATAAAAAATTGGGATAAAGACTAAAAAAGGCATCGTTGTAGCGATGCCTTTTTTGATGATTAACGATTTATTTAGCTCTTTTTACGCCACGTGGTGCCATTGGCGCTATCTTCAAGCACAATATTCATTGCACTCAGTTGATCACGAGCTTGGTCAGCTAGCGCCCAGTTTTTACTTGCTCTTGCTTCATTACGTTGTTTAATTAAAGATTCAATTAATTCACTGTCAACGTCATCTTGGTGTTCGCCCTGTAAAAATTTAACCGGATCTTGCTCTAATAGCCCTAGCACTGACGATAAATAACGCAATTCGGCAGCTAACTCATTGGCTTGTGCCATATCATTTTCTGCTTTTGCTTTATTGATTTCTCGCGCCAGATCAAAGAGTGTGGAATAGGCTTCCGGCGTATTAAAATCATCATTCATTGCTTGACAGAATTGGCGATAATAATTGCTGTCAGGCGTAGTGTGCGGATGATTAGGATCAGTGTCACGCAGTGCTGTATATAAACGCTCAAGCGCTACTCTAGCCTGTTTTAGGTTTTCTTCACTATAATTGAGTTGACTACGATAGTGACCCGAAAGTAAAAAGTAACGCACTGTTTCAGCATCATAATGTTTTAATACATCACGAATAGTGAAAAAATTATTCAGTGATTTAGACATTTTCTCCTGATCAATCATCACCATACCCGAATGCATCCAATAATTGACATATTGTCCATTATGGGCGCAAGTTGATTGGGCAATTTCGTTTTCGTGATGTGGGAACATAAGATCCGACCCACCACCATGAATATCAAAATGGTGACCTAATTGATAGCTATTCATTGCCGAACACTCAATATGCCAGCCCGGTCGACCTTTGCCCCATGGTGAATCCCAACTTGGCTCATTCGGTTTTGACATTTTCCATAGTACAAAGTCCATTGGATTGCGTTTCACATCGACCACATCAACACGGGCTCCGGCTTGAAGTTGTTCTAAATTTTGGCGAGATAAAATACCGTAATTCGGATCGCTATCGACCGAAAACATCACATCGCCATTATCGGCGATATAAGCATGGTCTTTTTTAATTAACTCTTCTACCAGCGCAATAATTTGCGGCATGTGGCGGGTGGCTCTAGGCTCAACGTCCGGGCGTTTAATATTCAGTGCATCAAAATCTGCATACATCTCTTGTAACATTCGTTCGGTTAACTCTTCACAAGTTTCACCGTTTTCAAGTGCTCTTTTGATGATTTTATCGTCAACATCGGTAATATTACGAACATAAGTTAAATCATAACCTAAAAAGCGTAAGTAACGGGTGACAACATCAAACGCCACAAAAGTGCGACCGTGACCAATGTGACATAGGTCATAAATGGTGACACCACAAACATAAAGACCAATTTTATTTGGCGTGATTGATTGAAAGGGTTCTTTTTCTCTGGTTAATGTATTGAATATTTTTAGCATTATGTTCTACAGTATTTTCAATTAAACTTTGCCTGTTAATATAGCAAAAATTAAGATAGGGCGGAATGATTTATTATAACCTTTAAGCTTAAAGATTTTAACCTAGGCATTCATCAAGATCGATAAAGCTTAGGGCTGATTTTAAAAGTGGTGAGGTTAGGAGAGAAGTTAAAAAAGGTGAGCACTTGCCCACCTTTTGGAAAGTTACTTAATAAGGCGATAAAGATAGATAAGTAAAATAGCGCCTAATACAGAAACTAACAGACTTGGAAAGTTAAACCCGGTTACACCACTTCCCCAATGGAAAAAAGTACTGATGTAACCACCTACTAACGCACCAGCAATACCAAGTAACATGGTTTTAATTACACCTACACGACCTAATGGCATAAAAAACTTGGCAATCCAACCGGCGATTAATCCTAAAATAATCCAACTCAAAATACCCATAATGATTTCCTTTGTTTGATTAAGTTTAAATTTATTTTACTTGCAAAGTTTTTAAAAAATTAACAGATGATAGTGATAGTATTGACTGTAATAGATGTAACCGATTTACTAAAACGTAAAATACTTAGCTATAAACTATTTATGACATTTGAAAAATAACAAATAAGAAGATAATGATTTTATCGAATGATTAAACTAACAATCATTTTAAGTTAGACATACAACAATATGCATAGCTGCATATAGCGCTAAGTCTACCTTTATTTTTGACAAGATGCCAGATTTTTTATAAGGCAATTTATTTAGCGCTAGCGTTTAAAAGTGTTTAAATGCGCACAAGAGGCATTCGCCTCTGTGTGATTATTCAAAAATTGTTTTATGAAGAATTTTTACAATGTTTTCTGCATCATGGCTTTTAGCTAACAAACATAGATTATGCGTACTTGCACCATAACAGCATAGTCTGATAACAAAATCATCTAAAGCACCAAATACCTCTTTTGCGATGCCTTTGGTTGTTGTTAAATTGTTACCAATAATGGCAATTAAAGCTAAATCTTCTTCAACATCGACATGACACAGGGTTGAGAGTTCATCAAACAGTGCTTTGGTTAATAAACTATTGCCATTGGTATTGGTGCCGGTCGTATCGATAGTTAAGGCAATGCTCACTTCAGAAGTTGTGACTAAATCCACTGAAATATTATGTTTGGCCAAAATTGTAAATACATTAGCTAAAAAGCCTTGAGCATGTAACATATTTAAGCTAGTTAATGTAAGCAATGTCTGCCTACGGCGAAGCGCTAACGCTCTAAAAGACGGCAGCTCGGATTTGATGCTATGGGTATTATACACAATGGTGCCACCGTCTTGTGGCGCTTTGCTCGATCCGACAAATACCGGAATATTACTTCTAACGGCCGGAACTAATGTGGCTGGGTGTAAAACTTTTGCACCAAAGGTTGCCATTTCGGCCGCTTCAGCAAATGAGATTTCGTCAATCCGTTTAGCGCCGTCAGTGATCCGTGGATCAGTTGTATAAATTCCCGCTACATCTGTCCAAATATCAATTTGTGTCGCATTTAATGCTTCGCCAAGTAATGCCGCGGTATAATCGCTACCGCCTCGACCTAAAGTTGTGGTTTTACCTGTGCTTTCACTACCGATAAAGCCCTGTGTTACAATAACATTGTTACTATTTAATGATTTTAAATGCGCACAGCATAGCTGTTTAATCTCTTCAATTTTTGGTACGGCTTTACCAAACTTGTCATCGGTACGCATCACTTTACGTACATCAAACCATAAGGCATTTTTTTGTTTTTGTTTTAATATTTCGACAAATAGTTTAGATGACATTATTTCGCCATGACTGACTAGCTCATCAGTTAATGCCGGCGAAGTGGCTAAACTGGCTGCTTCAGATAATGAAGCAATATTTGTGATAATTTGATCTATTTCAGCTCGTAATGAAGGATTTTCCGGTAGTTGTTCTAAAATTTCGTACTGAATAGATTGGATTTTTGCGATATGTTGCGCTCTAACTTCTGCATCACGACCTTCAGAGAGTGCGACCAGTAAATTTGTGATACCTGCTGATGCCGATAATACAACAACCCTAACACTGGGATTGGCGATAACAATATTTGCGCTATTTACCATTGCGCTATAGTTTGCAACACTTGTTCCACCGAATTTAGCTATTACAAATGATGTTTCCATGGATTCCTCATATTAAAAATTTTATTATTTTTAACAGAGATAGAGCGGGGTATGTTCTATTTACCGTTAAACAAATACACACCGCGAAGCGCTCCACCTGTTAAGGTGACAACCCAAGGGATTCAGCCCTTGCAGTCGATTTGATAACTTTCTGGAACGTTACCAAACCTCGGCATTACATCCCCTTAATCATTTGTTAGCAGTTCCAGTCCCTAAAATGATCTACCTGAGTAATGCGCCTCTTCGTTTTTGTAACATAGGTTACAAAATCAGTGTTATATAGAATTAACGATTTAATCAAATGTGTCAATAGGTTAAACATTAAAAATTATCTAATTTTAACCCTTTTAGATTGATTGCGTTATAACGTTCGTTCAAACAGTTCGATAATAGTTTGATACAGTTTTTTTACGCTGCATTCTTTGGTAGGGGTACTAAAAATGGTATCATCGCCGGCAATCGAACCTAAAATCCCTTCTGATTTACCAATTGAGTCCAGCAGTCGGGCAATAAGTTGCGCAGCCCCCGGGCTGGTTCGAATCACCACCATTGAACTGTTGTAATCAATATCAATCACTAAATTTTTTAACGGGCTACTGGTGGTTGGTACACTCATTTCAGCCGGCAAACAGTAAACCATTTCCGCTTTTGCATTACGTGTTCTCACCGCCCCAAATTTGCTTAACATTCGGGATACTTTAGATTGATTAATATTTTCAAATCCCAGTTCTTGTAATGCTTGTACAATTTCAATTTGTGAACTGAATTTTTCTTGTAAAAGCATCTCTTTAAAGGCTTTAGTCAGATCTTTTTGTTTCATACTGTTCCTTGATATTTATTTTTTCACCCTGTGTGAATACCAAATAAAAGCATATATTTTCTTTAAAGCTAAGCTTGCCTTTAGAATTTTATGCATTTTTTATGCAATTTAAAATACCTAATATCGATATGATGCAATTCAAACTGCTAAGTAATGGTGATAATTATGCATGAAATTTGCATAAGATTAAAGGTTAGACTTTATTGCATGTTTCGGACGAAATGCTTTAACAATATGTTCATGGGTTTCTATATAGGGGCCTTCTAACAGATCAATACAATAGGGCACACTGGCAAAGATTCCATGAACAAGCGTATTTCCTTCACTATCTTTTACCCCTTCTAAGGTTTCTTGGATTGATTTTGGTCTACCGGGTAGATTTAAAATTAGGCATTTTTTACGGATAACCCCAACTTGTCTTGATAAAATAGCGGTAGGCACAAAGTGCAAACTGATTTGTCGCATCTGTTCACCAAATCCTGGCATGACCCGATCAGCAATTGCTAAAGTTGCATCCGGCGTGAGATCACGTAAAGCAGGGCCGGTACCACCAGTTGTAAAAATGAGATCACAATGCAAATTATCGACCAGTTCACATAGTGTTTGCTCAATAATTGGTTGTTCGTCCGGAATAACTCGGCTTTCGGTTGCAAAAGGCGTTTTTAATGCCAATTGTAACCATGATATTAAAGATGGAATACCTTCGTCTTGATAAATGCCATTTGATGCTCTATCAGATACCGAAACTAACCCAATTTTAATCATAATAGTTATTCCTTAATAAAAACACCTAAACTATTTTAACCCCATAAAGTTAAACCCGATAAAGGCTATAATAGCGAAGGATCTAATTTACATTCCACTGGTATTAAAAGTTATCTTTACAACCGCTCATTATATTACCAATATTGTCGATTGGCTAAACATGATATCATATCACTTAATCAGTCATTTATTTACTTAGGATATTTCATGTCATCAATTCCTGCACTTGAGTTAATTGCACTCAAAAAAATCTATAAAACGGGTGTAGAAGCGTTAAAAGGTATTAATTTGACCGTTGAGGCTGGGGATTTTTATGCGTTACTTGGGCCAAATGGTGCCGGTAAATCAACAACAATCGGTATTATCAGCTCGTTAGTGACCAAAACATCGGGGCAAGTTAAAATCTTTGGTTATGACTTAGATACCGATGTTGTTAATGCTAAAAGACAATTAGGGCTTGTTCCGCAAGAGTTCAATTTTAATCAGTTTGAAGAAGTGTTACAAATTGTGACAAATCAAGGTGGATATTATGGCTTACCCCGTAAACTAGCGTTAGAGCGAGCGGAAAAATATTTGCGAATTTTGGATTTATGGGATAAACGCCATAGCCGGGCTTGTATGTTATCCGGTGGTATGAAAAGACGATTAATGATTGCACGAGCGTTGGTGCATGAACCTAAATTGTTAATTCTTGATGAGCCGACTGCTGGGGTAGACATTGAGTTAAGACGTTCTATGTGGGATTTTTTGCGAGAAATTAATCGTCAGGGAATCACGATAATCTTAACCACTCACTATTTAGAAGAGGCCGAAATGTTATGTCGGCATATTGGTATTATTCAACATGGTCAATTAATTGCTAACTCTTCAATGCGTGATCTGTTAGCCAAAAGCCAATCAGAGACGATTATCATTGATTATGTGCCAACTTCTAACCCAATCCAGTTACAAGGTTATAGTTATCATGATGTCGAATCCGGTATGTTAGAGGTGAAAGTTGATAAGCAACATGGATTAAATCAATTATTTGAACAATTGAATCAACAAAATATTAAAGTGATCAGTGTGCGTAATAAAGCTAACCGTTTAGAAGAGCTATTTGTTGATCTATTACATAATGATAATAAACAAAAAGGAGACATGGATGAATAGTTTATATTGGATCGCCTTAAAAAGTATTTGGCGTAAAGAAGTAACGCGATTTTTGCGGATCTGGATCCAAACATTGATTCCACCAGTTATCACCATGTCACTGTATTTTATTATTTTTGGTAACTTAATTGGTTCTCGTGTTGGTGACATGGGCGGCTTTAGTTATATGGCGTTTATCGTGCCGGGGTTGATAATGATGTCTGTTATTACTAACTCTTACACCAATGTTTGTTCATCCTTTTTTAGTGCTAAATTTCAGCGTAATATTGAAGAATTACTGGTTGCGCCCGTACCGACTCATATCATTATTTGTGGCTATGTGGGTGGGGGAGTAATGCGAGGTATTTTAACTGGCGTTTTAGTGACAATCGTTTCACTCTTTTTTGTTAGTTATCAAGTCTATTCATGGCTTTTTGTTATTTTTACCTTGTTGCTTACTTCGATATTATTTTCACTGGCTGGCTTATTAAATGCCGTGTATGCTAAGACTTTTGATGATATTAGTATTATTCCGACTTTCGTTTTAACGCCGTTAACTTATCTCGGTGGCGTTTTTTACTCAATTACGATGCTACCAACTTTTTGGCAATGGGTCTCTAAACTTAACCCAATTGTTTATATGATTAATGGCTTTCGCTACGGTTTTTTGGGCGTTAGCGATGTATCGTTATTGATTACTTTTTCAATGCTTTTTCTTTTTGTCATTGTGCTATATGCCATGGTTTGGCGGCTGATTGAAAAGGGTAAAGGGTTAAGAAGTTAGTCACTCAATTAAAAGTGGAAAACCGCCGATGAGTCATCGGCGGATTGATGATTATTTAGCGCCAGCGACGGCTTCTTTCGCCAGTTGCGTAATTTTGGCAAAATCACCTTGAGCAATAGCATCAGTTGGAATAAACCAAGTCCCACCAACACAAAGCACATTATCAAGTGCTAAATAGTCACGGTAATTTTTTGGATTCACCCCACCAGTAGGGCAAAATTTCATATAACCACATGGGCCAGCAAAAGCTTTTAGTGCTGCAACGCCGCCATTAATTTCGGCAGGGAAGAATTTTAATGCGGTTAACCCATATTCTTGCGCTGTTAATAGTTCAGAAATGGTTGCTATACCCGGAATAACTGGCACAGTTCCGACAACCGCTTCTTTTAAGATAGAATCAGTAATACCCGGCGTAATGACAAATTTAACGCCAGCTTGAGTAACTTGTTTTAATTGTTCAACTGTTGTTACGGTACCGGCACCAACGACCGCTTCAGGTACTTCTTCAATAATTTTTTTAATTGCATCAAGTGCACATGCTGTTCTTAAAGTGACTTCCAATACTTTCACGCCACCTGCTATCAATGCTTTAGCTAGTGGTACAGCATCTTCTAAACGCTCAATAACGATGACCGGGACAACAGGACCCATTGTTAAAATTTCTTCAGCGCTTGTTTTCCAATTTTTCATCCGTTTTACCTATACTAATTTAATACTTCAATAAAACAATAATCCCCAATAAATGGGGATTATTTTGCTACTCGTAAATACCTAATTTCTTCTCTAAATAATGAATATTGGTGCCCCCTTTTTGGAAGCCTTCATCATTCATAATTTCAATGTGAAGTTCAATATTTGTTTTTATGCCATCGATAACTAATTCGGCCAGAGCGTTTTTCATTCTTGCTATGGCTACTTCACGAGTTTCACCATAAGCAATGAGTTTACCAATCATTGAGTCATAATAAGGTGGCACAGTGTAGCCAGCATAAATATGCGATTCCCAACGAATACCAAACCCTCCCGGCGCATGGAAACGGGTGATTTTACCCGGTGAAGGCATAAATGTTTTTGGATCTTCGGCATTAATTCGGCACTCAATAGCATGACCATGAATGTGAATATCACTTTGCTTAATTGAAAGTGGTTGACCTGCCGCAATAAGAATTTGTTCACGAATAAGATCAACACCGGTAACCATTTCAGTAACAGGATGTTCAACCTGAATACGGGTATTCATTTCGATAAAATAGAACTCACCATTTTCAAATAGAAACTCAAATGTACCTGCTCCACGATAACCAATTTCAATACAAGCATTGACGCAACGTTCACCGATAAATTTACGCATTTTTGGCGTAATACCAACGGCTGGTGCTTCTTCAACGACTTTTTGATGGCGTCTTTGCATTGAACAATCACGCTCACCTAAATAAACAGCATTGCCTTGACCGTCTGATAACACTTGAATTTCAATATGACGAGGGTTTTCAAGGAACTTTTCCATATAAACCATGTCATTATTGAAAGCGGTTTTTGCTTCAAGCTTAGTCATTTTAATTGATTGCTCAAGATCTTTCTCTTCCCGAACAATACGCATGCCACGACCGCCACCGCCACCGGATGCTTTGATAATCACCGGGTAGCCAATTTTTTTGGCGATCTCTTTATTGGTTTCGATGTTGCTGCTTAATGGACCATCCGAGCCGGGTACGCAAGGTACACCTGCTTTTTTCATCGCTTCAATAGCCGATACTTTATCGCCCATTAGGCGGATAGTATCCGGTTTTGGTCCAATAAAAATAAAGCCTGAACGTTCAACTTGTTCAGCAAAATCAGCATTTTCTGATAAAAAACCATATCCCGGATGAATAGCTGCTGCACCTGTTACTTCGGCAGCAGAAATTAACGCCGGGATATTAAGATAGCTTTTGGCTGAAGCGGCAGGACCAATACAGACTGTTTCGTCTGCAAGTAACACATGTTTTAAGTCTTTATCTGCCGAAGAGTGAACAGCGACAGTTTTAATTCCAAGTTCTTTACATGCTCTTAAAATGCGAAGAGCGATTTCTCCGCGGTTAGCAATAAGAATTTTATCAAGCATATTCAATCTCTTAATCGTATAAGTTAATAAATAAATTCAGATTATTCAATGATGAATAGCGGTTGATCAAATTCAACTGGTTGACCATTTTCGACTAAAATAGCTTTAATTGTGCCTGCTTTTTCTGATTCAATTTGGTTCATCATTTTCATTGCCTCTACAATGCAAAGCACATCACCAACATTTACTGTCTGACCAACTTCTACAAAAGCCTTTGATTCTGGGCTTGGTGTACGATAAAACGTTCCAACCATTGGCGATTTAATTGTTGTGCCGCTGATTTCAACACTATTTGTGTCGCTTACCACTTCGGCTTGAACTGTTGGAGTAACAACAACTGGCGCAGGTTGTGGAATTTGAATATTTTGTACTGGCGCAGAATAGCTTGTAGTAGGCACAGAACGACTAATTCGAACTGATTCTTCACCTTCAGAAATTTCAAGTTCAGAAATACCTGACTGTTCAACAAGTTCAATTAATTTTTTGATTTTGCGTATATCCATGAATTACACCGTATTTATTTGATAATAAGTAACAATTATTTTAATGCATCCTTAGAATCTTAAAAGAAGTCTTTTAATGATAATAAGGCAGTAACTCAACATTAACGCGGAAGGATACACTGTAAAAGAACTTTTGTCATTATATATCTCTTTTACGATCACTTGATATACTATTTTCTAGGTATTATTTTATATTTGATATACAATAGTCACACTTAATAATTGTTGAGGCGGACTATGGTCTTAACGTGCTAAATAAGCTATTATTTAGCGACATGAAATGGCGATTATTTTATTTTCATTTTATGGTTTCCTTCTCAATATTCTAATACATACACTTTAACAAGATTAATTCTAGGAAGAGTTTTTATTATGTTCAAAAAAGTTCGCGGCTTGTTTTCAAATGATTTATCGATCGATTTAGGTACAGCAAATACCCTTATTTATGTTAAAGGGCAAGGTATTGTACTAAACGAACCCTCAGTTGTTGCTATTCGTCAGGATCGTACTGGGACGCCAAAAAGTGTCGCTGCTGTTGGACATGCTGCGAAACAGATGCTAGGTCGTACTCCGGGGAATATTGCTGCAATTAGACCGATGAAAGATGGTGTGATTGCAGACTTTTCAGTGACCGAAAGAATGTTGCAATATTTTATTCGTCAAGTCCATAGTCACAGTTTTTTAAGACCAAGCCCACGAGTGCTTGTTTGTGTACCTGTTGGTGCTACCCAAGTTGAACGCCGTGCGATTCGTGAATCGGCATTAGGTGCCGGTGCGCGTGAAGTGTATTTGATTGAAGAGCCAATGGCTGCCGCTATTGGTGCGGATTTACCGGTTTCTGCGCCTACCGGTTCAATGGTGGTTGATATCGGTGGTGGTACGACTGAAGTTGCGGTTATTTCATTAAACGGTGTGGTTTATTCTGCCTCTGCTCGTATTGGTGGTGACCGTTTTGATGAGGCGATTATCAATTATGTTCGCCGTAATTATGGTGCACTTATTGGTGAAGCAACTGCTGAAAAAATCAAACATTTTATTGGTAGTGCTTATCCTGGTGATGAAGTCCTTGAGATTGAAGTTCGTGGACGTAACCTTGCCGAAGGTGTACCACGCAGCTTTACCTTAAACTCTAACGAGATTTTAGAAGCACTACAAGAGCCATTAAGTGGCATTGTAAGCGCAGTTAAAGTTGCTTTAGAACAATGTCCACCAGAGCTTGCATCAGATATTTCTGAACACGGAATGGTGTTAACTGGTGGTGGTGCGCTATTACGTAATATTGATAAATTATTATCAGCAGAGACAGGTATTCATGTTGTTGTTGCTGAAGATCCACTAACATGCGTAGCTCGAGGTGGTGGTAAAGCCTTAGATATGGTTGATATGCATGGTGGCGATCTGTTTAGTGAAGATTAACTGATAATTTATTGTTAATCTGTTTGTTGATCAATATGATTAGAAGTTTAGACATCTCATTTATTTTCCGCCGACTTTGTCGGCGGAGTCATATCTTAAAATAATTAGATCTTGAGTATATAACAGGTAAATACCGGACAATGAAATTACTTTTTTCTAAACGTTCACCTCTTAGTGTACAGTTATTTATTTCACTTGCGTTAGCCTTAACGCTAATTGTAGTAGATTCAAATTATCGACCTTTCAAACAGATTCGTTATTATTTAGATACGTTAATTTCACCACTTTATTATATTTCAAATGCGCCTAAATCATCGTTTGATCTGCTATATGAAATGTCCAAAACACGTGACACATTGGTTAATGAAAACGAAAAATTGCACCAAACATTAATGCAACAAAAAAGCGAACTCCTATTATTGGAGCATTTGAAACATGAAAATGATCGGTTAAGAGGCTTGCTTGATTCCCCGTTACGCCATGATGAACATAAAATGGCGGCACAAGTATTATTGACTGATACCGATCCTTACGTGTATCAAGTCGTTATCAATAAAGGTAAAGATAACGGTGTTTATGTTGGGCAACCGGTAGTTGATGAAAAGGGCATTGTGGGTCAAATCTATGAGACTGCACAAAACACCAGTCGGGCTATTTTAGTTTGTGACTATCAACACGCAATACCAGTACAGGTATTAAGAAATGATATTTCAATGGTTGCAGTAGGAAATGGGTGTAGTAATGATTTAACCCTCGATTTTTTACCTAACAATGTCGATATTAAGGTGGGAGATGTTTTAGTGACTTCCGGTTTAGATGGGCGCTTCCCAGAAGGTTATCCGGTGGCGGTGGTCAGTTCAGTTAAGCTTGATATTAGTGATTCAACCCCCATTATCTCTGCAACGCCTACAGCTGATATAAAACGTTTACGTTATCTACTATTATTATGGGGAGATCAAGGAGCAACACATGAGGGGTCATAATAAAATAGTCATAATTTGGATAACGTTATTTATTGGTTTGTGTCTGCAAATCATCCCATGGCCACCAGCTTATGACATGTTTAAACCACATTTATTGATACTTGTATTAGCTTATTGGCTCATTATGGTTACGCATCGAATTGGTATGGGGACGGCTTTTGTTTTGGGTGCCATTATGGATCTTTGTTCCGGCTCAATACTGGGTGTGCATGCTTTTATTTTTTCAATTATCGCTTATTTATTAATGTTTAGGTTTCAATTGATACGCAATTTAGCACTATGGCAACAGTCGATTGTGATATTTGGCGTATCGCTATGTTATAATTTATTGATATTTTTATTCCAAGTTGTCATTTATCACACTATAACGATTTCGCCTTTGATTTTACTCTCTAGTTGTGTTGATGGAGCATTATGGATATTTGTTTATTTAATGTTACGACTCATAGAACGGAGCTTTAATATCAATTAAAAGGAATCTTTATGTCTGTTGAACTATTGATGAATGTCACGCCGTCGGAGACTCGTGTTGCTTACATCGAAGATGGCGTATTACAAGAGATCCACGTTGATCGTGAATCAAGACGAGGGATCGTCGGTAATATTTACAAAGGTAAAGTGATTCGTATTTTACCGGGAATGCAAGCTGCATTTGTTGATATTGGCTTAGAAAAAGCGGCTTTTTTACATGCCTCAGATATCATGCCGCATACTGAATGTGTATCAGATACTGAACAAGAACAGTTTCAGGTGAAAGATATTTCAGAGCTGGTGCGTCAAGGTCAAGACTTAATGGTACAAGTAGTCAAAGATCCATTAGGTACCAAAGGCGCAAGGTTGACAACCGATATTACCTTGCCTTCCCGCTATTTAGTTCTTATGCCGGGACCAAATTCTGCCCATGTAGCAACTTCGCAACGTATTGAAAGTGAAGAAGAGCGAGAGAGGCTTAAAAAAATCGTTGAGCAGTATGTGACAGATGACGGTGGATTCATTGTCAGAACGGCTGCTGAAGGTGCACATGCTCATGAGCTTGAACAAGACGCCAACTTTTTAAAACGCTTATGGAAAAAAATTCAAGAACGCATGGCTCGCCCAACCAGTAAAAACCTAGTTTATGGCGAATTAGCCCTGTCCCAGCGGGTATTGCGTGATTTTGTTGGTGATCCGATTGAACGAATTTTAGTGGATTCAAAGCAAACTTATGATCTATTACTTGAATTCACCCAAGAATTTATGCCCGAAGTTACTGATAAACTCTCGCACTATCGCGGCAATATTCCAATTTTCGATCTTTATGACACGGAAAACGAGATTCAGCGAGCCCTTGATCGTAAAGTTAAATTGAAATCGGGCGGTTATTTGATTATTGATCAAACCGAAGCGATGACAACAATTGATATTAATACCGGTGCATTTGTTGGTCATCGAAATTTAGAAGAAACGATCTTCAATACCAACATTGAAGCAACGATTGCCATTGCCAGACAGTTACGTTTACGTAACTTAGGTGGTATTATCATTATCGATTTTATTGATATGCAAGAAGCCATCCACCGAGAACGAGTATTGCAATCTTTACAAGACTTTTTAGCTAAAGACCGTGCCAGAACAACGGTTAACTCGTTTTCAGCATTAGGATTGGTTGAAATGACCCGAAAACGTACCCGAGAGAGCATTGGGCATATTCTGTGTGAACAGTGTCCGGCGTGTAAAGGGCGCGGGATTGTGAAATCGGTTGAAACTATTTGTAACGAAATTTTACGTGAAATAGTTCGTATATACAAAGCGCACCGCTCCGAATACTTTTTGGTCTATGCATCAGCAGCAGTGGCTAACGCATTAACCAATGATGAGTCGCATGCGCTTGCTGAGGTTGAAGTTTTCGTTGGCAAACGTGTCGAAGTTAAAGTTGAGCCGCTCTATATTCAAGAGCAATATGATGTAGTGTTGATGTAATTTTTTGACAAGAAGTTTCAGAAATACTATACGTTTTAGTAAAAAATGTACGAAATCTTCGGATAACAGTATAAATTGTAGGCAATATAGAAATTAAGGAATTTATGATAGTCAACCAAGTGAGTGAAAGGTTACTCAATCCTAATAACCTAAGCCAGAAAGATCTTATGCATTTACTTGATATGTTAAGTGCAAGGCAAATTGATTTTGGTGATTTATACTTTTTATCCGGCTATTACGAAAGTTGGTCGCTCGAAGATCGTATTATTAAAAGTGCTTCTTTTCATCGGGATCAAGGTGTGGGTGTTCGCGCTATTGTTGGTGAAAAAACAGGATTTGCTTATACCGATCAGCTCACTTTAGATCGTTTAGAACAAAGTGTCTCAGCGGCAAACTCAATAACTAAACAACAAACCCCTGTTGCTGTTACGCCATTTAAATCTGCTGACATTGTCGCAAAGTATCAATCCATTAACCCGATCAACTCGTTTTCTCAAGAACAGAAAGTAGCAATATTGAGACAAGTTGATCAACTAGCACGCTCAATTGATCCTAGAGTTATTGAAGTTTCGGCTAGTTTGACCGGTAGTTATGAAGATATCTTAATTGCCGCAACCGACGGTACATTGTGTGCTGATATCAGACCATTAGTGCGATTATCTGTTTCTGTAATTGTTGAGCAAGCTGGTAAACGTGAGCATGGCTCAAGTGGTGGCGGTGGGCGCTTTGGTTATGACTATTTTCTGACGAAAAACCCTCAGACAGGTGATAGCTATGTCGATAGTTATACCCGCGAAGCTGTTCGCCAAGCGTTAGTGGCTTTGTCAGCTAAAGATGCGCCGGCTGGCGCTATGCCTGTTGTGTTAGGTGCAGGCTGGCCAGGCGTATTGTTACACGAAGCAGTAGGGCATGGACTGGAAGGGGACTTTAACCGAAAAAATACGTCAGTATTTTCCGGCAAAATTGGTGAACAAGTCACTTCAACACTCTGCACCATTGTTGATGATGGGACGATTGATCATCGTCGTGGTTCGCTTTCGATAGATGACGAAGGCACACAAAGCCAAAAAACAGTGTTAATTGAAAACGGCATTTTAAAAGGTTACTTATTTGATAAACTCAATGCCAAATTAATGAATGCACATTCAACAGGTAATGGACGCCGGGAAAGTTATGCTTGTTTACCTATGCCAAGAATGACTAATACTTATATGCTGCCGGGCGATTCGACTTTTGATGAAATCATCAGTAGTGTTGATTACGGGCTTTATGCGCCTAATTTTGCTGGTGGACAAGTGGATATTACATCTGGTAAGTTTGTCTTTTCAACTTCCGAAGCCTATTTGATTGAAAAAGGAAAAATAACCACTCCGGTAAAAGGGGCAACGCTGATTGGTTCCGGAATTGAAACCATGCAACAAATTTCAATGGTCGGCAATGATTTGCAATTAGATTCAGGTGTCGGTGTTTGTGGTAAAGCCGGGCAAAGCGTACCGGTTGGTGTTGGGCAACCCACTTTAAAAGTCGATAATTTAACCGTCGGTGGTACTGTTAACCGCTAATAACTTAACATAATGAGAATTTAAAATAGATGGATACAATCATTACTCTTTATCAAGCATTTGTTAACATGGATATAGCAACGCTTTCAAATCCAAATGTGTTATGGATATTATATGGCATGCTATTTATCATCATTTTATTAGAAAATGGGGTATTACCGGCTGCGTTTTTACCGGGTGACAGTTTATTATTCTTGACCGGTGTATTAATTAGTCAAAATGTCTTTCACTTTGGATTAATTAACTTGATTTTGATTGCCGGAGCGGCATTAGGTACCTGGCTGGGTTATATTCAAGGTTTGTGGCTAGGTAATACTAAAGTTGTACAAAATTGGATGGCACATATACCGGAAAAATACCACAAAAAATCAGAAGTACTATTCCATAAATATGGTTTACAAGCGCTATTTATTGGTCGCTTTATCGCTTTTGTTCGTACAATCTTACCTATGATGGCGGGTCTATCGGGTTTACATAGCAAAAAGTTCCATATCTATAATTGGATTAGTGCAACTTTATGGATATTTTTGATTGTTACCTTAGGTTATTTATTTGGTCTATCGCCAGTATTTAAAGCCTATGAAAAACAAATTATGTCTTTACTGATGTTAATACCGGTGTTTTTATTAGTTATTGGCCTTATCTTCTCTATCGCACTGGCAGTTAAGCGCTGGTTAAATAACAAAAAGAAAGCTAAGAGTATAGCAAACGAGGCGAGCAAAAAGTAAAAGGTGAAATTAACCGATAAGCCGGGTTCTGTCGTGGACAATCATTCCTCTAGGCTAATACTCACGCATTAGCTCAAGCAGTCTACCCGGATTCAACGCGGGCCGCGCCAATGAATCCCTATTTGACCTTGCTCCGAGTGGAGTTTACCGTGCCACAACTGTTACCAGTTGCGCGGTGTGCTCTTACCACACCCTTTCACCCTTACCTGATCTTATATAATAAGCCATCGGCGGTATACTCTCTGTTGCACTAGTCGTGAATGTTCGCTCTCGCCAACACCCCCCAGGCGTTACCTGGCACTCTGCCCTATGGAGCCCGGACTTTCCTCCCCTCTGTTTGTCTCCCTTTTACAAAGGACAACAACAAAGCAGCGATTGTCTGGTTAATTTCGCAAACGAGTATAACTGAAAGTGTAATTTTGTCCAGTGTTGTCTGATTGTTTAAACGATAGACGGATAAAGTATAGGCGTTTGAAAACGTTATGAGCTAAATGAATTGGGTCAGATATGTTGCCAGCACAATTTAGTTATGTGCTAGCAAATTGAGGTTAAAAGCCGATTACCATTTTTTCTGTTTAATATTCTCATTATAATTAAACCAAATTACCATACCATTTGAGGTGATAACATCAAGTTTTCCTTCTAAAATATCGTACTGTGTTTCGCCAATAATAGGGTGACTGGTTGAACTTTTTTTGCTATACACATAGGTATACTGGGTTTCATTGTTTTTAAGCGCTACTTTGGTTGTTGGCTCACCAAAAAGCGACAATAATTGAATTTCAGTAGTCGAGCCCTCAATAATTTTATTGACTTTTTGTTGGCTCAATGGCGTTCCTTGCTCAGAAAAATTTTTCTGAGTACAAGCAGATAATGCAACAAGTGAACATAAAACGATAAGAATTTTGGATACTTTTTTCATTGTGTTACAGCCCTTACATAATAAATTAGTCTTGATTGAAGCCAATGATAATAGCATATGTTTGATATCGTTCAAGATAGCGTTAAAAGTATCGTTCTAAAATAAGATCGATTTGGGACAGTGAAGGTGAATTGGCGAAATATGGAAACATTGATATTAATTTCTCTATGTTTCCATATGTTGATATTGAGTTGATAAATCTGTTTGTTATTTTAGTTGTGAATCTTTTTTAAATTATTTTTTTTTCTTAATACACGCTTGATCGGTTTTTGGGTAGATGGATTAATATAACGACTTGGCCAAATTTCTGAAGGTTTAACATTCAAAGCATCCGCTATAATTTTTTCACCTTTTGTCCATGGCCTAACTAACGTATTACTTAATGTCGATGAGCTTAATCCTGATTGGCGTGATAGTGCTGCAAGTGTTGTGCCATTCTTTTTCAATGCAGCGATAATATCTGCTTTATGCCAGTCCTTCGAGTTAATTTCCATTTTTTTATTCCTTCTTAGTTTATAACCTTTAATATCTATGTTATTCTTTCCTGTTATTAAAACCAGTAAGTTTATAATTTAACTTTAGTTACAGTAAAAATTTGTTTCTTAATATTGTATCAAAGTTTATTTAATTTCTATAACTTTTTTCTTGTTTCTTAAATGTAGGATTATTAAAATGAAAGAGTGGTTCTCATCGAAAGAGCTATTAAGCATTGCAGGGATGCCGTCAACGATACAAGGTATCAATCGAAAAGCAAGAGCTGAAAAGTGGACTGCCCGTAAACGAGCTGGAGTACGTGGTAAAGCACTGGAATACCATATTAGTAGTTTTTCTGTTGAGGTTAAAAAAGCGTTATCTATTGAAGAGGTAAGTGCCTCATATTTAGTTTCACCGATTGAACCCTTACAACTTTGGATCACGGCTTTTGAACAATTATCTACTGATGAGCAAGCAATTGTTACTGCGTGGTTAATGCGCAATGGTATTAAAGATTTTATGTCATTTATTAACAAACACAAAAAAGATAGTTAGTGTTATTGTATAAGCTGATATATACTTTAACGTCACTGAAATTTAGATGCTATGGAATTACTAATGGAAAATCAGTTTCAATTAACAAATAGTAAAGAGATTATTGCTTATTTAGCCCAACAGTTTCCAAATTGTTTTACAATTGAAGGGGAAGCCAAACCATTAAAGATTGGAATTTTCCAAGATATCCTTTCTCAAATTGATAGCAATGAACTTTTAAGCAAAACCAAATTACGTGTAGCTTTGCGTGCTTATACCATGAGCTGGCGTTATTTATACTGTATTAAAGAAGGTGAATATCGTGTTGATTTGGACGGAAACAATAATGACATTATCACCAAAGAACAGATGGAACATGCGCAGCAACAGTTAAAAGAGAGCAAAGATAAAGCGAAAGCTCGAGCTAAAGAGAAACGTAAGTCATCTAAAGCACCTGTCAAAAAACCGAGAACTCTAAAAATCGGTGATTTTGTTAAATTATCTTTGGGTAACAAACCTGTAAAAGGGCAGATTATTAAGTTAGAGAAAGAACATATCAAAGTTAAAGTTGGGTCTGGTATGGAGTTAACTGTTAAACCAGAACATATCATTACTAAGTAGAGAATTTGAATGAATAAGTTATTGAAAGGTATTATTAGTCTAAGCTTTATTTTATCTGTTGTAAGTCCAAATGTTCAGGCAACATCGCCAGTTTATGAAAAAGTTCCGGTTTTAAAACAAGATGATATACATCAAATTGTCGCAAAACGTGTGACGAACTTTTTTACACAATCACATTATCGTGATTTTGCACTCAATGGTGCTTTTTCAGCACAAATCTTTGATCGCTATTTTAAGCTATTAGATAGCAATAAAGCGATATTTTTACAAAGTGATATTGATAGTTTTCGAAGCAGACAAGAGTTGTTAGGTGAAGAGCTAATCAATGGCGATCTAAAAACAGCTTATGATATTTATAATCTTTCATTACAAAAACGCTACAACCGCTATAAGTATGCGCTTGATGTATTAAAACGTCCTATGGACTTTTCTGCTAAAGATGAAATCAACTTTAAACGTGAAGATTTAGCCTGGCCGAAAACCGAAAGCGAGCTTGATGAATATTGGAACAAACGTGTCAAATACGATGAGCTTAATTTGGCGTTGACCGGAAAAAATGAAGAGCAAATCCGTGAAGCATTAACCAAACGATATAATCGTGTTATAAAAACAATCATCCAATCGAATAATGAAGATGGCTTTCAAGTCTTTATGAATGCCTTTGCTCGAGAAATTGATCCCCACACCAGTTATTTAGCGCCACGTAAAAAGCGTGATTTTGACTCTGATATGAGCTTATCTCTTGAAGGAATAGGGGCGACATTGGGTCAAAAAGATGATTATACTGAGATTATGTCATTTGTATCCGGTGGTCCAGCTGAAAAAAGCAAATCACTCGCTGTCGGTGATAAAATTATTGGCGTTGGTCAAAGTAATTCGCCTATCGAAGATGTCGTTGGTTGGCGTTTAGATGACATTGTAGATAAAATTCGTGGTCCTAAGGGCACTGTGGTTAAATTAGAAATTTTACCGGCAGACAATAATGGTAAACCTAAAGTTGTTGAGATCACTCGTGATAAAATTCATTTTGAAGATCGTGAAGCTAAATTAAAGATCATTAATAATGAACGCGGTAAAGTTGGTGTGCTTGAAATACCAAGTTTCTACATTGGTTTAACCAAAAAGGTTGAATCATTACTCATCACTGCCAATCAAGAAAATCTTCAAGGACTAGTGATTGATTTACGTGATGACGGTGGCGGTTCATTAGCCGAAGTTATTGAATTAACCGGTCTATTTATCGACACCGGGCCAGTTGTTCAAGTTCGCGACAATTTGCAAAAAGTGACGACCTATGATGACAAAAATCGAGGCATTGGCTTTAGTAAACCAATTGTTGTGATGATCAACCGTTATAGTGCATCGGCTTCTGAGATCTTTTCAGCAGCAATGCAAGATTATGGGCGAGCCTTAATCGTTGGTGAAACCACTTACGGAAAAGGTACAGTACAGACTTCTCGTAATATCTCCTATCCGGCTGATGCTCGATTACATCCGGATTGGCCAGAGTTAGGTGGCGCTCAGTACACAGTACAAAAATTCTATCGTATCAATGGCGGAAGTACCCAACTAAAAGGGGTTGATCCCGATATTGAAATGACTCAATCAAAATATATTGATGAAACAGGTGAGCGTTATTTAGATAATGCATTGCCATGGGATAAAATTGCGTCAGCAGATTATTTAACGGTTGCCAATATTAAACCATTGTTGCCGGAATTAAAATCGAAGCATATTGCTCGCATTAAAAAGAATCCTGAGTTTATCTATATCGAGGAAGACATTAAACGATTGAATGATAAAAAAGATCGTCAATATATCGTTTCCTTAAATAGAAAAGAACGGGAAACCGAGCAAAAAAGAGATGAAGATCGTGATTTGAAACGCATGAATGAGCGATTAAGTCGTGAAGGTCTCAAGCCGATTGCTAAATTAAGTGATTTACCTAAGGATTATAAAAAGCCCGATCCTTTTTTAGATGAAGCTGTAGAAATGCTTCTTGATTTGGCGCCTAACTATCCTGAAATAGAGGAAAATAAGTCATTAAGGGGTTTTCTGCCACTTGATGGACCAATTGAAAGTGAATAAATTAGAATTAAGAAATTAATTGGAGAGAGAATATGAATACAGATTTAAAATACGGTTTAATTGCGACAGTACTTATTCTATCAATTATTGCCGCATTTGGCGTGATTGTTTGTATGAATTAAAATACTTGATTAATTGTGCTGAGATCATTATAGTATGCAGCCTGCTACAAAATGCAGGCTCTTAAATTAAGGTGAGGTGTCCGAGTGGTTGAAGGAGCACGCCTGGAAAGTGTGTATACGGCAACGTATCAAGGGTTCGAATCCCTTCCTCACCGCCATTATATTGATTTAATCACAGAAGGATGCGCACCACTGGTTTAAACTTAATTACCAGTTGGAACTTTCGACGTTTCTTTGGTAAAGCCTCTGTGGTAAATAAGCTCGAGTAACCAGTAAACCCTTCCTCTCCTTGATCATTCGGAGCCAATATGGAAAACTTACGTACTGTTCAGGATTTTATTCGCTGGACTACTTCGCAATTTAGCCTGTCAGATATCTATTTAGGGCATGGAACAGATAACCCTATTGATGAAGCGAAGCAACTTATTTTATCTACTTTAGGCTTATCATTATTTATTCCTCCTGAATTTTACGCAGCTAATCTCACTAATGACGAAAAACTTCAGCTCATTGATTTAGTCAATAAACGAATTAATGATCGGGTACCTACGCCTTATTTGATCAATCAAGCTTGGTTTTGCGGACATAGTTTTTATATCGATGAGCGAGTATTAATACCCAGATCGCCAATTGGCGAGTTAATCGATAATCGATTTGAAACCCTATTAACAACTCAGCCACAAAATATTTTAGACTTATGCACCGGAAGTGGTTGTATCGGTATTGCTTGTGCGTATGCTTTTCCACAAGCACATGTTGATATAACAGATATCTCTTTAGAGGCACTCGATGTTGCCCAAACCAATATTGATTTGCATCAAATGATGTTTCAAGTCACGCCTATTTTGTCCGATCTGTTTAACGATATTCCAACTAAACAATACGATCTTATTGTGTCAAACCCACCTTATGTGGATGATGAAGATATGAATGATCTGCCGGAAGAGTTTGAGTATGAGCCTAAACTCGCGCTTGAAGCTGGTGATGATGGTTTGGATTTAGCAAAAAGAATATTACGTGATGCTGTTAATTATTTAGCACCAAACGGCGTGTTAGTTTGTGAAGTTGGTAATAGTTGGGTCAGTTTACAACAACAATATCCCGATGTACCGTTTAATTGGATTGAATTTGAACGTGGAGGACTGGGTGTTTTTTCCATAACACGTGAAGAGCTGATTAAATATCATCACTATTTTTAAATAAGTTTTTCTCTAATCGGAATAAAAATATTATGTCAGGAAACTCAATCGGAAAATTATTTAAAGTGACGACTTTTGGTGAGTCGCATGGTACTGCATTAGGCTGCATAGTTGACGGCGTGCCTCCTGGTCTTAGCTTAACCGAAGCGGATATGCAACACGATCTTGATCGTCGCCGGCCGGGCACCTCCCGTTACACTACTCAGCGACGCGAGCCTGATCAGGTGAAAATTTTGTCTGGTGTTTTTCAAGGCATCACAACCGGTACCAGTATTGGTTTATTAATTGAAAATACCGATCAGCGTTCACAAGATTATAGTCAAATAAAAGATATTTTTAGACCAAGTCATGCTGATTTCACCTACCAAAAAAAATATGGTATCCGTGATTACCGTGGCGGCGGTCGTGCTTCTGCTCGTGAAACTGCTATGCGAGTTGCTGCTGGTGCTATTGCTAAAAAGTACCTATACGAAAAACTTGGTATACAAATTCGAGGCTATTTAGCGCAAATGGGTGATATTGAGTGTGAGCTTAAAGACTGGCAACAAGTTGAACAAAATCCGTTTTTTTGTGCTGATGAAAGCAAACTTGAAGCGCTTGATAGTTTACTGAGAAAGCTTAAAAAAGAGGGTGATTCAATCGGCGCAAAAGTGTGTGTGGTTGCACAAAATGTTCCTGTTGGGCTGGGTGAACCTGTGTTCGACAAATTAGATGCAGAACTTGCCCATGCTTTAATGAGCATTAATGCGGTTAAAGGCGTTGAAATAGGTGACGGCTTTGCGGTAATTAATAAGCGAGGCAGTGAAAATCGTGATGAAATTACCCCTGAAGGCTTTTTATCTAATCATGCTGGCGGTATTTTAGGCGGTATTAGCTCCGGGCAAACCATTTTGACAAGTATTGCTTTAAAACCTACGCCAAGTATTGAAATTGCCGGGCAGTCGATTAATGTTTATGGTGATAGCGTTAAAGTATCGACGCATGGTCGACATGATCCTTGTGTGGGGATCCGTGCAGTACCAATTGCTGAAGCAATGGTTGCAATTGTTTTAATGGATCATTATCTTCGACACCTTGCACAATGTAGTGATGTAAAATAATCATGAGTTACGAATTACTGGCTTTACTTTTTTTTATTGCCATGTTGGCTGGTTTTATTGATTCTATTGCTGGTGGCGGTGGGCTATTAACGGTACCAGCACTTTTGGCGGTAGGCTTACCGCCAGCCAGCGCTTTAGCCACCAATAAATTACAAAGTACTGGGGGATCTTTCTCTGCCAGCCTTTACTTTATTCGTGAACGCATGGTTGATTTAAAACAGCAAAAATTCGCAATTACCTGTGCCTTTATTGGCTCGGCGCTTGGCACATTATCCGTCATGCATATACAAGCTGACTTTTTAAAATTACTCTTACCGATCTTAACTATAAGTGTTGGGCTCTATTTTTTACTCTCCCCGACCATTGGGGAAAATGATCGTAAAAGTCGCCTAACCATAATCCAATTCGCCTTATTACCAGCATTAGCTATCGGATTTTATGACGGTTTTTTTGGGCCCGGAGCTGGCTCATTTTACGCAGTAGCCTATATCACCCTTGCCGGTTTTAATTTAACCAAAGCCACTGCACATACCAAAGTACTCAATTTTACCTCTAACTTAGCGGGCTTAATCTTTTTTATTGTTGGTGGAGAAGTGGTATGGTCAATTGGTCTTGTTATGCTTGTTGGTCAATTTATTGGCGCAAGATTAGGGGCCAAAATGGTTATCGCTAAAGGGCGAAAATTGATAAGACCAATGCTTATTACCGTTTCCACTATTATGAGTATCAAACTCATCTATGAAAACTTCTTCTCTTAGAGAATAAAAAGATACTTACGATTAATCACAAAACCCCGCTCCTGAAAATTTTTTGAGGAGCGGGGTTTTTGCGTTTTAAAATGCTCTGATTTTAATGGCTGGAATTGTCATTGTATTTTATTTAAACAACGATCATCTTAAACCGGTTAATAATTTATCATCTTATAATTAGTAAAGCGATTTATTGAATTAGCTTTTATAAAAATTGTTATTTAAAAAAGCTCGTTTTTTACATAAAACAGTGTTAATTTGTCATTATGTAAAAATTGAATTTATTTTCTTATAATCATGGATTTGATTCACTCTTCTGATCTTAAAACCATTTTACATTCCAAGCGTGCTAATATTTATTATTTAGAACACTGCCGGGTTTTAGTCAATGGTGGTCGAGTTGAGTATGTCACCGATCAAGGGCAGCAATCCTTGTATTGGAACATTCCGATAGCTAACACCACCTGCATTTTGCTTGGTACCGGTACTTCATTAACGCAAGCTGCTGTCCGTGAACTTTCAAGAGCCGGGGTAATGATTGGATTTTGTGGTGGCGGCGGAACACCACTATTTGCTTCGACCGAATCAGAGTTTGCTTGTCAATTTTTTTCACCTCAAAGTGAGTATCGTGCAACTGAATACTTACAAAGTTGGTGCCAATTTTGGTTTGATGATCAGCGCCGATTACAAGCCGCTAAAATGTTACAACAGCATCGACTTAACATCATTCAATCGAGTTGGTTAGAATTTGATTGGGCAGTAGATCAAAATCAATTAACTAACATTATCAACGATGCCAGAGAACAGTTTGATACAGCTAAAAATAGTCAATCTCTGTTAACAGCAGAAGGACGATTTAGCAAAAGATTGTATGCAATGGCAAATCAATTAACGTTGCAAGATGACAAATTTAAAAGAGAGCATGCCACTCGAAATAAAAGCCATGATCCTGCTAATCAATTTTTAGATCATGGTAATTATTTAGCTTATGGTTTAGGTGCTACGGCTTGTTGGGTATTGGGTTTGCCACATGGTTTAGCTATTTTACATGGCAAAACTCGACGTGGCGGCTTAGTTTTTGATGCTGCTGATATTATTAAAGATGGAATGGTTTTACCTCAAGCTTTTATATCTGCTATGCAAGGTGATGATGAGAAAACATTTCGTCAATCTTGTATTTCACAATTCGCGCAATTAGGCGCGCTCGATATGATTATTGATACGTTAAAACAAATTGCGGATAAAACATGAATATTTTACTTGTGAGCCAATGCAAAAAAAGAGCATTAACAGAAACCCGTCGAATCATCGATCAATTTGCTGAGCGTTGTGGTGAACGAACTTGGCAAACGCCGATGACTTCTGCCGGTTTACAAACGCTTTATAAATTATTACGAAAAACCGCTCGAAAAAATACTGCTGTTGCTTGCTACTGGACACATGGAAAAAATCAAACTGATCTCCTTTGGATTGTCGGCGATAAAAGCCAATTTAACCAGCAAGGACGAGTGCCGACTAATCGTACAAAACGAAATATTTTACGTAATAACAGCGAAGAGACTTGGCAATATACAACATCAATTCAACTTATTACCACCATTGCTGCTTTATTACATGATCTAGGTAAAGCGACTATCGGATTTCAAAATAAATTACGAGCGGAAACAGCAATAGCAGGTGATCCTTATCGGCATGAGTGGATTTCATTACAAATATTTTTATTAATGATTAAAAATTGTACTAATAATCAAGCCGTATTGGAACGGCTAGCCAATTTTTCAGAATATCAAGAGCAAAATCCAAACTGGCATCAAGATTTAACATGCACCGAAAAAGGTGATTTAACTCAAATACCCTTATTAGCTCAATGGATTGCTTGGTTAATTGTTTCACATCATCGAATGCCTTTTTTATCAGAATCAATGGGTGGCGATAAGAAAAAAAAGCAGAAGAAAGAACTATTACTTGCTAACTTCAAACAAGACAATTTTTATAAAACACTAAAAGCCGTTGAAGGTTGGGTTAAAAATAAAAATAGCCAACATGCTAATCCAAACTCTTTTTGGCAGCTTAAAGATGATATAACGTTAAGTAATGCATGGTTAAAAAAACTCTGTCGTTATGCAAGTAAAGCACTTAATCACCCGCCTTTAATGCAGCTAACTGCAATTGATGAATTTTTATTACATATATCTCGTTTGAGTTTAATGGTTGCTGATCACAATTTTTCAAGTTTATCTTTGGTAAATGATGAAGCAGGTAAAAACAAAGAAATCTTGATTGCCAATACCAATTATCAAAAAAAACCGAAACAGCGCTTAGATGATCATTTAATTGGTGTTGCTAACTTATCAGCTCGATTTGTTCGATTGCTACCCAAAATGGCAATGGAATTACCGGCAATTAACCACCATAAAGCATTTACACAACGTACGACAATCAAACGTTTTCAATGGCAAAATCATGCATTTGATTTGGCTAAAAGTTATCAGCAAACGAGTGATGAAAACGGTTTTTTTGGGATAAATATGGCATCAACAGGTTGCGGTAAAACGTTAGCGAACGGCCGAATTATTTATGCATTAGCTAATCCTAAACGTGGTGTGCGTTTTACCATTGCGTTAGGTTTACGAGTATTAACATTGCAGACAGGTAAAGCACTTAGAGACAGACTACAACTGACAGATGAGCATGTGGCAACCTTAGTTGGTGGAAGTGCGTCAAAAACCTTATTTGAGTTAGAAAATGATGCAAAATCAGAACAAAAGAGACGAGAACATAACACCTATAACGATCAAAATTCACAGAATCATAATCCTGAAAGTTACGGTAGCGAATCTATCGAATCTTTAATGGATGAATACATTGATGTCGCTGAAACAGGCATTGCTGATACCGAATTGGGTACTATTATTGAAAACAGTAAAGCTCGTCAATTACTTTATACCCCAATTGTCACCTGTACTATTGATCATATTATTCAAGCTAGTGAAGGCACTCAAGGCGGTAAATATATTGCACCAACATTAAGATTGCTTACTTCTGATCTCATATTAGATGAACCCGATGATTTTGATCAACACGATCTTCCTGCTTTAGCTAGATTAGTTCATTTAGCAGGACTTTATGGTAGTAAAGTATTGCTTTCTTCTGCTACTTTAACCCCCGATCTGATAGCTGGTTTATTTGACGCCTACCAAGCCGGAAGGAAAATATGGAATCAAAATAATAGTAGTCAAAGCAGTAATCGTATTATCTGCGGTTGGTTTGACGAATATCATCAGTCAGTCATGCCAATTGATGATCTTAATCATTTCAAAAATGAGCATCAACATTTTGTTCACTCACGCATAATGCAGCTAGAAAAAGAAGCGATTCGTCGTCAAGGACATATTCTAAAATTACTGGATTATCAGAAAAATAAAAAAGCGAATGAAAAACTCAATTACCATATTTTAGCAAAGCAAATTCTGGAACAAGCAAGCCTATTTCACGAGCTATATCATCAGACTGACGAGACATCAAAAAAACAGGTCAGTATTGGTTTAATCCGATTTGCCCATACTGAAGATGTCATCGCAATTACTAAACAGATATATCAGCAACACACATTACCTGACGATACTGTATTTCATATTGTAGTTTACCATGCCAGACAACTTTTATTGCTACGTAGCCAATTGGAAGAAAAACTAGATAGAATTTTAAACCGTAGCGATCCGAAAGCATTATTCAACCAACCGGAAATTATTGAAGCAATAAAACACAGCAAAATACAGAATCACATTTTTATCGTCATTGGCACACCTGTTACTGAAGTAGGGCGTGATCATGATTATGATTGGGCGATTGTCGAGCCCTCATCTATGCGTTCCATTATTCAATTAGTCGGACGCGTTTGGCGACACCGCCCTGATAAATCTACGCATAGCCCAAATGTAGCAATCTTAGGCAGTAACATCGAATCGATAAAAAAAGGAAACAACTATGGTTCAGTGGAAGCCTGTTTTGCCAGACCGGGTTTTGAACAAGAGCCTGATTTTTTATTAAAATCACATAAAAGCGAAGAAATTATACCAAGCAAACAACTCGAAAATATTAATGCTATTCCACGCATAGTTTCATCACCAGAAGATGGTTTAACGCTTGCTGAATTAGAGCATAATGTCATGGCGGACTTATTTGCCGTTAATGCAAAAACAAGCAACTATGTTACTTGTTATTGGCAACCTAATTTGGCACATCATCATTGTGTGCATTTGCAAAAGATCTCGCCATTTAGAATGAAAAGTCAAAAAGAAGATGATTACGTCTGTCAGTTAGATGAAGATGGTAATCACAATTTTAGTTATGCTGAAAATGCATGGCAAAAACCAGATGAACAATGCCCTGAAACAGAAAATTACGCTATCCAATATCAAAATTGGCAGTTAGATAACCCAAAAGTACAAATATGGCTATCAAATACCGTACAACAAGCCATGGAAAAACTAGCCGAACATTTGCCAAATAAAAACCTATATCGGCTGGCAAACGAATTTTGCACAGTTAGTTTAGCAAGTGGAACACGCTGGTGCTTTAATCCTTGTTTTGGATTTTATAAGGAATAAAAAAGGAATTTGACGATTTTTTATATAGGCAGTATTTAAAAAGTTAATGTTTTAATTATATTTATTATTGAAAATAGGAGGGCCAATGAATAGTATTTCTTGGCAAGATATTAGAAAGGTAATCATAAACTTTCTAACGCAACGGCTTGCTAATAATAGTAGCTACAAAAGTGAGCTTGTAAAATTAGCTAAAGCTAGAGAAAACAATGATTCATTAGCAATTACTGAATCACAACAAAAAATTAATGATTTATTAAAGCGTTATGATTTTGAAACTTGGATGGAAGATGCGGCAACCAGAAGGATATTCTGGATATCTATAGCTTCTCATATTAGCAAAGGGATCCATTCTTCAAGTCTTGGTGATAATAATAATTATCTAACGCAGACTAAGCCAATTAATCAGACAGTTATATCTTCCGCTACACTAACTACGTTACCACTTGATTGTTCAGGCAATGCTGCAGCTTTAGATATATTTTCATTATTAAATCAAGTTGTAACGGGTGAAACAACACTATTGCAATTGATTATAGAAGATCATCCTGCCGTTTTGGATGCTTTATCTGACGATAAACAAAAAGCATCGCTTTATTTAGTCAATTTAAAAAAAGCTATATTTAATGAATTTGAACATCCTAAAGCTTCAGAACTCAATAAACAATTTTATTGGCCAAATAGCCAAGAAAGCTATTTAGCTCATCTAGAAAATAATTATCGGTTATTAGTTCCATTACATCCTAGTTCGTTATGTCATGTAGTTTATCAGAAAGTGCAAGAAAGGTTTTCCGAACAGAACAAAAAAGCCCGTGAACAAAGAAGGATAAAAGATGCAGTACATGAACCCTATTTTTCTTTTCAAAATTTAGCTGTAGTTAAGTTGGGTGGCAGTAATCCTCAAGGTGTGAGTCAATTAACAAGCAATCAAGGTGGTCGAAATTTCTTATTACCTTCAATACCACCCGAATTTAAAACTTCCAAATTTCCGTCGATTACCGTTCACAAACAAAATATTTTTGATAATTCAATGCAATATTTTTGTCGGTTTGGTTTTAGATTACTCTTTGATATGGTTCAGGCGCCTAATAATGTCGTTGAAGAAAGGGATAATCGTAAAGATGCTTTAGATATTATTTTATCTTATGTCCTTAAGTTTGCTAAGCATATCCAGCAAACCATGCCTGCTGGATGGAGTAGGGAATACTCTCTAGACTTAAACCAAAAGCTTTGGCTAGACCCTAAGCGAGCAGAGTTAGAAGATGAAGAAGATTTCAAACAATACTATGATAAAGGTGATTGGCTAGTTGGTATTAAACAAGATTTTGCTTTTTGGATTCAATGCGTGTTGAAAAATAAATTTAATGATATCAGTGAGCAATTTTCAGATCCTGAATTTAATGAATGGTGTAGCGAATTTAGCGCTGCGGTAAAAGCGAGTCAACGTAAAAAAGAGGGGATTTTCTAATGGCTTCGTTAAATTATTATCTACTTTTTGACCATGTTAAAATTCACAATGCTAATGCTATATCAAGCCCATTGACTTATGGTTTTCCGGCTATTTCTGGATTTTTAGGTGCTATTCACGCTTTAAATCGAAAAATTGAATCCAAAGAACCAATTTATCTTGACGGGGTATTAATTGCTTGTCATGAGTGTGATGTACAAGTTTATCGCCCTAATGATTATTCAGATTATATTTTTCGGTTAACTCGCAACCCATTAGCAAAAAATGGTGATACTCGCTCAATCATCGAGGAAGGTAAAGTTCATCTTGATGTGAGTTTATTAGTAGAAGTGAAAATCGAAAATATCGATACGCTCGATGATGAAGAACAACAACAAGCATTTGTTACGCAGATGAAGCAAAAACTTTATCAACAACGTATAGCGGGTGGGCACATAGTCTCAATTGAAAATGTAAAATTAATTTCTTCTGATGAATCAGATATAACATTAGCTAATTTGTTGCTGCCTGCATTTGTTTTAGTTGAAGCACAACAAGAGTTAGAAGATATCACTGCTGAATTACAACAAAAGAATCCTAATGCCACGCAACTCGATGCTTTAGTTGAAACTGCAATGCTTCATCATCAACCGCAAGAAAAAGATCATTGGCAAACTACTTCAATAAAGGAAGGGCGAGGTTGGCTAGTGCCTATCCCACTCGGATATCAAGCTATTTCACCACTATTTAAAGCTGGAATGGTTGAAAATGCACGTAGCAATGAATATGCAACACAATTTGTTGAATGTATCTATGGATTAGGTAAATGGGTATTTCCTTTGCGATTAAAGGGACATTTATCCCAAGCTTTTTGGCGTTATCAGTGTAGTAAATTGCAATCGAATAACGCAGACATTTATATGATTAATCAAAAAACTAATTAAAAATTTAGCATTACTAAAAAGGATGAAATTATGAGTAAAGATAAATTCGCAACCGCTTCAGTTTTAGCATTCGAACGCAGTTTTGATATTTCGGATGCCGTTTTTTTACAACAAGTTGATACAGACGATAACAATTTATATCCTGTTTTTATATCAGAAAAATCCGTTCGAGGGACAATTTCTAATCGCCTTAAAAATGCTGTTACTAATGATCCCGCAAAATTAGATGCCGAAATTCAAAAGGCTAATTTACAAACGGTTGATACCGCTGCGTTAGATACCGATAAAGATACATTAGTGGTTAAATGGAGTTGTAAAGTTCTGCCATTTTTAGGCAAACCATCAGTATGTAATAATATCGAGTATCAAGAAGAATTAACAAAAGTGACCAACGATTATATAAAATCTAACGGTATGAAAACGCTTGCTAAACGTTATGCCATTAATATACTTAATGGTCGTTGGTTATGGCGTAATCGCATGGCAGCTGAACAAATCACTATTTCGATCATTCACAATAATAAACCTGTTATTCATGTAAATGATGTTAAACAATATCAACTTAACTCATTTGATTACGAAGATAAAGCAATAGAAGATCTTGCTAAACTTATCGAAGCTGGACTATCTAACAAAGAATTTATTATCTTCGACATAGTAGCCAAATTAAAAATGGGCTTAGGTCAAGAAGTGTATCCTTCACAAGAGTTAATCTTAGATACTGGAAAAACAAAAAGTAAAGTACTTTATGAGAAAAACGAATGTGCAGCTATGCACTCGCAAAAAATCAGCAATGCTATTCGAACCATTGATACCTGGTATGATGAAAAAGCAGAGTTTCCGATTGCTATCGAACCTTATGGTGCCGTCACAACTATGGGGCATGCTTTCCGTCAACCTAAACAAAAACATGACTTTTACACGCTATTTGATAACTGGGTACTAAAAGGGGAAAAGCCATCACTTGAACAACAACATTATGTCATAGCGGTATTGATTCGCGGTGGTGTATTTGGTGCAAGTGGTAAGGAGTAATTATTATGCTCACTCACTATTTTGAACTAAGAGCAATCCCACAACTTGAGATAACTGAAACAGAAGTGATTAACCAAGTGATGCAATCACTTCATCAAGTTTTGGTTAATTATCAAGGTAATATTGCGGTTAGTTTCCCTTGTTATAATGTTCATCGAACATTAGGCGGAATTATTCGATTATTTGGTGATGAAGCTCAGTTACAACAATTTAAAACTGCCTTGCAGACGGTGGTTAGTGATTATACTATCGCCTTACCAATAACCCCGGTACCAACTAATATTAAAGGTTACCTACGTTTAATTCGCGTCAATCCTAAAGGGCAAAGCGCTTTAAGACGAGCTGAAAAACGTTTAACTGCACAAGGTAAATGGTCAGATGAAGTAAAAAATAAAATGATTGAAAAATGGAGTAGCGTTCAACTGAATTATCCACATCTTCATTTCACCAGCAAAAGCACTGGTCAAAACTTTATCATGTGGTTAAGACAAGAAAAATGTATAACACCTGTGCAGGGTGAATTTAACAGTTATGGACTAAGCAAAATAGCAACCATCCCTGATTTTTAATTAAGTATTAAGGGCATTATCATAATGCCCTTAACGCTTTTTATCATGCTCAGTAAGATAAGCTTCAATATTTTTGAAGAAAGCTTTTTTCGAATCCAAAAAATACCTTGGTATGTTGCCGTAAATTTATTTTAAACTAAGCAGTTTTTTGGGCTGTTTCACAGCAAAAAAGTTGAGGAATGGGATTTTGTGGAGTTCAAAATACAAACTTTAATAACTCTTTTTTAGCTAAAAATAAAATGATTAAAAATCAATATATTGTGAAATTGTTAAAAAGGGTTTTTAAACCTAAAATTGTCCTTTATGTTTTTATAAACGATGTTTATAGTATGTAAGATTCTACTTTGCAGCCGCATAGGCTGTTTAGAAAGTTTTGCAGCGTGGCTAATCGTGATTCATACCCTTTGCAGCCGCATAGGCTGTTTAGAAATGCGCTCATAAAATCGGGCTTATAACCTTTTCCTTTGCAGTTGCATAAGGGAGTTAGGATATTTTGGAAATATCTTACACTTTTATTTTTATACTAAAATGTGGGTATTTTCTGAAAGTTCTTGTCAATGCTTTGTTTTTTTGCTTAAACACCTATATTTTCTGAAACTTTTTGACAAGGTTTTTTACTTTCTTTGAAAGTTGCGGGTTTTTGGTTTCTAGGTTTCGGACGCTGTTAATTTGTCGATATATTCATTTCGGTCTATGCGTCCGAATAGGGGGATTTTATGCGAAATCCCCCTATACCCCCTCGCAGCACCGCCCAACGCGGTCTTCGACTGCCCTCCGCCTTCGTTCGGTCTTAACGCACCGGCGCTGATTTGTTCCGGACAAAGCAGCGCCTCGCCAAATATCCCTGTTTGGCGTGCTAACCTCACTCAGTTGTCGGCACTTTGTGAAGGTGCGGTCTGGTGCATTTGTTTGCTTTTGTGGAAGGTAATGGTAAGCCGTTTAGAAATAATAGGGGAGTTTAAAATACAAACTTTTTAAACCCTTTTTTTTAGCTAAAAATAAAACCATTAAAAATCAATACATTGTGCAAGCGTTAAAAAAAAGGGTTTTTAAACCTAAAATTGCCCTTTGTGTTTTTATAAACGATGTTTATAGTATGTAAGATTCTACTTTGCAGCCGCATAGGCTGTTTAGAAAAGAATTAGAACTACCGCAATTATCAGACTTTTCTTTGCAGCCGCATAGGCTGTTTAGAAAATTAAAACTCCTTTACTAAATCGGGGTTTAAACTTTGCAGCCGCATAGGCTGTTTAGAAAATTAACCTCATGTGCGCTTGTTGATGAATTTACTTTGCAGCCGCATAGGCTGTTTAGAAAGTGAGGATGAGAATGAACTATTGCAGTTATTGCTTTGCAGCCGCATAGGCTGTTTAGAAACTTTAGCTTTTTCAACATTTCCGCTTGTTGCTCTTTGCAGCCGCATAGGCTGTTTAGAAAAGATTTCATCGTCGCAACGAATGCATGCTGAACTTTGCAGCCGCATAGGCTGTTTAGAAATACAAGCGTTGTAAGGTGCTAACGTCGAAGATCTTTACAGCTGCATAAGCTGTTTAGAAAGAGCTTGGTACAAGCTACAATTTAACAGCTGACTTTACAGCTGCACAAGCCGTTTAAAAACATCGCTGTAGCACAGCAAGTTAGTGAAGTAACCTTAGGGCTGTAAAGCCCAAAAAGTTGAGTTATAAGTTTTTTAAAGCTCTAAAATCCCTGTGCTCGATAGCACAAAAATGCTATTTTGCTTTTTCTGTACAATTATTATTACAATGTTTATAGTAGCTTATATTTTGAATTAAGATTAGTTTCGGTCGCTTGTAATATTATGAAACTTCAACAATTACGTTACATTTTAGAAATAGCCCGCTCAGGCTCGATTAATGAAGCGGCTAAAAATTTGTATATTACCCAACCCAGTTTATCTACTGCGGTCAAGGAGTTGGAGGCTGAATTTGGCATTGAGATTTTTGTGCGAACTTCAAAAGGCGTTTCGCTATCAACCGACGGTGTTGAGTTTTTAGGTTATGCCAAACAGGTTTTGGATCAGGCTGAATTATTAGAACAGCACTATGCAAAAAAAGAGCCGTCTAAACAGCTTTGCAGTATATCGACACAACATTATGCTTTTGCGGTTAATGCATTTGTTAATCTCATCAAAAAAAATCATACCGATGAATATGAATTTACCCTTAGAGAAACCCGAACTTATGATATTATTACCGACGTCGCTAATTTGCGTAGCGAAGTAGGCATTTTATATTTAACCGATTTTAACCAAAAAGTGATTTTACGTTTGCTTAAAGAGCATCGTTTAACTTTTAATCCGCTTTTTGAAGCTGATCCTCATGTCTTCATTAGTACTCATCATCCTTTAGCTGCAATGAAATTGCTTACGCTTAATGATTTGGAAGATTATCCTTATCTCTCTTTTGAGCAAGGTGAATATAACTCTTTCTATTTTTCAGAAGAGATTTTAAGTACCATCTATCATAAAAAAAGCATTCATGTCAGTGATCGAGCGACGTTGTTTAACCTATTGCATGGGTTAAATGGTTATACAATTAGTACCGGTGTTTTAAGTACTGATTTAAATGGTTCTGATATTTTATCGATTCCGCTTGATGTTGAAGAAAAGATATTAATAGGTTGGATAACCTCTCAAAAAGCGCAATTAAGTCAGTCGGCGCAAAATTATATACAAGCACTTAAAAAATTGATTCAAGAAGAGTACGGTTTTAAACTTAAATAAGCTTGCTATTAAAGGAATAAATCGCATTGCTATTTCAATAATTTCAAGTATAATTGCGCACAATTCATATATTGATTATATGAATGCCGAGGAGTGTCTGAATTAGAGATCGGTCATTCCATTTTTTATTTTAATTTTAAGAGGTTTATTATGTCTCTAACTGTAGAAGCTAAAGCGAAAATCGTTGCTGAATATGGTCGTGGAACTAACGACACTGGATCAACTGAAGTTCAAGTTGCTCTTTTAACTGCACGTATCAATGATTTACAAGGTCATTTTTCTGAGCATAAAAAAGATCACCACAGCCGTCGTGGTTTATTACGTATGGTTTCTAGCCGTCGTAAATTATTAGATTATTTACGTCGTAAAGATTTCGATCGTTATAACCAATTAATTCAAAGACTAGGTTTACGTCGCTAATTACTAATCTACTTGAAAAGAGGCTTAGGCCTCTTTTTCGTTGTGAAAAGTTTGGGCTCTGATATAATACTGAGCGCAAAAAATTAAGTTAATTTTTTTAAGAGTAAATCAATAAGGTAAAAGATTGTCTCCATGTTTCGCGCGACTAATGAGAGCTCTATAATTTATAGATTTGTCATTAGTCGTGACAGTGAAATAATCTTTTGTTGAATACCCCCACATTGTTGAAGTGAATATCCCTAAGTTCAGCTTGATGCTGCTTCCTGTCGAGATATCAAACTTCAGCATATATAACAAGAGGACATTATTTTGTTTAATCCGACATATCAAAAATTCCAATATGGTCGCCATACTGTTACTTTAGAAACAGGAATTATGGCACGTCAAGCAACAGCCGCCGTTATGGTTAATATGGATGATACTGCTGTATTTGTAACCGTTGTTGCGAATAAAAAAGTTAAAGAAGGCCAAGACTTTTTCCCGTTAACGGTTAACTACCAAGAGCGTACTTATGCCGCTGGTCGTATTCCGGGTGGATTTTTTAAACGGGAAGGACGCCCAAGTGAAGGTGAAACCTTAATTGCACGCTTAATTGACCGTCCATTACGCCCGTTATTTCCGGAAGGATTTGTTAACGAAATTCAAATTATTGCAACCGTTGTTTCAGTTAATCCTGAAGTAAGCCCTGATTTAGTTGCTATGATTGGTGCATCTGCTGCGCTTTGTCTATCTGGCGTACCATTTCATGGTCCAATTGGTGCTGCACGAGTTGGATTTATCAACGATGAATTTGTCTTAAACCCTTCAGTAAAAGAGCTTGCCAGCAGTCGTTTAGATTTAGTGGTAGCAGGAACTAAAAGCGCTGTTCTCATGGTTGAATCAGAAGCGGATATTTTAACTGAAGATCAAATGTTGGCGGCAGTGGTATTTGGTCATGAGCAACAACAAGTTGTAATTGATAATATTAACGAATTTGTTGCTAAAGCAAATCGTGAAAAATGGGATTGGGTTGCACCAGCTAAAAACGAAGCTTTATATGACGCCGTTTCACAATTGGCTAAAGCCCGTTTAGGTGAAGCTTATCGTATTACTGAAAAACAAGCACGTTATGCACAAATCGATCTGATTAAAGAAGAGGTTTTAGCAACTTTACAGGCTCAAGATGAAGAGCTTGATGAAAACGAAGTTTTCAATATTATTGTTGATTTAGAAAGCCAAATTGTTCGCCAACGTGTTATTGCCGGTGAACCACGTATCGACGGTCGTGAAAAAGATATGATTCGAGCGCTGGATATTCGTACCAATGTATTACCAAGAACGCATGGTAGTGCTTTATTTACACGTGGTGAAACTCAAGCACTCGTGACAGCAACATTGGGGACTGAACGTGACGCTCAAATTATTGATGAGTTAACCGGTGAGTATACTGAACGATTCTTATTACACTATAACTTCCCGCCTTACTCAGTAGGTGAAACTGGTATGGTTGGTTCGCCGAAACGTCGTGAAATTGGTCATGGTCGTTTAGCTAAACGTGGTGTTGCTGCTGTAATGCCAAGTAAAGAAGAGTTCCCATATACTGTTCGTGTGGTTTCTGAGATTACTGAATCAAATGGATCATCTTCAATGGCTTCTGTTTGTGGTGCTTCATTAGCGCTTATGGATGCAGGTGTGCCAATCAAATCTTCTGTTGCCGGTATTGCAATGGGATTAGTGAAAGAAGGTGATAACTTTGTTGTGCTTTCTGATATTTTAGGTGATGAAGATCATCTTGGTGATATGGACTTTAAAGTAGCTGGTACCCGTGAAGGTGTGAGTGCTTTACAAATGGATATCAAAATTGAAGGCATCACTAAAGAGATTATGCAAGTTGCGCTAAACCAAGCAAAAGGTGCTCGTTTACACATCTTAAGCGTAATGGAGCAAGCGATTAACAAACCTCGTCAAGAGATTTCTGAATTTGCACCACGTATTTACACTATGAATGTCAATCCTGATAAGATCCGTGACATCATTGGTAAAGGTGGCGCAACTATTCGTGCATTAACCGAAGAAACAGGTACAACAATTGAGATATCGGACGACGGTACAGTGAAAATTGCAGCTTCTGACGGCAATAAAGCCAAAGATGCTATGGCTCGCATTAATAATCTGGTTGCTGATGTCGAAATTGGCAAAATCTACACCGGTAAAGTGACACGTATTGTTGATTTTGGTGCGTTTGTTTCTGTTATTGGTGGCAAAGAAGGTCTTGTTCATGTCTCACAAATTGCTGACCACCGAGTTGAAAAAGTGGCAGATTATTTGAAAGTTGGGCAGGAAGTGAATGTAAAAGTTCTTGAAATAGATCGCCAAGGGCGCATTCGTTTAAGTATGAAAGACGCCGTCGAATCAACACCAGACGTTGCTCCGACGACAGCAGAATAAAAGATTATTCATCAGGAGTTCAATATGAGACTATTCAACCTGAAAATTATAGCCTGTTTATTGGCAGTTGCTATTTTATCAGGTTGTAGTAGTTCTTTTACTGTATTGGCTGTTCCGGAGCAAATTTCTTATGATGACGAATTGAAAATTGCTCAGCTCAGCCAACAGTTATCACGAAAAGATATTGACCCTGTGACACGAATGCAGCTTATTTTTGAACGGGGTATTGTTTACGATTCATTAGGTTTTAAAGCGTTTGCACAAAGTGATTTTAATCATTTATTAAGTATGAACTCTGATGTTGCAGATCTCTATAACTTTTTAGGTACTTATGCCTTAAGAGATGGGGAATTTGATACTGCGATAATGTTGTTTAATACGACTTTAGAGCTCGATCCTGCTTATGCTTTTGCTTATTTCAATCGTGCTATTGCGTTGTATCGTACCGGACATTATCAAACAGCTCAACGAGATGCAATAAAATTCCATCAATATGATGTGAATGAACCAATCCGAATTTTGTGGCTATATCTGATTGAAAAAGAGGCAGATAAACAAGCCGCACAAAAAATGCTACAAAAACGTTACGATCAAATTAGTGATAAAACTGTTTATAGTAGCGATATCGTTGCATTTTATTTAGGTAAAATTAGTCAATCTAAATTAATGCAAAATCTTCAACAAGGCGTTGAAAATAATCGGCAGTTAGCTGAGCGCCTTTGTGAAACATACTTTTACTTAGGTAAATATTATCAGAGTAAAGGTGACAACGAGCGTGCCAAAATGTTATTTAAATATGCTTTAGCCAATAATATTTATAACTTTGTTGAACATCAACAGGCACTTTACGAATTAAAGTTACTTGATGAAAAGTAACAAGGGTCATGCCAGTTTAAAAGTGAAAATATTGTTATAGCGTAGTTCTGATTTGCCAATTATATACACAACTATTTGATGATGCTGTTAATCCGTTTTATCTTTCATAAAGATTGTACCGATATAACTATGTTGCACAATTCGAATAGCCTTAAAGCGTATCGGCAGTTAGTTATTGGGGTGAGTTGTAAATTTTCCATTTAGTGAGCTGGCATAAATTGATTAAACTTTCTTTTTTAAAAGCAATACATCATTAAAAAACCTGACTGAGGGTTATCGTTATTGATAATCATCGGAATTGTTATTGCATAAAAAGTCAGTTTTGGTTTTCAAATTTTCAAAGCGAGTTTACATGACAACAGAAGTTTCTTTTACTGATCTTGGTTTATCCGAAGATATACTTAATGCATTAAATGATCTAGGTTTTACTAAACCATCACCTATTCAATCTGAATGTATTCCACTTTTATTAGCTGGAAATGATGTTTTAGGGATGGCACAAACAGGTAGTGGTAAAACCGCCGCTTTCTCAATTCCTTTTTTGATGAATATTGATGTCAATTTAAAGGCACCACAACTTTTAGTTTTAGCGCCAACTCGTGAATTAGCTATTCAAGTTGCCGATGCTTGCGCAGAGTACGCTAAATATATGAAAGGCGTTAAAGTATTACCACTGTACGGTGGTCAACGTTATGATGTGCAATTACGTGCTTTAAAACAAGGACCTCAAATTGTCGTTGGTACACCAGGTCGTTTACTTGATCATTTAAATCGTAAAACGCTTGATCTTTCAAATCTTAAAGGATTAGTACTCGATGAAGCCGATGAAATGTTAAGAATGGGCTTTATCGATGATGTTGAAAGTATTATGGCAACCATTCCGGAAGATCATCAAACAGCACTATTTTCAGCGACGATGCCAGCGCCAATTCGTCGTATCACTAAGCGTTTTATGCATAACCCTAAAGAGGTACAAATCAAGGGTACGAATCAAACCGCTCCTGATATTGATCAAAGTTACTGGTTAGTTCGTGGTATGCGTAAAAATGAAGCGATTATTCGTTTCTTAGAGGCAGAAGATTTTGATGCTGCCATTATTTTTGTTCGTACTAAAACTGCAACTTTAGATGTTGCTGAAGTCCTTGAAAAACACGGTTATAGTTGTGCAGCATTAAATGGGGATATGACGCAACAGTTACGTGAACAAACACTTGATCGTTTGCGTAATGGTCGATTAGATATCCTTATTGCAACGGATGTTGCGGCACGAGGTCTTGATGTTGAACGTATTAGCTTAGTGATTAACTATGATATTACTTTAGATTCTGAATCTTATGTTCATCGTATTGGTCGTACTGGTCGAGCAGGGCGTGCCGGTCGTGCAATTTTATTTGTTGATAGCCGTGAACGTCGATTACTTAAAAATATAGAACAAACGATTAAAAAACCAATTCCGGAAGTGGGTTTACCGTCAAAAGAGTTGTTAGAAAAACGTCGTTTAGCTAAGTTTACTCAACAAGTACAAGCACAGCTTGAAAGTAGTGATTTGGATCAGTATCAAGCACTATTAAACCAGATTCAAACAGAATGTGGCGCTGATCTTCAAACTATTTCGACGGCTATACTTAAATTAGCTCAAGGTGAACGCCCATTAATTTTACCACCTGATCCGGTGTTCAAACCTTCTCGCGATATGCGTGATCGTGATGGACGTAATGGCGAGCGTCGTTTACGTGGCGATAATCGAGAAGCACCGAAACGCCGTGAACGTCGTGATGTTGGTGAAATGGATATGTATCGTATCGAAGTTGGTAAAGAAAACGGTATTGAAGTTCGCCACATTGTGGGAGCGATTGCCAATGAAGCGGATATTAGTAGCCGTTATATTGGTAATATCAAACTTTATGATACTTATTCAACCGTTGAATTACCAAAAGGGATGCCTAAGGATATCTTAAAACACTTTGAAAAAGTGAGAGTCCTTAATCAACCAATGAAGATGAGTTTAGTCAATGGCGCATCTTCTGATGCTAAGCGTGGTCGTCGTGGTAGTAGTAAAGTTGAATCGAAAGAGAAAGGCTTTACAAAAAAACGTGGTCGTGCGCCGGCACCTAAGTTTTAATTGTCAAAACCTCTGCTTAATGGCAGAGGTTTTTTTTATCAATGATTACCTCGAATATTTTCACCGGCACTTTTAGGAAGTGTCATAAAATCAATCATAGCGACAAGAGTTAACCCAGCAACCATTAATAATGCCAAACGAAAATCTTCAACTGTTAAATTGGTATTATTATGTCCATGAAAACAAGCTGCGATAAATAAGAATAATGCCCCTAATACTACCCCCAAAACATTGTTGATTTGTTGCGCAATAGTTGAAAGTATATTAGCGCTTTGTACTTCACTTTTATCAATTTGCGAAAAGCCTAAAGTATTTAGCGTTGTAAATTGAATTGATCTTGCCCCTCCGGATAGGAACAATACGGCTATCATCCATATCATTGGCGTTTGTGCCGTAAAAAAGGCGCATAAGACAAAACTGAGTGATAACAATAGGCCGTTTATAATTAAGATATGACGAAAGCTATAGCGACGGATCAAACTTGTATTGACTAATTTAAGTGTGATGTTACCAGCAAATAAAACCAATAATAGCGATCCGGCCAATAATGGTGACCAGCCAAATGCAACTTGAAACATAAGTGGTAACAGAAAAGGTGCACTGCTTAAGGCAATGCGGATTAATGATCCACCCAAAAAATTGGTTCGAAAAGTTCGTTTTGAAAATGCATGCAAGCTTATTAATGGATTATTTGAGTGGGTTAAATGATAACAAGCTATGGTCAATATCATACTGCCGGAAAAAACAATCGATAAGCACAGCCAGATACTGTTTTCGGTGTGTGAAATCATCTCCAGCCCGTAAACAAAAAGCAGTAAACCTAAGCCGCACAATATAAAACCGATTCCGTCAAACGCCCGCTTTTGTGGTCGCTCTTTAGGAATTAATTTCCTTGCAAAAAATAATGCGATAACCCCTAGCGGAATATTAAGAATAAAAATCCAATGCCATGTGAGATATTGGGCAAAAAATCCGCCAATCAAAGGTCCCATAACAGGCGCAATGAGACCTGGCCAAACTAAAATAGAAATAGTATTAACCAGTTGGTCTTTTTCGGTGCGGCTTAAAACAACTGTTCGCCCAACCGGTACCATTAATGATCCGCCTAATCCCTGCAATAACCTTGCTATGGTGAACATTGTCAGGTTAGTTGAAAGGGCACAAAATAATGAAGCTAACATAAATAAAACAATCGAAATGGAAAATACCCGATGCGCGGTAAAACGATTTGCCAGCCAACCACTGGCGGGTAGGCCAATAGCTAAGGCAAGCATGTAAGCACTAATGCCTATTGAAAGCGCTTGCGGGTTAACATAAAAAGATTTAGCCATATCCGGTATAGCCGTTGTGATGACGGTGGCATCTAAGTTTTCCATAAAAAATGTTGCTGCGACTAAAATCGCCATTTTTCGGACATGATTATTTTGCTGCATATGTTCACTAATAAAAAATAACTATCAATATATAGTACAAAAAATTTGAGTAATAAGAACGAGATTTTTAATTTCTTTATACACGATAGGATACTTAATTGCGCTTAGTTGGACTATTTTTGGGTTGGCACGATTAAGCCAATTTTTGGCAATCTTCCATGCTAATAAGCAAACAAATTGATAGGGTAAAATACTTGAGAATTTTGCCCTTAGATTTGATTGAGAGTATACTACTAGCAAATTAATCGGTATAACAGAGGTATAGCATGACAGATTCTTTAAATAAATGTAAAGCCAACGACACGCCAGCGTGTTGTTGTGTTGATGTGGGTACAATCATTGATAATGAAGATTGTAGCGCAGAGTACGAGCATGTTTTTGCAACACAATCAGAAGCTGAAGCTAAATTGGCATCATTAACTCAAGCTGCTAATGATGTTGCCTCAGAACCATGCGAAATCAATAGCAGCATTGATAAAGTTGAAAATGGTTTTAAATTAACAGCTAAGTTCACCTTTTGTTGTGGCGCTGAGTGTTTAATTTTTCAATTAAAATTACGCTAATCAGATATAAATGAAAGTTTGTATTATCAGACATGGTGAAGCAGGTTTTTCTGCTTCATCAGATGCTAGCCGTGCACTTACCGAGTTTGGTCAAAAGCAAGCAAAGCAAGCTGGTCTTTGGCTTAAACAGCAGGACTTTAGTTTTGATCTTGGACTAGTTAGCCCGTATTTACGTGCTCAGCAGACCTTTGCACAATTGTCTTCTCAAGTTTTTGTGGCAAAAAATGAAACTGAAAAGAATTTAGTGCCGGGAGGTAATCCGTCATATATCGCTGATTTATTAACTGCTCTTGCATCGACTCAATGCCAAAATGTTATGGTTGTATCGCATTTGCCATTAGTGGGCTATTTGGTTAATGAACTGTGTCCAGAAGTATCGCCTCCGATGTTCCCGACAGCAGCTATTGCTTGCGTTGATTTATCTTCAAATGCGGCAGGGAAACTTGAATGGTTTCATCAACCGGAATAAAAAAACTCAATCTATTTGATTTACCTTTAACTGGTCGAACGCTGATCGAAGCGTCGGCTGGTACGGGTAAAACTTATTCGCTTGCAATCATCTATTTACGATTGTTGCTTGGTATTGGTGAAAACAGTTATCCTAAACCGCTCGATGTTAGTCAAATATTAGTGGTGACTTTTACCAAAGCGGCAACACAAGAACTACGCTCACGTATCAGACAAAATATTCAGGAATTAAAATTAGCCATAATTGAAGGCAAGCATCAAGATCCGATTTATCAACAATTAATCGATCTTATTGAAAATAAAAATATTGCTATCGAAAAGTTGACGCAAGCGCAACAATCGATGGATGATGCGGCTATTTATACAATTCATAGCTTCTGTCAACGTATATTAACCAGCCATGCTTTTGAATCGGGTGTTCTTTTTGAACAATCTTTGATTGCCGATGAATACGAACTAAAATTAAATGTAATTCAAGATTTTTGGCGCCAATATTTTATACCACTAGATAAATCGCTAGCTTATTTAGTGCTTGAAACTTGGCAAGAACCAACGGCACTATTAGCCGATTTAACGCCTTATTTAAATGTTGAGTTTGATGATTCAAATGATGAAGAACTGGAACTAATTGAGAAGATCAAAGCGTTTTATCAGCAAAATTTTGCAAAAATTGATGCCATTAAAAAAGCGTGGCTTACTTCGGTTAACCAATTGTCGGATATTATTACCCAATCCGGCGTAAATAAGAAATCTTACAGTAGTCGATATTTACCTAATTGGTTGAATAAGATCACATCTTGGGCACAAACAGCTACACAAACCTTTGGCTTACCAACAGAGCTTTCAAAATTTTGCCAATCTGTTTTGTTAGAAAAAACTAATAAAGGCCAAACAGCACCGACCCATCCAATTTTTGAACAGATTGAAGCACTGTGCAATAGTGTGCTTAATTTACGTAGCTTAATCTTAATGGACATAGTAAAAATTGTTCAAAAAGGGATCTATTACCAAAAGATTAAACGTGGAGAAATGAGTTTTGATGATCTGCTATGGCAACTTCATCGAGCTTTACGCGCTAAAAATGGTAAGCGATTAGCATTAAGTATTGCTAGCAAATATTGTGTTGCCTTGATTGATGAGTTTCAAGATACCGATCCGTTGCAATACAAAATTTTTGATTATATCTATCCTAAACATAGTTTAGATACTGGTTTACTGTTTATTGGCGATCCTAAACAAGCGATTTATAGCTTTAGGGGGGCTGATATTTTTACCTATCTCAAAGCGAAGCAATCCACTGGTGAAAATCATTTTACAATGCACATCAATCATCGCTCATCAGCATCAATGGTTGAAGCGGTAAATCAGCTGTTTGCCAATCATGATAATCCATTTATTTTTGAAAATATTCCATTTTTAAACATGGATAGTGCTGAGCGTAATAGGCAAAAAGCGCTACTTATCGATAGTCAACCAACCAATGCGTTAACTGCCTATTTATTGCCTGAACAAGTGACAACGAAAACCGAATATCAGGAATATATGGCATCGTGCTGTGCAAAGCAAATTGTGGCGTGGTTAACTGATCAATCGATATCAATTCATGATGGAACTGCGCCACGTAGAGTATCGACAGCTGATATTGCTATTTTAGTTCGTACCGGGCGAGAAGCTGAAATTATTCAACAAAAGTTGCATCAAAGTGGTGTCAAAAGTGTCTATTTATCAAATCGCACTAGCGTTTTTCTATCCGATGAAGCGCAACAAGTTCTATGCTTATTACAAGCAGTGCTCATGCCTGAAAATGAATCAGCGTTACGCTTAGCATTAATGACCAAATTACTCGGGCAATCCATGGCAGAACTTGAGCAAATCAGCGATGATCAAGATAAATGGGAAAGCTTAATTGAGGAGTTTAAGCAATACCAAATTATTTGGCACTATTATGGCGTCTTAGTTATGTTACGCCGTATGATGAAAAAACGCCATTTGGCTGAAAATATTTTGGCAAGTGAAGGTGGTGAACGAATATTAACTAACTTTATGCATTTGGGCGAATTATTGCAAGAAGCCGCAGATGAATTAGACAGCCCTTACGCCTTGGTACGTTGGCTGACTAAACAAATTGTTAATCCGGATTTTAATATCGAAAATCATGAACAGCGTTTGGAAAGTGATGAAAATCTGGTCAAAATTATTACCATTCATAAGTCTAAAGGTTTAGAATTTCCGCTTGTATGGTTACCGTTTATTGCGCAATTTCGAGTCTCTGACAGTCGCTTTTATCATGATAAATCTAACGACTATCGAGCAACCTATGCCTGGCAGTTGACCGATGAAATTAAACAGCAGATAGAAGATGAGCGCTTAGCTGAAGATTTACGACTGTTATATGTTGCTATGACAAGATCGGTTTATCATTGTAGTATTGGTTTAGCCCCTTTGAAAAAAAGCCAATCTGCAATCAATTATCTATTGAAAGATGACTTAAATGCAGTCGGTAATTTTGCTCATTTGGTTAATGTTGAACTGCCAATTTCAACTGAGCAATATATTTCAACTCAACCATTGAATGAATCATTATCCGCAAATGTTTTTGAGCGTAAATTTACAACTAACTGGCGAGTGACTAGCTATAGTGAGTTGCAAAAACACTATACGGTTTTACCATATAATTCAGATGTGATTAGTAATTGGGATTTAGATCAAGAACAATCAATCGACAATCTTACTTACGCAGAGACGCAGTTGGATATTCACCATTTTCCTAAGGGTGCCTATGTTGGTACTTTGTTACATAAAATCATGGAAAATATTTCACCCACTAATATCAACCAATTGTGCGGTGATATGCTCAAAAAACTTAATTTAGAAGACAACTGGTTGCCGGTCATAACGACTTGGATTGAACGAATGTTAACCACTGAACTTCATCAAAAAGGTGCTACTTTAATGAATCTATTAAATGGTAAATGCATCAATGAATTACAGTTCTATTTGCCGATACGTCAAGCGGTGACCAGCCAGCAATTTGATAACTTATGTAAACAGTATGATGAGTTATCATTGCAGTGCCCCGAACTTGATTTTGAAACCATTAAAGGCATGCTAAAAGGTTTTATTGATTTAGTGTTTGAGTTCGAAGGGAAATACTATATCATCGATTATAAATCAAATTGGTTGGGTGAAAACGAACAAGCTTATGATCAAAATGCTATCAAACAAGTGATGTGTGAACATCGCTATGATTTGCAATACCAACTTTACTGTTTAGCGCTACACCGTTTTTTAAAAAGCCGTTTACCGAATTATCGCTATCAAGACCATTTTGGTGGTGTTTATTATCTCTTTTTGCGTGGAATGCCTGAACAAGGTGTTTTCTTCCATTTACCTCATCAACAGTTTATTGAAAAGCTCGATGAGCTATTTGACGGTCAAGATTCGCATTGTTAAAAAAACTGAGTGTATGCACTAATTTTCACTTATTATTTTAGTGCTGACATAACCAATATCCTTTTATTTTTCCCATTATCTTTCATGATTTACTCGGCGTTATGATCAAGTGGTAGATTTGTAAAAGGTAGTTAGAAGGCACAAAAATTGTGCCTTTTTATTTGGTCAAAATCGGCTTATCTCAACATCTAAATACCAGTTGATAACTATAATGTTTATCCGTGAGTAAATATTCTTGATGAACATTAGGTGTCCACGAGTCATCTCCGCCAATACCCATATGATAAGCATCGATACTCACATAAGCGGTGGTTTGCGGTTCGAGTAAGTGGCGATGTGATGTTTCCATTAGTTGTTTGGTACCGTATTGGTTAATATTAAATTTGAACTTTTGACCGGTGATAATCATGTCATTAAGTTGCAATTTCTTCACATCGCAACGTAAACCGTTTTCGCATGGATAAATATATGGGGTGTAGAGTGCTGAAAATGGTAATGACCACTGGGCAAAAATAGCCGAACTTTTACGGTCAGGGTAATTTTCATGAGGTCCTAAACCTAGCCATTTCACCTGTTTTGGTATCTGTCTTAATTGATAGGTCAGACCGATACGGGCAGGTGCCGGCATATCATTGTTTATATCAACATGCACCGATATTGTTAAGTTACCTTGTGAATCAAATTGATGTAACCACCTACTTTGGATGACTCGCTGGTTTTTGACATAGTAGCCGTGCAAAGCTTCAATAACAATTTTATCAATTGATTGAGTAACATCAATACCTAAGCATTGGTGGGAAAGATTGTAGTAACCCGAAGCTTTCCATTGCTCAACCCAAGCAAACGGGTTATTGTTACTGTCAAAATCACCACTAATACCAATATCATTATCAATCGGAGCTCGTATAAATTGGTCAGCAAAAGGGGAGGCTAATAATGGTTTATTGGCTTTTAACCATTGACTTAATTGCCCGGTTTGTTTATCAAATTGCCAAACTTGATTTTGAAAATTGATCACATACTGATCTTGATTTTCGCTCAATTTGAGTTGATTTTTATTCGGTACAAATGCGATCGGTGCAATGTAGTTATTCTTTAATTTCCACTGCTCCCATGCAACAATATGTTTAGCGGGTGACCAAGATGTCGCTTTGCTTTGTATCACCTGTACGGTTAAATGTAAGTCTTCATCATTAAGATCATGAGGTAATTTATCTAATAAAGTGATCGATACGCTGGCAGTTGGTTTAATATCGAGTTTAATTTTGTTACTTAGTTTTTTCTTGCCATTTAGCGATAATTCCCAGTGCAAAACTTCATTATTGCTGTGTTGGAATAGGTATTCGCTGGTAATTTCAATTATTAGTGGTTCTTGATTAATTAATTTAAATTGAAAAGGTTGTTGTATTTTTTTTGCCTCGATGACACTTGGGTGTAATTTGCGATCGGGAAAAACTAAACCGTCTAAGCAAAATTGTCTGTCATGGTATGCTTCGCCAAAATCACCGCCATAAGCCCAATAGCTGTCACCAGATTGAGTATGACAACGAATGCCATGATCAGCCCATTCCCAAATAAAACCACCTTGTAATCGAGGATATTGTCTGAATGCTTGCCAATATTTAAAAAATCCGCCTAAGCTATTACCCATAGCATGGGCATATTCACAGAGTATCAAAGGGCGTTTTTCATCAGGCATTGAAATCCATTTTTTTATCGCCCATTTAGGGACGTAAGGGTGTGGTTGATCTTGATCGACTCTTGCATACATCGGGCAAATAATATCGGTAGCAGCTGTATTCGCACCACCGCCTTCGTACTGAACCGGACGAGTGGGATCATGACTTTTTATCCAAGCATAAAGCGCATCGTGATTGGCTCCATGTCCCGATTCATTACCTAACGACCAAATGATTATAGATGGATGATTGCGATCTCGCTGTACCATGCGAGTGACTCTTTCACTGTAAGCGGCAAGCCACCTTGGGTCATCAGATAAGCGGGACATTGGAAACATACCATGCGTTTCAATGTTGGCTTCGTCTACTAAATACAGGCCATATTGATCACAAAGTTCATACCAGCGAGGATCGTTGGGATAATGGCTACAGCGAACAGCGTTAAAATTGTGCTGTTTAATGAGTTTAATATCTTGCAACATGGCTTCTTCGGTGAGTGCATAACCCATATCCGGATAGAATTCGTGTCGATTAGTTCCTTTTATCAGTAATGGTTTACCATTTATACAAAGTTGCCCATGCTTAATTTCAATAGTGCGAAAACCAACATTATAAGCTTCTGATTCGATTAATCCGTTCTTTTTGTGATATAAGCTGACAACCACACGGTAAAGATTGGGCGTTTCAGCACTCCATATCTGCGGTTTGGTAACGGGGATGCGGCAATATAAACGATCATTATATCCGCCTTTTTCATCGATCGACGGTGTACCGATTGATTGCTGATGTTCGGCAATTAAAGTATTTTTTTGCCATAATTCAATATCGACCTTTAATAACTCGCTATCACCGTGATGTTTAACATCAATTTGTAGTGATAAATTAGCATTTTGATAACAATCATCAAATTGAGTTTGAATTTCAATATTTCGAAGATGCGATTTTGGTTTATTAAGTAATGAAACGCCACGAAAGATACCACTTAATCGCCACATATCTTGATCTTCAAGATAACTACCGTCACACCATTTTAAAACTAATACCGCAATGCGGTTTTTACCTGCTTTTAAAAATGGTGTTAAATCAAATTCAGCAGCAATTCGACTATCTTGTGAATAACCAACCCAATGACCATTACACCAAAGGTGAAAAGCTGAGCTGACACCGTCAAAAATGATTCTTGTTTCCCCTTCACCTAGCCACTGTTTTGTTATATCAACATAGGTTGAATAGCAGCCTGTTGGGTTTTCCTCGGGCACAAAGGGAGGATTATATGCAAAAGGGTAACGAATGTTAGTGTAAACCGGTGAATCATAACCCTGTAATTGCCAATTAGAGGGTACAGGTATGGTTGTGGTATCGAGCTCTTTTTTTAACCACGATTCGGGGACAAGTTTTGGACTAGTAAAGTAGCTAAAAAACCAATCGCCATTTAACGATATTATTGCATCACTATGGCTATTGTTTTTCGCACTTTGTTTGTCTCGCCAGCTATGGAATAAGGGGTGCGTATCAAGTTTGTTAATACTCAAAACGGATAAATTATTCCAATCATGTCGGTTTATAATTTCATTAAAAGACGGATTCATATATTCTCCACTTATTCTTAAGCTATCAATTTTGGGGTTAATTCATATACGTTTTTAAATCTCTTTAATTATAAATAACCAACGATCAAAAACAGTGATCAACTTAACATTTATGTAATCGCATACACTTTTATTAAATAAGATTATTTGTTGTTTTTTATCTTCAAAATTAATATACGATTACACATCCAGTTTTTGCTAACAACAAAAAAATTATTACTGTGATATAGTTCACAATATTGGCAATAAGTTTTTGAATAACCATTTTTATTCGTTATATTAAAAAGCGTCCATAAATGGATTTGGATTGTTACCGAGCATATATTATCGGGCAAAACCTAAAGAACAGCGAAAACTGTTCTTTAGGTTTTTTTTTGTCCCAAATTTACGGGGCTTTTAATTGTTCAGCAAAATAAATGAGTAGGGAAAAATGAAAAATTCAACAAAAACAGTATGTAAAGTAAAACTTAAACGAATCGTTTTAGTGACTTTGCTTAGTTTGTGTTATTTGCCAAATGCTATGGCTGCTACTCAAGATGAGTTAGAAGCAAGGCTTGCTGTATTAGAGCAGAAATTATTAGCACTTAGTGAAGAGTCTAATGATTTAAAAAAACAAGTAATAGCATCAAATAAACAAATTGCAAAATTAAATAGCGATCTACAAAAACAACAAGTAGTAATAAACAATCAGAAAAAAGCCCTTAAAGATAGTCAATCAACAGCGATTGTTAAACAACAAACGCCAGTCATTCCACCGCAACAGGTTAATGCTAATAATCAAGTTATTATTGTGAGTAACAATGGCGAAGCTACACAACAAGTAGATCAACCAGTGAAAACGGCTTTCACTTTAGACGAATTTAAAGATTATATTAAAGAAGAAATTGGTTTTTCTTATAACGGCTATTTTCGTGGTGGATGGTCAACTTCCAGAAACGGAAAACCTAAAAACTATGCTGAAGGGGCATTAGGTCGATTTGGTAATGAGTATGGTGGTTGGTATGATCTTATCTTTAAGCAAAAAGTATATGATCAAGATTCAAGGCGAGTTGATGCCATTGTTATGATTGACGGAAATGTGGCAACGAATAAAGCAGCAGGGCTATTTAATACTCAAGATGATAATATTATGCAGTTTTCTGATATTTATTTGGAAACTACAGGATTTGTCCCTTTCTTTCCTGAAGCAAAACTTTGGGTGGGTAAACACTCTCTACCTTATAACGAAATCCAGATGTTAGACTGGAAAACACAAAAAACCCCTGCCGGTGGTGGTATCGGTATCGAAAATCTCAAAGTGGGTGTCGGCGCACTTGATTTAGCATTAGTTCGAGCGGATGTGAATGTTAGAAATGGCAAAAAAGAAGTAATTGGAACTGATAGTGAGGGGAATGAATTAACCCAATATAAAAAAGAAGAAGTTGATTTGAATGAAATAGAGATTCGTTACCGTGATATCCCGCTGTGGAATGATGCAACGCTCGGTGTTAATGCACGTTATTCAGCGCCGAATAAATCGAAAATTCAAGATAGTGTGTCTGTCAAAAATGCTTGGTTAGCAAGTTTAGTTTTACGCCAAAATCAATTCTTTGGCGGGTTTAATCAGTTTACCTTACAAACGGCTACCAATTCGGTTGCTTCACATTTTGCTAATATTAATACGAATAACCCTGAGTTTGCAGCTAATGCCGATAATGACTATATTGGCACACATACTGGCGGTAAAGCGTACCGTTTAGTCTCTGAAGGCGAGGCTTATTTAAGTGATGATGTTATTGTTGCTCATGCATTAGCATTAACCACAGGTAATGATGTTTATTCTTATGATCTTAATTTACCGCACACCGATTTTAGCAGCTTCAAATCAGCAATTCGACCTGCTTATATCTGGGATAATTATAACCAAAGTGGTGTAGAGATTGGTTATTTCAAACAGAAGAATAAAGCGGGTAACAAAACTTATCGAGAGGAAGGATATAAAACAACGCTTTATCACTCTTTTAAAGTTGGAAAAAGTATTTTATCTTCCAGACCGGATATCCGTTTTTATGTCTCTTATATTGAATCGTTGCAAAATGATATAAGTAAGTTTGATTTTAACGGTAAAGATCATCAATTGAGTTTTGGTGTTCAAACTGAAGTTTGGTTTTAGTCATTACGGCTAAAATCAAAAAAATTTCATCTGAACAATGACAAGGTTAATTTGCTTTGCTCAAATTGTTCAGATGATATTTATATTTTAGGAAATAGGAAAATTTAAACTTATTCTTGAATAAAATTAACTGAATAGCGTTTGGTTAATGTAGGTACAAATACATTAACTAGATTAGTCGGAGGCTCTTCGCCTTTAGCTAATAACAAGGCAAGTTCAGCAGCTTGCTCAGCCATAGTTTGTAACGGATAGCGAACAGTGGTTAATTTTGGATGTAAGTACCGTGCTAGTAATAAATCATCAAAACCAATAATCGAAACTTCGTTAGGAATTTTAATATCGTTGTCATACAAAACCGACATTGCACCTGCTGCCATGGAGTCATTGTAGCAAGCAATAGCGGTAATCTGACGATTGCGTTCAAGTAATGACATCATTGCTTGCTCGCCACCGACTTCATTTGGTGATGCAAAAGTAATTAAATTTTCATCAACTTTTATATTATGTTCAGCTAATGCGTCTTTATAACCTTGTAATCGATCTGATGAGTCAGATATTTCATGATTAGAACATAAATAACCAATTTGACGATGACCATTTTGGATCAAATGTTTAACCGCTAAATATGACCCATAGCGATCATCAAGAGCGATACAACGCTTTTCAAAACCTTTTACTATTCGGTTAATTAAAACCATGCCCGGCACTTGTTGCATTAACTTTATTAATCTAGAATCTGGCAAAACTTTAGCATGGACAACCAGTGATGAGCATCGGTGTTCAATGAGCTGTGTGATAGCATTGTATTCTTGTTCTTCTTGATGATATCCATTACCAATTAATAAAAAGTTTCCTGTTCGTTTGGCCACTTTCTCAATTGTTGTGACCATAGCGCCAAAAAAAGGATCAGAGACATCCGCAACGACAATACCGATTGTATTTGAATTTTGCTGGGATAATGCACGTGCATTAGCATCTGGATAATAGTCTAATTTTTCCATGGCTTTTTTCACAATTTCACGTGTTTTATCACTGACATTGTCTGCGTTATTGATCACTCTTGATACTGTTGCAACAGATACTTTAGCTAATTGTGCAACATCTTTTATTGTCGCCATAAAAAAGACCCTTTATTTAATTACTTCTTATAAAATTATGTTTTTATGTATATTATTTGTCAATATAGAGCTTGTAGACTACCAACGATTAAAAACAAAAAGGGCTAGTAAAGCGGAAGGGGAACCTGCACTTGAATCATTTTACTTGCATCCTAAAGTTGATTCTGTTTGTAAAACATATTACTCCAAATATGTGACTTCACTATGCATGATAAGGCAAAACGTTAAGTTTGCCAAACCCTATCTAATCCTGAATCGTTTCAGTAAAAATAAGTTATTAAAGGGGACGTGGATATTTTCACCATTTCCCCTTTTTTTCATAAATGCTAAGTTATGGATTTTAAGTCATATTATTTAGCTGTTACTTTTATCAGCATTGCCGTAGCAGGATCTAGAACTGGCAATGGTAATCCGATATTCATTAACCAATCTCCAGATAATATGGTTTGTTGCTCCATCCATTTTGGTAATACTTTCATTGCATGACCACTAATTTTTGGATCAATATTATCCGGCATATCTAACACTTCAATGTGATATTGTTTATCCGGTAATAAACCTGTTAAACGTAAATTACCACTTAATGCATAAGTTGGTAGTGCTAATTGTGCGACAATGAAAGCGGCTTGTTTTTGGTCTTGGCTGACAACCCCATAACTTTGCATAGCTAGCGCATCGTCCACATCTAAACGAACGCTGTTACCATTATGCAGTAATGGCCGAAGTTGTTTATGTAATTTGATATAGTGCGCAAAACCTTGTTGCTCAGCTTCTGACTCTTTAACCGGGTCTAGCTCAACGCCCATATGTCCGAATAACGCCGTTAAGCCCCGTAAATTCATGTGTAATTGACGGAAAGTTGTATGGCATAATGCACCACCAATATGCGCCCCCATTACCTCTGGAGGGAAGAAATAACTCATACCACGTTGAATGATTTGTCGATCTAAGGCATCGTTAGAGTCTGAAGTCCAGAAACGTTGAGTTCGTTTTAAAATCTCATAATCAATACGCCCACCACCTGATGAACACGATTCAATTTCAACATGAGGGAATTTTTGTTGTAAGATATCAATCAATCGATAAAGTGCTTTTGTTTGTCCGACAATTGCCGGGTAGCCTTCATGACCAGCTTGAACGATTTCACGATTCATATCCCATTTAATGTAATCAATATCATAACTACTGAGCAACCAAGTCAATCTTTCCAATAGGTAATCAAAAACGGCTGGGTTTTGTAAATCGAGTAAATATTGATGTCGCCCTTCTGGTTGATTGTAACCTCGTAACTCGAGTAACCAATCCGGATGAGCCCGATAAAGATCAGAATTTTTGTTGATCATCTCTGGTTCGACCCAGATACCAAATTCCATACCGAGATCTTTCACATGTTTGATTACAGGCTCTAAACCATTTGGGTATTTTCGTTCATCTAAATACCAATCACCTAATGCTTGATAGTCATCGTCTCGTTTACCAAACCAACCGTCGTCAATAATAAAGCGTTCCACGCCCATTTGAGCTGCTTTGGTTGCCATTTGCATAATATAATCCGGGTTATGGTCAAAAAAGATCCCTTCCCAAGTATTAAGATGTACCGGACGTGGTTTATTTTGTACAAATTTAATGATATTTTGGCGTAAAAATTGATGAAAATTTTGGCTCATTTTATTTAAGCCTTCATCGCTATAAGTCGCATATAGCCAAGGCGTGCTGAGTGTTTCTCCTTTAGCTAAAGATATCTCACCTGAATAGTAGAGAGCTTCTGCTTGAATAAAACGTTTACCATTACTTTTTACGGCGACTTGAATTCGGTGATTACCACTCCAACCCAAATGAATTCCCCAAACTTCGCCAGTCTGTTCTTTAAATCCTTCTGCGCCTACAACCATTCCCGGAAAATATTCGTGCGATGTGCGCCCACGGCGGTTTTCCTGTAAATATCCACAATGTTCTATTTTTGTTCGGTGTGGGAAAAACTCTTTAATCCACCGCCCACTAAATGCCATTAGCTCCTGCGCTCGTTCCGGGATAGGTAGTGTTACTGATAGACGGCTAACTTGATAGGGTTCATCTGCTAAATTAGTCAGACTATTTTGACACTGCAAAACGCCGCTATCATCCAAAATTAATCTGCTAGTTAACCGGAGTTTTGCAATATTATCCTCACTGATTATGGTGATGTCATTACCGGATGTTTTAACTTCTTTGGTGACAAAAACAGGTGACCAATCTTGACCATTTCGATGCCCTTCAAGCCCGGGGGTACTAAAATTACCTAAGCCTTCTTCTGGGCTAAGCGTAAAAGGTACGTCAACATCAATACGCGCATTAGGCACCGCAGGTATAAACATATCTATCGCATCCGGTGATTTGTCATGTAACCGTTTACCAAAATAACAAAGTTCTGCATAAGGTTTAGTGCGTAAGATAATATCGATATTATTATTTCTAAGATGATAGTTCATGTCTTCTCCCAAAGTTAATCACATCACGGGTATAAGATAATGAAAATTGAACTAAAATAGTATTATTAATTGTTAATTTTGTGATTAAGATCTCATAAAATGTAATCGTTTTCATTTTTTAACTGAAAACTTATTATCTATTTATTCATAATTATTCTAAATGGTTATGCGAAAAGCCTATTTTTTATGTTATTATGTAACAATTATGAATAAATAGCAGAAATATCATGAAAAAACAGAATATTATTACTTTTGTTTCGCTTTTAACATTAGTCTTTAGTGCCAATGCTGTCGATAAATATGTATCTGACAATGTGGATGTGTATTTACGTCGAGGACCGAGCTCTAATTATGCTTTCTCAGGTTCGGTTAAAGCTGGCGATAAAGTTGTTGAATTAGAAAAAAGTGCTGACGGTAAATATACACGAATTCAGACTCGTAATGGTGGTTCTGCTTGGATCGAGTCAGCAAAATTGAGCGAAAATCCTAGTTATAAAGAGCGTTTTCCTGAATTAGAAGCCCAACTTGCTGAATATCAAGATAAAGTCGAAAATGCAGAGAAACATCAACAAGATATGGTTAAAAGCTATGTTGAAAAACTGCAAGTTTCTGATGAATTAGTTGAGACATTGCAAAATAAAAATAAAGAACTTGAAGCAAAATCAAAACAGCTTGAAACTCAACTTGAATCAATGTTAAATCAAGTTGATGACAAGCGCCGTGATCTGATTGTCACATGGTTCACTTATGGTGGACTTGTTGCCGGTGGCGGTTTAATTTTGGGGCTTATTTTACCTCATATTATTCCTCGTCGACGCAATAAAGATCGGTGGATGCGCTAAATGAGTAAAATCTATCTTGTTGGTGGCTCTGTACGGGATAGATTGTTAAATCTACCGGTGACGGATCGTGATTGGGTGGTTGTAGGTGCAACACCCGATGAACTTTTATCATTAGGTTACCAGCAAGTGGGTAAAGACTTTCCTGTCTTTTTACACCCTGTCACAAAAGAAGAGTATGCTTTAGCTCGCACCGAAAGAAAATCCGGTAAAGGTTATACCGGATTTATCTGTGATTTCAATAAAACAATTACCCTAGAACAAGATCTTATTCGTCGGGATTTGACCATTAATGCTATTGCAATGGACGAAAACGGCAATATAGTTGATCCTTACCATGGTGTTGAAGATCTCAATCATAAATTATTACGCCATGTTTCCCCCGCTTTTCGAGAAGACCCTTTGCGTATCTTACGTGTTGCTCGTTTTGCTGCTCGTTATGCTCATTTAGGTTTTACCATTGCTCAAGAGACTAAAGATTTAATGGTTGAGATGGTGCAGGGGGGCGAGGTTAATTCCCTCACACCCGAACGGGTTTGGAAAGAGACCGAAAAGGCTTTAGCGACCCAAAATCCACAAATCTATTTTGAAGTTCTAAAACAGTGTGGGGCGCTATCAATCTTGTTTACACCTTTAACACTCTCTGAAGCGAATTTAGCGGCATTGAAACAATCAGCTTTAATTACTGACGAACTTGTGGTGCGTTTTGCTGTGTTATGTGCCAAGATGCCAACACGTCAATCTGTTGAGGCATTATGTTCACACATTAAAGCGCCAAATAACTTTTCTAAGACAGCTATTATGGTGCAACAAAACATTAATCGTGCCGTTTGTGCTGACAAACTGACAGCGCAACAACTTAATGATTTATTCAATAGTATTGATGTTTGGCGAAATCCGGCGCATCTTAATCAACTGATTGCTGCTGGCCAAGCTTATGCAACCAGCAAGGAGTTTACTCAAGCTCGATATCTTAAAGACGCTTATAAAATCGCGAGTAGTGTCAATGTGCAAGATATTATTGCAGAAGGCTTTGCAGGAAAGTTTATTCAAGTTGAGTTACAAAAAAGACGAATTGAAGCGTTATTAAACTGGATTTGATTGCATCTTAATCAGTTGCGACTTTTTTTTAAAATATCTAAAAAAAAGGGTTGACGATTTGGCTTAACACAAGCATAATGCGCCTCGCAGTGTTGGTTATGACGTTGCGAATGAAATGGCTACGTAGCTCAGTTGGTTAGAGCACATCACTCATAATGATGGGGTCACAGGTTCGAATCCCGTCGTAGCCACCATTAAGATTAAGTTTACTTTATTAAAAGTATATAATGCGGGTGTGGCGAAATTGGTAGACGCACCAGATTTAGGTTCTGGCGCCGCGAGGCGTGGGGGTTCAAGTCCCTTCACCCGCACCATTTTAATCTTAATGTTTATCCTTATTGGGGTATAGCCAAGCGGTAAGGCAGCGGGTTTTGATCCCGCCACGCCCAGGTTCGAATCCTGGTACCCCAGCCATTCCAATCTGCATATTTTGATATCTATTAGCTAATCTGTTTTGTCTTTGCTTTATACATTCTTGGTTATTCCTTTACGGGTATGGCGGAATTGGTAGACGCGCTAGATTCAGATTCTAGTTCCGAAAGGTGTGCGAGTTCAAATCTCACTACCCGTACCAGATATCTCTTCTCCATTATAATTGGGGTATAGCCAAGCGGTAAGGCAGCGGGTTTTGATCCCGCCATGCCCAGGTTCGAATCCTGGTACCCCAGCCATTTTTACCACATGCAAATATTTTCTAATCTGCTTTGAATCTCTCAATATACAATTATTACTCAACCTTCTTTTTATATTTCTGTATTGGTCCGAATAGGATATCGCTAATTTTAGGCAAACTAAGCATAGTTCAAATAACTTAGGTATCGAATAAGTTCATTATTACTTATCTGGATTTGATGCATGATCGGGCTGAGTTTATAGGCTGACAGATGAAAGTTAATTAATGAAGAAGCTTTGTGAGTAGGAATATACGAGCGGATTTGATAGATAAACCTAAATTGCGTTAAAAAAGTCCACAAGCAATATTTATTGATGTCGCTTGTGGAGTTTGTTTATTTAAACTTATTTATATAAATTTAAATATACTGTTTGTGCAGTTCCTGCGCGGTTGGCTGAAACTTCTTTGACATAATAGAAATGGGCACCGTTAGCAATAGCATGTTTTTGAGCAGCAGCGCTTATTTCACTGGTGTTATTAAAGACACCATGGAAAGTAATGGTTTCATAAGGTTGCATTGTTTTAAATGCATCACTGCTAATTTCGTAAGCATCTTGACCTGCAATTGCTTTAGTTACGATGAAGTTTCTTACTGGTGCATCTTTTTTATAAAGTAATACATCAACATCTTGTGCACGGTTTTTGGTATCCGCCGCTGAAATTGAATCTACATAAAATGCGTAAGCACCTTTTTCAGTTGCAAGCTTACTTGCTTCATCCATAATTTCAGATGTATTGTTGTAATTGCCTTTGAATTTGACAACTTCAAATGGAAGGTAATAAAGGGCTTTAGAGCGAGAATAAACTACGACATTATTATGTGTAATTGGCTCTTTACTAACGGCAATAGGGGCATTTTGTAAATAGATGTCGGCATACACAATGGCTCGATCAGATGAATCGCCAGCAGATGCGCTTTCAATCGCTTTGATATGATAATATTTTGCGCCTGCTTCATCAGCTGCTCTAGAAATGTCATCAGCTGCGTTTTGTGCTTGTAAATAAGAACCTGTCACTGAAATTTCTTTTAATGGAATTAAGTTTTCACTTTGTTGCTCAGTTAAAGGCTCCGCTGCATAAAGATTTGCAACAGGTAAAGATAATAATAAGGCTAGAGCGATAGATGATTTATTAAGATGCTTCATGTTAGTATCCTTCATATTTAGGTTAAAATTATAATCAATCTTTAACGCTTACTTAATGGCAGATATTACGGCATAGAAATGAGAGAGATTTACTTTAAGTACTCTCGGATTTTGTCTTTGTCTACTTATAAAAAGCGTTAGACAATAAGTTGTCCATGAGGGAATTGTTAAACAACTTATATTATATATATATGATTATTAGGCTAAAAATCAAGATATTTATATTAAAAAAATGTTTTTTCGCATAAATTGCAAAAAAATTACAGATAATTTAAGTGATTTTCAAGGAAAAATACTGTCTAATAATCAACCAAATTTTATCGATTAGTGTTAATTGTTTGAATAAAATTTTGGATGATCTGAGCAGTTAATCCCCAAATAACGTGATTATGGAATTGATAAAAATAGACTCGATGTTCAGATCTTTTTTGCCAATCAGTTGATCGATTAGGTAATAAATCAAAAGGAAAATCATTAGCCGGCTTATGACCGACTAACATGGTTGCTTGTTTCGGGGAATTATTGATAAACCATTGAATAGGTACAGTGAAAATATCTTCAACTTCATCTGTATTGAGCTGTAAATTATTTATAGAATCGATTTTACCAACAAAGGGATAGATAACCATTCCTAAACTGGCTATAAATTTTGGTAATTGACCTAAAATTGTGATCTGATTGGTATTAATACCGAGCTCTTCATTGGTTTCTCTAATTGCGGTATCTTGGGGGGTTAAGTCGTTTTTTTCCACTTTTCCACCCGGAAAACAGATATCGCCCGGCTGCCATTTTAGCGTTTTGGATCGAATTTGAAACAGCAATTGTAATTGATCATCGATCTCAACAATTGGAATCAATATTGCTGCTTTATGATTGATTTCTTTTTGAAAATTGGTGTTTTTTAAAATGTGAGCTATTTTTTCGATTGAGATCATAATATTTATTTTGTTTTATTTTTAATTTTACATTGTTTTTACGTTATAATAGGCAAATATTAGATTGAAGTTGTTCGTTAGTAGTAAATGTGTTTCACCTGAATAATGCTATGCAATACTATATTAAAAACATAAAAAAAGAACTTAAAGATCTTGCTTTACTGAAACACGAACGAGCACGAAGTGGTATGTCGGTGGAATTCCAACGAGTATTTTCTTTACTACCGGCTCTTTTTCATTATCATCATCCAAATTTACCCGGCTACATTAATCAAGAAGTACCGTCCGGCATTACTTACTATCAAATTCCTGATAAAACGGCTGAGCAACTTGAAGTTGATTTCAATTTTACTGCAACAGAAATAAATCCACGTTCTGACATATCGGCTTTATATTCAATGGGCAGTACTTGCTCAATAGGTCAATCAATTACATCTGATCTCGATATTTGGGTTTGTGTAGAAAATAATTTATCTGAAAAAAGAAAGCAAGTTTTAATCCAAAAATGTCGTTTGATAGAGCAATGGGCTCAAGAACTTGATGTGAAATTGACACTCTTTGTGGTTGATGTTGATCGTTTTATTAATAAGCATCATGAATGTTTAATGGGTGAAAATTGTGGATCAGCACAACATATATTACTGCTTGAAGAGTTTTACCGCTCTGCCAATTTGCTTGCGGGTAAATTTTTATTATGGTTTGCTGTTCCTGCAAATTTCACAATCAATGATACAAAATATCCAACGTATGAAGCCTGCGTGCAAGGCTTAATTGATTCTAAAATTATTCAACGTGAAGAGTGGATTGATTTTGGACCATTAACCGGATTATCAGCCGAAGAGTATTTTGGTGCTAGCTTATGGCAACTTTATAAAAGTATTGATTCGCCGTTCAAAGCGGTGTTGAAAACGTTATTACTTGAAGCCTATTCTTGGATTTATCCCGAAAATAGACCTATTGCCTTTCAAATGCGAGAGTGTATACAACAGTCTCAAACCCATAAAGGGAATTACTTAGATTCTTACTTATTGCTGTTAGAAAGGATCTCTGATTATTTGATTGAATTGAAAGATTTCGAACGATTGGAACTAGTAAGGCAGTGCTTTTATTTAAAAGTGAATGAAAGTTTATCCGTTCCAACGCAAACGGCATCTTGGCGGCGAAAAGTGCTCGATGATTTAGTCAAACAATGGGGCTGGGGAAAACCGCTTATTGCTAAATTAGATGCTTATCAATCGTGGAAAATCGAGCAAGTGCGTGAAGTTCATGAAGTGCTTTTACACACAATGATGACAGGGTATCGTAACTTACTCAATTTTGGTCGTCGAAATAATTTAGATTCACGCATAAGCCCGCAAGATTTGGCCATACTTACTCGCAAACTGTATGCATCATTTGAGGTATTGCCGGGTAAAATTACAGCGTTAAAACTCAATATTTCTGATAATTTGCAAGAAAATGTTTTAACCTTTATTCATGTTAAAGAAGATAGAATAAATCGAGCGGGTTGGTATATTTTTAAGCAACAGCCTGTTTTAGAATCGATTATTGGGCATCAATATTTAGAGTATAGCAAGTATTTAGTTAAGCTTGTCGGTTGGTGCTATTTCAATGGTTTAATCTCTGACTCGACTGAGTTTTATTATTACGACGGTGATGAGCGAGATAATGGAAAAATTACCCAATTGATTGCAGATCTAAAAGCTTATTTTCCAATTGATGTGCCGGCAGCAACCGAAGAGCAGCTTTACGGGCCTTGTGAAATCCGCCATTTAGCCATTATGTTAAATCTTGAAAATGATCCAACTTCAAATCTTGCATTTGAAAATGAGATCGGCACAAATGTGTTAAATTATGGCACCGAAGAATTAAGTTTGATTGGTTCGATTGATTTATTATATCGAAATTCATGGAATGAAATACGGGTACTACATTTTAATGGTGCACTGTGTGTACTTGAAGCAATTAAAGCGCTACTTAATCGCATGCATAAAGATGCTGATTTACCTGATTCAATCGAAATCTTTTGTTATAGCAAATTTTTAAGTGATGAAATTAAAACGCAGGTAAAAAAATTAATGGATGAGTGTATTGATTTGCGTTTGACAACAACTCAAAATAACCTAACGCAAGTTAAACCGCTTAGAATCGATGGTCAATCTTGGTATCTATTTTTTGAACGGCTTGGGGTTTCGTTTCATCAATTTGAAAACGCTATTGATTTTTATGGTGCAGTATCCAATAATAAAGTTCAGGGACGACCTTTAAATATGCTCGATGAAACTAATGAATTGCCAAAAGAGATAGATACTGTCGCATATGTAGGGATTATTCAGTTCTTTTTTGAAGATACTGATACAGGATTTGACCTTTATATTCTCAATGAACATAATCAAGTTGAAATATATCGTAATTGTAATGGTACCAAAGAAAACATGGTAAAAGCGATTAATGATTTTTACGTTTTATCTGATGATCGTTTTACTTTTACCACTAGCAGTTCGGTAAATTTCAATTTACCTCAATTTTATCAGATCATATATAATGATGACGGTTGTCGAGAGATCCTTTTATTAAATTAAAAGATCTTTAAAAAGATCATGTTAAGAAGTTTCAGAAATATACTACGTTTCAGTATAAAAATAGTGGAGATTCTGTTTTTCTGGTAAAAAAAATAAAATTTCTATTAAAATAATGGGAACTTTTTTCAATTTTAAGAATCTAACAGTTAGTGAGCACAATTTTGGGCCAACTAATTAGTTATTAACATAATGAGGAATGGCCTTAAATGGGGGAGCAATTAACAGACCAAGTTTTAGTTGATCGTGTTTTGAACGGAGATAAAAATGCGTTTAATTTGCTTGTCGTTCGTTATCAAAACAAGCTAGCTCATTTGGTCTCTCGTTATGTTTTACCTTCGGAAGTTCCCGATGTTGTGCAAGAAACTTTTATTAAGGCTTATCGTTCGTTAAGTCTATTTAAAGGTGAAAGTATTTTTTATACTTGGTTGTATCGTATAGCCGTAAATACAGCTAAAAATTATTTAGTTTCTCAAGGTCGAAGACCACCATCTTCGGACATTGACGCAAGTGAAGCAGAAACTTATGAAGGTGCAGACTCGTTAAGAGATTTTGATAATCCGGAAAGTTTAGTGCTTTCGAAAGAAGTTGAAAAAGTTGTATTTGAAGCTATTGAGGCATTACCTGATGATTTAAGAACCGCTATCACACTACGTGAGATCGATGGATTAAGTTACGAGGAAATAGCCGAAATCATGGATACACCTGTTGGAACAGTAAGATCACGTATTTTTAGAGCGCGTGATGCTATTGATGAAAAAATAAAGCCACTTATTAGTGGTTAACCTAAAATCGTTATAAGTAGTCATAAATTTAAGGTATCTACTATGCAAATAGAACAGAAACAGCAACTTTCATCACTCATGGATGGTGAGTTTTCAGATGATCGTGTCATTGATGCAGTATCAAATGATGAAAGTTTGCAATCTTGCTGGCACCGCTATCACATTGTAAGAGAAGCAATGCGTGGAGAACTGCACAGTAGTACATTAACTTTAGATCTTTCCGATCAAATTGCCCAAGCTATTGCGAATGAAGATTTATATACGCCTTTAGCTGAGCAACCTGATCAACATGAAGTGTCATTACCAAAACCTGAAAATCTATTTTGGATTCGTACCAAAGATTTGCTGGGAAAAGTAAGCCAAGTAGCTTTAGCTGCTTGTGTCACATTAGCAATTATTGCTGGTGTTCAGTATCATCAGGGTAAATCAGATGATACTAATGGCATTCCTCTATTAAATACTGTGCCTATGGGAGTAAATGTTGCGCCAGTAGGTGGCATTAAACAGCAAAATGATCAACAGTTACTTGATAAAAGGCAATATGATAAAATTAGGTTATTAGTTCAAGATTATGAATTACAAAAAAGGTTAAATGCCCAATAAATTATAATGAAACTGATAATTGATATCATAAATTCAATCTCTAAACAGAGTAAAAATTGTATTATTACTCTGTTTTTTATGTTGTGCTCGTTTTCATCATTTGCCACCCAAACTGAGCAAGCTTTAAAACTATTAAATAAAATGAGTGATGCGGTTCAAACCCGTAGCTATCAAATTCATTTCCTTTCGCAAGATAGAGATGATTATGTTAATACCTTCCAATACACCCATTTAGGTGCATCAAAAAAAGAGGATGTTAACGCTCATTTGCTCTATCTTGAAGGCCCTGCAAAAGAGATCATATTACACAACAATATCACAAGTTATTTTCAACCTGATAGCGCTTCGTTTTCAATCAATAGCCCTCGCATAACTGAAGCTTTTCCTGATGTCATTTATAATAATTTTGATGAACTAGTAAGCACTTATGATTTTATCTTATTAGGAAAAACCCGAACGGCAAACAGAAGTGCTCAATTGGTGAAAATGATCGCCAAAGATAAAGATCGTTACAGCTATGTTATTTGGATCGATGACGAAAACTTTTTACCTATTCGAATTGATCTGCTTGATCTTGATAGTGAAATTATTAATCAATTTAAGGTAATTGATTGGGATGAAAACTTTGATCAAAAAGCCTTTAAAAAATATATTGAAGGTCATACTTATCCAATTTTATTATCGATTGAAACACAGAATCACGTACTTGATGCATGGCGTTTAGCTTGGTTGCCAAAAGGATTTAAAGAAGTTGCAGCTTACAGTGTTAATTTTTATAATTCCGATATCGCCACTAAGTTGTTTTCTGATGGTGTGTTTTCCTTTACTGTCAATGTCTCGTCAGAACAAGCCAGCCAACTTAATCAACTTATCCAACAAGGTGGACGGACTATTTTTTCAACCAATGTAGGTAATAAAAACATTATTATTATCGGCAATCTTCCCCAAAATACAGTTGAACGAATTGCACAAAATATTGTTGAGAAACCAAAGGAAACATCTCGATAACACTATGCTTAGTGACTATTAAAGTGTAAAATGTCCATTTTCTATTTTCGTGATTATCTAAATTGTTATTTTAAGCATTAACATTTCAGATGGTTAACAGTATATAACTAAAACACAAATTATAACTTATTGATATGAATAAAAATATCCGCAATTTTTCAATTATTGCTCATATTGACCATGGCAAATCTACACTTTCTGATCGAATTATCCAAATTTGTGGCGGGCTTTCAGATCGTGAAATGGAAGCACAAGTTCTTGACTCAATGGATCTCGAACGTGAACGTGGTATCACAATTAAAGCACAGAGTGTTACATTAGATTACCATGCTAAAAATGGTGAAACATATCAGCTTAATTTTATCGATACACCAGGACATGTTGACTTTTCTTACGAGGTATCTCGTTCGCTAGCTGCTTGTGAAGGTGCTTTATTGGTTGTTGATGCCGGACAAGGTGTCGAAGCGCAAACGCTAGCCAATTGTTACACTGCGTTAGATATGGATCTTGAAGTTGTCCCAGTTCTTAACAAAATTGACTTGCCAGCTGCGGAGCCAGAGCGTGTTGCCGAAGAGATCGAAGACATTGTCGGCATTGATGCAAGTAATGCGGTAAGATGTTCTGCTAAAACAGGGGTTGGGGTTGTTGATGTGCTAGAGCAACTTGTTAATGACATACCAGCGCCTGAAGGTGATTCAAATGCGCCATTACAAGCGTTAATTATTGATTCATGGTTCGATAACTATTTAGGTGTTGTGTCTTTAATTCGTATTAAAAATGGCGAATTACATAAAGGCGATAAGATCAAAGTGATGAGTACCGGCATGACTTATAATGTCGACAGGTTAGGTATTTTCACGCCGAAACAAGTTGATAAAACATGTTTACATTGTGGCGAAGTTGGCTGGGTAGTGTGTGCGATTAAAGATATTTTAGGTGCACCAGTCGGTGATACATTAACCTCTGCAAAAGCGCCTGCGGAAAAACCATTACCGGGTTTTAAAAAGGTTAAACCACAAGTTTACGCGGGTTTATTCCCAACCAGTTCTGATGATTATGAAGCTTTCCGTGATGCCTTAGGTAAATTGAGTTTAAATGATGCCTCATTGTTTTATGAACCAGAAAACTCAGGGGCATTAGGATTTGGTTTCCGTTGTGGTTTTCTTGGATTATTACACATGGAAATCATTCAAGAACGTTTAGAACGTGAATATAATCTTGACCTTATTACAACTGCGCCTACGGTTGTTTATGAAGTGTTAACAACCTCGAACGAAGTTATTTATGTCGACAGTCCGGCAAAACTTCCTGCGGTAAATAATATTCAAGAATTGCGTGAACCGATTGCAGAGTGTAATATTTTAGTTCCCCAAACTTATTTGGGTAACGTGATTACTTTATGTGTTGAAAAACGCGGTGTTCAGACCAATATGGTTTATCATGGTAATCAAGTTGCCTTAACCTATGAAATTCCAATGACTGAAGTTGTGCTGGATTTCTTTGATAAGTTAAAATCAACTTCAAGAGGTTATGCCTCATTAGATTATAGCTTTAAGCGCTTCCAGGATGCTGACATGGTCAGATTAGATGTTCTCATTAATGGTGAGCGTGTTGATGCACTAGCTTTAATTACGCATAAAGATAATGCACCTTATCGTGGACGTGAACTTGTTGAAAAAATGAAAGATCTTATTCCACGTCAACAATTTGACATCGCAATTCAGGCGGCTATTGGAAATCATATAATTGCACGTTCAACCGTAAAACAACTACGCAAAAACGTGTTAGCCAAATGTTATGGTGGTGACGTTAGTCGTAAGAAGAAACTTTTACAGAAGCAAAAAGAAGGTAAAAAGCGCATGAAACAAGTCGGTAATGTTGAGTTACCACAAGAGGCCTTTTTAGCTATTTTGCATGTAGGAAAAGATTAATCAGTTAAAGAGGAAACAAAATGGCTGGATCATTTGCCATCATATTGACATTAGCGACATTAATTACCGGCATCTTTTGGTTTCTGGAAAAATTTAAATGGAAACCAGCAAGACAACGTAAAGTTGAAGAAGTTCGCCAACAGCACAACGGCGATATTGACGGAAAAATTCTTGCTGAAGTAGGTAAACCAAAAGGCTGGATAGAAAGCTTGGCATCGTTTTTCCCGGTTTTATTTGTGGTATTTGTAATTCGTTCATTTTTATTTGAACCTTTTCAAATTCCGTCTGGATCAATGATGCAAACACTATTAGTAGGTGATTTTATTGCAGTGCAAAAATACTCATATGGTTTAAAAGATCCAATCACCAATACAGTAATCATACCAACAGGTCATCCAAAACGTGGTGATGTTGCGGTATTTAAACATCCTAGTATTCCACAAATGGATCTTATTAAACGAGTTGTTGGTATGCCGGGCGATAAAATTGTTTATCTGATTAAAGAGAAGAAAATCTTGATTTATCCGGCCTGTCAAACCAGTGATACTCATTGTGTCGGGCATCAAGCTGAACCACTTAATCTGCACTATACTGAGCTAAAACCAAGTAACTGGAAAGAAGTGCATCAAAAAGGTATATCAAGCCCTATTTTTTACACATTAGAACAGTTTGCCAATAAGGGTATTGTTGATTCGACAACGACAATGGTACTTGATGTTAATATACAGCAAGAGACTTTGGGTGATAAGCCTCACGATATTTTAACTACTCAAGGTATTGAAGAAGATCCTCGCTATTTTTATCATCAAAATGGTCAGCCTGAAGCGACTTGGGTTGTTCCTAAAGGACACTATTTTATGATGGGTGATAATCGTGATAATAGCGGTGATAGCCGTTATTTCGGTTTTGTTCCGGAAGGAAACTTTGTAGGGCGGGCAACTGCAATTTGGGTCAGTTTTGAAAAACAACCAGATGAATGGCCGACAGGTATTCGATTCAGCCGTATTGGTGGAATACATTAATTATCATAGTTATGAAAAAATTAAGTCAAATACAACAATCAATTGGTTATCAATTTAAAAACTTATCCTATCTTGAATTAGCACTTACTCATCGAAGTGCTAATAAGTTACATAATGAGCGTTTAGAATTCCTAGGGGATTCTATCCTTAGTTTTGTCATTGCCGACGAACTTTATCACCGCTTTATACAACAAGATGAAGGTGATTTAAGTCAAATGCGAGCAAGTTTAGTTTGTGGCCAAACGTTAGCTGAAATCGGCAAAGATTTTAAATTAGGCGATTATCTCATTTTAGGTCAAGGTGAACTGAAAAGTGGTGGATACCGCCGTGAATCGATCATTTCCGATGCGGTAGAGGCAATTATTGGCGCTATCTACTTAGATAGTGATATTGAAACTATCCGCCAGTTAATTTTATCCTGGTATCAATCTCGCTTAAACGAAATTAAACCCGGTATCAGACAAAAAGATGCTAAAACACGTTTACAAGAGCATTTACAGGGGATTCGCCATGAGAGACCTTGTTACTTAATTCTCGAAGTGACAGGCGATAATCATGAACAAGAGTTTTTAATACAATGTAAAATTGAAAACGATGATCATCAATATTTAGGGCGTGGCTTAAGCCGTCGTAAGGCGGAGCAGGCCGCAGCTCAAGAAGCATTAGATCAATTAGGTATAAAATGACAAATACAATACAACATTGTGGATTTGTTGCCATTGTTGGCCGACCAAATGTAGGCAAATCAACACTTTTAAACCAATTACTTGGCCAAAAAGTCTCAATTACATCACGCAAAGCCCAAACCACACGTCATCGCATCGTTGGTATTGATACTCAAGGCGATGATCAAATCATCTATATTGATACTCCCGGTTTACATATCGAGGAAAAAAGAGCAATTAACCGCTTAATGAATCGTGCTGCTAGTAGCTCGATTGGTGATGTTGAATTAGTTATCTTTGTTGTTGAAGGTACACACTGGACTGACGATGATGAAATGGTTGCCAATAAGCTTAAAGGTTGTAAAGCTCCGGTATTATTGGTCATTAATAAAATCGATAATGTCGCCGATAAAACTCAGCTTTTACCGCATATTGAAGCAATCAGCCAGAAAGTTAACTTTCTTGATGTGATACCTATTAGCGCCGAAAAAGGTGAAGGTGTTGACATTATTAAAGATATTGTCAAAAAACATTTACCGGAAGGGGAGCACCATTTCCCGGAAGATTATATTACTGATCGCTCACAACGTTTTATGGCATCAGAAATCATTCGTGAAAAACTCATGCGCTTTTTAGGCGATGAGCTACCTTATTCAGTGACTGTTGAAATTGAACAATTCAAAGTTGATGAGCGTAATGGAATGTATCGCATCAATGGATTAATTTTAGTTGAACGAGACGGCCAAAAGAAAATGGTTATCGGCAACAAAGGTGAAAAAATTAAAAAAATCGGCATTGAAGCGCGTAAAGATATGCAATCATTTTTTGATAACAAAGTTCATTTAGAGCTTTGGGTAAAAGTTAAAGCCGGCTGGGCAGATGATGAGCGAGCTTTACGAAGTTTAGGTTATAGTGATGACTAATCACAAATCCTTTTCAACTTATAATCGGGCATCAATAATGCCCGATTATTTTATAAATTAGCCCGCCAAATCAACATCCCTGACTTGATTTAATATTAAATTGTTTGCCCTTTATCGATTTTATAGCCTAAATTAACACTGGTTTTAACTTGCTTTCCATCTAATTTTTGAAGTAACAGCTCTATGGCTACTTTACCCATTTCAAAACGTGGTGTGATAACCGTGGCGACTTTTTGACTATTAGCTCGTCCAACCTCTAAACCATGAAACCCGGCAATGGCGATTTGTGCCGGAACAGGAATGCTATAATTTTGGCACTCTAACAGCACCCCTACAGCGATATCATCATTAGTACATAAAACACCGTCCATATCAGGGTAGAGTTGTACCGCTTGATAAAATAAGCTTTTACCTAAATCAATCGATGAGATTTGATCCGGCACAATTTGGTGAGGTTTTAATCCTGACTGTTTCATTGCTCGTTGATAACCTTGATAACGTTGCGTATCACGAGCATTGTCAACCGAATTGAAATAGATAATATTTTTTTTACCCGATGCAATCATCTCCCTTGTCATATCAAATGCAGCTTGCTCATTATCAAAACCCACTTGAATATCAAAGTAATCTTTGCTGATATCCATTAGTTCAATTACCGGTATATTGGCTGCTTTTAAATATTCGAATGTCGTATCGGTATGCGCTTTTTCCATTAGTACTAAGGCATCAATATTATAAGATAGTAAATTGATGATCTTTTCTTCTTCAAGCTGTTTATCATAATTATAGTTGGTAATAATAGTTTGATAATTATTGGCTGAGGCAATTGATTCTATACCAGCCAGTACCTCTAAAAAGATTTGATTTTTAAAAGAAGGAATAACAATGCCTATGCAATGACTACGAGAGCCTAACATAATTTGTGGTGCTAGATTTGGAATATAATGAATATCTTTTAAAACTTGGGCAATTTTTTGCTTATTTTTATCGGAAACCTGATCTGGATTTCTAAAATAGCGGCTCACCGTCATTTTAGTTACGCCCGTTAAATCAGCGATATCTTGTAAACTAATGCGTTTATCTTTCATACTTTATGATGTAATGTAAGAAAAGAATTTAGTTAGAATTGAAGCATTTTACCAGTAAAAGAAGAAAATCAATAACATTAGTTGTTTTAAGTCAGATTGAAAAATGTTGATTTGGTAGGCTAATTTATAAAATAATCAGGCATTATTTATGCCTGATAGTAAGTTAGATAGTGTTTGTGATTCGTCATCACTATAACCTAAACTTGGTAAAGCTCACTCATCATCTGCCCAGCCGGCTTTAACTTTTATCTAAAAGTAAAAACAATAACCTTTACCTTCTTATGTCAAAATAGTCGCTATTCGTTTTTAGGCGCTTTTACGCTAGCCATGAGTATTACAGATAACACTAAAGCCATACCCATAAAAATATAAGAAGCTCCCGCACTACCGGTAACTGCATTGATTACACCCACTAACCAAGCTCCAATAAATGCCCCTAGTGCACCAAAACTGTTTATCAAACCGATTGAAACGCCGGAGACATTAGCAGGCAAAAGCTCCGGAATTAATGCGAAAAATGGTCCGTATGGGGCATACATACAACCTGCGGCAAGAGATAATAAGATAAAGCAGATCCAAAAATGTTCTGAGCCAAGTACATAGGAAGTAAAAAAGGCAATTGTGGCAATCAATAATAATGGCCAAACAAATAATTTGCGGTTTTGAAGTTTATCTGAGAAAAAAGAGACAATTATCATCATTGCTATCGCAACAAAGTAAGGAATAGCGGCAAACCAACCTACTGAAACAATATCAACATTACCTGCCGATTTTATAATTGAAGGCATCCACATCATAAAACCATAAACACCTATACTCCACAAGGCATGTACTGCACAAAGTTTGATAACATTGGCTGAACGAAAAGCCTCGCCATAATTGCGCATAGGTTTAATATTTTGTTGTTCTTTATCCATCACGGCTTTGAAGTCGGCTTTTTCTTTCGCGGTAAGCCAAGTTACTTCTGAAGGATTATCTCTTACTAAAACCCACCAGATAAAAGCCCATAATACGGCAGGCAAACCCTCGATAATAAACATCTCACGCCAACCATAAAGGTCGATCAGGTGAGCTGAGACAATGGACATCCATAACACGGTGACCGGATTACCTAAAACTAAAAAGGTGTTGGCTTTAGAACGTTCTGCTTTGGTAAACCATGTACTAATATAAATAAGCATCGATGGCATCACAGCAGCTTCTACAACACCCAAAACAAACCGAATAATCATGAGTGAGGCAATATTGCTTACCATTCCGGTTAAAGCGGCGCACAGTCCCCATAAAATTAAACAAACAAAAATAAGTTTTCTTACACTTTTCTTTACTGCATAAATCGATCCGGGGACTTGAAAAAAAAAGTAGCCTAAAAAGAATAAAGCTCCAATTAATGATGAAGTCCCTTTTGTTATTCCCAGATCATCATTGATCCCAGCCGCGGCTGCAAAGCCATAATTTGCCCGATCCAAATAGGCTAAACTATAAGTGATAAAAATGATCGGGATCAAACGCCACCAACGAGAAGGCGCAAGTTTATTTGTGGTATTCATATGTATTCTCATTACGAAATTTTAGTAAATATTAAAGAGGTAATGTATTTAGCCATTTAACCGTTTTAACGATGAATCAAATGACATTACCGTCAAACATCGTCAAACTGCAGCTAACATACCGCCATCGACGTAAAGAATATGTCCATTGACAAAATTTGATGCAGCCGAAGATAAAAATACCGTCGCACCGATCAACTCTTCAGGTTTACCCCAACGCGCGGCAGGAGTTCGTTGACACAACCATTTGGTAAATGCTTTATCTTCAACAAGTGCTTTACACATTTCAGTGTCGAAATAACCAGGACCGATACCATTGACTTGTATGTTATAGCGAGCAAGTTCGACGCACATTCCTTTCACTAACATTTTTACTGCGCCTTTAGACGCGGCATAAGGGGTTATCGTGTCTCGACCTAGCTCACTTTGCATCGAGCATATATGAATGATTTTGCCTTGTTTGCGACTTACCATATACTTAGCCACTTGTTGCGATACTAAAAAGACTGCTTTTTGGTTTACATTAATTACCGCATCCCAATCAGCTTCCGGAAATTCTGTGAAAGGGTGTCGACGTTGGATGCCGGCATTATTGATTAAGATATCAATTGGGCCGATCTCTTTTTCAATATGCTCGATAGCTTGGGTGACTGAATTTAAATTGGTTACATCAAATCCTATACCGATAGCATCAATACCTTGCTTGTTTAAATGATTGGCGGCTTGTTCTGCTCTTTCTTGTGTTATATCGTTAATAATGATACTGGCACCATATTGCCCCAACCCCTTAGCTAACAAATTACCAATACCTTGTGCTGAACCAGTGATTAAAGCACGTTTACCTTTGAGTTCGAATAATGACTGCATTGTTTTCTCCTTTTTAAATAAAATAATGTTATGCGTAACAGTTACGCATAACATTATGCTGAAAAATTCAAAAAAGAAAGAGACGCAAGTCACACTTTATATGAAAATATGAATTTTGTGATCCAAGTCAAATATTACCGAACTAATGTTTTTTTAGGATTTTTTTTGGTAAGTTTGTACTAAACATCTATCCCTGTTTTATATATAATAGCCACTCATTAAATTGGATGTAGAATATCAACTCGGAGCTTTCTCATGCAGCAGTTTCGTCCTATCCGTCGAGCTTTATTAAGCGTGTCTGATAAAACTGGCATCATCGAATTTGCCAAAGCACTATCAGAACGAAATGTCGAACTTCTCTCAACTGGCGGTACCGCTAAATTATTAATTGAACATCATATCCCTGTCACTGAAGTTTCGGATTATACGGGATTTGCTGAAATGATGGATGGGCGTGTAAAAACCTTACATCCCAAAATTCATGGTGGAATTTTAGGACGGCGTGGCATTGATGATGAGATAATGGCTAAACACCATATTGAGCCTATTGATATGGTTGTTGTTAATTTATATCCATTTGCCCAAACGGTTGCCAAGCCAAACTGCACATTGGAAGAAGCTGTTGAAAATATCGATATAGGTGGACCAACTATGGTTCGTTCTGCTGCGAAAAATCATAAAGATGTCGCAATAGTGGTCGATTACCATGATTATGCAGATATCATTAATATCATGGATGAGCAGCAAAATGCACTTCCCTTTCAATACCGATTTAATTTGGCGATTAAGGCCTTTGAGCATACTGCCAAATATGATGGAATGATTGCTAACTATTTTGGGCAATTAGTGCCACCTTATTATGGACAAACCGATAAGCCGTCTGGCGAATTTCCACGCACGTTAAATCTTCAATTTATTAAAAAACAAGATATGCGTTACGGTGAGAATGCCCATCAGCAAGCAGCCTTTTATATTGAAGAAAATGCCGCTCCAGCGTCAATTGCGAAGGCTAAGCAGTTGCAAGGTAAAGCCTTATCTTATAACAATATCGCCGACACAGACGCAGCCCTTGAATGTGTAAAATCATTTCAAGACCCTGCCTGCGTTATTGTCAAACATGCAAACCCTTGCGGTGTTGCAGTCCGTGATAATATTTTAGATGCTTACTTAAATGCTTTTAAAACCGACCCGACTTCTGCTTTTGGTGGCATTATTGCCTTTAACCGCCCGTTAGATGCCAAAACTGCAAAAACCATTATAGATAATCAATTTGTTGAAGTCATCATCGCCCCTTCAATTGATCAAGATGCACTGGCCATTACTGAAACTAAAAAAAATGTACGTGTGCTTGAAAGTGGTGAGTGGTCACACTCTTTTGACACGAGTTTGGATTTTAAACGTGTGAATGGTGGGCTTTTAGTTCAGGAGCGTGATTTTGGGATGGTTACTGAAGATAATTTAACGGTAGTAACCAAACGTAAGCCGACGGATAAAGAGCTAGCTGATGCGTTATTTTGTTGGAAAGTGGCGAAATTTGTGAAATCGAATGCGATTGTTTATGCCAAAGATAATATGACCATTGGCATAGGCGCTGGTCAAATGAGTCGTGTTTATTCCGCTAAAATTGCTGGGATAAAGGCGCAAGATGAAAATCTTGAAGTTGCAGGTTGTGTGGTAGCATCTGATGCATTTTTTCCATTCAGAGATGGTATAGATGCCGCTGCTAAAGTTGGGGTAACTTGTGTCATTCAACCAGGTGGCTCTATTCGTGATGAAGAGGTCATTCAAGCCGCAAATGAGCATAATATTGCGATGATATTTACCAATATGCGTCATTTTCGCCATTGATTTTTGTATTAAGAGTTATTTGAGAACATGTTAAAGGATTGGGTATGAAAGTATTAATTATTGGTAATGGTGGTCGTGAGCATGCTTTAGCATGGAAAGCGGCACAGTCACCCTTGGTAACAAAAGTTTTTGTCGCACCGGGTAATGCAGGTACAGCACTTGAGCCTAATTTAGAAAATATTAATATTAAAGCAAATGATATTAGTGGATTACTTAATTTTGCCCAGCAACAGCAAATTGATCTAACCATAGTAGGGCCAGAAGTCCCATTGGTTCTTGGCGTGGTTGATAGTTTTCAAAAAGCCGGATTAAAAATTTTTGGACCAACTAAATCGGCAGCTCAGCTTGAAGGCTCTAAAGCTTTTACGAAAGATTTTTTAGCTCGTCATCACATACCAACTGCTGAATATCAAAATTTTACTGAAATTGATCCTGCTCTTGCCTATATCCGTGACAAAGGCGCCCCAATTGTGATTAAAGCCGACGGGTTGGCGGCTGGTAAAGGGGTTATTGTTGCCATGACCCTTGAAGAAGCGGAAGATGCCGTACTTGACATGCTAGCGGGTAATGCATTTGGTGATGCCGGTCATCGAGTAGTGATTGAAGAGTTTTTAGAGGGTGAAGAAGCCAGTTTTATTGTCATGGTTGACGGCAAGCATGTCGAGCCAATGGCAACAAGCCAAGATCATAAGCGAGTCGGTGACGGTGATACGGGTCTAAATACTGGTGGTATGGGCGCTTACTCTCCAGCGCCTGTTGTGACAGATGAAGTATTTACTAAAGTCATGGAACAAATTATCTATCCAACTGTAAATGGCATGGCTCAAGAAGGCAATGTTTATGTTGGCTTTTTGTATGCAGGCTTAATGATTGATAAACAGGGTAATCCAAAAGTGATTGAATTTAATTGTCGCTTTGGTGATCCCGAAACCCAACCCATTATGATGCGCATGCAGTCAGACTTGATTGAACTCTGTTTGGCGGCGATAAATGGTAAATTAAATACAGTTAAATCCAATTGGGATCGAAGACCTGCATTAGGCGTGGTTATGGCTGCCGGTGGTTACCCGGGTGAATATAACACCCAAGATACAATCATTGGTTTACCTAACGAATCGACACCTGATTGTAAAGTGTTCCATGCGGGTACCAGTTTTGAAAAAGGGCATGTGTTAACCAACGGTGGTCGTGTGCTTTGTGTTACCGCTTTAGGAAATACAGTATTGGAAGCTCAACAATGTGCTTATCAACAAGTTGATAAAATCCATTGGCATGGCTGTTTTTATCGTCATGATATAGGTTATCGAGCCATTGAGCGAGAAAATAACACTAAATAGATATGTAAACAAGAACTTGATTTATATCGGTTTTTTACCGGCTTAAAAGTGCCGAATTATATTCGTTTATGTTTTTAATCATTCATATTTTTTGATATGACTCAACCAACATGAATTACGGTTGTACAATGAAAAATTATGATTAATAACATTAGGCAGTTTACTAATAATAGCTTGTGAAAAACCGTCTTATCAAAAAATCGTCCAATTCACTTATGATGAGTTTAACCCAACGGGTCACAAAGCTTTCTGTATGAAAGCGGATAACATTTCCTTATCAATGTACTCCTATACGATAAAGCGCTAAGAAAAAGGGGCAGTGGATGAAACATATAAAGCTGCTAAGAATCGTTGACAAAAAATAATCAATTTCAAGAATATTAAAAAATATAATTAATCATTCAATTTTGTTTAGCAAGGTAAATTATATCGATAAAGATTCGTCGTCAAAAGCAATGTTTATTTTAAGTTACATGACTCTATGTTATGCTACCGACTATATATGATCACTGGATATTGCATATGATAAACGATCCATTTTATGAACGAGAAGCGAAAAAGTATGACTCTCCAATAGCTAGCCGCGAATTAATATTAGATTACCTAACCAAAGAAGCCAAGCCTGCTAATTTAGAAAAAATTGCCCAAGCAGTCTCTATTAAAAATCAAGAACAAAAAGAAGCGCTACATCGACGCTTGCGTGCAATGGAACGAGACGGTCAAGTTGTATTTACGCGCCGTAAATGTTATGCACTTCCCGAAAAATTAGATATGGTCAAAGGTAAGGTGATTGCACACCGTGATGGTTTTGGTTTTTTACGTGTTGAAGGAAAACCCGAAGATTATTTTTTATCGCCTGAACAGATGAAAAAAGTCTTACAAGGCGATGTGATTTTAGCTCAGCCTCTGGGTAATCAATATCGAGGGAAAACAGAAGCACGAGTCGTTCGGATACTTGAACCACGAACCAATCAGATAGTTGGACGTTATTTTATTGAACAAGGCGTTGGGTTTGTGGTGCCCGATGACAGCCGTTTAAATTTTGATATTTTAATTGCAGGCAAACCCGATCGCACCGTTCGTATGGGGGCAGTGGTTGTTGTCGAGTTACAACAACGTCCGGAACGTGGTAAAAAAGCTGTCGGAATAATAAAAGAAGTACTGGGTGAAATCATGGGAACAAATTTAGCAATCGATATTGCATTGCGAAATCATGAAATCCCTTATGAATTACCTAAAGCGGTAGTAAAGGAGGTCAATAAATTTAAGGATCAGGTGCCGGAAAGTGCCAAAAAAGGTCGGCAGGATCTGAGAAATTTACCTTTAGTTACCATAGACGGCGAGGACGCTCGTGATTTTGATGATGCAGTATATTGTCAAAAAAATCGTGGTGGCGGGTATCGCTTGTGGGTGGCGATAGCTGATGTGAGTTATTACGTCAGACCAGGCAAAGCTATCGATAAAGAAGCGTGTTTGCGTGGTACATCTGTTTATTTTCCTTCTCGTGTTGTCCCTATGTTGCCGGAGGAGTTATCTAATGGACTTTGTTCATTAAATCCTCAAGTTGATCGGTTATGTTTAGTTTGTGAAATGACGGTATCAAATAGAGGGCGTTTGACGAGCTACCAATTTTATGAAGCGGTGATGAATTCACATGCACGATTAACTTACACAAAAGTAGCTAAAATATTAGAAGGCGATACTGAGTTACGCCAACATTACCAAGATTTAGTCCCTCATCTGGAAAATCTAAATGGCTTATATAAGGTATTAGATAAGGCAAGAATTGCACGTGGAGCAATCGGTTTTGAATCACAGGAACCAAAATTTATATTTAATGCAGATAAAAGAATCGAGAGTATTGAATTTGCTGAGCGCAATGATGCGCATAAGATCATTGAAGAGTGTATGATTTTAGCGAATGTCGCGGCTGCAAAATTTGTGATTAGTGCTCAAGTTCCGGCTCTGTTTCGTGTTCATGACCGACCAGATGAAGACCGAATAAACAACTTACGCAGTATTTTAAGTGAGCTGGGTCTAAGCCTTAATGGTGGCGCAACACCAACACCGAAAGATATTGCTCAGTTAATGGTTGCTGTCGAAGCAAGGCCGGATCACGAAATGTTACAAACGGTCATTTTACGGTCAATGAAACAAGCAATTTATGATCCTGAAAATCGTGGACATTTTGGCTTAGCGCTACAAGAGTATGCCCATTTTACTTCACCAATTCGTCGCTATCCTGATTTATTATTACATCGTACAATCAAATGGATTTTGGCAAATGAAAAACACAAAACCAGTAAAACTGGTGGGCATTGTTACACTACCAGTGAAATGCTCTATTTTGGTGAACACTGTTCGATGACTGAGCGCCGAGCAGATGAAGCCGTTCGAGATGTAGTTGATTGGTTAAAATGTGATTATATGCAAGATCATGTTGGTGAGGTATTTAACGGCACCATTTCCAGTGTGGTGAATTTTGGTTTCTTTGTTCGTCTTGATGATTTATTCATTGACGGGCTTGTGCATGTTTCTTCCTTAGAAAATGATTACTATTTTTATGATGCAGCCCGAAATCGGTTAATCGGCGAAAATACCCGTTTTAGTTATCGTTTAGGCGATAAGGTACAAGTCAAAGTCGATAATGTGAATCCTGAAGAGCGCAAAATTGATTTTTCTTTGGTTGGCAGTAATAATAAGCCAAAACGCCAAGGCAAAACGGCTAAAGATAAATCCAAACAAACTGACAAAAGCAAGGACATTGATTTACCGGTAAAACGCAAAAGTAGAAAAGCGAGTACTAAAAAAACGAGTACCAAAAATAGTGCCGGCGAAGCAAAGAAAACCAATAGTAAAGCTAAAAATAAAAAACGGACTAAGTCAAAATCGAGTATCAAAAAACAAAAGAGTAAAAAATAGATGAGTGAAACAGTATATGGTATCCATGCCATTGAAGCATTATTAACACGAGCACCAGAAAGAATTATTGAAGTATATATTACTAAAGGGCGTGATGATAAACGCTTAAATGGGTTGGTACACGAGTTGGAACAGCTCGGTTTGACCATTAAAATCGCCAATCGCCAATGGTTAGATGAAAAATCGAACAATGGTGTGCATCAAGGAATTTTGGCAATGGTTAAACCAAGCCGCCGTTATCAAGAAAATGATATTCCTTTACTTATGGATAAGCAGCCTAATGCGGTGATTCTAATTTTAGATGGCGTAACTGATCCACATAATCTAGGTGCTTGTATTCGTACAGCTGATGCTGCTGGTGTTGATTTTATTATTGTACCGAAAGATCGTTCTGCACCACTGAATTCTACCGCTCAAAAAGTTGCCTGTGGCGCTGCGGAAAGTGTTCCGGTGGTACGAGTCACCAACTTAGCCCGCACTATGCGTATGTTACAAGATGAATATCAAGTATGGATAGTTGGAACGGCCGGTGAAGCGCAAAGCACGCTATATCAAACAGACTTTTTTAAAAATGCAACTTCACTGGCTTTAGTTATGGGGGCAGAAGGTGAAGGTATGCGTCGCTTAACTAAAGAGCATTGTGATGAGTTAGTGAGTATTCCAATGGCTGGCATAGTGTCATCGCTTAATGTGTCAGTTGCAACAGGTGTTTGCTTATTTGAGATTGTTCGCCAGAAAAACCGCTAACAAGGAAGGTTATATGCTAGGATTGCTTAAAAAATTATTCATACGGAAAAAAGTTCAGCCCTTAACCGGGCGTGATCTTAACGGGCGTAATAATGTAGGTTATCCTACTATGCAGATTTCTCGTGAGATTGATAAGTTAGTTAAACCGAAATTTAAATCAATTAAGCCCGTTATTGATATGTATAAAGATACCCTGTTTTTTAAATGGATACCGAGTGTAATTAACGATAAATTATCTGATGAACAATTAGCACAACTGTCCGGGCGAAATTTACAAATGGTTTATCTGTTACTATTCCGTGATATGCTTCGCTATCTTGCTGAATTTGTAAAAATTAGAAACGTTCCTGATAACTGGCCAGACCTTTTTGCCCAAGAAGTTCTTAATTGCTGCAATATGCTAAGTGATGAAGATGATAAAGATGTTGCCAAAAAACAGGCGCTATTTGCCTGCCCTGAGCGATACTCAATTGATAACCCTATTGATGAAAATAATCATGAAAATACTATCATTCCAAATTGGACAGAGCCGTTAGCTAAATTAATTATGCTGCCACCGGATATGATTTATAAGTGTCATCGTTCATTATTGGTTGCTATTAAGCGTCGCAAAAAGCGCTAACGTTAAAGGTTGATTAGGTTGAAGCCACAAGATCGATGCACTTAATCAATTTCGTTAGCGTAATTTACTCCCTCCCGAAATAACATTATTTATTACCAACAATTTTGCAATTTATCTTTGCAAAAATACCAACTAGGTAAGCAAATTCATCTCACTTATACTTAAATTAAGAAGTAAATAGGTGAGAAGTTTATGCGAAGTAGAACCATTGAATTATTTAAAAAATTCATTTCAGTCGACTACCCATTAACCATTGAAATGCTTACAGAAGAGTTTCAAATTAGCGCTCGAACTATTCGTAATGAAATTCAAGAAATTAATGAGTTCTTATCCCAAAGACATTTCACTTTAATCACCACTGTGCGTAATAAAGGATTTATTATCCATGCCGATCAAGATCAAAAACACCTTATCCAACATGCATTACTTGGCTTGCCCACATCAGCCGTTTTGAGCAAAGATGAGCGCCAATTTGATTTGTTATTGTCAATTGCTTTTGCGAAAACGCCCGTTATTTTAAGCCATAAAGAAGCAGTCTATTTTGTTTCAAAAAGTGTGTTAGATGAAGATATTCGTAAAATCAGAGCACGATTAAAAAAATATGATATTGAATTAATTAGCCAACCTAAACAAGGGATGCAATTTGTCGGATTAGAGCGCTCGATTCGCTTAATGATGTATGAAGCTATTAACCAATTTGCCGCAAATTTAGAGCTAGATAAGCCTCTACATGAACTTAGTTCGATACAACAACATTTGTTTAATTATATTCCTCAATTATTGATTGATAACTTATTGCAGTTAGCACACCGAACTATCAGTCAGATACATGATGAAATTTATGTTCAACAAATTGTTATTTTTACCGCTATTTGGATTGTTCGTAATCAGCATCAACATCATCTGACAATGGTCAGATCTGATTTTAATAATAACGAACAGGGACAAATAGCTAACTTTATTCATTTGGTGTGCAAGCATTTCGCATTGCAGGTAAATTGGCAAGAGCGCCAATATATCATTTACATGCTGGAGGCATTTAATACTAAGGATATTAATAACTATGTCGAATGGCTCAATGCACAGTTATTAGCGATTAAATTGGTTAATTATGTTGAAGAAAAAACGCAAATCCCATTTTCGACCAAACAAGAACAGTTATATGAAAACCTTTGCAAGCACTTAGCCGGGTTGATTGCCAGAGTGAGTAATAATATTCATATTATTAATCCATTGCTCGATAGTATTAAACAAAATTACGGTGAAATTCATGCAGCTATTACCACTTTTATGCATGAGCTTGAAACAAAACTTAGCCATAAGATTTCTGATGATGAAATCGCTTTTTTGACAATTCATTTTTCAACCTTTGCCAGCGCCATTAATCAAGATCGCAGTTACTATTTTAAAGCTGTGGTGTTGTGTTGTCATGGTATAGCAACTTCTAATCTACTTGCACAGACACTCAAAGAGTTTTTTAGTATAGATGTTTTAGCGATTTTGGGTCGCAATGATTTAAATTTATTGGATCAGCTTGATTTTGATTTAATATTTTCTACTTTCCCTTTGCAGCATTTTGCTCATCCGGTTTTAGTGTTAGAACCCATATTAAAAGAAAAAAATCATCCAATCATTAAAGACTTTTTAACTAAACATCGTGCTAATCGGCGTATCAATCACCTAACAGATGCAACGGATCTGTTCTATTCACTTGTTAATTTAATTAAAGAAAGTGGCGGTATTGTGTCCGAGCCTATCTATAACCAACTTGAAAAGTGTTTAGCGCTTAATAATCTTAAAATCAATAAAAGGAAAATCCAGCCTATGTTGAAAGATATTCTTACTGATGATGACATTTTATTACATCAAGACTGCCATGATTGGCGAAAGGCTATCCAAATCGCTGCTGAACCACTATTAAACAAACAGTTTATTTTACCTTCTTACGTCGATGCCATGATCACATCGGTTGAACAATATGGCCCTTATATTGTGATTGGTAAAAATTTAGCCCTAGCGCATGCTCGCCCTGAAGACGGGGTAAACCAATTAGGTCTGAGCGTAGTGACGATGCGTCAACCGGTTGATTTTGGTAATGATGATATGGGACCAGTGAAAATTATATTTTGTTTAGCCGCTATCGATTCGTTTTCTCATCTCAACATTATGCGCAGTTTGATTGAATTAATTAATGATGAACAAAAACTGGAGCACTTAACCAAATGTCAAAGCATAACGCAATTTAAGTCAATTTTATTTAATGAAGCAAAATCGGATTGAATAGTTAAATCCGAAGGAGAATAGAACATGAGTAATTTAACCATTTTATTTGTATGTGGTGCAGGGTTAGGCAGTAGTTTTGCTGCACAAATGGCAACCGAAGATGTATTAAAAGCAAAAGGTATCGAAGCCAAGTTAGATCACACCGATATTTCATCTGCGGCCTCAACCAAGGCCGATATTATCATCACAGCTGAAAATTTCCGCCCTCAGTTTGCTAAATTCAATATCAGTGAACAAACCGCAGTGGTCTATCTTAAAAATATAGTATCAAAAGCGGAAATTGATGAGAAGTTAAGTCCAGTATTGCAACAAAAGGGATTGCTTTAAATCCACAAAAAGGAGACTACCATGAATGTGATTAACTTTATTATCGACAATATTTTAACTCAAGCTTCGATAACCATTAGCTTAATTGCTATGTTTGGATTGATTTTACAACGTAAATCCATTGGACAAATTATTTCCGGCTCACTGAAAACCTTATTGGGTTTTCAAGTACTCAATGCCGGATCCAGTATCATTGTGGGAAGCTTGACCTATTTTGGGCATATCTTTACCGCTGGCTTTGATATGCAAGGCATCATTCCCTCGATTGAAGCAATTAACGGGCAAGCAATGAATCAGTTAGGATTAGGTCGTGATATTGCTCTAACGTTTTTGATGATCTTTATCTTCAATATTCTTATTGCTCGTTTTACCCGTTGGAAATACATTTTTTTAACTGGGCAGGCCATTTTATGGATGGCAACAATGACAACGGTATTTGGTAGTTTTGCCGGACTGTCCGGAATAACACTAATTTTGGTTGGCGGGTTTATTGGTGCACTTTTTGCTGTATTTATGCCTGCCATTGCCCAACCCATTATTCGTAAAGTGACCGGATCCAATGACATTGCATTAGGGCACTTTTGTACAATTGGCTATTTATTCGAGGCTGGCGTAGCTTATCTGGTAGGGGAGCGAGGTGAAAACAAGCGTTCTATTGAAGATATGAAGTTGCCTAAATCATTTGAATTTTTGCAAGATACTTATTTATCCGTCATGGTGGTTATGATCCCGCTTTATATTATTACCGCTCTTTTCGCTGGTGAAGCGTATGCTTCAACCTTATCCGGTAGTCAAAATTACGTCATTTACGCCTTTACCCAAGCGATAATATTTGTCGTTGGAATCTATGTGTTACTTGCTGGCGTGAGGTTATTACTCGGTGAAATTGTGCCGGCATTTAGAGGTATCGCAATGAAAGTTGTACCGAATGCAATTCCGGCGCTTGATTGCCCGGTATTTTTCCCTTATAGCCCAAATGCGGTGATTTTAGGTTTTATTACCACATCTATAGGTACCGTAATTGCCATGTTAACGCTACCTGCCTTTGGTCTGGCGATGATTTTACCGGGAATGTTAACCAACTTTTTTGCCGGCGGTACAGCAGGGATCTTTGGTAATGCAATTGGTGGTCGCCGTGGTGCGCTTATCGGCGGTATTGCGCATGGGATATTTATTACTTTGCTGCCTGCTATGCTTGTTACTATCTTTAATCAAATGGGGTTTATCAATGCAACGGCAACCGATGTCGATACCGTCACCGTGGCACTGCTTTATGCATGGATATTAAGCCCGATATTGAAGCACTTTTAGTTTAGGAGTTTGACATGTTTAACTTTTTTAAAAAAAAGGCACCTAAAACAAATCTCGCTCCCGATTTAGAGGTTAAAAGCAGTCTGACAGCACAGCAAATTGAACAGATTGAGCTAGAGATTAACCCATTATTGGCGCAGATCGAAAAGACCGATGATTTGCTGATATTAGCCTCATCATGTGAACAAATCGGCTTGCTTTATCATCAATTAAATCATATTGATTTGGCTATTGAGTATTTAGAAAAGAGCCAACAGCATAAGAAATCAATTGGCGAGGGTTATAAAACATTAATGAATTTGTATAACGCTAAGCGAGCTTATGCCGCTCAGTATGGCTCATTGGCTGATATCGATATTTGGATGAATAAAATGGATGCTATGCGCAATATTGCTAAACAGATGACTATTCAACGAGATTAAAGGAAATAATTATGTACACCACACTTAAAGATGTAACTTTATTAGCCCAAAAATTAAATTTCACTGTTGGTGCGTTTAATACGCATAATTTAGAAATGTTACCTGCGATGTTACGGGCGGCAAAAGAGGTTGGCGCACCAATTATCATCCAAACAAGCGTTGATACCGCAAGGTATATTGGCTTTAAAGTTTTAGTCAATGCCGTAAAAGCTATTGCCGATGAAGAGATAGTCGATGCAGTATTACACCTCGATCATGCTAAAAATTTTGATGATATAAAGCAGGCGATTGATAGCGGATTTACTTCTGTCATGTTTGACGGATCTTCGCTACCATTTAAAGAAAACATTTTAAAAACCCGCGCGGTGGTGGAATATGCGCATGCTCATGGCGTATCAGTTGAAGGAGAATTAGGGACAATCGGCGGAACAGAGGAAGGCGTTCATGTTGATGCTAACGATAAAGTTTATACCAAACCTGAAGATGCACTGGCATTTGTAAAAGCAACGGGGATTGATGCTTTAGCCATTGCTATAGGTACCAATCATGGGCAATTTAAGTCAAAAACTGAGGTAAATATCCCGTTATTGAAAGAAATTCATGCTAAGGTTGATATTCCTTTAGTCATTCACGGCGGAACAGGGGTCAAAGAGGAGGATTATCCGGAACTGATTAATAACGGTATACGTAAATTTAATGTTGGCACAGAGTTATTAGTTAACTGGACACAAGTTGCAAAAGATAAATTTTCCCAGACTGAAATTAATCAATCATTACGCCATAATATTATTCCAGCTAATGAGGCGGTTAAAGAGATAGTGAAGCATAAAATGCGTTTATTTCTCAATACCAATAATTGTGTAAACTAAGTGAGCGTGAGTATGCGTAAATATTTAATTTTACTCGCTGGCTGCCCTTGTACAGGAAAGACTTATCTGGTTAATAAATTGCAACAACAATTTAAAGATAGTTTCGTGATAACACCCGATGAAGCGAAAGTTTTATATGCTGACTCAGTTGGTTTTAATTCGAAAGCTGAAAAGCAGGCACTTGAGCACAAAGTTTGGCATTTTTATTATGGTGTTTTACAACTGTATATGGATGCCGGTAAACGCATTATTATTTCTGAATACCCCTTTAGTGATAAGCAAAAAAAGCGACTAAGTGAGTTGGCGAAAAAGTATCATTATCAAGTCATCACAATCCGCCTAATTGCTGATTTTGATGTGTTATGGCAACGTCGCTATCAACGAGACCGCTCGCCGGAACGGCATTTGAGCCATATTATGCAGCACTATCACTATGGCGATAAACTTGAAGATCGTAGTTTGGCCGACGATTTAGTCACTAAATCGCAATTTTATCAAATCTGTCAAACTAGACAGTACGACGAGTTTGCTTTGGGGCAGTTGATCGAAGTGGATGTTACCCATTTTAATCAAGTTGATTATTCGGGTTTATTGGCAAAACTGAAACAAATCATTAAACAATAGCTTCATCAGATAATCAATGCCGATTAACGTTAATCGGCATTATATTTAGGGTGATAAAGCAAATGGATCAGATTTGATTGTAGGAATAGGCAGTTATGGATCAATAGTGAAATAGCTTAGTTTTATTTTTCGTATATCTTCTCAATAACATTTTAAATACAAAAAATTCTTTCAATATAGCAATTAAAGATTTTGATAAGCCATTTCTAATCAATCAAGTTCAATGAGCTAAACCATGAAAAGACTGCTATTTATTTTTATCGTTTTTATGTTTGTGGTAAATGCTAAGCCTCATTTGGATCATGAAAATTATGGCAAGTGGGTGATGTTGACCGAATTAAATAATAAAAATGTGATTGATGAGCCTTGTTATTCCGGTAATCGGTTTATCAATTATCAAAAAGGTAAACTGGATGATTATACCGGGCAAGAAATGATTTCATGTGAGATAAAATCGAGCTACTTTAAAGACGGCAAATATTTTATCGATTTAGAACCAAAATGTAGATACTCTGATAGCATAAGTTATGAAGTTAAGGCTGAAAATACTTTAATTTGGTATTTATACCATTCATTTTCTCTTGTAATGACTAATCAGCCCGATAAGTTTGACAAAGTCTATGAAACATGTGAGGAGAGACAGTAAAGCTATTCACATTTATCTCTATCAAGACAAAGGCCAATGCCGACACAATGGTGTCGGCACTATTATTTGGCTTTTTAGCTTTTGATTAGATCAACTTCAACACCTAACCCTTTTGCCACACCTGAACCATAATCGGGATGGACTTTATAGAAATGTTTAAGCTGTCTAATTTGAATATCACGATCGACATTTTTCATTGAAGTGACAATATTATCAATAAGCAGTTGTTTTTGATCCGGACGCATCAAATTAAATAATGCACGTGGGTGGGAGTAGTAATCACCGTCAACACGATGATCGTGTCTATCCATTGTACCGGCAGGGACATGCATCGGTAGCTCAGCATACTGCGGTTGTTGTTTAGGTGCGCTATCAACACTATTTGGTTCATAGTTTGGTGCATTATCCGGCGTATAAAAGCGCATAGCACCGTCACGTTGATAATTGTGTACCGGACATTTAGGTGCATTGATTGGTAATTGTTGGTAGTTTGTACCAATACGATAACGGTGCGCATCGGCATAAGCAAAAACCCGTCCTTGTAACATTTTATCCGGTGATAAGCCGGTACCGGGTACGAGATTACTTGGTTCAAATGCGGCTTGTTCTACTTCAGCAAAATAGTTTTCCGGATTACGATTAAGCTCCATAACACCGACTTCAATAAGTGGAAACTGTTTTTGCGACCAAACTTTAGTGACATCAAATGGGTTTTCCGGGTGGTTATTCGCTTGCTCTTCACTCATCACTTGTATATAAAGTCGCCATTTAGGATAGTCACCTTGTTCAATGGCATTAAAGAGATCTTCCTGCGCTGAATCAGGATTGCTACCGTCGAGTTCTGCGGCTTTTTTAGGATGAATATTTTTAATGCCTTGTTCTGTTCTAAAATGCCATTTTACCCAAGTTCGTACATTGTCTTTGTTGATTAAACTATAAGTATGGCTACCAAAACCATGCATATGTCGAAACCCGTCCGGAATGCCTCGGTCAGAAAATAGAATCGTTACTTGATGAAGTGATTCTGGCGATAAAGAAAAAAAGTCCCACATCATTTGCGGATCTTTTAAGTTGGTCTTAGGATCGCGTTTTTGCGTATGAATAAAGTCCGGGAATTTGAGTGCATCACGAATAAAAAATACTGGCGTGTTATTACCGACGATATCCCAGTTACCTTGATCTGTGTAAAATTTTACTGAAAATCCACGTGGATCACGTGCCGTGTCAGATGAACCACGTTCACCGCCAACAGTTGAAAATCGAGCAAAAACGGGAGTTTGTTTGCCTACTTTGGCAAAAATACTGGCGTAGGTATATTGAGTAATGTCATTAGTAACGGTGAATGTTCCGTGTGCACCAGAGCCTTTGGCATGCACTCGTCTTTCCGGAATATTTTCACGGTTAAACTGAGCGAGTTTTTCGATCAATTGATAGTCGTCAATCAATACTGGTCCACGAGGGCCTGCAGTGCGAGAGTTTTGATTGTCGGCAATAGGGGCACCATTATTGGTGGTGAGTTCTTTTTTTTCTGACATTGCAACACTCCTTCTGGTTATTAGATCGTACCTTTATAGTTAAAGAGTTGTGACTGATTTTATTGAAAAATTAATTTATTAAGGAATAAGATAAAGACGGTGATGCGTGTAAAAAAAGATATTGCTCGATTTATTATATAACTAAATTGGCTTTTAATTGTAGAAAAAACAAATTAATAATTTTTAATCTCGCTATGAGCGGTAATGAATATGAGAATGACTCATTAACTAGATTAAGCATAAATGATTTCCGGTAATTGAACATCCCAATGCTGATTATCAACATGATCAATTTTTTGGCAGGCAAATGCCAACCCGATAGGATAAATTTGCTGTTGTTGGTAGTTTTCCAGCAAACGATCATAATAGCCACCCCCCATACCGATACGAAATCCTCGGTCGTCAAATGCTACCAGTGGTGTAAAAATAACATCAAGCTGTGGGGAGGGTAAAACGTTTGATACATTTAAGGCAGGTTGTAAAATGCCATATTGATTTTGGCTAAGTGGCGTATCGGGCGTAAACTTCAAAAATAATAAATGGTAAGGCACAAAAGGGTGAATTACTGGCAAGTAGACCGATTTATTTTGTTGCCATAAATATTCAATAATCGGTTTGGTGTCAACTTCGCCATCAAACGACAGAAAGATACCGATATTTCGAGCTGTTTTAATTACATCATGATTAGCAATTTTCTGATAAATCGCTTGCTGAGCAAGTTGGCGTTCATGGTTAGACAATTGGCGTCTTTTTTGACGGATGAACTGACGAATATTCATGATTAATCTTCAGCAACGTAAGGGGTAAAACACTCCAAGATGTCGTTAAGGTTGTAACCCTTGAACCCAAGGTTCAAGGTGAACAATATGTTTTAATTTTTAGGTTTCCTTATAAATAAGGCATACACACCAATTAAAAATCACACCGTTCTAAAATAAAGAATATCGGCTCAGGGGACTAACCCTTCTCGCGAACATCTCAGAGATGGCTAACATAATACAAAATTTAGAAAATCATACAATAGTATTTGTGTTAAATTTACAAATTATTTGGTTAGATGTTGGTATTAAGAGCTGAATCAAGCAATTGTTGTAACATTTTTAAACGATTACTAAATTCATTGCTTTTTTCTTTTTCTTTAGTCAATTCATAAGAAATATTGAGTGCTGCAGTCATGATAAGTTGATCGCTACCAATCTGGGGCGATTTTTCTCGTAAATTTGTTAATCGGATTTCAAGATTTTGAGCGGCACTTTTTAATGCGTCAACTTCATCTACCGGACAGTTAAACTTTAAAGTTCGTCCAAAAATTTGAATCGTGACAGCTTGAGTTTCCATATTTAACCTATCGTTTTTTAAATTCATTAATTTTTTCGATTATATGTTCACAGTTCAATCCCATTTCTGAACGGATCTCATTTTGTGAGCCTTGTGGGATAAACTCATCAGGTAAACCGATGTTTAAAATATCACATTTTATTTTTTTCGATAATAAAAATTCATTGACGCCACTTCCGGCGCCACCTTTAATACTGTTTTCTTCAACAGTAACAAGTATATTATGGCTTTGGCTAATGTGCAAAAGGACTTTTTCATCCAATGGTTTGACAAAACGCATATCAATGACTGTAGCATTAATTTGCTCAGCGGCTTGTAAAATTTCAGGCAATAATGTGCCAAAGTTGAGTAAAGCAATGTTTTCACCTGTTCGGCATAATCTCGACTCACCTATTGGAATTGTTGTAAGTGGTGTCAAACTAGCGCCTGTTCCTTCTCCTCGAGGATAACGCACAGCAGAAGGTCCATTATGCAAATAACCGGTATTTAGCATTTGCCGACATTCGTTTTCATCACTCGGTGTCATTATGACCATATTTGGGATACAGCGCAAATAACTTAAGTCAAAAGCACCTTGATGTGTTTCACCGTCGGCACCAACAATACCGGCTCGATCGATCGCAAATAGTACCGGTAAGTTTTGAATGGCAACATCATGTATAAGCTGATCATAAGCCCGCTGTAAGAAGGTTGAATAAATTGCCACAACAGGCTTTAAATCACTAATAGCAAAGCCTGCTGCGAGTGTGACGGCATGTTGCTCAGCAATGGCAACATCGAAAAATTGTTCGGGATAAAGGCGGGCAAATTCAGTCATGCCTGAACCTTCACTCATAGCCGGTGTGATTGCCATTAAGCGTTTATCCGTTTTTGCCACTTCGCACAACCAATCGCCAAAGATTTGACTATAGGTTGGAGTAATTTTATCGGTGGCTGGTAATACACCGTCAATAGGATTAAATTTAGGTACACCGTGCCACAAAGTGGGATTTTTTTCAGCCGGCGCATAGCCTTTGCCTTTTTGAGTGATCACATGAAGTAGCTGTGGGCCTTTTAACTGCTTAACTTTTTGTAACGTGCTGACTAAATTTTCAATATCGTGGCCATCAATTGGTCCAATATAGTTAAATCCTAGCTCTTCAAAAAGTATTGCCGGTGTGACTAAACCTTTTAAATGCTCCTCGGTCTTTTTAAAAAGTTCTTTTAATGGCGGAATATTTTCAAGCACGCGTTTTCCGCTCTCACGAAAAGATGCGTAGGTTCTGCTGGCTAAAATTTGAGTTAAATGTTGATTCAGTGCGCCAGTGTTTTCAGATATCGACATATCATTGTCATTAACAATAACCAGCATATCGGGCTTAATATGTCCTGCGTGATTCATCGCTTCAAAAGCCATACCGGCAGTTAATGCGCCGTCACCTATAATGGCAGCAACTTTTTGTCCAGACTGTTTTTTTTGTTCACTAATGGCAATGCCTAAAGCCGCACTAATTGAGGTGGAGGAGTGGCCGGTTGTAAGGACATCATACTCACTTTCATCACGATGTGGAAAGGGACGTAAACCGTCTTTTTGACGTATGGTTAACATCTGATCACGGCGTCCGGTTAAGATCTTATGTGGATAAGCTTGGTGCCCTACATCCCATATAATTTTATCAAATGGTGTGTGATAGACATAATGTAAAGCGGTAGTTAGCTCAACGACTCCAAGTCCCGATGCTAAATGACCACTAGACTGGCTGACACTGGCAAGCAAGTATTGTCTTAACTCATGGCAGATAGCCGCTAGTTGCGATAGCGGATATCGTCTGAGATCCTCAGGCGAGTTAATGTGTTTTAATAACGGGTAATTGTCTAAATTCATTTTTGCCATTAAGTTATTGGTTAACTATTTCGATTAATAATATAATCAGCAAGATCTTGCAGTGGTTGACTATTATAAGGTATTTTCTTCAGACTATCGATAGCTTGAGTATGTAGCGCTTTAGTCATGTTAGTCGCAGTTTGTAAACCAACAAGTGCCGGGTAAGTACTCTTTTTAAGTGCAATATCCGATCCTTGAGGTTTTCCCATAATTGATTGATCGCCGATGACATCTAAAATATCATCTTGAATTTGAAAAGCTAATCCAATCGCTTGAGCATAGTTATCCAGCATCGAATAATACGGTAGGGCAATATCACCACTGGCAAAAGCACCTAAGCGTACAGCAGCTTTGATAAGGGCACCGGTTTTAAATCGATGAATTTGCTGTAAATGTTCAAGTGAAATAGTTTGGTGCTCTGCTTGCAGATCCAGTGACTGACCTAAGCACATCCCCGATAAATCGCTTGCACGAGCAAGCTCTGCTATCATATTGACTTTGATTTGATCATTAATATTTTCACACTCTGATATTAAACTAAAGGCCAACGATTGTAATGCATCGCCGGCAAGTATAGCTTGGGCTTGACCAAACTGGATATGGCAAGTTGGCTTTCCTCGCCGCAGATCATCATTATCCATTGCCGGTAAATCATCATGTATTAATGAGTAAGTGTGAATTGCTTCAATTGCCGCCGCAGCTGAATCAAGTTTAGTCAGCGGGCAGTTAAACATCTGACCGGTTAAATAGACTAAAACAGGTCGAATGCGCTTACCGCCGGCTAGCAGGCTGTAACTCATTGCTTGTTGTAGGTTTGAGTGTTCACACTGCGATATATAATCGGTTAAGAAGGAATTGATTCGTTGCTGCAAAGGCTTAAGATTATTCATTATCATCAAGTTCAAATTCTGATAATTGTGCTTCACTATTTTCAGACAGTAAAATTTGAATACGTTGTTCAGCTTGGCTGAGCTGTTTTTGCCCGGCTCTAGCCAGTTTTATGCCTTTCTCGAATTCGTTTAACGCCTCATCTAATGGTAAATCACCATTTTCCAGTTGCGTCACGATAGTTTCGAGTTGTTTGATTGTTTCTTCAAAACTCGGTTCTTTATCCTGTTTTTTTGCCATAATGTACTCCTTCTTTTTGCTTTGCTAAATGAGTATACACGTATTTTTAATCATGGTGAATTACGATATTTTATACTGAAACGTAGGTATTTTCTGAAACTTCTTGACAAAAATAGTTAATTTTCGTTTTCTTGCTCCAGTTCATCTATCGATAATAGTGCTATATCTGGGTTTATTGGTTTTTTTACTTCGATGCCTAACTCTCGAAAGCGTTCGATTTGACCAATAACATTGCCACGACCTTTTGCTAATTTGTTCATTGAGCTTTGATAGGTCTGTTGTGCTTTATCTAAGCAATTGCCTAATCCTTCCATATCCTCAATAAAGCCTCGCATTTTGTCATATAATTTACTTGCTTTATCGGCAATCAGTTCGGCATTTCGATTTTGATATTCGTATCGCCATAAATTATGGATAGTCCGTAGTGCGACTAACAGCGTTGTTGGGCTAACTATCATTATGTTATTTTTTAGTGCATCGTTGATTAATGCCGGATCGTTATCAATTGCGGATAAAAACGCAGGCTCAACCGGAATAAACATTAAAATGTAATCAAGCGAATTGATACCAATTAATTTATGATAATCTTTTTGACTTAACTGTTTTAAATGATTTCGAACTGCGGTTAAATGTTCGCTCATGGCTTTAGCGCGAGCTACCTCATCGTCACTGTTAAAAAAGCGCTCATAAGCAACCAGCGTTACTTTAGAGTCGATAACCACATCACCTCCTTGAGGAAGGTGAACAATCACATCCGGTTGTAGACGTTGCTTATTTTCATTGGTTAAATTGACTTGAGTTTCATATTCATACCCCATTCGCAATCCGGAATTATCCAAAATTTGGCTTAGAATAAACTCACCCCAATTACCTTGCGTTTTATTATTACCTTTTAGAGCATTGGTAAGATTAGTTGCCTCTTTGGTCATCTGCTCATTAAGTTGTTGCAAGTTACGAATTTCGTGGGTTAAGGTATGGCGCTCTTTGGCTTCTTGTCCAAAACTATCTTGAACTTGCTTTTTAAACCCTTCTAATTGCTCTTTTAGTGGTGAAAGCAGAAAATCCAAACTTTGCTTATTTTGTTGCTCAATTTTTTTACCACTGCTTTCAAAAATACGATTAGCCAGATTTTCAAATTGGGTGGTTAAACGCTGTTCACTTTGTTCAAGCAGGATTTGCTTTTCATGGGCAGAACTTAACGTCTCTTCTAACCGGGTTTTTAGCTCACTTATTTTGATATTTTGGGCAATATGTTGTTCACGATACTGATTCAATTGCGCATCAAGCTGTTTAACTTGTAAAAGTAATGTTTGATTTTCTTGATTCTTTTGCGTGAATTGCAGCTCAAATATTTGATCTAAATTATTTAAAGATAATTTAAGTTTAATAACCAGAATCAATAAAATCAGTGCTACTGCACTGATTGTTATTAAAATCCAGTCAATTGAGCTTAACGTTTCTAGCATAATTAAGCCCTTTCAAAAGTAAATGACATGACATCATCTAAACTATCAGCGTTGAGTGCTAACATGATTAATCGATCTAAACCGACCGCAACCCCGGCACAATCAGGTAGACCTGATTCCATGGCTGCCAGTAATTCAATATCAATATTTTGAGGTGGTAAGTTTTGATTAGCACGATCAATGTTGTTTTGCTCAAAACGCATTCTTTGTTCTTGTGGATTTGTCAGCTCTTTAAAGCCGTTAGCAAGTTCGACTCCTTTGTAGTAAAACTCAAAACGGCTGGCTACACGATGATCTTCTGAACTAATGGCGGCAAGTGCCGCTTGTGATGCAGGGAAATTAAACACTGCAACAGGCTTATCTTGACCAATGTGAGGTTCAATCCCGAAGGAGAACAAGCATTGTAGTAGTGTATCTCTGTCAAAATTATTAGCATCAATTTCAACATTGAGTTGAGTCAGCGCATTAACTAAAGTTGCATGGTCAGCTTCTAACGGATCGATGTTAAGATGACGTTGAAAAACTTTTTGGTAGCTAATTCGTTCAGCCGGTTCACAATCTAAAACTGTTTGTAGCAGATCATCAACTTCATTGATCATTTGCATCATATCAAACTGAATTCGATACCATTCAAGCATAGTGAATTCCGGATTATGAATTCGGCTAATTTCTTCATGGTTACGAAAACATTTAACCAGCTGATAAATCGGTCCACTACCAGCAGCCAGTAGGCGCTTCATATGGTACTCAGGGCTAGTAATTAATGACATCTTACGCCCTTGTTGCCCTTCATCTTCCCCGGGTTTTAAATATTGTGTATGAAAAGAACTTAAATGAACATCTGTTACTGCATATTGACTTAAAATCGGTGTTTCAACTTCTAATATACAGCGATCGGTAAAAAATTGTCTTATTTGAGAAACAATTTTAGCTCGCTTAAGTAAATTATTTATAGATGCAGTAGGTTGCCAAGTCATAAAAAATATCCATGGAATTGATCAGTTACTAAAAAAGAAGAGAAATAGGGTGTTACTCACCCTATCTCTTATTGTTGGCGTTCATTTTGCCACAATGTGAACAAATTGTCGTATTTTTCTTGTTGTAGCCAAATATGGCGATGTAGTGCAGAAAGTATAATAGGATCTTCTAAAATCATTAATTGCTGTTCTTGACTTATTTTTTCTAAATCAACTTGTTGATAGTGCTCGATAAGTTCGGCGCGTTTTTGTTGATTTTTGCTATTAGGTAAGTGCCTTGATGTCGACAATGCGCAAGCAAGCGCATTATAAACAGGATCGACAAGCGCCATAACAAAACCATGCTCCACAAAAGCAGCTCGGGTTTGGACTAAATATTCGCCAGTTAAACGCACTGCTTTTGCCGGATGAGTTTCTTCCGGTGTTAAAAATAGTCCTGCCTTTTTGGCTTTCATTCCTAAACTTGATAATCCCGATACTCGAATGACTAACGGCGAAATAGTTAGTGGTATAAGTATGGCGATATACCAATAAGTAAATTGCGGATTTAACCAAATAATAATTGCAAGCCAAACGATGCCTAATAGTGATAGTGGCCAGCAGAAATAGAATGATTCACCCCATGTTAACGCATCATCATTTCGTGAAGGCGATTTCCACTGTATTTTGCTGCCAAGCCATGCTTTTAATACAAATTTACTATGGAAAATCATGCGAATAGGCGCAAGAATCATCGACCAAAGCATTTCGATCAGTATTGATAAGGTTAATTTGAAAATGCCACCGACATCTTTTGCCCCTGTTCTGGCGATAATAATGCCGTAACTAAAAAATTTAGGTGCAAACAGTAATACCATTGTTGTCGATAAAAGCTGTATCGCTAATTGTTCATTCCACCGAGGCCAAGTAGGATAAAACTGATTCGATTGGAAAAAATACTGGGGTTCAGAAATATTAAATACCAGTAATAAAAGGGTAGAAAATATTAAAAACACTAACCACAGTAGTGACGAGATATAAGCCATGCCACTGGTTATAAACATCACTCGATGCGTCAGTTTGATACCACTTTTAAAAATTAATCTTAGGTTAATTAAGTTTCCCATACACCAGCGATTATCACGTTTGAGATCTTCTATCATATTGCCGGGTAGTTCTTCATAACTACCGTTAATATTGTAAGCGATCCAAACACCATAGCCGGCACGTCGCATTAAGGTTGCTTCAACCAGATCATGTGACAATATGTGTATTGGGCCTTTGCGTTTTTGGATTGGTGATAAAATGCAGTGCTCAATAAAAGGTTTTAAGCGGATCATCGCATTATGACCCCAATACTGCGCTTCACTTAATTGCCAAAAGTGTGTACCAGAACAGAAAATGTCGCTGTAGATCTGGTTAGCAAATTGCTGAATACGACCATAAAGCGTTGTCATTCTGACCGATTTTGGTGGTGATTGTAAAATCCCGGCTTTTGGTGTTATCTCCATCATGGCGATCATTTTTAAAATACAATCACCGGTCATTATGCTGTCTGCATCGAGGATCATCATATATTCATAAAGATGTCCCCAGCGACGGCAAAAATCATCGATATTGCCACTTTTGCGTTTCACACGACGTTTACGGTGACGATAGTAGATGTTACACCCGTCATCTTGCTTTTGCGCATTGAACTGCGTCCATGCTTTTAACTCGTTGACATAGAGATCCGGATCGTTAGTATCACTTAAAATATAAAAGTCACAACAGCTCGCATGTCCGGTTTCGGCTAGCGATTGATAAGTAGCTTGTAGACCAGCAAAAACTCGAGCAACATCTTCATTACAAATCGGCATCACCAATGCGGTACGATGATTAGGATTAATGTGCTCGGCTGGGTTTTGGGGAATTGGAATGGTATAACGATCTTTTCTTATCACAGCTAGGATTAAGCCCATTATGCTAGTCCAAAACCCGATAGATATCCAGCAAAATAAAATGGCAAACAGGCCAATGATAAATCCTTGAATGATGTAAGGTATAATGCTGTAAATGGCAAGCTCCGGGTTGATATCCCAGTTAGCCATAAAATTAATTTTTTGCCAGCTTTGATAAGGTAGTAATGAAGATAAGTAAACCGTGCCATAGTAAGTTTGTGTCACAATAAGGGCAAACATGATAAAGCGACGGATTAACGCCATAATATTAATGCCAAGTTTTGATTTGGCTTTAAAACGCTCATTCCATTTTTGAGGTTGGACTGAAACTCGCTCAACTTTAGGGTAACTAGGCTGCTGCTTTCTTTCATCGATAAAAGTTGAAGTGTCACCAACTTGATCCAGACGGTACTTAATAAATTCAACATCGTCAGTTGGTGGAATATTGTTTTCAGATGTCTGACGCCAATTGTCGGCGTCAGGTAGATTCTTAAAGTAATCTTTTTTCATATTTTTTTAAATTATTATAATTATTGTGCAGGGTATTGCCCGCTCCAAGTTTCAGATAAGACCTCATTTGTTGCTTGTGATGCTAATTGAATACGAATATCGGTTGCTTTTTTACTGTCATCAACATTAAACCGCACAATTACACGCCATCCTTTGGTAACCGAATTATATTGGACATCACTGCTTACAATTGAGCCGTTGTTAATGCTTGAAATCACTTTAACTGGCACTTTATCGGATAACTCAGGCCCCTCAAAATCAATAACATAGGCATTAGATCCGTCGAGTTTACGAATTAAATTAGCTTGTTTAATATCCCCAAGTGATAAGCGTGTGCTGGTTGCTCTTGCGACATTATCAGGATAACGCTTGAGCTCATTTAACGTATAATGTAAACGATATTTAAACGATAAGCTATCTCCCGATTTATACTCTTTTTGAGGTACCCAAAAAGCGACAATATTGTCGTTAGTCTCATCAGCAGTTGGAATTTCGACCAATTCTACCCGGCCTTTTTCCCAATTGTTAAGCGTTTCAACCCAGACACTAGGGCGTTTTTCGTAGTGATCATCAAGATCTTGATAGTCTTCAAAACCTTTATCACGTTGAATTAAACCAAATGCTTTAGGATTTTCTAAACTGTATGATGAAAAAGATAATCGTTTCGGGTTATTTAATGGTCGCCAAATCCATTCATTATTATTCGCCAAAATCGATAAACCATTCGAATCATGCATTGCAGGACGATAATTTAAGAGTGGCGATGGTTGGTTTGGTCCAAATAAGAACATGCTGGTAAGTGGTGCGATACCCAATTTTTTTACCGAATCACGGAAAAATATTTTTGCTTCAACCGTCACCGTTGTATCAATACTCGGGACGAGTACGATTTTATATGCGCCTGTCACTCGAGGTGAATCAAGAAGGGCATAAATTACCAGATGCTTTTGATTGGCTTCGGGTCTTTCGATCCAATACTCTTTAAAGCGAGGAAACTCTTCGCCAGACATTTCACCCGTGTCAATGGCTAAACCACGCGCCGAAAGTCCATAGCGTTGATCTTTACCGACCGCACGGAAATACGAACCGCCAAGCGCTGTAAAAATTTCGTCATCGGTTTTAGTTGGTGAATTAATTGGGTAGTGAACTTTAAATCCGGCAAAACCAAGATGTTTGTTTTCAATCTTATCTAATTTGAGTTGGCTTAAATCAAAGTAGCTAGGATCATACTGGATTTCATGTACTTCATTATTAACTATTTCATTGATTTTAACAGGTACGTCAAAGTACATACCTTCATGGTAGAACTCTAATTTAAACCGGCTTTTATGGTCGTTCCAATAAGCTTTATCATGGTTGAATAATATTTTCTGATAATCGGCAAATTGTAAAGAGGCTAATTCACTCGGTATATTTTTTGAAGGTTGGACGTAATCTTTTTTTGATAAATTCTCTGCTTTTTCAGCGACGTCATCGAACGAAAAAGCTAACGCAGAAAAACTCACGCAAGTCACAGAAGCCACAAATAGGAGTTTGCAAGTTAATTTTTTACTATATTGACTAATTGAAAATAAATTGTACATAAAAGACTCGCATTAGTATTATCTAAAAATATTAAAATAGTTAATAATGTTACTTTCAGGATCACTTAAGCATTTTTCAACATAGTCAGCCTTTATTTCTTGAAGAATGGTTGGATTTTCACTGATTAAAAATTGTGAATAGTTATCTTTAAGAATTTTATTTTGCAATGTTGAGACGTCTTGTTCAGTCATTTTGAACAATGGTTGATAATAATTTGCTATTTTTGATTTATCTTTGGCATAAATTGCTAAGGTAAAATCAGCTGATCTTTGGCAATAATTGTTAATATTGGTCGGGCTGGCTTTAATTTTGCTTAGTTCAATATTTTGTTGAGCTTGACTCTCTTCAATGACTTTCTTGAGTTGGGCGTCATATTTTAATTTATAATAATGGTTAAGATAAAAGCTCAACACACAAGACGATTGGTTGGTATCACTGGCACAGTTTAATAAACCATGCTTAATCACATAATTATTAAAATATTTATTACCCAACATTTGATGTAATTGGTTTTTCGCAGTTACAACGTAGTCATTATTAGATTCAGTTTGATGCCTGAGTAAAAGCAATTGTTCTGTTGCTGAGGTTTTCCCTTTAACGGTATTGGTTGGCGAGAGATTATTGTTAGCACAACCTGCGACAAGAATAGAAACAATGGCGCATGTAAGGATATTACTTATTTTCATATATCAAATTCCATGAACATATTCTTGAGTTGTAATTTCAAGGTATTTCACCTTGCCACATTGACTTGTATCATAGCAGCGGAAAATTATATACTCATATTCTTCTTAAATACACTAAATGATTAAATTAAATTTATATATAAAAAACAGATTAATTATAATTGGGTATTTAAATTATTAATGTCGGCATATTTTATCAGTATTGACTGTGAATGCAGTTTGTTGAATGTTGGCAGGTTTAAATTTGCCTTTCTGTTTTAGAAATTCGATAAGTTGCTGTGCGTTCATGTCAGTTTCTGAGCAGGTATGAAATTTAGCATCAGCGCCAAATTTTTCAACAATCGCTTTTAATAAAGAAGATTCGGTATAATCATTACCGTTCATCATTTGTAAAACTTCATGTCCGTGAATTGACATCATATTGTTCCTCACAGTAGCTAGTCAAATTAAGCATGAAAGATATCAGATATTATTAATAAAAAAAAGGGTTAATGATTAAAAATATCATCAATTTTTATTTATAGTTTACTCACTTATGTTAGAAAAAAATAAAGATAATTAATCCATTAATTCCGATTAACTATCTTATGTTTTTTTATTTAACTAATTTGGCAATAATTGATTGGTTTTCGCCTTTTATTTGATGAATAACAATTTGCACCGAATCAGCAAGTTTATAACAAACTTGATCGTTAATTTTGATGATACCATCTTCCGGTATTGAAACTATCTCTTCACGCACCGGGTGAATCATCGAAATAGGCACGAAGGCAAAAGCACCAATATCACTCATTCGTACTCTTATACCGCCACGATTAATGTCAATTATTTCAGCTTCAAAAGTCTGTCCAATTTTGTCCGATAGATATTGAGCATAAAGATTATCGGCGATATCACGCTCAGCGTAGCGAAGCATTTTACGGCGATCACTCATGAGTTTTAATTGATCATTATCCGGTTTGTTAAGCGGTTGTGAAAGCAAATAAGCTTTAATCAACCGGTGGTTAATCATATCGCCATATTTACGTATAGGTGAAGTCCATGTTGCGTAAGCTTCGAATCCTAAACCATAATGCGGTTGAGGGGTAATTGAAAAATCAGCAGGGGTTTGGAACTTACGTAACCGTGTGGCAAGGAAATTATTATCTTCAGTCATGCGACGCAGTTTTACATAACCTTCAAAAGAGAGTAACGACTCTTTGTCAAATTCAGTAATGCCATTGTCGTTCAATACTTTTAAAATTTGTTCAATAAATTTATTGTCAAACCCAAGGTGGATATTAAAAATACCAAAACCGACTTTGTCTTTTAGTTGCATCGTTAACGCTTGATTAGCCAAAATCATCATCTCTTCAACAAGATGATTAGCTGTACGGCGAGGCTCTTTAATAATTGCTTTAACTTGCCGTTCCTCATCAAGCACAAATCGATAATCGTTGCTGTCTTTAAACACCAGTGCATTTTGCTGACGCCAATTTATTCGGATTGAAGCCAGATTGGATAATAATTTAAGTTGATCGACAATATTTTGATTATCAGTTGCCAGTTGGTTAGCGTTTTCTAAAAAGTCAGAAACATTGTGATAAGAAAGTTTGGCTTTTGATTCAATCCATGCTGGTATAAACATCACTTTATTTGGCGCAATATCACCATGCTGATCGATAGTTATTTTGCATACCATTGCAGGGCGTTTTTGATTTGCTTTTAAAGAGCACAGATCATCGGCCAACGCTTTAGGCAGCATCGGAATATTAAAATCGGGCAAATAAGTGGTAAAGTTTCGCTCTTTGGCAATATTATCGATATGACTGTCAGGTAAAATATAGGCAGTCGGATCGGCGATAGCGACATAGAGTTGATAATTGCCATTTTCATCTGTTTCAACGGCAATGGCATCATCCATATCTTGGGTATCTTCACTATCAATGGTGAAAAAGTCGATGTCAGTTAAATCTTGTCGATTTTCCAACTCACTATCGGTGATCGATAAATTGTCTTCTTGTGGTGCTTGTGCTTCTAAAGCATAACGGGCTAACGTTTTCAACCACAATAGATATTTAGAGGTGCTGCTAGCAATAAATTGAGTGACCTCAGCAAAAAAGTAGCGCTTATCTTCCTCTAATGGATGTGAAGTCAGTGTAGCAACAACCCAATCCCCTTCGGTTAGACTTTCACTCACTTTTTTATTAATTTTACAGCGTATGGCGAAATTGGCAGGCATATTTTCAGGATAAATGACCATAACCTTGTCTTGAAACCCAATTTTACCAATAAATCTTTGTAGTGAACTTTCGATTAACGTTTCAGGTTCAAAAGATTCTTTATCGTCATAACTGATGATCGTACCGGATACCTTATCACCGTTACAAACGGTTTTCATTTTTGCTACAGTGATAAAATAGCTGGTTTTATTATCAACATCTAAGAAACCAAATCCTTTTTCATTGGCTCTAACGATTCCTTCCACACGGGGAGTTTGTTGATGCAGTTCTTGTTTTAACTTTGCAAGTAGGGGATTATTTTGGAACATAGTACTTAACGCTATAAAAAAATAAGGCGTAAATTCTATCACATTTATGTGCTTTGGGGTTATTGAATTAATCATCTGTCACTTGCTAAAATTAACATCTAATGCGATTTATCAACATAATGAACAGAGTTAACCGATGAAATTAAATTATAAATTACAAGGGAGTGGACAACCGATATTGTTCATACACGGTGTATTTGGCAGTTTGGATAATTTAAATATGCTAGCTCGGGATTTTTGTTCTGACTATACAACAATTCAAATTGACCTTAGAAATCACGGCTTATCTCCTTGGTCAGATTCAATGAATTTTAAGGATATGGCGGAGGATGTGGCTGAACTTTCTCAGCAGTTGCATTTAGATAAATTAATTATTGTCGGACACTCTTTGGGTGGCAAGGTGGCTTTTGAGCTAACTCAAATTATGTCTGATAACATTGAAAAATTGGTCGCAATTGATATCGCACCTGTTAAGTATCCCACTTCTTCTAATGCTTTAGTTTTGAAGGCATTAGCACAATGCCTTATGATGCAACTAAATGATAAAAAACAGATTATTGAGATGATGCAGCAACAAGGCTTATCGGATATGACAATTCAGTTTTTATTGAAATCATTCAAAAATGGACAGTGGCTATTTAATGCCAAAGTCATTATTGAACAGTATCAACAACTTTGTGATTGGCAGCCTCTTGCTACTGCGTGGACAAAACCAACTCTATTTATTCGTGGTGGTGATTCACCCTATATTACCGATCAAGATTATTCGGCGATATTTGCACAGTTTCCCAATGCAAAAATTGAACTTGTTGAAGGTGCCGGGCATAATGTCCACGCCGAAAAAACAGCACAAGTTTTGCAAATTCTTCATAGTTGGCTAATAAATTAACTGATTATAGTTATAGTCATAAAAAGCTAATTGTTGCAAAAAAGGCGTTGTTGTTTAACTTGTTTTTGGTTGGGTGGCATTATTGTGATGCTAACCATTTTACAGGACGCAAGGTAGGATTCAGTATGAATGTGAAATTGCCAATTATCCCGAACAATATGACTGGCAACTTCGGGATAACTATCAAGTAATTGAAAGGCGATGTGTTGTGCTTGTTTAAAGTTGGATAAGTCGTGTTGTTGGTGAAACAACACTTTCTGATAGCCAACGAAACTTATCATGATGATTGACATTAATAAGCTAGCTATCATAACTTCGATAAGGCTAAAGCCTGTTTGGTACGGCTTATTCACAATCGATACTCCTTTTTTCCGGGCAATAATCAAGCCAGTGACCTGGTTGGCTGATAAGTTTATGATTGTCATAATGGGTCAATTGATAAAGATAAAAATGCTCCGCTTCACCTCGAACTAGAATATAGTCATCAATTTTTAATAGTGATTTTTTAATGCAAGCTTTTAGTTGAAATCTTGCTTCAATTAAGCATTGCCATTGATCCGTTGGTGTCGGCCAATTTTGCGTTATAGCCCATTGTAAAGCTGAGCTCGCTTGATTAAATCGTTGATAATATTGCGTCTGACTAATAATTGTTTTTTGTTCGGAAATGATTAACGAATGAAATCCTGTTAATAATAGCAATCCAATAATGGTTAATATAATGACCATTGATATCGTACTGAAACCTGACAGCGAATTAGGGGGATAGTGGGTTTTCATTTTTTATAAATTTAGTTATTTGATAATTAATTTTTTTGTTTTGTTTTAATTCTGCCGCAAGGGTAATTTCCAAACCATTTTTTTGCTGTTTAATTGAAAATTGCGTGATTTTCACTTCAGCAGGATCGAACAATTTTTCCCATTGCGAACTTCGACAGTTAAGCTCGCCTGTTTTGTACTCGATGTTTTTTTGATTATAACGATAGCTAAATATGTCTGAATATCGGGTGAAATTGGGGTTATAGATCCAATCATTACGTATTTCGCTATCATAACGTAGCGTTATACAGTAAGGATTTGAGGTAATATCGATCGGTTTTGCTGTCATTTTTGTTGGATCGTTAGCAATAAATCCAGCTCGTCTGATATCCTTTGATAAGCCTACTAGTCCTTGCTCAACAATTGTCTGTAAATGTTTTTTTTGATAATGATGATAAATATTGGTTTGCAATTGTGTGTAAAAAGAGCTTATGCCGAGCACCATTATCGTCGATAATGTTATACTGATTAGCGCTTCTAATAATGAAAATCCTGACTGATTTAACATGGCGGCAGCCCCGTGAGGTAGCTACTTTTTCGACAAAACCGGATACGCCCTTGCGATGAAACAAAGATTTTGCTGGTACCGATACGATTACTTAATTCGAAAGAGATATTTTTGGCCATATTACGGGGCCCCCAAAATGTGGCGCTTTGGTTATCATTCAATCCGCTAATAACGACTGAATTGTCGGGCTTGATAAATTGCAATAAACCTTGATGACAAGATTGAGGTTTTTCACCTTGAGTAATACTTAAGCACCAAGGTGAAACAAAAAGATAAAGATAGTAATTATCATTATTCGTGTAAGCTTTTACTTGAACTTCGCTCAAAAAAGAAGCTAATTGTTTGGTGGTTATCTCTAATTCATTACGCAACTTTTGGGCTTGCCAATGGTTAATACCCACACTAGCTAATATGGCACTAATACAAACAACAATGAGTAATTCAATTAAAGAAAATCCTAAATTTTGCATAGCTGAATATGATTATCATAAGGTGGCGCTATGTTAACTGAAAGGAAGATGAGGGCAGATATTTGTTGTTATTTTGGAACAGATGCCACAAATCATTTTTTATTTTTACTTGAAAAAGTTAATGATATGACAAACCACTTAAAAATCACGACATATTATATTATACTGTTTGCCTATTTGAATTTGCTAACGGACTAAAAGTTAAAGGAAACGAGAGATGCAACAACTACAAACTATTATTGAAGCCGCATTTGAACGTCGTGCGGAAATCACCCCATCAAATGTTGATACGGTAACACGTGATGCCATTAATCAATGTATTCATTTACTCGACAGCGGTAAGATGCGTGTCGCAGAAAAAATCAATGGGGACTGGGTGACTCACCAATGGTTAAAAAAAGCTGTATTACTCTCTTTCCGTATTAATGAAAACCAACTTATCGATGGTGGGGCGACTAATTATTATGACAAAGTGCCATTAAAATTTGCCCAATATGATGAAGCTCGATTCCAACAAGAAGGCTTCCGTGTTGTTCCTTCTGCGATTGCTCGTCAAGGAGCCTATATCGCTCGTAATACTGTATTAATGCCGTCTTATGTCAACATTGGCGCATATGTCGATGAAGGTACCATGGTTGATACTTGGGTAACTGTCGGATCGTGTGCGCAAATTGGTAAAAATGTGCATTTATCCGGTGGTGTTGGTATTGGTGGCGTTTTAGAACCATTACAAGCTAATCCGACTATCATAGAAGATAACTGTTTTATCGGTGCACGTAGTGAGATTGTTGAAGGTGTTATTGTCGAAGAAGGCAGTGTTATTTCAATGGGTGTATTTATCGGTCAAAGTACTAAAATTTATGATCGTGCAACCGGTGAAGTGCACTATGGTCGTGTACCGGCTGGTTCTGTGGTGGTTTCAGGTAATTTACCAACAAAAGACGGTAAATATAGTCTTTATTGTGCTGTTATCGTTAAAAAAGTTGATGCTAAAACGTTAGGTAAAGTAGGTATTAACGAATTACTTCGTACCATTGATTAATTTTTACTAATCACTTCTTAATTTGCCGTCAAAGTCGTTTGGCGGCTTTTAACTACATCATTCATCTTTTATATTAATATCATTTATAACCATTAGAAGAGGAAAACTTATGCCTTCTTTTGATATTGTGTCAGAAATCCAAATGCCAGAAGTTAAAAATGGCGTTGAAAACGCAACGCGTGAATTAACTACTCGTTGGGATTTTAAAAATGTTGAAGCTTCATTTGAGCTCAATGAAAAAAATCAAACTATCAAAGCAACAAGTCAATCAGACTTTCAAGTACAACAATTACTGGATATTTTGCGTGATAAGCTAGCTAAACGAGGCATTGACGGCGGTGCTTTAGACATTCCCGAAGAGCTGGAACATAGTGGTAAATTCTATAGTATTACCGTTAAGTTAAAACAGGGGATTGATAAAGAATTAGCTAAAAAAATTGTCAAGTTGATAAAAGATAGCAAACTTAAAGTGCAAGCCCAAGTTCAGGGTGAACAAGTGCGTGTAACGGGTAAATCTCGGGACGATTTACAAGCGACCATGGCATTAGTGAAAAATGGTGAATTAGGCCAACCGTTCCAATTTACTAACTTTAGAGATTAATTATTTATCTTTGCCGATATTATTCGGCAAAGTTGCTTATTACCCATTTATATGGGTATTTTTTTGTCAAAAGATTTCAGATTTACTATACGTTTAAGTATAAAAATTTTCGATAGTAAATGCTGCCTTTCCTCCTTTCCTCTAATAAACTTCGTAAAAAACAAGATTTTTTGTAGTGGATACGTTATGCTATTGATCTGTCTAACTGCTTAATGATTGTACGACTTATTATGATGAAAAAAATCGTTCTTTTTTTAGTCTTATTTATATTTTCCGGATCGTTGATTGCGCAAACTCCTGATGAAGAAAAGAAAGTTTTTATTGATAACCTTTTATCGAAAATGACGATTAAGGAAAAAGTCGGTCAATTACGATTGATCAGTGTTGGTGGTGAATTAACTTTAAGTAAAGTTCTCGATCAAATTGAAGCAGGTGAAATTGGTGGTATTTTTAACACCGTTGTTGAACCTGATTTATCTCAGATGCAAGAACGTGCTTTGAAATCTCGCAACCAAATTCCACTTTATTTTGGTTTTGATATTATTCATGGTCATCGCACGATATTTCCAATCAATTTAGCTATAGCATCGACATGGGATCGTTCAGCAATAGGTAAAGTTGCCGAAGTATCTGCTGATGAAGCAACCAGTGACGGTTTAAACATGACTTGGGCGCCAATGGTTGATATTACTCGAGATCCACGTTGGGGTAGGGTATCAGAAGGATTTGGTGAAGATCCTTATCTGGTATCAGAAGCCGGTCGTATTTTTGTTGAAAAAATGCAAAAACAGTCTTTACAAGATAAAAAATCTTTAGTGACCACGGTGAAGCATTTTGCTTTATATGGCGCCGTTGAGGGTGGGCGTGAATATAATAGTACCGATATGAGTGAACGCAAGATGTTTCAAGAGTATCTGGTTCCTTATAAAGCGGCCATTGATGCCGGCAGCCGTGCGGTAATGGTATCTTTGGTCAGTGTCAATGGTATTCCGGCAAGTGCTAATCACTGGTTATTAACAGAAGTATTACGTGACAAATGGCATTTTGACGGTGTTGTTGTCAGTGATCATGGTGCAATTCGGGAATTAATTAATCATGGTGTAGCCAGCGATCCTAAAGATGCGGTGCGTGTTGCGATCAAAGCCGGTATTGATATTAGTATGAACGATGAGTATTTTTTACAATTTTTACCGGAACTTGTTGATCAAGGGGTGATTTCTGAAAATGAAATAGATCGGGCTTGTCGTCGAGTTTTAGAATTAAAATATGATATGGGATTATTTAAAAATCCTTATCGTAATTTAGATCCGAATTTAGATATCGACACAATGTTTGCTGATAATCGCTTACATAGACAAGAAGCTAGAGATGTTGCTCGCCGTAGTATTGTATTGTTAAAAAATAACGATCATCTTTTACCACTGACAAAAGATATGAAAATTGCAGTCATTGGGCCTTTAGCGGATTCTAAACGAGATATTTTAGGTAGTTGGTCTGGGGCAGGGCGAGCTAATTTAGCCGTCACACCACTAGAAGGTATTAAAGATGCCGTAAAAGATCCTAAACAGATTAGTTATGCTTTTGGTGCAAATCTATCTGATGATCCGAACTTATTTAAATTTTTAAATTTATACGGAATGAGTAGCAAATTTGATGAAAGACCGGCGGATGAGATGTTAGCACAAGCGGTTGCTGCCGCTAAAGAATCTGATGTTGTTGTGGTTTTTGTGGGTGAAGCACAAGGTATGGCGCATGAGTCTTCAAGCCGTACAGATCTTGCGTTGCAAGACAGTCAGAAACGGTTGATTAAAGCATTGAAGGCAACGGGGAAACCGGTTGTGATTACATTAATGAATGGACGCCCTCTGACATTGCCAGAAGAGTATGACCAAGCCGATGCAATGCTCGAAACGTGGTTTTTAGGTACAGAAGGTGGAAATGCCATTGCAGATGTCTTGTTCGGTGATTATAACCCTTCAGGTAAATTGCCAATGTCTTTCCCTATGAATGTAGGGCAAATACCTGTCTATTATAGTCATTTAAATACCGGACGCCCACGTGGTACCCAGAACATGGGTAAATATACCACTTCATATTTTGATAGCCCAAATGAACCTTTATTCCCCTTTGGTTTTGGTTTAAGTTACACCGATTTTACCATTGATTTTGCTTTATCAAGTGATCAGATGTTGCCCGGCGGTGAAATTGTGGTGACTGCCAATGTGGAAAATATTGGTGATAAAACCGGTATGCAAACTGTACAGTTTTATCTTCAAGATGTAACCGCGTCAGTAAGCAGACCTGTCAAACAGTTAATCGGCTTTGAAAATATTACTTTAAAGCCACATGAAAAAGGTCAAGTTAAGTTTGTTATCAAATATGACATGTTAAAATTTTGGAACGATAAAATGCAATATGTTGCCGAACCCGGAAAGTTTAATGTGTATGTTGGTGATGACTCAACTACAAAAAATAAGCAAACGTTCACTTTGCTTGATAAATAAGTTAACAATCAACCGTCGATAGTCATCGACGGTTTGCATCTATGGTCAGCATCATGTTCGAATTTGATCTTGTATTACAGCTTTTACAACAAATGTGTATTTATTTAGTCATTGCTTATTTGCTAAGTAAAACACCCATTGTCATTCCGCTGATGCAAGTTACCGTTCACTTACCTCACAAATTAATCTGTTATTTAATTTTTTCACTATTTTGTATTATGGGTAGCTATTTTGGCTTACACATTGAAGACACTATTGCTAATACTCGAGCAATTGGCGCTATTTTAGGGGGGTTACTCGGTGGACCCATGGTTGGTCTGTTAGTGGGGATAACCGGTGGTGTGCATCGTTACACTTTAGGGGGGATCACCGCTGAAAGTTGCATGCTCTCAACCATTTTAACCGGATTAATCAGTGGATTACTTCACTATATTTTAATGAAAAAAGGGCGAGTTGATCTTATCTACAACCCGTTATTAGTTGGGATATTAGGCTTAATTGTTGAATCGATTGAAATGATTATGGTGTTATTAATCTCTCGACCGTTTGATGTGGTTTTACATGCAGTTGGTAGCATAGCTGCACCGATGATTGTGGCTAACAGCATTGGGGCGGCAATGTTTATGCGAATCTTGTTAGATAGACGAGCTATTTTTGAACGTTATACATCGGCTTTTTCGGCTAAAGCGTTAAAAATTGCGGTTAGTACTGAAGGTTTATTGCGTGAAGGGTTTAATCAGATCAATAGTACAAAAGTTGCCGAAATTATCTATCAAGAACTCGATATTGGCGCTGTTTCTATCACAGACAGAGAAAAAATATTAGCTTTTATTGGTATTGGTGATGATCATCACTTGCCCGGCACGCCGATTACGTCAGATATTACCTTAAAAGCAATTGAAGAAAATGATGTGAAATATCTTGACGGCGTACATCAGCCTTATCAGTGCTCAATTAATAAAAATTGCCGTTTAGGCTCGACGCTCGTTATTCCCTTACGCGGTGAAAATAATACTGTAGTGGGTACCATTAAACTCTATGAAGCCAAAAATACCTTATTTAGTTCGATAAATTGTACTTTGGGCGAAGGGATAGCCAGTTTATTATCAGCCCAAATTCTTGCCGGTCAAAATGAGCGCTATAAGCAACTATTATCGAAAACCGAAATTAAACTTTTACATGCGCAAGTTAATCCTCACTTCTTATTTAATGCATTAAATACTTTACTTGCTGTTATTCGTCGGGATCAAACTCAAGCTTCGCAATTAGTTCAAAATCTCTCAACTTTTTTCCGCAAAAATCTTAAACGAACCGAAGAAATGGTATCGCTAAAAGACGAGATAGAGCATGTCAATGCTTACTTACAAATCGAAAAAATGCGATTTATGGAACAGTTAACCGTCGAAATCGATATTCCGAGTGAATTAGAATATGTTCAACTTCCGGCTTTTTCATTGCAACCTATAGTTGAAAATGCGATAAAACATGGGACTTCTCAATTAATTGGCAAAGGAAAGGTAATTATCAAAGCCTACCAGCAAGCTCAAACGCTAATATTAGAAGTCATTGATAATGCGGGTAATTATCGGGAAAATAGAAAAGATATTAATGGTCTTGGTTTGAATTTAGTTGATAAACGGATTAATATTCGCTATGGGGAGAAGTATGGGATAACAATTGATTGTATACCCGACAGTTGTACTAAAGTTCGACTGACCATACCGTTGCAAGAGGATGTGACTGTTCAATGCTAAATGTAATTATTGTTGATGATGAGCTACCTGCACGTGAAAATTTACGGTGTTTACTGCAAAACGATCCGGAAATTACCATTGTTGCTGAGTGTCAAAATGCCATGGAAGCGATTCGAGAAATTCATCGTCTACAACCTGACGTGGTGTTTTTAGATATACAAATGCCGAAAATAAACGGTATTGAAATGCTTTCAATGCTAGATCCTGATACGATGCCGCATATTGTTTTTTTAACGGCTTATAGTGAATTTGCTGTTAAAGCATTTGAAGAACAAGCTTTTGATTATCTGTTAAAACCTGTTGAGCAAGGGCGATTAAATAAGACATTAACCCGGCTTCATCAGCAATGCCCGTCAAATATTGAACAATTAGCGTCAATTGAGCAAGAATTTAATTATATTCCTTGTGTTGGTCACAATCGGATTTATTTATTAAATATGGATGATGTGTTTTATATCGCCTCAAAAGTCAGTGGTATTTATGTTTTTAATCATGAAAATAGTGCGTATTTCACCGAATTAACATTAAAAACATTAGAGGACAAAACCCCTTTGATTCGTTGCCACAGACAATATCTGATCAATCCTAAAAAATTAAAAGAGATTCGTTTTAATGATGCTGGCGGTGTTGATATCATTCTAATAAACGATATTTCAGTACCGGTCAGTCGTCGGTATCTTAAACCTTTCAAAGAGACTATTGGATTATAACAATTGAAATAATTCGACCGTTCATTGGCTAAATTTAACCACTTATCAGCTTGATTTAGCCTATAACTAAAATACTAATTTCTTTCAAATCAATAAAAAATTACTATACGCTTGGATATAAAGGAACCTTTAGTAAGCGCTTAGGTCGCTAACTGTTAAAAGTTATCTTTTATGATGTACTTTTGATTTTTAACCAATTTTTAACTGGTTAAGGGTGGCTAAGTTTCTTACTAATTAATATAAACCCACAAAGAGAATCATTATGAATAATAAAGTTTTCAAACATATTCCATGGTTGATCCTAGCTTTTGTCGGTGCATGCTGTCTGGCGGTAGTTGCATTACGACGTGGAGAACATGTCAGTGCACTATGGATAGTTGCCGCTGCTGTTTCAATCTATCTTGTCGCATACCGTTATTACAGTATGTATATTGCAAAGAAGGTGATGCAATTAGATCCTACTCGAGCAACGCCTGCTGTCATAAATAATGACGGTTTGAATTATGTACCAACTAATAAATATGTCTTATTTGGTCACCATTTTGCTGCTATTGCCGGAGCCGGACCGCTTGTTGGCCCTGTTTTAGCTGCTCAAGTTGGTTATTTGCCTGGTACCCTTTGGCTACTTGCTGGGGTTGTGTTGGCGGGTGCTGTACAAGACTTTATGGTGTTATTTTTGTCTTCTCGCCGTAATGGTTCTTCATTAGGTGAAATGATTAAAGAAGAGATGGGATCTATTCCCGGCACTATCGCATTATTTGGCTGTTTCCTGATTATGCTTATTATCCTTGCGGTATTAGCATTGATTGTAGTTAAAGCCTTAGCTGAAAGCCCGTGGGGTGTATTTACGGTTTGTTCAACCGTACCTATTGCCTTATTTATGGGAATATATATGCGATTTATCAGACCAGGTCGTGTTCTCGAGGTCTCGGTTATAGGGATTGTTTTATTAATTCTCTCAATTTGGTTTGGTGGTGTAATTGCTCATGATGCATATTGGGGACCCGCTTTAACTTTTAAAGCAACCACGATTACTTATGCACTAGTTGGTTATGCATTAGTTTCTGCCATGTTACCTGTATGGTTAATTTTAGCGCCTCGTGATTATCTTGCTACTTTCTTAAAAATTGGTGTTATTGTTGGGCTAGCCATTGGTATTGTTATTTTAAATCCTGATCTTAAAATGCCTGATATCACACAATATGTCGACGGAACTGGTCCGGTGTGGAAAGGTGCATTATTTCCATTCTTATTTATTACTATTGCTTGTGGTGCGGTTTCCGGATTCCATGCATTAATTGCATCGGGTACTACGCCAAAATTACTGGCAAATGAAAACGATGCCCGTTTTATTGGTTACGGTGCAATGCTAATGGAATCATTTGTCGCTATGATGGCTTTAGTTGCGGCATCGATCATTGAGCCGGGACTTTATTTTGCCATGAATACGCCTCCGGCAGCTTTAGGTATTACTATGCCCGATCTTCATAAATTAGGTACCGATCAAGCTCCGATGATTATTGAACAATTGAAAGAGGTAACCGTTCATGCCGCTGCAACGGTCAGTTCTTGGGGATTTGTGATCTCACCTGAAGAGATACTACAGACCGCAAAAGATATTGGTGAGCCTTCAGTCTTAAATCGTGCAGGCGGTGCGCCAACTTTAGCTGTGGGGATTGCACATGTATTTCATCAGATTATTCCTGGTGCTGATATGGGCTTTTGGTATCACTTTGGTATTTTATTTGAGGCTTTATTTATTTTAACAGCCTTAGATGCAGGTACCCGCTCAGGTCGCTTTATGCTTCAAGATTTGTTAGGCAATTTTGTGCCATTCTTGAAAAAAACTGATTCGTTAGTTGCCGGTTTCATTGGTACGCTAGGTTGTGTTGGCTTATGGGGTTATCTGTTATATCAAGGTGTTGTCGATCCATTAGGCGGTGTTAAGAGTTTGTGGCCATTGTTTGGTATTTCTAATCAAATGTTAGCCGCAGTAGCCTTAGTTTTAGCAACAGTTGTGTTAATTAAGATGAAACGTGCTCAATATGTTTGGGTAACGATTATTCCTGCTATATGGTTATTAATTTGTACAACATGGGCATTAGGATTGAAACTATTTAGCAACAATCCACAACTTGAAGGATTCTTCTATTTAGCGAATGAATATAATCGTCGTATTGCCGAAGGTAGCGATTTAACACCACAACAAATCGATAATATGCACCACATTGTAATAAACAACTACACCAATGCGGGATTAAGTATCCTGTTCTTAGTTGTTGTTTATGGTATTATCTTTTTTGGTATTAAAACGGCAATCAAAGCCTTCAAAAATAAACAAAGAACAGATAAAGAAAGAATGTATATACCAATTCCTAAAGGTGGTGTAAAAACATCAATGTCACATTAGTTTGAGCTAATTAGGATGTAGTAGCGATATTGCATCTCAACAGTAAACTCAAATTATTTTAGCTAAAGCCTAACAATCGATCATTGTTGGGCTTTTTTATTTTGGCTTTAAAAAAGTGCTTCAACTATTGAAAATAACGAGTGTCAAATCAGCTAATTTAGCGATGCCGCTTTAACTATCTATTTGTCATTTATAGATTGATAGCAAGTAGCATGGATAGGTAAAAAGAATGTGAATAATTTATTTTTACTGATAGGTAAATATTTGCAGTTTATTCATTAAAAAATCAGCCAATAATTAATATTGGCTAATAAAATAAATTAATGTAAAAGTTAGTAGTATCTAATCAATGATTCTGCTTTGTTACACAATAACGATTGCATAAATTTTGGTGCATTTTTAGTATCATCAGTCCAAAAAGGGATTTTATTTTCTTTACAAATTTTAATCATTTTCTCAATGTCGGTTTTCTCATATTTGTTTTTCAATACAGATAGAGGCGTATATTGCCATTCATCGGCTGTGATATTGGGAAGTGGAAAATCGGGTATATCTTTAAACACTGGCGTGATCCATGCTTCACTATAGGCTGGATCAGGTGTAGTAGAAGTTTCATCTTGAGATATATGATAAAGTTTACTCATTATTTTTGCTTTGTTGCATATTTTGGTTTTCACCAATAATGTCTGATCACCATTTTCACTATAATCAGGGATCTCCTCTTTTTTACAAATATCGACTACTTTATCAATATCTTCTTCTTTGTATTTTAAAAGAAAGATATTGTTTTCAATATTCCATTCTTTAAGCGTAATATCAGGAAACGGAAAACCCGCTATATCTTTAAATACAGGTGTGACATAAGCCTCTTTATAATCATCTTTTGGATCCGCGTGAATATTAACGGAAATTAACAGCGCTAAAATTGGTGTAAATTTTTTCATCATTCTTTATTTTCCTGCATGATTAAATATTGAAACCTTTTAAAGGATAGGTTCAACATTTAATGTTATTCCATCCACAGAAGTCACAATCACGACTTGTCCTACTGGTAAATCTTTATCACAGGTAGCTGACCATGTACCGTCTTTTATTTTAACTCGACCAGAACCATTAACAATGGCTTTTGTAACAACGGTTTTAGTACCAATTAAGTCTTGTTGTGGTTGATTAATCTCACCTTTACTCGATTTATCCTGCCCCTTCTTTTTGAGCCAACCCCACCAAATATAAGCTGAAACTAAAGTAAAAATAGAGAATAAAATCCAAAGGATAGGCCAAGAAAGTGGTAAACACCATGCGATTAAACCAACGATAATGGCTGCAATACCGCTCCAAAGTAAATATCCGCCAGAGCAAAGTAATTCAGCGATCAACAAAATACCGCCTAAAATAAAAAATACCCAATGAGGTGAATTATAGATAATTAGTGCAAAATCTGTCATGATCGATTTCCTACAAGACTTATTTGATTAAAAACTAATAATTATCTCCTTACATCAAGTCAATGATGTCAAGGAGATAGATTTTCTAAATCTTACGATAATTATTTAGTATTTTTGATAAGTTCAGCAATGCCGCCAATGCTACCCATTAAGCTTGCTGCATCGAGTGGCATCATGATAACTTTACTATTATCTGATGAGCCGATATTTTGTAGCGCTTCGGTATATTTTTGTGCAACAAAGTAATTAATTGCATTGATATTACCTGCGGCAATCGCTTCAGAAACCATTTGAGTTGCTTTCGCTTCAGCTTCAGCAGCACGTTCACGGGCTTCAGCTTGTAAAAATGCAGCTTGTCTTTCACCTTCAGCTTTTAATATTTCTGATTGTTTTTCACCTTCAGAACGTAAAATTGCTGCTTGACGAACACCTTCTGCTTCAAGAATTTCCGCACGTTTATTACGTTCAGCTTTCATCTGCGCATTCATGGCAGCGATTAGCTCAGCTGGCGGGCGAACATCTCGAATCTCAATACGAGTAATTTTAATTCCCCAAGGGCTTGTTGCGTCATCAACAATACTCAATAATTTTGAGTTAATATGATCACGTTGTGATAACATTTCATCCAGCTCCATACTACCAAGAACGGTACGAATGTTAGTCATCATTAAGTTTATTACTGCGCGCTCTAATTGGTTAACTTGATAAGCTGCTCTGGCTGCTTCTTGAACTTGTATAAAGCACACTGCATCAATTTGTACGTTGGCATTATCTTTAGAGATAACTTCTTGCGACGGAATATCAAGTACTTGTTCCATCATATTAATTTTACGACCCACACCATCCATAAATGGAATAATAATATTTAAACCAGGTTCTAGAGTGTGCGTATATTTTCCAAAACGTTCAATAGTATATTGAAAACCTTGTGGAACGATAGTAATGGCTTTTAGTACTGTTACAACTGCAAGTAAAACAATGATACCGATAAGAATATAAAACATTGGCATATATCTAAATCTCTCAAAATTTATGGTTGGTTTAGTAAGTGAGTCATTCTAATCGTTCTTACCCTATTTGACTAGTTTTAATTAACAATGTAAGTATATTTTTAATAATCTGTTAAATTAACGTTTGATTGGCATAAAATTATTCATCTACTAATAAAAATAAACCAATAAAGTTAAAGCGGCTTTATCGTGTAATCGATTGAAATATCTGTCAAAGGTTATACCATTGAGCCTAACTAACGTTAGACCTCCTTAAGCCTTGTTGAAACAAGATAATTTTTATTAGCAAAGCACGACTTTTAACGAGTGTCTTTGATTATATCATTTGGTTAGTTAAATCGATTAAAGTTAATTTTTATGCTGCACACAAAATATCCTCTTGACAATAAACTAATGAACTAGTTTAATAGTACAAAATTTATTTAAAACTGATAACTAAAATGAAAACACAATATTTACGCTTAACTACCCGTATGTTCACTAGCTTTGATTGGTGGCGCATTACTTTTTTGCGGGTGATGTGATGAATTATTGTTTTTTCTTAAACCCGCTAACTGCGGGTTTTTTAGTTTCTGATAAGTTAAAAAATAAATTCTAAATAAAAATTTGCATAATAGGAGAGTCAACAATGAATAAGCCAACGTTAACCCAGATAACCAAGACTATTGATTATCTAAAAGATCCGACTCAAGTGTTTAATCAATTATGTGATAATCGACCAGCAACATTGTTGTTAGAATCAGCGGAAATTGATAACAAGCAAGGTATTAAAAGTGTGATGATTGTCGATAGTGCGATGCGCATATCGGCGTTAAATAACGAAGTGACTTTTGAGGCATTGACAACCAATGGTGAAAAACTGTTGCCTTTATTGCAAAATACTTTTTCAGATAGTGTCGAACAAAAGCTTGTTACTCCCCAAAAATTAACGTTGGTTTTTCCTGCTGTAGATGATCTGCAAGATGAGGATTCTCGCTTAAAATCACAATCCATTTTTGATGCATTACGGGCTTTGCTAAATCTGGTTAACATTCCACAACACAGCCATGCCGATGCCGTTTTTGTTGGTGGCCTATTTAGTTATGACTTAGTTGCAGGTTTTGAAAACTTACCGATTTTACCAACGGAACAACATTGTGAAGATTTCTGCTTTTACTTAGCAGAAACCCTATTAGAAATTAATCACCAATCCCATGTATCAATTTTCAAAGCTACCGCTTTTACTTCTGACGACAAAGAAATTTCACGATTAACTGGTAGATTTTCTGAATTACAGTCAATGTTGAAACAACCCGTTAAACCGATTAAGACCCAATCACTGGCAAATGTTAAAGTAATGTGTAATAAAAGTGATGACGATTTCAATACAGCAGTTAAAAAAATGCAGGATGCGATTGAGCAAGGTGAAATCTTTCAGGCTGTACCATCCAGACGTTTTTCATTACCTTGTCCGGCACCATTATCGGCTTATCAAGTTTTAAAAGCCAGTAACCCAAGTCCTTATATGTTCTATATGCAAGATAAGGATTTTGTGTTATTTGGTGCATCTCCTGAAAGTGCACTTAAATATACTAAGGCGACTAATCAAGTTGAAATCTATCCAACTGCCGGTACTCGCCCTCGAGGCTTAAAACAGAACGGCGAAGTCGATCATGATCTTGATAGTCGATTAGAGCTTGAGATGCGAACAGATAAAAAAGAACTGGCTGAACATTTAATGTTAGTTGATTTAGCACGGAACGATTTAGCGAGAATTTGCCAGCCCGGCACGCGTTACACCAAGGAACTATTAAAAGTAGACCGTTACTCTTTTGTTATGCACTTAGTGTCAAGAGTTGTGGGTCAACTGCGTCATGATTTAGATGCCTTACATGCTTATAGAGCTACGATGAATATGGGAACTTTGACCGGTGCTCCAAAAGTTCGGGCAATGCAGTTGATAGCTGAATTGGAGAAAGTTAAACGAGGGAGTTATGCCGGTGCTGTAGGTTATTTTACCGCTAATGGCGATCTTGATACTTGTATTGTTATTCGAAGTGCCTATGTTGAAAACGGAATTGCAACCGTTCAAGCTGGGGTTGGTGTGGTTTTAGATTCTGAACCTCAATTAGAGTCCGATGAGTCCCGTAACAAAGCACGTGCAGTCGTGCGAGCAATTATGGCAGCACATAATGTAGAAGGAGTATTTTAATGGCTAATATTTTATTTATTGATAATGTGGATTCATTCACTTATAACTTAGTCGATCAATTACGTAATAGCAAACATTGTGTGACGATTTATCGTAATACGATACCTGCCGATGTCATTATCGAAAAATTATCTCAAATGCATAACCCTATTTTAATGTTATCCCCTGGACCTGGTGCGCCCAGCGAAGCAGGCTGTATGCCAGAACTGCTTAAACGTTTAAAAGGGCAGTTACCAATCATTGGTATTTGTCTAGGTCATCAAGCCATTGTTGAGTCTTACGGTGGTACTATCGTGCCTGCTGGTGATATTTTGCATGGTAAAGCTTCACTGATAGAACACGATGAACAAGCAATGTTTAAAGGGTTACCTAATCCATTACCGGTTGCTCGTTATCATTCATTAAAAGGGGAAAATATTCCTAAAACATTAACGATTAATGCCCTTTGCAATAATATTGTTATGGCTGTACGTAACGACCAAGACCGAGTTTGCGGTTTTCAGTTTCATCCCGAATCAATTTTAACTATTCAAGGTGTAAAACTATTAGAACAGACGATTGAATGGGCACTTAATCCGCCACAACCTCAAGTACAACCAAAACAAGAAGCGATAGTTGATAAACAAGAATACAATATTCAACCAATCCTTAATAAATTGTATTTAGGACAAGTATTAACTCAAGAAGAGAGTAAAATGCTGTTTAATCTGATTATTCAAGGAAAAATTGAGCCTACAGTACTTGCCACCGCAGTGATTAGTATGAAAGTTCGTGGTGAAAAACCTGATGAGATAGCGGGAGCGGCTCAAGCATTACTTGAAAATGCTGATAGTTTCGATATTCCGGATTATGATTTTACCGATATAGTGGGAACTGGCGGTGACGGAACTAATAGTATTAATATTTCAACAGCCAGCGCTTTTGTTGCCGCTGCCTTAGGCTATAAAGTGGCAAAACATGGTAATCGTGGGGTATCGAGTAAATCCGGTTCATCAGATGTCTTATCGGCTTTAGGGATTAAATTAAATATGCCAGCCGAAGCGTCACGCAAGGCGTTAGATGAGCTTGGTGTCTGTTTCTTATTTGCGCAACAATATCACACCGGTTTTCGCCATGCAGCCCCAGTTCGCCAACAGTTAAAAACAAGAACAATCTTTAATGTATTGGGACCGTTGATTAATCCGTCCAGACCAAAACGTATTTTATTAGGTGTTTACCATCCGGATTTGATTAAACCGATTGCCGAAACGTTAAAAATGCTAGGTTATACTCATGCTTATGTGGTTCATGGCGCAGGTATGGACGAGGTTGCTATTCATGGTGATACTCAAGTTGCCGAAGTTAAAAATGGTGAAATCCGTTATTTTACGTTGACGCCACAAGATTTTGGACTCAATACGTATGCCTTAAAAGATATTGAAGGTGGCACTCCAGAGATGAATCGTGATATGTTAATCGCAATTTTACAAGGGCACGGCAAACCAGCTCACGAAGCGGCTATTGCAGCTAATGTCGCAATGTTAATGAGTTTGTTTGGTCAAACAGATTTAAAACAAAACGCTAAACAGGCCATTGATATGATGCGTAGTGGCAAAGCTTATTCGCTTTTACAACAATTAGCGGCGAGATAGGAAGGGAGAGTGTTATGGCAATTGCAGCATTGACCAAAAATGTTGAAATGGCGACGGTATTAAAAAAGATCATCGATGATAAACAGGTATGGTTAACCGAGCAACAAGCAATAAAGCCGTTAGAAACATTTAAATCGGCTATAAAACCGAGCGATCGTGATTTTTATCAAGCATTAAGTCAGCCTAAAACTGTGTTTATTTTAGAGTGCAAAAAAGCGTCGCCGTCTAAAGGATTGATTCGTGATGATTTTGATCCCGCTAATATTGCTAAAGTTTATAAAGATTATGCTTCGGCTATTTCGGTGCTAACAGATGAAAAATATTTTCAGGGTAGTTTTGAGTTTTTGCCAATAGTCCGCAATGAAGTAACTCAACCCGTTCTTTGTAAAGACTTTATTATCGATGAATACCAAATCTATTTAGCCCGTCATTATCAAGCCGATGCAATTTTATTAATGTTGTCTGTTTTATCTGATGATGAGTATCGTTATTTAAGTGAAATTGCGCATCAACTCAATATGGGGATATTAACTGAGGCAAGTTGCGAACAAGAGGTCGAACGGGCAATTGCGCTTGGTGCTAAGGTGATTGGAATCAATAATCGGAATTTGCGTGATTTGAGTGTTGATCTAAATCGGGTAAAAACTCTCGCTAAAACTATTCCTGATGATCGTATTATTATCAGCGAATCGGGTATTTACACGCATAATCAAGTCAAGGAATTAAGTGCCTATGCCCATGGTTTTTTGATTGGTAGTGCCTTAATGTCTGAATCAAATTTAACATTAGCGATTAGAAAAGTAATGTTTGGTGAAAATAAAGTATGCGGTTTAACCCGAGCTGAAGATGCTGTCGCTGCTTATCAGTCGGGTGCGGTATATGGTGGTTTAATTTTTGCACCTACATCACCACGCTATATTTCACCAATAAAAGCTCGTTCTGTCATCGCAGCAGCACCACTTAATTGGGTTGGGGTCTTTAAAAACGAGAGCGTTAGTCAAGTTAGCCAAATATCCCAGCAGTTATCGCTTTATGCTGTTCAGTTGCATGGTGGTGAAGATGATAACTATCTACAAGCTTTACGCCAACAACTGCCTCAATCGTGCCAAATTTGGCAGGCAATAAGCATTAGTAGCGTGATTCCTCAGCATCATAATCCTTTGGTGAGTCGCTATATTTTTGATAATGGTGCGGGTGGAACAGGTGAGTGTTTTGATTGGTCTTTGTTAAATGGTCACAATTTAGATAATGTGATTTTAGCAGGTGGCATTAATCCTCAAAATATAAAATCTGCCTTAGCAACAAATGTCATTGGTGTTGATCTTAACTCTGGTGTAGAAGCGTCACCCGGCATTAAAGACAAACAAAAAATTACAGCCGTATTTGAACAAATTAAATTAAATTAAAAAAGGAATTGTTATGTCTAAATTAAATCCTTACTTTGGTGAATTTGGTGGGCAATATGTTCCCCAAATATTAATGCCAGTGCTTGAGCAACTTGAGGATGCCTTTATATCAGCAATTAATGATCCCGGTTTCCAAAAAGAGTTTAATGATCTTTTAGTAAATTATGCCGGTCGGCCTACTGCACTGACCTTATGTAAAAATTTAACTGCCGGCAGTAAAACTAAACTTTATTTAAAGCGAGAAGATCTGGTGCATGGTGGGGCGCATAAAACAAATCAAGTTTTAGGGCAGGCGTTACTGGCTAAAAGAATGGGAAAAACGGAAATTATTGCCGAAACGGGCGCAGGACAACATGGCGTGGCTTCAGCTTTGGCTTGTGCTTTACTGGGCTTAAAGTGTCGAATTTACATGGGTGCAAAAGATGTAAAACGTCAAGCGCCTAATGTGTTTAGAATGCGATTAATGGGGGCGACAGTGATTCCGGTTGAAACTGGCTCTGCGACGTTAAAAGATGCCTGTAATGAGGCTTTGCGTGACTGGTCTGGCAGCTACGAAAAAGCACACTATATGTTAGGTACTGCCGCAGGCCCACACCCTTTCCCAACTATTGTACGTGAATTTCAGCAAATGATTAGCCGTGAAGCAAAACAGCAAATCCTTGAAAAAGAAGGGCGGTTACCTGATGCGGTTATTGCTTGTGTTGGCGGTGGCTCGAATGCTATAGGCATGTTTGCGAATTTTATCGAAGATAAATCGGTTAGATTAATTGGTGTAGAGCCGGGTGGTCATGGTATTGAAAGTGGCGAACATGGTGCATCGTTAAAACATGGAAAACTGGGTATCTACTTTGGAATGAAATCCCCAATGATGCAAACAGATGAAGGGCAAATTGAAGAATCATACTCGATTTCAGCCGGTTTGGATTTTCCGTCTGTCGGGCCACAGCATGCTTATTTAGATAGTATTGGCCGAGCAGATTATGTGTCGATTACTGATGATGAAGCTTTAGATGCGTTCAAAGCATTATCACGTAGTGAAGGTATTATTCCGGCGTTAGAATCGTCTCATGCATTAGCTTATGCACTTAAGATGATCAAAGAAAATCCAAATAAAGAGCAATTATTGATTGTCAATCTCTCTGGTCGAGGGGATAAAGATATCTTTACTGTTTATGATATTTTAAAAGCAAAAGGAGAAGTCGAATGAACCGTTATCAAAAACTATTTGATAAATTAAAACAAGATAAAAGAGGTGCATTTGTTCCTTTTGTGCCAGTTGGCGATCCTAATCCTGAGCTTTCATTAAAAATTATACAGACTCTAATCGATGCCGGCGCGGATGCGTTGGAGCTAGGAATACCATTTTCTGATCCTATGGCCGATGGACCAACCATTCAAAATTCCAATATTCGGGCTTTTCATGGTGGAATCACTGTGGATAAATGTTTTGCTATATTAACTCAAATCAGAAAAGATAATGCCGATATTCCTATCGGGCTATTGATTTATGCAAATTTAGTTTTCAAACAAGGCATTGATAACTTCTATGCCAAATGCGCCCAAGCAGGTGTCGACTCAGTTTTAATTGCTGATTTACCGGTGGAATATGCTTCAGAATTCACTCAGTATGCAGAAAAACATGGCATTGCCCCAATATTTATCTGTCCACCGAATGCTGATGATGAAGTCATGAAAAAAATTGCCCAACAAGGTAAGGGTTATACTTATTTAGTATCTCGTGCTGGTGTGACCGGAACAGAAAACAGAGCCAATAAACCGCTCACCCATTTATTAAAAAAATTGGTTGAATTTAATGCACCGCCGGCTATACAAGGATTTGGTATCTCCGATCCTAGTCAAGTAAGCGAAGCGATTCAATCCGGTGCAGCAGGCGCCATTGCCGGCTCAGCTACTGTAAAACTAATTGAGAAAAACTTAGATAATCCTGAAAAAATGCTTGATGAGTTAGCCCACTTTGTTAAAAGTATGAAAATGGCAACCGCTCAGTAGTTTTTTAGCGAATTGGTCAGCTATGCCTGCTGACTTGAAAAGTGGAAAATAGCACCCATAATGAGATTCAGATATTGTTCAGTTATGGTTAAAATAGCAACAAAATTTGGGGTGATATTTTTCACTTAGTTTAAGCGTAATTACCAAAATCACTGTGATTTTGGGTTGCATTTTTTGGAAAATACAGTATAATCTTCAGCCATCTATCGCGGGGTGGAGCAGCTTGGTAGCTCGTCGGGCTCATAACCCGAAGGTCGTTGGTTCAAATCCAGCCCCCGCAACCACTTTAAATTTTCATTCATATATTAACTATCCTATTATTGTCTGAAAGTTCATATCAAGTGGCTTCATTATAGTTTGTTTTGAATGTAGCCTCGCTTGTCGAGGCTTTTTTGTATGTAATAATTTAAGCGTAAGTTTAAAAGGAATGTTGGGCTTTATGCCCTTTTTTATTTTCTGCAGTGGAGGTTTGTTTGGCTAATATAGAACAGCAATTGACCGATATCATTCAAGAACCAGTCAATGCACTTGGTTTTGAACTGGTCGGTATTGAATACATTCGTGGCCGTTACCCAGTGTTACGAGTTTATATTGATAGTGAAAATGGTATTACTGTTGATGATTGTGCTGATGTTAGTCGACAAATTAGCGCAGTACTTGATGTCGAAGATCCTATCAAAGATGCCTACAATCTTGAAGTGTCATCGCCGGGTATGGATAGACCACTGTTTACAATTGAACATTATCAACGTTTTATCGGCGAAGAAATCACGGTTAGTTTGCGTATTGCAGTTGCAAATCGTCGTAAGTGGAAAGGACGAATTAAGTCTATCGAAAATGAAATGATTACATTGACCGTGGATGGTAGTGATGAAGTATTTGCTTTTAGTAATATTCAAAAAGCAAATATTGTACCGAATTTTAACCTTAAATAGAGTACGGGTGTAAAGGATGAATAAAGAAATTTTAGCTGTTGTTGAAGCGGTATCAAATGAAAAAGCACTAACGCGAGACAAAATTTTTGAAGCGCTAGAGACAGCATTAGCGACAGCAACCAAAAAGAAACATGCGGTAGATATTGATGTTGTTGTTAAAATTGATCACAAAACAGGTGATTATGACACGTTTCGCCGTTGGCAAGTGGTTAATGAAGTCACACAACCGACTAAAGAAATGACACTCGAAGCTGCGCAGTATGAAGACCCAACAGTGCAAGTTGGTGACTATGTGCAGGAACAAATTGAGTCTGTAGCATTTGACCGTATAACAACGCAAACGGCTAAACAAGTCATCGTACAAAAAGTCCGTGAAGCTGAACGTGCAATGGTAATTGACATGTTCAGAAATCGAATTGGTGATATTGTTACAGGTATAGTTAAAAAGACAAATCGCGATAGCGTTATTCTTGATTTAGGTAACAATGCTGATGCTATGATGTCACGTCATGATATGTTACCACGTGAAAATTTCCGAATTGGTGACCGTGTTCGAGGTATTTTATATCTTGTTGAACAAGATAATAAGCCAGCCCAACTTTGTGTGAGCCGTTCTAATCCTCAAATGATGGAAGAACTTTTCCGCATCGAAGTGCCAGAAATTGGCGAAGAGATGATCGATATTAAAGGTGTGGCACGTGATCCTGGTTCGCGCGCTAAAATCGCTGTTAGCAGCAATGATCGCCGTATCGATCCGGTTGGTGCTTGTGTTGGGATGCGTGGTGCACGTGTTCAAGCGGTATCAAATGAGTTTGGTGGTGAGCGTATCGATATCGTTTTATGGGATGATAACCCGGCACAGTATGTCATTAATGCTATGGCACCTGCTGATGTTGTGTCTATCGTTGTTGATGAAGATAAACATACCATGGATGTTGCAGTCAATGCTGATACATTGCCACAAGCCATTGGTCGTAATGGTCAAAACATTCGTTTAGCTTCACAACTTACCGGTTGGACATTAAATGTGATGAGCACTGAAGATTTGCAAGAAAAACATCATGCAGAATCGTTTGCCGCTATCAGTAATTTAATGAAACATTTAGATATTGACGAAGGTTTAGCCCAACTTTTAGTAGAAGAAGGCTTTACCTCGTTAGAAGAACTTGCTTATGTGCCAGTTGATGAGTTACTTGAAATTGAAGAACTTGATGAAGAGCTGGTTGAAGCATTAAGAAACCGAGCAAAAGATGCACTAACAACTATTGCGCTTGCTCATAGTGGTGATAAAAGACCTGCTCAAGATTTATTAGATCTACCAGGTATGACACAAGAATTAGCCTATCAATTAGCCCAACATGATGTTATTACGTTGGAAGATTTAGCTGAACAAGGTACAGATGATCTTGCTGATATTGAAGGTTTAACAAGCAAACAAGCTGGCGATTTTATTATGGCTGCACGTAATATTTGTTGGTTTGCAAATGAATAATTGAGGGAAAGTAATACATGACCAAAGTATCAATCGAAACACTGGCTCAAGAAATAAATACTCCAGTGCAAACACTTTTGCAACAGTTTGCCGATGCAGGGATGAAAAAAACTGCATCTGATACTGTTACTCAAAAGGAAAAAGAGGCTTTGCTTGCGCACTTAAATCCTCAGCAAGGCCCAACTAAATTAACGTTGCAACGTAAAACGCATTCCACTTTGAATGTGTCAAGTGGCGGTGGAAAGAGTAAAGAAATTAAAGTAGAAGTACGTAAAAAACGCACTTTTGTTAAACGTGACCCTGCTGAACTTGCTGCCGAGCAAGAAAAGGCTCGCCTTGAAGCTGAACAAAAAGCAAAACAAGAAGCGGAATTAAAAGCACGCAAAGAAGCTGAAGAAAAAGAAAAGCTAGCCGCACAAGAGGCGAAAAAGCGTGAAGAAGCAGAAGCTAAAAAACGCAGTCAGGAACAAAAAGCGAAAGTAGCACAAGAACAGCCAATTGATCCGAAAGTGAAAAAAGCACAAGAAGAAAAAGCACGTTTAGAAGCCGAAGCGAACGAAATCAAACGTAAAGCCGAGGAAGAAAATCGTCGTAAGCTCGAAGAAGAAGCTAAACGTATGGCTGAAGAAGCACGTAAATTAGCTGAGCAATATAGTGATGTTGAGGAAAGTGATAATGGTGATGAAGAAGATTATCATGTCACCACTTCTAAATATGCACGTGCGGCAGAAGATGATACCGATCGCGAAGTTGAAAGTGCTCGTGGCCGTGGTCGCAATACCAAGCAAACTAAACAGAAAAAAGGCAGTAAATTATCTGAAGGCAAAGCTGAGCGTGAAGAAGCTCGTGCGGTTACTCGTGGTAATAATAAAAAGAAAGGGAAAAGCACTTTACAACAAGGCTTTAATAAACCCGTTCAAGCTGTCAATCGTGATGTCATTATTGGTGAAACCATTACCGTTGCTGAACTTGCTAACAAAATGGCCGTAAAAGGTTCCGAAGTGATCAAAACTATGATGAAAATGGGTGCTATGGCAACTATCAATCAAGTTATTGATCAAGAAACCGCACAATTAGTTGCGGAAGAAATGGGACATAAAGTGGTTCTGCGTCGTGAAAATGAGCTTGAAGAATCATTGATGAGCGATCGTGATACAGGTGCTGAAAAAGTATCTCGTGCGCCGGTTGTGACAATTATGGGTCACGTTGACCATGGTAAGACCTCATTGCTTGACTATATCCGAAAAGCTAAAGTGGCATCTGGCGAAGCTGGTGGTATTACCCAGCACATTGGTGCTTATCATGTTAAAACAGCCAATGGCGAAATTACCTTTTTAGATACACCAGGCCATGCCGCATTTACTTCAATGCGTGCTCGTGGTGCAAAAGCAACTGATATTGTGGTATTAGTTGTCGCTGCTGACGATGGTGTGATGCCACAAACTATTGAGGCTATTCAACATGCGAAAGCTGCCAATGTACCTATCGTTGTTGCCGTAAACAAAATTGATAAGCCTGAAGCTGATCCGGAAAGAGTAAAAGGCGAACTTGCTCAATATGGCGTTATGTCAGAAGATTGGGGCGGCGATACGCAATTTGTCCATGTTTCGGCTAAAGCTGGAACAGGTATTGACCAGTTACTTGAAGCAATCTTATTGCAAGCCGAAGTTCTTGAGCTAACTGCATATGAATCAGGTATGGCAAGTGGTGTTGTAATCGAATCTTTCCTTGATAAAGGTCGTGGTTCTGTGGCAACGGTGCTTGTTCAATCCGGTACGTTACGCAAAGGTGATATTGTTCTTTGTGGATTTGAATATGGACGTATTCGTGCAATGCGTAATGAACTAGGTAAAGAAGTTACCGAAGCTGGACCATCTATTCCTGTTGAAATACTAGGTCTATCTGGTGTACCGTCTGCCGGTGATGAAGCAACTGTTGTTCGTGATGAGAAAAAAGCGCGTGAAGTTGCCCTTTATCGTCAAGGTAAATTCCGTGATGTTAAATTAGCTCGCCAACAAAAAGCGAAACTGGAAAACATGTTTACTAACATGACCGAAGGTGACGTTTCTGAGCTTAACATCGTACTTAAAGCCGACGTTCAAGGCTCAGTTGAAGCGATTTCTGATTCATTACTTAAACTTTCAACCGATGAAGTTAAAGTTAAAATTATTGGTTCAGGCGTAGGTGGGATCACCGAAACCGACGCATCACTTGCTGCTGCATCAAACGCCATTATTTTAGGATTTAACGTTCGTGCCGATGCATCAGCACGTAAAGTTGTTGAATCTGAAAACTTGGATCTTCGTTATTACTCTGTTATTTATGATTTGATTGACGAAGTGAAACAAGCAATGAGCGGTATGCTTGCGCCAGAATACAAACAAGAAATTATTGGTCTTGCTGAAGTGCGTGATGTGTTTAAATCACCTAAATTTGGTGCGATTGCTGGTTGTATGGTAACTGAAGGTGTCGTTAAACGTCATAACCCTATTCGTGTATTACGTGACAACGTGGTTATCTATGAAGGCGAACTTGAGTCACTACGTCGCTTTAAAGATGATGTCAATGAAGTCCGTAATGGTATGGAATGTGGTATTGGGGTACGTAACTATAACGATGTTCGTGTTGGCGATACTATCGAAGTATTTGAAACTATCGAAATCAAGCGTACGATTTAATCATTACGCTATCATGTTATAAGCAAGGTTTACGCCTTGCTTATTCATATTTTAAGGAATATAGATATGGCAAAAACTTTTAATCGCTCATCTCGGGTAGGACATGAATTGCAAAAAGAGATTGCAATTATTCTTCAACGAGAAATCAAAGATCCTCGTTTAGGTATGGTAACTGTATCTGGCGTAGATATCTCTCGTGATCTCTCCTATGCTAAGATTTTTGTGACTTTTTTGAATGATGACGATCCTCAGGTTATTGAGCAAGGTTTAAAGGTTCTAAATGATGCTAAAGGATACATTCGGTCATTAATTGGCAAAGCAATGCGTTTACGAATTATTCCTGAGATTAAGTTTTTTTATGATGAATCACTTGTTAAAGGTATGCAGATGTCGAATTTGGTATCTGATGTGATCAAACAAGACAATGAACGTCATAAAGATTAACCGTTAAAGTATAGAATCTGAATTTTGTCAAAAGATTTCAGATTTACTATACGTTTCAGTATAAAAATAACATGAAAAATATAAAAAACACTCGCCGTGATCTTCACGGCGTTTTATTGTTAGACAAATCGCAAGGTATGACATCGAACGATGCTTTGCAAAAAGTGAAACGACTGTTGAATGCTAAAAAAGCCGGGCATACTGGTGCACTCGATCCTTTAGCAACTGGCATGTTGCCGATCTGTTTTGGTGAAGCAACTAAATTTTCTCAATATCTATTAGATTCAGATAAACGTTATAAAGTCATTGCTAAATTAGGTGAACGAACTGATACATCTGATGCTGACGGGCAGATTATTTGTACTAAACCGGTGTTAATCGATCAAGCACAAATCGAACAGGCGCTGACTCATTTTCGTGGTGATATTTTACAAGTTCCGACGATGTTTTCGGCCTTGAAGTATCAAGGTAAACCGCTTTATGAATATGCTCGCCAAGGCATTGTGATTGAACGTGAAGCAAGGCCTATTACGGTTTATGAAAATCAATTTATTGAATTTGACGCAACGACTAACCAGTTAACGTTAGAAATACATTGCTCTAAAGGGACTTATATTCGAACGATTATTGATGATTTAGGTGAATTACTCGGCTGTGGTGCACATGTGATTTATTTAAGACGATTACAAGTTTCTAATTATCCTCTTGATAAAATGGTGACACTCGAGGCACTGGAAAATATAGTCGACAAAGATCAATTACTCTTGCCAGTTGATAGCCCATTGCAAGATCGCCCTAAGATTACATTAAACGCTGCGCAAGGGAGTGATATATTACTCGGTCGAACTATTATTATAGATAATAATACGTCAGTTGAAACATTGGTGAGGATTTATCAAGACAATCATTTTATTGGTGCCGGTATTTGGCAGTTCAATAAATTGTCTCCAAAACGGTTAATATCGACATCTTAGTTTCTTAAGCTGTTTATTATCTTGCTATTTGCATATTTATTTAGTGTATAAATATTTTTTCGGTATCAATAATATGGCATTGCTGCGGTGATGCTATATTTTTTTTGATCGTTTCACACATTAGCAACGCAGCTTTTTCGCCCATTTTCAATAATGGTTTATTGATTCTACTTAATGTATCTAATTCATTATATTGCAACTCTTTAAAATGACTTATATAAGTTATAGCCAAAGGTTTTGCCAATTGAGATTGGCTCTCCTTTGCTTGATGTAATGCGCCAAAAACGGCACGATAATTTGATAGATAATTTTGGTTATGAATATATTTTTTATCCAGATAGTTCAGACTGAGCATATCATCACAAATAATAGCAGTAGGCGGATTGGTACTGTTAAGCAACGATTTTATCGCTAATCGGCCGTGTTCATAAGTAAAACAGTCTTGAATCAGATAATTAGGATCAAATGAGATATTACCCCGATATAAAGCCTGTTGATAGCCTTGCAAAAGTAAACTCGTATTAAATTTGTTTTTATCATTAACCAAAATAGCGATTTTTTTATGATAATGATTAATCAAATATTGGGTGAGCTGATAACCTATCATTAAATGATCAAAGTAAACACATGAAAAATCACGGACAAAGTGGTTAATGAAAATGATAGGTGGTAACGCTTTTTTAAATGGATATAAATTTTCTAAATAGGGTGCATCATTAATAATAATAATCCCGGCAAACGCGTGTTGAGTTATATATTGTACTAAGTGATAAATATCTGCCTTACCATAATAAGAAAATCTTAAATACTCAAGTTGGTAATTTTCTTTTTGTAATAGGCTTTCTAAGCCAAAATTTATTAAACTTTTACTGATAAGCTGGTTATCAAGTATGAGTATTTTATTACTTTTAATCTCAGTTGTTTGAGCGGTAATGCGGTTAGATGCATCAATATTTAACTCTGCTATTGCTTGGTAAACTCGTGATTGTGTCTGAGCTGATGTGATGCTCGGCGTTCTTAAAACTCGAGAAACAGAAGCAATCGATAGACTTGCTTTTTTAGCAATAGCCGATAAAGTGACTTTGGACATGATAGATTGTTTAGATTGTTTTTTATACCTATTACTTTAATAATGATTTGTTTTTTTGTAATGTTTGGAAAATTATTTTTTCGATCTTTGTTCCAAAATATTGGCACATCTTTTTTCCATTATCTTTAGTAATATAGTGGTATAATTACCACAAATTTTTTTTAATTTAGGTTTGATTATGTCTGCATGGAACATTGCCATTGTTGGGGCGACAGGACAAGTTGGTTCTGCGCTAATAGCGTTACTACAACAACGTAGTAGCCAAAACAATAGTTTTGAAATTGAAAATCTTTATGTCGTCGGTAGCGATAATAGCGCTGGCGAAATTATCCGTTTTGCGGGTAAAAATCTAACGGTTATTGATAGTGCGCAAATGGACTTTAGCCAATGCCATTTTGCCTTTTTTGTGGCTGGTAGTAAAACCAGTGAAAAATATGCACAAATTGCAGCAGAGTCAGGCTGTATAGTTATTGATGCCAGTGGTTATTTTGCTCAGCAAGATCATATTCCATTAGTGGTACCTAAAGTTAATAATAGTGTGTTAACTGAATACCGTAATGAAAATATTGTTGCTGTTGCCAGTGCAACAGTATGCCAACTTTTACGCTGCGTAGCATCGTTAACTGAGATTGAATTATTGACCAATCTGCATGCGACCAGTTTTATTCCTGCTTCGCTTTATGGTAAACCAGGTGTCGATGAACTTGCCGGACAAAGTGCTCGTTTGTTAAATGGTATGCCAGTTGATAATGAGTTATTTGACAAGCAACTCGCTTTCAATTTATTGCCTGTATCGCATGAGCATCAGGATTTAATGTTAGGTGAGAAAACACAAGTTGATCAAATTCGTAAAGTACTGAGTAACTATGATTTACCTGTTTCGATTGAGTCAGTTATCGTGCCAGTGTTTTATGGATTAGCACAAGCGATTAACGTTTCAAGCAGTTTACCTATTGAGTTAGATGTCGCTCGTTTTAATGAGTTTGGCGTAGAAGTGCAAGAAGATAATTTACCTACGCCAGTAACTGAGGTCAGTCCGGAATCTGAAGATCATTTGGCGATTAAAATTGCAAACTTAAGGCATAGCTACGGTCATTATGAACAAATTCAATTTTGGTCTGTGGCCGATAATGTACGTTATTTAGGTGCATTAATGCTAATTGAGACGCTTGAGATACTGATTAATGACTATCTCTAAAATTGCACTTGGTATACAGTACGACGGAAGTCACTATTTTGGTTGGCAACGCCAGCAGTCTGTAGATTCAGTTCAAGCAAGATTGGAGTCGGCTTTATCTGTTGTCGCTAATGAACCTATCTCGGTTTTTTGTGCTGGACGAACTGATGCCGGTGTTCATGCTACCGGGCAAGTTATTCACTTTGAAACACAAGCGCAGCGTTCAGATAGTGCTTGGACAATGGGGGTAAATTCTCATTTACCCGCCAATATTGCAGTACGTTGGGCACTGCCGGTTGAAGCAAGTTTTCATGCGCGTTTTAGTGCGACAGCCCGACGTTATCGGTACGTGATTTATAATCATCGTTACCGACCAGCGATTTTGGCTAAAGGTATATCACATTACCATTTACCGTTGAATGAAAATTTAATGCATCAGGCGGCTCAATATTTACTGGGTGAAAATGATTTTTCATCGTTTAGAGCTGCTCAGTGTCAATCTTTAACACCTTGGCGTAATATTCATCATATCGAAGTTAGTCGACAAGGCGAATATGTAATTGTCGACATTAAAGCTAATGCTTTTGTTCATCATATGGTGCGAAATATTGTTGGTAGTTTGTTAGAAGTAGGGGCGGGTAATCAACCTCCACAATGGATTGATGATTTATTAAAAGCGAAAGATCGAACGCAAGCTGCTGCTACGGCTAAACCCGAAGGGTTGTATTTAGTACAAGTGGACTATCCATTAGAATATCAAATACCGAAATGTGATTTAGGACCGTTATTTTTACAGTAAGCTTACTGGCTTAATACGAATTAAATTTAAACAAAAAGATGAATGCAATGAATACTGATGAAACAATTTCCAGTAAAGATTCGAAAAATCAAGAAGCAAAGAAATCTAAGCTACATAATATAAAATTACCGCCTCATTCTATTGAGGCAGAACAAGCTGTGCTTGGTAGCTTAATGCTCGATAACCAGCGTTGGGATTTAGTTGCTGAAATGATTACTGAACGGGATTTTTATTCTCGTCATCACCAGTTAATTTTTTCCGAAATGCATACTTTAGTCGGTAAAGGTACACCGATTGATTTAATTACCCTTTCTGAAAGTTTGGAAAGTAAAGATTTACTGGCTGATGTGGGTGGTTTTGCTTATTTAGCTGAACTTTCGAAAAATACACCGAGTGCAATTAATGTCATTGCTTATAGTGACATTATTCGTCAGCAAGCTATTTTACGGGAATTAATAAGCGCCTCAAATGATATTGCTGACAACTGTTATGCAACTGAAGGGCGTGATAGTACTGAAATTTTAGATTTGGCTGAAAGTAAGATATTCCAAATAGCGGAAAGTCGAACTAAACAAGGCGAAGGCCCTAAAAGTATTACAGAAGTGCTAGAGGCCACCGTTGCCAAAATTGAAGAGCTGTTTCAACGTCCTCATGACGGTGTGACAGGGGTTTCAACCGGTTTCTTAGATTTGGATAAAAAAACGGCTGGTTTACAACGTTCTGACTTAATTATTATTGCCGCAAGACCGTCAATGGGGAAAACAACCTTTGCGATGAATTTATGCGAAAATGCTGCAATGATGCAAGAAAAGCCGGTATTAATATTTAGTTTAGAGATGCCTTCAGAACAAATTATGATGCGTATGTTGGCTTCGCTTTCTCGCGTTGATCAAACCCGCATCCGTACCGGTCAATTGCAAGATGATGATTGGGCTAGAATTTCAAGTACGATGGGACTACTGCTTGAGAAAAAAAATATCTATATCGATGATTCATCCGGATTAACGCCAATGGAGTTACGTTCCCGGGCAAGACGTATTTATCGTGAGCATAAAGGTTTGAGTATGATTATGGTCGATTATTTGCAGTTAATGCGAGTACCGAACATGTCAGAAAATCGAACGTTAGAAATTGCTGAAATATCACGTTCATTAAAAGCATTAGCTAAAGAGTTACAAATTCCTGTCGTTGCACTTTCTCAGCTTAATCGTAGCCTTGAACAGCGCGCAGATAAAAGGCCGGTTAACTCTGATTTACGTGAATCAGGCTCTATAGAGCAAGATGCCGATGTTATTATGTTTATCTATCGTGATGAAGTTTATAATGAAGCTTCCGAACATAAAGGCATTGCCGAAATTATTTTAGGAAAACAGCGTAATGGTCCGATAGGTAAAGTTCGCTTGAAATTCCAAGGGCAATTTTCACGTTTTGATAATTATGCTGACTCCAGTAAATATATGGATGATGAATAATTTTTAATACTAACTTAATACGTGCTGCGTAAAGGTAAAAATAAGATAACCTTTTACCTTTACGCAATTTTTTTATGATTTGGATTTGCGGTTAACTATTAACGAGTAGCACTGAGCAATGACAAAAATTGCCGCTTGTAAAATGACGATACAAGCACTGGTTGAAGCATCTAAATGATAACTAATTAATGTCCCGACAACCGTTGAAAAAACGGAAACCAACAATGCGATAATTAACATTTTTTCAAAACGTTTAGTTATCAAAAATGCCGTAATACCCGGTGCAATCAGCATAGCAATAACCAAGATAACCCCAGCCGCTTTTAGCGATCCGACAATGGTTAAGGCTAAAATACTCAAAAGCCCATAATGTAAAAGCCTCACCGGTAAGCCAACGACTCTGGCTTGCACCGGATCGAAGCAGTAGAGCATAAGATCACGGCGCTTGACAATAATGATTATTGAAACAATTGCAGAAATTAAAATAATTTGCTTAAGCTCATCATAACTTGTACCTAGTACACTACCAAATAGAATGTGGTTTAAGTGTTGTGAGGTATCGACTTTAGAAAATAGGACTAAGCCAAATGCAAACATACCGGAAAACACTATTCCCATTACAGTATCTTCTTTGATTCGACTGTTTTGTTTAATATAACCGGTTGCAACTGAACAAAAAAGACCCGACAAAAATGCTCCAATAATAATCGGAATACCAGCCAAAAATGCAAGAACAATACCGGGTAAAACCGCATGTGAAATTGCATCGCCCATTAATGACCAACCTTTCAAAACTAAAAAGCAAGACAGTAGTGCACAAACAATGCCGGTAGCCATAGCAGCTAAGATTGCTCGTTGAATAAGCGGAATAGTTAAAGGGTGACAAAAAAATTGCCATAATAGATCTGTCATATTTTCACCCCACTATTTAGTTTACTCTGTCTGATTTTTCGACGGTTTGAAATTAATCCTTGTTGCGGTGCGAATAAAAATGCGGTGATAAAGATTAATGTTTGTAGAGTAACAATTACCCCACCTGTTTCACCGTCTAAAAAGTAACTGATATAAGCACCAATTGCACTGGTTAATGTTCCAATAACAACCGCAATTATCAATAAATGTGAAAATCGATTAGTTAGTAGATATGCGGTTGCGCCGGGAGTGACAACCATTGCAATAACTAAAATGGCTCCTACAGTTTGTAAAGCCGCTACAGTACAAGCACTTAAAATAGTGAAAAAAAGGATTTTAAGTGGCAATGGTTTGAGGCCGATAGATCTGGCATGTGTTTCATCAAAAAAAACGACTAATAAGTCTTTCCAGCAAAATAGAAGCAAGGTAAATGATACAAGAATAATAATCTGAACTTGCCACATATCGTTATCATCAATACCTAAAATATTACCAAAGATAATGGTTTGAGCATTCACTGAAGTAGGATTTAACGAAATAATTAATAAACCGATTGCAAAAAACGTCGAAAAGATAAAACCAATAATGGCATCTTCTTTTAATCGGGTAATTGCTCTTACAATGGTTATGGATAATGCTGCCAGTAAGCCGGTAAAAAATGCACCAACAGAGTAGGGTAAACCTAGTGCATAAGCCCCGGCAACCCCAGGCACTACCGAGTGTGAAAGTGCATCCCCCATAAGTGACCAACCTTTTAACATTAAAAAGGCCGATAGAAATGCACAAGCACCACCAACAATACTACTAACCCAAATGGCTTTCAACATAAAACCATAGGTGAATGGTTCAAGGAGTAGTTCCATTTATTGTTGTCCTTTAGGTTCATGACCGTGATGTTCGATAAGTAAATCTTGATGAGGTGAATCATTTTTTCCTTCACCATAGAAGATTGCAGCTCGTTCATCATCTGTTAATATTGATACCTTGCGCGGGTCTTGATCATCATGTAATTTATCCCCTGATAAACTTAAATAACGTAAGGCACCACCAAAGGTTGTCATTAAATTTTGTGGCGTGAAAGTTGATTCTGTTGATCCAAATGCAAGTACAGTTTGGTTGATCAATACCACTTGATCACAAAATTCCGGCACACTGCCTAAATTGTGCGTTGAAACTAATATTAAATGCCCATCGTTGCGAAGATCTTTTAGTAGGTCGATAATTGCGTTTTCAGTTTTCACATCTACACCGGTAAACGGCTCATCTAATAATAAGACTTTTCCTTGTTGGGCTAATGCTCTGGCTAAAAATACTCGCTTTTTTTGCCCGCCGGAAAGCTCGCCAATTTGGCGATGCTTAAAATCCAGCATATTGACACGATCAAGGGCAAGATCGACCTGTTTTTTGTCTTCTTGACTGGCGATGCGTAAAAAAGACATGTGCCCATAGCGTCCCATCATAACCACATCGGAAACTAATACCGGAAAATCCCAATCAACTTCTTCTGTTTGCGGCACGTAAGCAATAATATTTTGTTTTAAAGCCTGTTTGACCGGGATATCATTAAATGTTACTTTTCCTTTAGTTGGTCGTATCATTCCCATGATGCTTTTAAACAGTGTTGATTTTCCGCTACCATTGACGCCCACTAAAGCGCATATGGTACCGCCAGTTAAGCTAAAACTAGCATCATGAATCGCTGTGTGACCATTGTTATATGTCACAGTTATGTCTTGAACGTTTAGGCTGATTGGCGTCATTAGTTTTCAAACCCCTTAGCAATAGTTTCAACTGTAACTTTCAGTAAATCGATATATGTGGGTACCGGACCGTCTTGAGTTGAAAGCGAATCAACATATAATACGCCACCATATTTGGCACCGGTTTCTTTACTAACTTGTTTGGCAGGTTTATCTGAGATAGTGCTTTCACTAAATACAACCGGAATCTGATTTGCTCTAACGAGATCAATTAATTTTTTTACTTGTTTTGGTGTGCCTTGTTGTTCTGCATTGATTGGCCATAAATAGGCTTCTTTAAGATTATAATCCCTTGCCAAATAACTAAATGCCCCTTCACTGGTGACTAACCAACGTTGTGATTCCGGAATTTTGGCTAAACGTTCACGCAGTGGCGCATCAAGAGCTTTTATTTTTGCAATATATTCTGCGGCATTTTTATTGTAAGTTTCGGCATTTTTTGGATCATATTTAACCAAAGCTGCACGAATATTTTCGATATAAGTTAGCGCTAAAGTTGGCGACATCCATGCATGTGGGTTGGGATTGCCTTTATAGCTACCTTCTTGGATCGGCATTGGCTCGATACCTTCAGTTACAACAACCGAAGGAACATCTTTGATATCGACATAAAATCGTTTAAACCAAAGTTCTAAATTAAGCCCGTTCCATAAAACGAGGTCAGCAGAAAGCACCTTAGTAATATCTTGAGGTGTTGGATCGTATTCATGAATTTCAGCGCCGACTTTGGTAATTGATTCGACATCCGCCGCATCGCCAGCCACGTTTTGTGCAATATCTTGAATAACGGTAAATGTGGTAACAACTTTAAACTTTCTTTCTTCTGCGGTGGCTGAACCAGTGAACCCTGTAAGGATGATTAAAGAGCTAAGTAGCATCTTTAATAAAGATGCACGGCTTCTTAGAAAATTGAATTTCATTAGCGACTCCTTTTGTATAATATATTCTTGAGGTTAATCAAGATACAAAAAAACAGTAATTGAATTGAAGGAATAGGTAAAGTGAAATCCTTTTCATTACTACTCCAACATAACTATTTTAAAAAGTTAAAGCAATTGCTTTAAATGCTAATGAGAATTATTATCATTTAAGATATAAAAGTCAATTTATTTTGACTAAATGTGTGAAGCGCTTAATAAATTACTTCTGTTACTTATTATAAATTAATGTTTTAAAAAAAGAGAGATAGTTATGTCTATTTTAATGATAGATAATGCTTTGATTTATTTAATCACATTCCCGATAAATGGGAATGTGATTGATGATTATAACAGTGGTTTTATTTAGAAAGAGTAACGATATCCACCGTTAATTTGTAAAAGATCGAACCGATTTCCTTTTGAACTTTCTAAATCAAAATAAATAGTGTGTTGTTGATTGAGTTGCGCACTCATACCGACACTATTATTCCACCAGTTTCCTTTAAAAGAGTGGCTCTGTCTACTTGTGTTAAGTTTATAGTAAGTATCACCATCGAATTCACGGATTATGCCTGTTTTGGCATAGAGATTGATTTTACTATTATCAGTATTAATTTCATAACCAAAAAGTGCCGATGCTCTGCCCATTAAAGAGTTATAGTTGCCCAACTTAACATTAAGTCCATTTGATGCATGAATTAATTTACCATTTTGATGACTATATGATAGTTGTGACTGTGGTTCAATATAAAAATTGTTGAATCTAAATTTCTTACCAAACTCAATCGATGCACTTAATCCATTGGTACGACCTGAACCTTGTATCACATCATTGGCAGTATCTTTTACTTTAAAATGATTCTTTTGACGAGCATATTTTGCAATACCATCAATATACCAGCCGTTATTATCTAAATAAGTTGCATACAAACCGGTGTTAAACGATCTTAAAGAGCCATCGCCTTTACGATAATCTGGATCGCCGTAAGTCTGACCAACAAAAGCACCAATTACAAAAGGAGATTGTTCAGATAATTGTTTATCAATACCAAATTGGAATCCATGATAATTCATATCAAATTTACTTAAATTACCACCAGCGAAAGAGTCTAATTTACCTGAAAAAGCTCTTAACCACACATCACCAAATTCGCCACTATTACGCATATCCCCTAAACGTTTAAGTAAGGTTTGGTTTTCTACATAACTCATTAAATAATTTGCATTAAGAAAATTTGCACTCGCATCAGCACTTGAGCTAATTTGCGGTTTTTGATTTATGTTTTTATCATCTTTTTTGCCCGTGCTGGCTAAGATCCACTCATTTTCTTGTTTATTCAATTGATAAACGTAACCACCCAATTCAATTGCGTGATTGGTTTTAAAAGTCGCAGTATTGGTTGCGGCATGATTATCTATTTCAACTAAGGTTAATTTTTCCTTTCCGGTTGTTTCACTTGCACCATTATTCGTTAAAATTAAGGTGTGCACACCTTCGGCTGATGTATTGCGAGATATGGCTTCTGGGATTTTTGTAATGATAATTTTGTCGCCTTTTTGTGCCACAATATCGGTACGTAAATGAAAAGTTGTTTCCCCTTTTAAGCTTTCAATTTTTAGCTCACCATAGCGATCATCTGCACTATCATTATTGATAAATTTTACATCACCGCGACCGGATAATTCTGTTATTTCGGAAATTTTGTCATTAATCTCCCAAAAGGCGCCTTTGGCTAGATTCATTTTTATGATTCCGGTTCTATCTTCACCTTCCTCCGGTTCATCATCATCTGGATCGCCAAAACTTAAAACGGTGCCAGTAATTTTTGACCCTTTGGCTAAATCTAAGATGATAGTTCCGCCATATTCCGCAAGAATAGTGCCATTTATTATTGATTTATTATTTATTTTTGCTAAACCAGAACTAATTACATAAATGCTACCATCAATAACTGAATCGTCATTTAATGTTATAAAAGAGTTTCTAACAAACATTGCAGTATGGTCTTCATGGTTATTGCTAAAACTTATATTTGTTTTGCCATTAACAGTTAGCGAGGCTTGATTATCCAAATGAATTGTTGCAAATTCTTGATTAGATGAGTTAATTGTTAAATTTCCATTAACGGTTAAGTCACCTCCTTCCAAATCTATTGGAAAATTTTCATACCCTTGCATATCAATTAAAAGATTACCTTTAATTAATGTTGAACTGATTTCTTCGGAATAATGTGAGCGTATGCCTATAAAAGTAGATTGATCCGGTAGATCATCTTGCTCCGTTTTTTTGATGGTGACATCTTTTTCAAAAATAGTGTTACTATTTTTGATTAAATCAATACCTATATGAGTACCATAATTGTTTACATCGTAATTATGCGTAATGGGAATATTTACATTTTCAGAAAAGGTTTGAGTTCCTTGCAAAGTTAAAGCCGTAGAAGTGACTGGTAGGGTTATAGCTAATCCTGCTAATAATTTATATTTCATTGTTTCATCCTTTTTGTAAATCGGATAAATATTAACAAATGATCAAATAATTTACAAAAATATGATGTATGATGAATTAATTATTTATTTATTTATAATAGATCATTATAAATTAGTTATTTTCTATCGTTTGTCATATCAAAAATATCCATTTTAAATCAGTATTAGTCGATAATTTAGTCATTTGCATTTCAATTTTTTTCTTAACTCCTTGGAGGTTAGCATGAAACTACGTAAAGTCATGATTATTGGCGTTGGTAATGTAGGTTCAACCACCGCATATACATTAGTTAACCGTGGTATTTGTGAAGAAATTGTACTGGTTGATATAAATAAAGAGAGAACTTATGGCCATGCGCAAGATTTGTTGGATGCAGCAGCTTATCGACAAAATATGATTAAAGTTAGTTTACGTGAGTCAACTGATTGTGCGGATATTGATATCGCTATAATTACTGTAACATCAGGTTTAGCGCAAAAAAGCCGAGCTGAAGAGTTAGCTGGTACATCTAAAATTGTTGCAACAATAGTACCGGATATGATGAAAAATGGTTTTAAAGGTATTTTTTTAGTGGCGACTAATCCTTGTGATGCGATCACTTACCAAGTTTGGCAATTATCGGGGTTGCCACGTCATCGGGTTATTGGTACGGGTGTTTGGCTTGATACAGTGAGGTTACGCCGTTTGTTAGGCGAACAAATGGATATTGGTCCACAAAGTATTGATGCTTTTATTGTGGGCGAGCATGGTGATTCACAATTTCCCGTTTGGTCACATTCATCTGTTTATGGCATTAACCTTAATCATGTAGAAAAAAACCGAATCGATTTTAATGATATTGGCAGTAAAGCAAAAAATAAAGGTTTTGAAATTGCCAAATTCAAACATTGTACTGAATATGGTATAGCCAGCACGATTACTGAAATTTGCCAACATATTTTTACCAATAGTCATAGAGCGTTAGCGCTAAGTTGTATATTGAATGGTGAGTATGGTTACAAAGATGTGGCAATTGGTGTGCCGGCTATTTTAGATCAGCATGGTATCAAAAAAATTATCGAATTAGATTTTTCAGATAATGAAAAACAGCTATTTAAAAATAGTATCGAGATTATTAAAGGTTATATTGCACATATTAAATAGTCGTGATTGATGCATTGTCTATTTTATACTAAGTAAACGGGTTACTTGCTAAGAACGCTAATAACATTTAGCGTTCTTTAAAGTAAACTTGTGGTAACGTTTCAGTCGTAAAAGGTATCGTCAATGTGGGCAGGCTCAGGTAAAGTTCATCACATAATGTAGTACTTTCGTTGTTGAGTTTCTGTCGATCAGTTTGTTTTTGAACTTAAAAGTAATTTGAATTGTAACAGATCAATATAAGCAAAATTGTGACTAGAAACGGTATTTTTTATTTTTTAATTTTATTAAATGGCTGAATCTTGATCAGCAGGGAACACCACTCCAGTTTGTTTTCTTATTTCGGTCAAAATTTTTGATGATAGTAACGAGTAGACTAAACCGTTATGATCTAATTTTCGTTGTCGGTAGAGTTTAGCGAATTCTTCCGCTTCATAATACATATCATTACTGTGTTGTTTTAGTGTGATTTCCTTTTTTTCACCTATTCTTGGTTGATAAATAATATTTTCACAACAGGAAAGGTTTTTAATAATGAGCGATCCCTTTTCACCTTGAATCTCACTCGGAAGGTAAGAGTTGCTCACTTTTGAATGCCAAATGATGACATCAAAATCGTCATAATTAAGTAAAACACTACCATGCGCATCGACGCCTGATTCGAGTTTTACCGCACTGGCACATATTCTATTTGGGCTTCCCCATAATCCAAGCCCAAAATTGAGTGGGTAAACACCAATATCCATTATGGAGCCATTTGAGAAGTTGGGGTTAAACGTATTTGGATTGTTGCCATTTAAATAACTGTCATAACGACTGGAGTATTGGCAATAATTCAATAGTGCTTTGCGAATTCTACCCAATTTTGGCAGGTAATGCGCAATTAATTGATAATTGGGTAAATAAATGGTTTTGAGGGCTTCAAAAATCAGTTGTTGGTTTTGTCGCGCTATTTCAATTAAGAGCTCAGTTTGGGACAAGTTAGAGGTTAATGGTTTTTCACAAATTACATCTTTATTGTTTTCTAACATCAGTTTAGCTTGTTCAAAATGAAGCGAATTAGGGCTTGCAATATAAACGACATCGACATTTGAATATTGGGCAAGTTGAGTTAGTTGATCAAAAACCGTCTTTACTTGATATTTTTTTGCCAGTGCATCGGCTTTATGGATATCGCGGGAATAGATAGCGGTTAATTGGTATTGTTGAGTTTGTAATGCCGCATCGATAAATTTTTCAGTGATCCAATTGGTGCCAATCGTTGCTAATCTAATCATAGTTAATCTATCTATTCTTTTTAATCGTTTAAAATATCCGACTTTTTAGTGACTATTCACTTTAATTATTATCAGTTAAAGTGAATAGTCATCCTGATTTAACGCTAATTGGTTAAAAACAGTTTTAACGACGGGTTTGCCGTTTCATTATGGTAACCGTAGCCTAAGTCGGTAAGATGTTTATCGAAATCTTGACTATTGGTTTGGTCAATTTCAAATGCGGCAAGAACTCGACCATAATCAGTGCCATGGCTGCGATAATGGAACATTGAAATATTCCAGTTGGTACCCAGTGTTTGTAAGAATTTTAGTAATGCACCTTGCGATTCGGGAAATTCAAAGCTATAAACTTGCTCTGCAATCGGCTTGCATGGTTTGCCACCAATCATATAACGAACATGCAATTTAGCCATTTCATCTTCGGTAAGATCAACCACTTGATAACCAGCAGCGGTTAACTCTTGCATAATTTCGTCTTTTTCATTGGTTTTTGAAATTTTCACACCAACGAAAACGCAGGCTAAATTATCATCATGGTAGCGATAGTTGAATTCGGTGACTGAGCGTCCGCCTAAAAGCTGGCAAAATTTCAAGAAACTGCCTTTTTGTTCCGGAATCGTCACAGCTAGCAGAACTTCACGTTTCTCGCCAAGTTCACAGCGTTCAGATACATAGCGTAAGCTGTGAAAATTCAAATTTGCTCCGGATAAAATATGAGCAAGATTTTCACCGCTAATATTGTGTTGCTCGATGTATTTTTTCATTCCGGCAAGCGCAACAGCGCCGGACGGTTCAGCTATCGCCCGCACGTCATCAAACAAATCTTTTACCGCAGCACAAATCTCATCACTATCAACAGTGACAATATCATCGATATATTGTTGGCAAAGTCTGAATGTTTCATCACCAATACGTTTTACCGCAACCCCTTCAGCAAACAGACCCACTCGATTTAAATCAACGGGTTTGCCAGCATCTAATGCGGCTTTTAAGCAAGCTGCATCGGCTGGTTCAACTGCGATCACTTTAATTGACGGCATAATTTGTTTGATTAATACAGCCACCCCAGCTGCCAGACCACCGCCACCGACTGGCACAAAAATGCGATCGAGTTTGGCATTTTGTTGTAACAGTTCCATAGCAATACTGCCTTGTCCGGCAATAACCAGTGGATGATCAAACGGGGGAATAAAAATGCGTTTTTGCTCTTTTGCTAATTCGAGTGCTTTTGCTTTTGCTTCATCAAAGTTAGCACCGTAAAGCAGTACATCGCCACCAAATCCTTTTACCGCGTCAACTTTGATATCAGCAGTCGTTAGTGGCATTACAATCAGTGATTTTATCCCTAATTTGTTGGCACAATAGGCAACGCCTTGAGCATGGTTACCGGCGGATGCCGCAATAACTCCGCATTGACGTTCTTCCGAGCTAAGGCTGGCAATCATAGCTTGTGCTCCACGTATTTTAAAGCTATGCACGAGCTGTCTGTCTTCACGTTTAACGTAAATTTGATTGTTTAATCTCGATGATATTTTATCCATTTTTTCTAATGGTGTGACTTGAGCCACATCATAGACAGCGCTACAAAGTGTTGCTTTTAAGTAATCAGCGCCAGAAAGTTGAGTATTATGTTGTTTCACATTAACCACCTAATTTACTTTTATCTCGAACTGCCCCTTTATCTGCACTGGTTGCTAAACTGGCATAAGCTTTAAGTGCATAAGATACGTATCGGTCTCGTTGATGTGGTGTAAATGCTTTATCACCCCTTGCAAGTTCGGCAACACGGCGACGCTCAAGTTCATCTGCCGGGACATCTAACACTAATTTACGGTTTGGAATATCAATATCAATAATATCGCCATTGCGTACCAATCCGATAACCCCACCATTAGCCGCTTCGGGGGAAATATGTCCAATCGATAAGCCCGAAGAGCCACCGGAAAAGCGACCGTCGGTGATGAGAGCACAAGCTTTACCCAATCCCATTGATTTTAGATAACTTGTAGGGTAGAGCATCTCTTGCATACCGGGTCCACCCTTAGGCCCTTCATAAATAATGACAACCACATCGCCGGCAACCACTTGTCCACCTAAGATTGCATCAACTGCGTCTTCTTGACTTTCAAACACTTTGGCGGGGCCTCTAAATACAAGATTTTCAGCTGCAACGCTAGCGGTTTTAACAATGGCGCCATCTTGTGCGACATTGCCATATAAAGTAGCAAGTCCGCCGTCTTGACTATAGGCATGAGCTTTGTCACGAATACAGCCATTTTCACGGTCATCATCTAGCGTATCCCAATAACAGTCTTGTGAAAATGCTTTGGTTGTGCGAATCCCTGCCGGGCCACTGCGGTACATTTTTTTAACTGATTCATCTGTCGTTTGGGTAATATCATATTTTGCAAAAGTTTCTTGCAAGTTAAGACCCAGCACATTGTGTACATTGCGATTTAGTAGTCCTGCTTTGTCCAGTTCAGACATGATTGACACAACCCCACCAGCTCTATGTACATCTTCCATATGATATTTAGCAGTACTTGGCGCCACTTTACATAAATGAGGAACTTTGCGAGATAATCTGTCAATATCGGACATAGTAAAATCAATTTCGCCTTCTTGTGCCGTTGCTAGTAGATGCAATACGGTATTGGTTGAACCACCCATTGCAATATCTAGTGACATGGCATTTTCATAAGCCGCTTTTGTGGCAATTGAACGAGGGAGATAAGATTCATCGTCATGTTCATAGTAGCGTTTAGTGATCTCAACTATTCGTTTAGCGGCATTTAAAAATAGCTGTTCACGTTGTTTATGGGTGGCAACTAATGAGCCATTACCCGGAAGTGAAAGCCCTAATGCTTCAGTCAAACAATTCATCGAGTTTGCGGTAAACATTCCGGAGCACGAACCACAGGTTGGGCAAGCAGACTCTTCAATCGCCTCACTGTCTGCATCACTTACATTCGGGTTAGCGCTTTGAATCATGGCATCGACAAGATCTAATTTGATAATTTGATCAGAAAGTTTGGTTTTACCCGCTTCCATTGGGCCGCCAGAAACAAATACGGTTGGGATATTTAATCGAAGTGATGCCATTAGCATACCGGGGGTGATTTTGTCACAATTGGAGATACAGATCATAGCGTCAGCACAATGTGCATTGACCATATATTCGACCGAATCAGCGATCAGTTCACGTGACGGTAGTGAGTAGAGCATACCACCATGCCCCATGGCAATGCCATCATCAACAGCGATAGTATTAAATTCTTTGGCAATCCCACCGGACTCTTGAATCTGTTTTGCAACTAACTGTCCAATATCTTTTAAATGAACATGTCCCGGTACAAATTGAGTAAACGAGTTAACCACTGCAATAATGGGTTTACCAAAGTCTTCATTTTTTACGCCCGTTGCACGCCATAAAGCGCGGGCTCCTGCCATATTCCGCCCTTCGACGGAGGTTGCTGAACGATATTTAGGCATTTCTTGCTCCCAAGTTTTTATTACGCAAGCGACCGATTTTTAACGGTACTTAATTTTGTATATTCAATCTAACTCTTTATGTCATCCGCTGACTTTGTCAGCGGATTTTAAACAAACACATCTTAATTAATTGGATCTAACCAACCGTATTTATCTTCAGTCTTACCATTGAATAAACCAAAGAATGCTTGTTGGATCTGTTTAGTTATAGGACCACAACGACCAATACCTACTTGAATACGGTCAACACTGCGCACAGGGGTAATTTCAGCAGCAGTACCGGTCATAAATACTTCGTCAGCAACATAGAGAGCTTCACGGGATAAGGTTTGTTCACGTACTTCAATACCTAAATCACGAGCAAGCGTTAATACCGCATCCCGAGTAATACCCGGAAGTGCCGATGATGATAAAACTGGGGTAAATAAAACGCCGTCTTTAATAATAAAGAGATTTTCACCGGCACCTTCAGATAGGTGACCATGTACATCTAAAGCAATGCCTTCTTGAAAACCATTAGCACGTGCTTCAGAACCAATTAATAATGATGATAAATAGTTACCGCCTGCTTTTGCCGCTGCCGGGATTGTATTTGAGGCAACGCGATTCCATGATGAGACCATTGCATCGATACCTTGATCTAAAGCATCTTCGCCAAGATAAGCTCCCCACGGGAAGGCAGCAATCATCACATCGGTTTTATAACCGGCTGGCGGGTTGACGCCCATACCAACATCGCCGATAAACACCAATGGGCGGATATAAGCACTTTCCAGTTTGTTTTTCTTGATAGTTTGACGAGTCGCTTCCATGATCTCTTCAAGCGTGTAAGGGACAGGAAAACGGTAGATTTTGGCTGAATTTAATAGTCTTTGTGCATGCTCTTTGTGACGGAAAATAGCTGGTCCTTTATGCGTGTTATAACAACGAACACCTTCAAATACCGATGTACCATAATGTAAAGCGTGGGACATGACATGTATTTTCGCTTCCGCCCATGGAACCATTTCACCATTTAACCAAATAAACTCAGATTTTGCTGTAGAACCCATTTTGTTTTCCTCTTAAATTTTACTATATTAAGTCTATGTACTGCTTAATGTTTTATCTTTCAACGGTTAAGCATTATACAATACTTTCAATTACGTTTAACTATATAAAATTGTTAATAATGTTAATTTAACTACTTGTTTCAACGAAACAAATCACTAAAAATTGTTATTCAACCGCAATGACATCGGCTAATTTTGCAACTTGATTTTGTAAAGTTGAAAGTGAACGTTCGGTTGTTAATAGTAAAGATAGAATTAACTGCTCATTTTCAACTGTCTGCATCTGCATTTTTTCAATATGTCCACCTCGATGACGAACAACGCGTAAAATACGTTCAAGTGAGCCCAATTTATCATAAGCTTTTATGGTGACTTGATACTGTGTTTTTGTGTTCATCACTTACTCCTTAGCACTTTTTTCAAGCATATTTTCATTAGCTGCGCCCGGTGGAACTAACGGCCAAACGTTTTCCAATTCATCAATGCAAACATGTAAAAGGTAAGCGCCCGGCGCATTAAACATGGTATCGAGCGCAGGCTCAATTTCAGATTTTTTACTGATCGTTTGACCGGGAATATCAAACGCTTTAGCCAGCATTAAAAAGTCCGGATTGTCTGAAAGATTCGTTTCACTGTATCTTTCATTAAAAAATAGCTCTTGCCATTGACGAACCATACCTAAGCGTTGATTATCAATTAGTACAATTTTAACGGGTAACTTTTTGCGTTTAATCGTGGTCAACTCTTGAACATTCATCATAAAAGAGCCGTCGCCCGATATACAGATAACTAAGTCATCAGGTCTAGCCATTTGTGCGCCGACAGCTGCCGGCAAACCAAATCCCATTGTCCCAAGCCCACTTGACGTAATAAAGTTTTGCGGGTGAGTAAAACGCATGTGCTGTGCAGTCCACATTTGATGTTGTCCAACATCGGTGGTGATAATGGTGTTTTGCGGTTTACGTTCTGAAATCCTTTTTAATAATGCAGGCGCATAAATTGCCTCACCGGGATGATCATAGCGAGTAGGGTGTAATGTTTTTAATTCTTCAACTCTTTTATGCCAATTGGCTATTGATACGGTAACATCGAGTTGGGGTAAAACCTGTTTGATATCGCCTTGTAATCCTAAATGTGTTTGGCGTAATTTGTTTATTTCAGACTGGTCAATATCAACATGGATCACTTTAGCATGGCGAGCAAATTCATTTAATTTGCCTGTCACTCTGTCATCAAAGCGTACTCCCAACGCAATTAATAAATCGCACTCTTGTACCGCTAAATTAGCGGCTTTTGCTCCATGCATGCCGACCAACCCTAAATAGTAAGGATTAGTGAGATCAGCAACGCCAAGCCCTTTTAAGGTTGAGACACTCGGTATTTGTGTCAGTGACATAAAGTCTCTTAACTCGGTTATTGCGCCAGAAAGCCCCACGCCGCCACCTATATATAACATAGGTTTTTTGGCGTCGGTGATCATTTGTTTAGCAAGTTTTATCTCATCTTGAGAAATTGGGAATAATTGAGCATTATTAACAGAAGAATTTTTATTGGCAGGCGTTAAATAGTGTTGATAGTCAAGGTCGGCAAGCTGGATATCTTTCGGAACATCGATTAATATTGGTCCCGGCCTGCCTGAGTTGGCTAAAGTGAAAGCCTCCTGCAAAATATTGGGTAAATTTTGCGGATTATCGATTAAATAACTATGTTTAGTGCAGGCAAGCGATAAACCCAAAACATCAACTTCCTGAAAGGCGTCGGTGCCAATTAAATTTGTAGGAACTTGACCGGTTATTGCAATCACTGGGACAGAATCAATAAGTGCATCGGCAAGTCCGGTAATAATATTGGTCGCTCCGGGGCCCGATGTGGCAATACATACGCCAATTTTACCGGTAGAACGTGCATAACCAATTGCGGCCATTGCGGCACCTTGTTCGTGACGGCATAACACATGTTCAATACCGCCGTCATAAAGCGCATCATATAGAGGCATAATTTGCCCACCGGGATAACCAAAAACGGTGGTCACGCCTTTTTCTTTTAAGGTTTTTACTATCCACTGTGTTCCTAACATTTCTTCCTCACTTGTCATATTTTGCTCATCCATTGTTCATAAAAAAACCCCCGCTTTTAGGGGCGGGGGTTTTTGATTTAATGTATGAACATATTTTAATTCAAAAAACGCCCCCGCGCTGGAATAATGACCACGCTGACAATAATGTTGATGAGGACGATTTTGAGTGAAAATTTCATGATGTTAAATATTAATTTTTTGTCATTTTCTAAAATTATTTTTAAACAAAATACTCGATTTAAAAAAAAGTGCAACTGTTTTTTAACGCTTTTGTCATGTACCCACAAATGTTTGTCAAGAAGTTTCAGAAAATACCTACGTTTAAGTATAAAAATAACTATTTTTACTGTTTTTTTGGTAATTTGTCTAATATTGGTGTATAAATATTAATCAAAATAAGAAGCTGAGCAATAAGCTATTTTAAATTATTGCTTCTTAATGCTGGTAATAACATGAATAATAAATAACGAATAAGAGATATCAGTATGAAAAGTATTAAAATAATTTTCTTTTTGATGATCAATTTAGTTTTATTTAGTTGTGATAATGCTAAGCAATCTTCTGATAATAAAGCCAGTAATAATCCAAATGCCGCATTACAAGACTCGGTGATCGATCCGATAAAAAGTGCATTACCTATCGAGATTGATAGCCTTACAACACTGTTTGGTGTATATAAGGATAAAGATACCATTAATTATCAATATCGAGTCATCAATACACCCGAACAAGCTTTATTACTCACCACCACACTTAGTACAATTCGTATGAAATTACTTAAGGCATATTGTGAAAATAACAAGGATATGCAAGATTTGAAAACAGCCTTTCCGCAAGGTGCAAATTATCATTATTTTATTGATGATAAAGAAGTTGTGATTATCGAGCTAACACCGGCAGATTGTCAGCTAAATTAACGCACATATATTTATCATTTATAATCGCTAGTTTAGTTAAACTTTATTTGATAAACTAAATTGACTACATCGCGTAGCAACACCAATGGATCGACCATAATTATCCTAAGCATTACGGGATTAATTGTGAAAAGCCGTCTTTATTGTGGATTGAATTTCTACTTTATCTCTACCTATGATTTACAGCGTTTTATTAAACTTTAAAAATAGATGATCTTTAATTATTAATAAATATAATTACTTGAATTAATTAAATATTTTAAAGATATAAAATATGCTTAGCAATAGGATTTTGTGATTATTAATTGATTTCATTTAAGTTATATTGAATTTGTCAACAAATACAAGCCTAACTTAGGAGAAAATTATGACTGAACAAACCTATGACCCAACCAAAAAATATCATCACACTAAATTCCCAAAACAAAAACAGACACCGCCGGGATTACAATGTGAAATGAAACCAATCCCCGATTGTGGTGAAAAGAGCTATCATGGTCACGGTCGCTTAGCTGGACGTAAAATGCTTGTCACTGGGGGAGATTCCGGTATTGGACGCGCAGCCGCAATTGCTTATGCCAAAGAGGGTGCAGATGTGGCAATTAACTATCTGCCATATGAAGAAAAAGATGCGAAAGAGGTTGCTAAAGTTATTGAGTCTGTTGGACGTAAAGCAGTTTTAATTCCCGGTGACTTAAGTGATGAAGATTTTTGTAAAAAGCTGGTTAAGCAAGCACATACTAAACTGGGTGGTTTAGATAATTTAACTTTAGTTGCAGGTAAACAAACTGCGGTTGAAGATATTATGAAATTGACTACAGAACAAGTTAAGAAAACTTTTGAGATCAATGTCTTTTCATTATTTTGGGTCACTAAAGCGGCGTTAGGCTATTTAAAACCAGGATCGACTATTATTACAACGTCATCTGTTCAAGCCTTCCAACCTAGTGCTAATTTATTAGATTATGCATCAACTAAATCAGCAATCATTGCTTTTACTCGAGGATTAGCTAAACAGTTAGGTAGTAAAGGTATTCGTGTCAATTGCGTGGCACCTGGTCCGGTTTGGACTCCATTACAAGTCTGTGGTGGTCAGCCAAGTGATGTTATCCCTGAATTTGGTATGCAAACGCCGTTAAAACGTGCAGGACAACCGGTTGAACTTGCTGGTGTTTATGTTCATTTAGCTTCTGAAGAATCTAGCTATACTACGGCTGAAACTTACGGTGTTACTGGTGGTATGCATACTAACTAATCATCATTTTAACAGCAAAATAACTTATGGTCATTTTGCTGTTATGTTGTGCTAGGAAGTTAACTTATTTCAATCGAGGGGCGATAGTGAGTCATATCATCATCGCCACAGTCAAAAATAAAAACAAGGGCAATAAAATGAAACTTTTTAAAGTAATCTCCTTAGCTGTATTGGGTCTTTTCTTAGTTAACTGTGATAATTCAAAATCAACTGTTAATGACCTTCAACAAAAAGCGGAACAAGCTGGTGCTGAAATTAGTGATAAAGCCAAAGATCTCTATCAACAAACCAAATCACAAACGCAAGATATTTTAGATAAAGTAAAAGAAGGTAATTATAATTTAGCGCAAGATTTAGCAATCAAAGGTATTAAGCAAGAATTACCACTGACGATCGATCAAAATACGGCATTAGTGGATGTATCAAAAGATGATAAAACAATTAATTATAAATATGCCGTTAATGGGATAGCTAAAGAAGCATTTGACTCAGATAGTAATCAAAAAATGGTATTTAATAAATTACTTGATGTCTATTGCAGTAAAGATGTTACGGTAAATGCGATAAAATTAGCATTCCCTAATGGCGCTAATCATAATTATTATATCAATGATGAAAAAGTATTATCACTCAATGTTAAACCAAGTGATTGTGATAATAGATAGTTTCCAATATTTGATCGAAGAAAAAGGGCTGATAGTAGCCCTTTTTTTTATTAGCGAAACATCAGCTATTATTCAAAGCCAACATTTTATTGCATGGCTGGTTTATATAAACTCATTAAGTTAATTTGAATAAACACTTTAAGATATTGATCATTTTTAAGATGAGTTAATCGCTATTTTAATATTATTGGTTGATACCTTGTATAAGTGATTACAGATAGCGATATTCAATCTATACTTACCTACAGATGATACTAAGCGTACTTTTTGCAAACAATATTAATTGTGCTCAAATTAATCATTGTAAAATCATGTTATAAGATTAAAATTGCATTGAGCACCATTGGTTTTAATCAACAATAAGTTAATCGTTAATTTCAATTGTAAGGTAATGAAATGAAATATTTAAAATTAGCCATAATAATGGCTAGCAGTTTGGTCTTATTTAGTTGTGATAATTTTCAAAAAAAGAACGCTCAACAACAATTAGCCATTAAAATGATAAGAAAAGAACTGCCGATAAAATATGACGAACATACAACACTGACAGATGTAGACGCAATTGATGATATATTAGTTTATAGGTATGATTTTGAAGGATTAGATGAAGAAACGTTGAAATCAAAAGCGTTTCAAGATGATACCCGTGTAGAAACACTTGTAGAGTATTGTAAAGTTGATTCGGAATTGAATGCTTTTAAAGAAAATTTTCCAAACGGTCTAAGGTTCAGCTATTTTCTTAATAATAAAGAAGTATCATCTGTATCGATTAAACCCAGTGAATGCGATAAGTGATGACCCAAAAATTTGTTAGTTTATTTTTCTGGTAGCAAATTATTTGTTTATAAAAGGTTAGCCCTGTTAACACAGGGCAACAGTATTGTATTTGTATTAAATAATTAATCTAATTGTTTACCTTTGGTTTCGGGTATTAAAAACACAAATGCGGCAGCTGACAATAAGTAAGCGGCAGAAAGTAATGCCAGAGCATAACTAATAGAATATACCGTGGCAAAATAAGCAATAAGCACTTGCGAGACGCCGGCAATTCCACGTCCTACATTAAAGATAATATTTTCAGCGCTTGAACGGGCATCTGTTGGGTAATGTTCAGCGAGTAAAGCACCATATCCGCCCATCATACCATTAACAAAAAAGCCAATAATAGCACCGAAAATGATAAGTACCAGCATATCCGTTTGTTGAAAATAGAACCAGATAGATATCGCGGAAACGAGAAGAAATATAATATAGGAAGGACGCCGTCCGACTTTATCGCAAAGCCAACCAAAGATAATAATACCTAACGACATACCAATGGTGGTGGAAATAGTCCAAAACATCGTGTTTTTAAATGGTAATTGAAGTTCGGTGGCTATCATATTTGGCATCCAAACCATTAATCCATAAAAGCCAAAATTTTGTACGGCACACGCTATAGTTAATCCAATTGTGGTTGCGGTTGTTTTTGGGCTTTTAAAAAGCTTATGAATGGCAATTTTATTTTTATTTTGATCTTTTAAATTTTGCCAAATTTGTGGCTCTTTTAACCCTTTACGTGTCCAAGCAACAAATAATGCGGGCAAAACACCAATGGCAAAAACCCAGCGCCAGCCATAGATTTCGCCGACAAAATTAACTGACAATGCGGCTAAAATAATACCTAGTTGAAAGCCTAAGGCAACAATTGCTGTTGCTCGTGAACGTTTCTTTTTAGGCCAGCTTTCTGAAACAAGTGTCATGCCGATACCAAATTCGCCACCAAGGCCTAGCCCACTTAAAAATCGGAAAACTAAAAAGCATTCATAATTAGGTGAAATTGCGCAAAGACCGGTAAAAAAGGAGAAGATTAAAATAGTCCAGGAAAATACTTTTACCCGTCCATATTTATCTGCAAGGACGCCAAATAAGATCCCACCAAGCACAGCCCCTAATAAGGTAACGGACGTCAATGTACCTAAATCGGTATTTGTCAAATTAAAGGTAGCACCAATTAGGCTAAAACAGACGCCTAATATCATCATATCCATGCCATCTAATGCGTAACCTACAGTTGATGCAAAAAGTGTTCTTTTTTGATAAGGCGTTGTTTCAATGCTTTCATTTTCAGCTTGCGTGACTATGTCTGCTTGAGTTTTCATGAGTACCTCTAATTATTAAAAGATAGATGCTAAATATCAGCATTTTGGTGATGTTCTATTCGTCTTTAGACGGAGGGTGTTGTTAAGCGAGGCAAGTATATACTCAAAACATTTAAAAATCCAAATTAAAAAGCGAAAATAGTGATATTTATTCGACAATAAAGACTAAAAAGTACAATTATTATTAAAATCCAATTTAGAAAGACTCTTTTTGTTTTTTTACGTCAGTTTTTTAAGATAACGGAAAACAATATTTTCCGCCGATAGTCCATTCGGCGGAATTATGGTTTTATTCCTGATCTTGAAAATACCAGAATCCACAATTAACAAAATGAAGCATTACTTTAAGCGTTTCTTCATGGTGCAGTTGATCATAGCTCAGTGTTTCTGATTGACAAAGCAGATCAATTACTTCTATCGGTAGTGGGATTTTCTTGCCATGAATATAACCGGCATTTTCAATTTTAACTATCCGTATACTTGGTACTCGGTGTAGTTTTGCGCCTGATTTAAGTAACGCTTTAAACTCATCTAAATCATAAGTTGGTTCAACCGGTAGAATGTTAAGCTCGTGCATTGGTATGGTAATATGTTTTCCAAACCAATCGTTAAATAGCTGTGGATTTTTGATTAAATCAATCATCTGATTTTGTAATTTTTCCAGCTCATAAGGCTGAACTCGATAAGGATCTTTTGGTAGTTTCAAATCAGGGTCTTGATAAAAAATTCCATTGGGTAAATTATCAATAACATAATCGGCAAAACCACTGAGTAATTCTTGCGATGTTTGCGTTCTAAATCCAACTGAATAGCTTAACGACTCTCCGATTGATACGCCATTATGTGGAAAACCTATCGGGATATATAAGATATCGCCAGCAGTAATTTCTTCATCGATAATAGGTTGATAGCTTTCTACATGCAATAGGGCTTTATGGGCGCTAAATTGTTTATAGTTTGGATTACGATCACCAACTTGCCAACGGCGACATCCCATACCTTGAATAATAAATACATCGTAGTTATCGATATGGGGACCCACACCAGCGCCTTGTGTTGCATAAGATATCATTAAATCTTCAAACTGCCATTGCGGTATACATTTAAAAGGTTCCACTAAGGTTGCTGCTTGTTCATGCCAATGATCGACTGCTTGCACCAATAAACTCCAGTGATCTTCGCCTAAATTGCTAAAATCAATAAAAGGTCCAAATTTGGCGTCCCATTTACCGTCTTTATTGGTCACAATTCGGCTGTCAATTTCTTCTTCCATTGCCAAACCGGCCAACTCATCCGGTGTGATTGGATCAACAAAGTGGCTAAAAGCATCTCGTAAGATAACCGGCTTTTTTTGCCAATAGTTGGTTAAAAAATCATTCCAATCAATGTTTAACTTGTTACTCATTTAATGCCCCTTGTAAATTAAATAATTGACAAAAGTTATGCGTTGTTTGCTTTGCAATTTCTTGTAGAGAGACCCCTCTAAGTATTGCTAAATATTGTGCAACTTCCCGAACATAAGCAGGTTGGTTTTCTTTACCTCGATAGGGAACAGGTGCCAAATATGGTGAATCGGTTTCAATTAATAGGCGATCGAGTGGAACAAATTTGGCGACTTGACGAAGTGACTCTGCATTTTTAAACGTAATAATGCCGGAGAACGAAATGTAAAAGCCTAAGTCCAATAGTTGTTTTGCTGTTGGTATATCTTCAGTGAAACAATGTAGAACACCAGAATGGACATGCTCATCTTTCAATATTCTCAGTGTATCTTCTCGAGCATTACGGGTATGGACAATAATTGGTTTACTGAGTTTTCTTCCAAGTTCGATATGTGCTTTGAAGTTGGCTTGCTGTAATTCGATGTTATCTTGTTGGTAGTAGTAATCCAATCCTGTCTCACCTAATGCCACCACATTGTCTTGTTGGGCTAAGGTTAAAAATCGGTTGGCATCATAGGGCTCATCATCTAAATTTAGAGGATGAATACCACAGGAAAAAGAGCATTGAGACCGATACGGCATCAATAAATTTTTCATCGATTCATAGCCAGAAAGTGTGGTCGCTACACTTAAGCAGTGTTTAACATCGTTGTCAGTAGCGTGTTGTAAAACATCTTCAATGGACTTGTTGCTCAAGTCCAAGCTGTCCAAATGACAGTGCGAATCTATTAAAAACATAAGAAAACTCTTTTAATTATCAGAATATTGTTCAAAATCACGGACAGGTTTAATCGTTGACCAAGAGCGGCATGCAGGGCATAACCAATAGATTGAATTGACAGTAAATCCACATTTTTGGCAACGATAATTAGGCACAGCTTTAATTTGTTCGCCAACCATGTTACGTAAAAGTAATAAACTTTCTTTCGCTTTACCTTGCTCAGCATCAGCGACATGATAATTCATCAGTCGGTAAAAACCTTTTAAATTGGGGTGTTTTAATAAAATTCGATACAGATAATATTGAGCAGCATCTAAGCCATTTTTCTGTTCGATAAGATCTGCAAGCATTAACTCTGCAATATTGCCGGAATCTTGTTCCACACAAACTTCTAAAAACTGTTGGAATTCATATAAATTATTAATATTTATATAACACTCTTTAAGTAAAGGTAAAGCTTCACCAATAAAGGCTTTATCTTGATATAAAATACGTTTAAATGATTCGATCGCTTGCTCAGTTTTATCTTGAACCATTAAAACCCGACCTAGCATTAATGACGTTCGTGCACAGTTGGCATCGGCTAAAGCCGATTTTTGTAATAAATTATAGGCTCGATCGAGATCATCATTGGCTATCGCTAATGAAGCTAATTCACAATAAAACTGCGCAATATAGGTTTTATATTGGGTATAACCTAATTTAACTAGTTTAGTTGCGGCGTTGATAGCATTAATCCATTCACTGGTAGCTTGATAGATGATTATCAGTTGCTGTAAGGCATTTTGCTGAAAATCTTCTTCTTCAACTAGCTGCAAAAACATCTCTTCTGCTCGATCATAAAGTCCGGCAACCATATAATCACGCCCTAATTGCTGAATGGCTAATAAACGTTGATCAAATGATAGCGATGAACTTTCCATTAATGCTTGGTGTATTCGTATAGCTCGATCAACTTCGCCTCTGGAACGAAATAAATTACCTAAAGTAAGATGCGCTTCAAGCGTGCCGTCATCTTCTTTTAACATATCGAGGAAGAGATCAACGGCTTTATCTTTTTGATTCGACAAAAGGAAGTTAAGACCATCGACATATTCGCGCGATAATCGGTTAGATTGGTTTAAAAATTTTTGCTTTGCATTTCTATCCCCCATATACCAACCATAAGCGGCGGCAATCGGTAGTAACAGAAATAACAGTTCAAACATAATCGTTTATTCTAATTGATTTTAGTTAAGTTCGTTTGTTGCAAATTTGACATCTGTTCGTCATATTTCTTCTGTAAATTTATCAGTTTTCGATTCGTTGCCATATGTTTTATCTTATATTTTATAAGAAAATAGCCGGTTAATATCCAACCAACAATAAATCCAGAACCGAATACAATGGCGAGTAAAACAGAAAGTCGCATTTCTGATTTTGCAATAAGGTAGTTAAATGACACAACTTGATCATTGGCAGAACCAATAGCAATAGATAAAGCGAAAATAACAATTATCAAGATAATTGATATGATAAATTTCATAATGTTGACCTTTGTTTATATTTATTTTTACTTAAACGTCTATAGAATCTGAAACTTCTTTACAAAATTAATAATTTCTAAATTATCTATCTAATATATGCCATTTTCTAGCATAAAAACAGCAGATTAATGAAATTAACCAAGCAAGTAGTAATCCACAGATCAAATCAATTGGGCAATGCATCCCTAACAATATTCGACTTAATTCAATGAGAAAAGCCCAAATACCCAGCAAAGAAACAATAATGTAATGGCGTCTAAAGCTAAGCAGACTAATGGCTAAAAATGCCCATGTTGCTGAAAATAACGTATGTCCGGAAGGAAAAGAGTAACCTGTTTCACTTTGCCAATGTTTTGCTAACCAGTTTGGTATGGATTGTGAATTGGCTAATAAATTTTGGATAACTGCTTTTCTTTCTGATTTTGGTAATGAGTAAAATTGTTTATCATTCAGATTATATTCTTTACCCAGCCATAAGACATAAGGTCTGCTTTGTGCTGTTTGCGATTTTATGATTGTTTTAACTATCTGACCGCCTAACATAGCCATGACTAATAGTAACCACAATAGTATAACATTTTTTTTCGTTTTTCTTGGAATTAACAAGCAAAACATAACAAAGAGCATAATCGAAGTGATGATCGCCCACGGGTAACTTGCAGTTTCAGTAATCCAAAAAAAATATTTGGAGGTATTATCTAATGACTCTGGTTGCCAATGCCAATTTGTGGCTATAATAGCAAAAGGAACTATTAAGAAAATAGTCAGTGCTGCTATTGTTTTTTTAATTACTAACCCCATTTAAGAACTCAACTAAGCATAAATTGCTATCTATTTTAGCATGGAAGGTAAGTTTTTTAAAAAATCTTATCTGTGTTTTATTTTATACGGAGACAATAATGCAATTAAAAAAGGTTGCCCAAGCTAAACTGCCAACACCATGGGGATGTTTTACGCTTATCGGATTTGAGGAAATTGCAACCGGAAAGGAACATGCAGCTTTAGTATTTGGTGATATTACCGACCAAACGCCAATCTTAACCCGAATTCACTCCGAGTGTTTAACGGGCGATGCCTTATTTAGTTTACGATGTGATTGTGGTTTTCAGTTAGAGGCTGCTTTAAAGCAAATAGCAAAACAAGGGCAGGGTATTTTAATTTATCATCGTCAGGAAGGACGTAATATCGGTTTACTCAACAAAATAAGAGCTTATGCATTACAAGATCAAGGGCTTGATACTGTTGAAGCGAATGAGCAGTTAGGTTTTGCGGCTGATGAACGTGATTTTACGCTTTGTGCCGATATGTTAACTTTACTGGGGGTATCCCAGATTCGGCTATTAACAAATAATCCGCAAAAAATTAAAGTTCTTGAACAATCTGGCATTAAAATCACCGAGAGAGTTCCGTTAGAAGTGGGTGAAAATCCAAATAATGAACACTATTTAGAAACCAAAGCCAATAAAATGGGGCATTTGCTTCATCTACATCATTGTAATCATTAAATTCTGACCAGTGTGATTAATCACAATTCAATGTAAAGTTAAGGTCAAAATGTTTTCAAAATGATATACCTCAAAAGTGTTTTAAAACATTTTTGAGGTTATTATTATCCAACGTGATTAGGGAAACCCAAACGACTTTGCAAACTAGCAAACTTAATTAACCAGGAAATCAACGAAGGAATTGACTGAGTTAATCATTGTCGCAACGTAACTGACCACCATTAGCCCATTGATCTTTTGACAACTCATGAATAATGATTTGTACCGCTTCGGGTTTACAATTTAACGTTTCAGCAATAGCTGCGGTTACTCGTTTTACCATTTCTCTTTTTTGTTCAATTGTACGACCTTCTAAAAAGTCTATCACGACATTTGGCATTGTTTTCTCCTACTGATTAATCGATGCAAGTTGTGCATCAGATAATGCGATTTCTTGATTGTGACAAATGCCAATACCAGATTGAATAATCTGTTCTGCTATCGCTTTGGCTTCATCTAGTGAATGCATTTTATAAGTACCACACTGAAATTCATTAAGCTCGGGGATCTGCGCTTGCGATGCAACGTTTAACACATCATGCATCGATTTTAACCATGCATCGACTACTAACGATTCATCAGGTTGGCCAATCAAGCTTATGTAAAATCCTGTACGGCATCCCATTGGTGAAATATCGATAATTTCAACTTTGTCACTATTTAGATGATCTCGCATAAAACCAGCAAATAGATGTTCGAGAGTATGGATGCCTTTTTCAGGTAATAGCGCTTTGTTTGGAACAGTAAAGCGAAGATCAAATACGGTAATGTTGTCACCTTTAGGCGTTACCATAACTTTAGCAACACGTACAAAAGGTGCTTTCATTTTAGTATGATCGACTTTAAAACTATCTAATAAAGGCATATTTTTCTCCTTAAGTTACTTTGTTTAGCTATTTTGATTCAATAGCTAAAGATATTCCAGCTTATTTTATCTTGATTCATTCAATAAATTTAACATTTCTTGTTCGTCAATAACTTTAACGCCTAGCGCTTGTGCTTTTTCTAATTTAGAACCTGCTGCCTCACCGGCGATAACCAAATCGGTATTTTTTGATACGCTACCGGTGACTTTTGCCCCAAGTTGTTTCAATTTATCTTTCGCTTCATCACGTGTTAATACCGATAAGGTACCGGTTAACACAACCGTTTTGCCGGAAAATGGTGAATCGGTGGTTACGGTTTGAGCTTGTGGGTTAACATCTTGCCAATGAATACCAATCTCATCACTGGTTAATTGATCTATGACGTTGCGGTTATGAGGTTCTTGAAAAAAGTCGATAATACTTTCCGCGATAATCGCCCCAACATCGTTTACTGTTTGTAGTTGTTCCAGCGAAGCATCTTCAATCGCTTTTAAGTTACCCAGTTGATTGACTAAATTTTCAGCCGTCACTTCCCCAACATTTGGAATACCAAGCGCAAAAATAAATCGGCTTAAGGTTGTGGCTTTTGATACATCTAAGGCATTTAATAAATTTTTGGCAGATTTTTCCCCAACTTTATCTAAGCTGCATAAGGTTGGGACATTGAGTTTATAAAGATCTACCGGTGTTTTAACATAATCTTTATCAACTAATTGTTCGATTAGTCTATCGCCCATACCATCTACATTCATAGCTCGACGGGAAACGAAATGTTTTAAGGCTTCTTTGCGTTGTGCCGGGCAAATTAATCCACCAGCACATCGTGAAACGGCTTGTCCTTCATCCCGTACGATTAATGATCCACAGATAGGGCAGTGGGTTGGAAACACAATCGCTTTGGTATCATTCGGTCTACGGTCTTTAACCACAGCGACTATTTTAGGTATGACATCACCTGCACGGCGAACGGTAACATAGTCACCTTCACGGACGCCTAATCGCTCAATTTCATCACTATTATGTAGTGTAGCATTACTGACAATAACGCCAGCAACTGATACCGGTTCTAGCCTTGCAACCGGGGTGATTGCGCCAGTTCGCCCAACCTGAAAATCAACTTTATTCAGTCTGGTTACTTCTTCTTGAGCCGGAAACTTAAATGCGGTTGCCCAGCGTGGTGCTCGGGCAACAAAGCCAAGTTCTTCTTGTAATGCAATACTGTTAACTTTTATAACAACGCCGTCAATATCAAAACCTAACGACATGCGTTGTTCGCCGATTTGGTTAAAATAGTCTAACGCCGCTTGTGCGCCTAGGCGTTTTTCAACTTTATCGCTAACAGGCAGTCCCCACGCCTTTAATTGCATTAAACGTTGGTAATGGGTATCGGGTAACTGAGCGCCTTCAACAATCCCAACACCATAACAAAAAAAGGTTAATGGTCTTTTGGCTGTAATTTTGGGATCTAATTGTCTGAGTGAACCTGCGGCAGCATTACGAGGGTTTGCAAAGACTTTTTCATTACGTTTTTCTGCATCGCTATTGAGTTTAGCAAAGCCTTTATGTGTCATAAATACTTCGCCTCGCACTTCCAAACGTGCAGGAATATTCTCACCAAGTAATACTAGCGGAATGGTTTTAATGGTTTTGACATTAGCCGTAATATCTTCGCCTGTAGTGCCATCACCACGAGTTGCAGCTTGTACAAATTGACCATTTTCATAGAGCAAACTGACCGCCAAGCCGTCAAGTTTAAGTTCACAGCAATACTCGACTTCATGATTATCATCAAGATGTAAGCGATCTTTAACTCTTTTGTTAAATGCGATAAAGCTTGCTTCGTCAAACACATTATCCAATGACAGCATCGGTAATTCATGTTTAATAGAGGCAAACTGCGATAACGGTGTGCCGCCTACTCGTTGAGTTGGTGAGTCAGCTGTAATTAAATCCGGGTGCTGCTGTTCTAAAGATTGTAATTGTTTAAATAATTTATCATATTCTACGTCAGGAATTTGAGGGTCATCGAGCACATAGTAACAGTATTCATGATGTCTGATCAGATTACGTAAAGATGTTAACTGTGCAACGACATCCTGTGTTGATCCAGATTGATTTGATGAATGTTCAGTTCTATTTGATTGTGACATGATTGTAGGCTCTTAAATTGAAACGCAGGTTTTAAGGATTATCATTTAATTTGTATTAATATCAATAATATTAGATACAATAACGATTTATTTTTAAAGGTTCTATAAAAGATTAATTAATAAGTTTCACTCCATGCACCAACATCAGTTGGTGGCATGGTAGTATTTTAGAATTGCTATTTTTTAAACGATTAACTTTCGTTACAGGCTTTTTTAATACGTTCTTTATAACTATCAATTTTCTGTGGTGTCATCATATGATGTTCATCATCTAATACCACGCCATTGACATCATCAGCGATACGTTGGGCTGTTTGTAGCATTAGCTTGAAATTTTGTTGATTATTGCCGTGTGTTGGTGCAACCATAAAAATTGACACACCGGGTGTAGTAAATTCGTGCATGGTTTCCGGATCTAAATAACCCGGGCTAACCATATTAGCTAAACTAAACAAGATAGGGCCATTACCTGCCGGGTCAAGGTGACGGTGGAATATTTTCATATCGCCAAATTGAAATCCTGATTGCATTATACTGGCAAGCAGGACATCGCCTTGTAATAATTGTCCTTTTAGACCTGTCACGTTTAATACAATAATCTCCATTGGATTTTCTTCGGTATAATCCACATTGAGTTTTTCTTGTTTATAGCTTTGTTCATTTGCCTTAGCCGTGTTTACTTCACTGCTAACACGCTGCACAGCTTGCTTACTGATTTTTGGTTCAGTTACGGGTGAGTCTTCAAATATCTCTTCTTTAAAGTTTACTGTAGATTGAGCTTGCTCGTCATCTTGTTCTTTATCTTCTTGAATATCATCAATAAATAAATCGACTTGCTGAGGTATATTTTCGATTCTTTCTTCTTTTGGCGTCTCTTCTTGAGCCGTTTCTTCAACCGTTTTATTTTTCGGATTAAGTAAAATCACATCATCTTCTTCATTATTGTAAATATCTTCGAGTGCTTGAGTATTTTGCGGGACTTTATCCTTTTGGTCCGATTTAAATAGGGAAGAACGTTCTTTTTTATTGATCCAAAATCCATGAATCAATAGAGCAATAATGACCAAGGACGCAACAACAATTAGAACAATACGTAAATTATCCATAATACCCATCTCAGATTTAAATTAAATATAGACTCAAATTATTCAATAATGTTATTGAATAAAACTGATTTCAGAGTTTAACAATGTTAAATTTTTTACTTTTTATTAGTAAGCTATATTCGTACAAACTATAGCAGCTATAGTTATTAGTATAACATTTTATTTAAAATACTTTAATAGCACGAAAAATCAATAAATATATTACTTTATTTCTAGAAATAATGATAATAGATAAAATAATTTTTTTATTCCTTGTTTTTCTGATGCTAATTTTTAGAACTCTGTGCTATTAACTTGTAAAGATACTTACAATCTATGCATATTTTTTGTAAAATCCTCGGTTACTTTTAAATAAGATTTATTGTTATTAAAAAAATAATTATTAAGTTTACTGAGGTCATTTTTATATGAGATTTAACAAACTATTATTAACCGTACCAGTTGCAATAACTAGTCTGTTTCTACTAACCAGTTGTGATAATGGTAAATCGCAGGGCGGTAATAATCAAATTCCAAAGGTAACCGTTTTTAAAGTGGAACCGCTAAACTACACCTTAAAAATAAATTTACCAGGACGCGTTGTTGCATCTCAAATCGCTGAAATTCGACCTCAAGTCAGTGGGATTGTATTAAAACGTGAGTTTGATGAAAGTTCTAATGTGAAAGCCGGACAGTCGCTTTATCAAATCGATCCTGCCATTTATCAAGCCAATTATGATAGCGCAGTTGCAAACGTTGCCAGCGCAAAAGCTAATGCCAAAATTGCTCAACTTACTTTAAAGCGTTATGCAGGTCTATTGACCAGTAAGTCAATCAGTCAGCAAGAATACGATAAAGCAAATGCTGATGCTCAACAAGCAGAAGCAAGTGTATTGGTCGCACAAGCTGCTGAGCATGCTGCTAAAGTGAACTTAGATTATACTAAAGTTTACTCGCCAATTGATGGTTATATCGGTCGCTCAAGTGTCACTGAAGGGGCTTTAGTTTCTGCGGGACAATCAGCGCCGTTAGCTTTAGTTCAGCAACTTGACCCAATTTATGTTGATATGACAGAAGCGGCGACTCGTTATAACAAATATCTTCAAGACCAAAACGTGATCTATGAACCGGCTAAAGGCAATAATGTTGAACTATTTTTTAATGATGGTTCTAAATATGCAGAGCCGGGAAGCATTAAATTTTCAGACATGACGGTTAATGAAACTACTGGTACCGTAACGTTACGTTCTCAATTCCCTAACCGTGAAGGCAAAATCTTACCGGGCATGTTTGTTAAACCACAAATGACGCTAGGGTATATACGAAATGCAGTACTGGTACCGCAACAAGGTATTACCAGTAACGCTAAAGGTCAGTACACAGCTAAAATCTTAAAACCAGATTATACAATTGAATACCGTCAAGGTATTAAAGTTTACACCGGTATCGGCGGATACTGGATAGTGACCGAAGGAATTAGTATTGGTGAACAAGTCATTACAACCGGGTTATTAAATTTAACCGCAGTTGAATCTGGTAAACCAATGCAAGGTTTAGTTGTTGGTACGCCGGCTACACTCACTCAAGAACAGTTAGATAATATCATCGAAAACAGCGTGAAATAAAACAGGGGTAGATTTAATTATGGCTAAGTTTTTTATTGATAGACCTGTTTTTGCATGGGTAATTGCTATCATGATGATGCTCGGCGGCGCTTTATGTATAAAGCTGTTAGCTGTTGAACAATATCCCGATATCGCACCACCAGCTGTTACTGTCTCTGCTGTATATCCGGGCGCTGATGCTCAAACAATTGAAAATACCGTTACTCAGTTAATTGAACAGAATTTAACGGGATTAGATAATTTAATTTATATGAAATCAACCAGTAGTGCTCAAGGGGTTGTGCAAACTACCCTTACTTTTGCGCCTGGTACTAGCCCTGACTTTGCGCAGGTGCAAGTGTTAAATAAAGTTGAAAGTATTAAATCACGGCTACCTGAAAGTGTGCAGAAAAATGGTGTGTCAGTTGCTAAAAATAATACTAACTTTCTAAAAGTTATCGGTTTTTATTCAACCAACCCACAAAAAACACAAGCAGATATCGCAGACTTTGTTTATTCAACCGTACAAGATCCTATACGACGGGTACAAGGTGTAGGTGATACCCAGTTATTTGGCTCTGAATATGCGATGCGTATTTGGCTTGATCCGAATAAATTGACCTATTTTAATTTATCAATTGAAGAGATCACTGCGGCCATTCAAGCGCAAAATGCGCAAGTAACAGCAGGTCAGCTAGGTGCTTTACCGGCAACTGACGGTCAAGAACTTAATGCTACTATCACAGCTCAATCACGGTTAAAAACACCTGAACAGTTCCAAAATATTCTTGTTCGTGTTAATACTGATGGCTCGAATGTGTTGTTAAAAGATGTGGCAAAAGTTGAAATCGGTGCTGCTGATTATAATTTTATTTCTCGTTATGACGGTAAACCGTCTGCTGGTTTAGGTATCTATTTAGCAACAGGTGCGAACCAATTAGATACTTCTGAACAAGTTGATAAGAAAATTGAAGAATTATCGAAAATTTTCCCTGAAGATATTAAATTTGCTTATCCGTACGATACAACACCTTTTGTTAAGTTATCTATCAGTAACGTAATCCATACATTAATCGAAGCAATAGTTCTCGTTGTTATTGTAATGTATGTATTTTTGCAAAACCTTCGCTCAACGCTGATACCGACAATTACTGTACCGGTTGTGTTGTTAGGTACTTTTGCCATCTTGTATATTTGTGGATTTACCATAAATACTTTATCCATGTTCGCCATGGTGTTGGCAATCGGTCTATTGGTCGATGATGCTATCGTCGTTATCGAAAACGTTGAACGTATTATGCATGATGAGGGACTTTCTCCTTATGCAGCAACGGTTAAATCAATGGAACAGATTACGTCTGCTTTAGTTGGGATAGCGGTCGTATTATCTGCGGTATTTGTGCCAATGGCATTTTATGGTGGTGCTGCTGGGGGAATTTACCGTCAGTTCTCAATTACCATTGTAACGTCAATGTCGTTATCTGTTTTAATGGCCATTGTGTTAACGCCAGCGCTTTGTGCTCAAATCTTAAAAGCGCCAAATAAAAGTAAGAATAAAAAAGCGACATTCGGTGAAAAATTATCAAATATCCCGCCATTTAGTTGGTGTGCACTTGCCACTAAATGGTTTTTTGAGCGTTTCAACCGAGTTTATAGTTTCAGCCTGCACTATTATGAAAAAGGCGTAATTAAATTCATTCGTTTCCCGTTGGTATCGTTTGTTTGTTATATTTTAATTATTGTAGGTTTATTCTTCGGATTTAATCGATTACCTACAGGATTTTTACCTAACGAAGACCAAGGTGTATTGATTGTCATGGTTGAATTACCACCGGGGTCAACATTAGAACAGACAATGGGCGTTTTGAATAAAACATCTAAATTCTATATGGAACAAAAAGCCGATTCAGTGAAAGAAATCTTTACCGTTGCGGGCTTTAGTATGGTTGGTCGTGGCCAAAATATGGGACTCGGATTTGTTCGATTAAAAGACTGGGATGAGCGTAAACGTCCGGATCAAAAAGTTGATGCTTTAGTTGGAAGTGGTTGGCAATTTGCCTCTACCATTACTGAAGGGCGTGTAATTGTAGCAAATCTACCTGCGGTACCGTCTTTAGGTATGGCAAATGGTTTTTCTTATATGCTAAAAGATTCAGCTGGACTAGGTCATGATGCTTTAATGGGAGCTTTTTACCAAATATTAGGGCAAGCGTCTCATAATCCTCAACTACAGCAAGTCCGTCCGGGCAGTATGTTAGATGTGCCACAATACAAAATTAACGTTGATTTTGAAACAGCGCAGGCGCTTGGTGTTTCAGTAGGTAGTGTTAATACCGTATTATCAACGGCTTTAGGTTCAGCTTATATCGATGACTTTGTTTATAACAACCGAGTTAAAAAAGTCTATTTACAATCAGATGCACCTTATCGTATGCTGCCAGATGACTTTAGTTATTGGCATGTTAAAAATCAAAAAGGTGAAATGGTTCCTTATGATGCATTTGCAACAACCTCGAAAAGCTATGGTTCACCTTCATTAGTTCGCTATGACGGTGTGGCAGCAATGGGCATCAGTGGATCAGCAGCGCCGGGCTTAAGTTCTGGTCAAGCAATGGCAATTATGGAAGAGTTATCTCAACAATTACCAAAAGGCTTCTCTTTCGACTGGACTGATATCTCTTATCAAGAGCGTCAAACCGGTTCACAAACCACGACTCTTTACATTATTTCTATTATTGTGGTGTTCTTGTCATTAGCCGCATTATATGAAAGTTGGACAGTACCAATCTCAATATTATTTGTTATACCATTAGGTATTTTAGGTACAGTATTTGCAACGATGTTTAGAGGACTTGATAATGATATTTACTTCATCGTTGGTCTATTAACAACCATGGGGTTATCGGCTAAAAATGCAATATTGATCGTAGAATTTGCTAAAGATGCATTAGAAAAAGAAGGGAAATCGCTTATCGATGCAACCCTTGAAGCATGTCGGTTACGCTTGCGACCAATTTTAATGACTTCTTTCGCCTTTATTTTAGGTGTATTACCATTAGCATTGAACACCGGAGCTGGTTCGGCAAGCCAAAATGCGGTTGGTACCGGGGTAATTGGTGGTATGTTAACGGCAACATTCTTAGCAATATTCTATGTTCCGTTATTCTTCTTGTTTATTACCAAACTATTTACTAAACATAAAAATAAGGTGGTATTACCAAGTAACCTATCAAAATCAGCAGATAAAAGTAATTAATCAATAAATGCATTCCCAGCTTAAAGTAGGGAGTGCATTTAACAAGTTAATTGTGATTTTATTTTTATTAATCTAATTGCAAAGCACCAATAATATTGGTGCTTTTTTTATTTCATTTTTGTAGTAATCAAATAAATTGAAAATAAGTTATAGCCATGAAGTCTAAGCTCAACAAATTGTATGCGTAAATGGTAGAGTATTTAAAATAAGCGTTGATTTGAATAACAAGAAAAAGATCTAGCATTGTTGTGATGAGATAAATTGGAAATCACCAGTGTTAAATGTTAAATAATAGGGCATTACTTGAGTGATTTTATTAAGTGTTGTCCCATATGCGCATGAGTGATGGCTATTGCTAAAGCATCGGCCGCATCTGCTTGCGGGCTAGCGGGTAGTTTTAGTAATAATTTGACCATATGTTGTACTTGCTTTTTATCGGCAGCGCCGGTACCAACCACACTTTGTTTGACTAAACGAGCCGCATATTCAAAAACCGGTAAATCATGATTTACCGCAGCGACAATCGCTGAGCCTCTTGCTTGTCCTAACTTTAAAGCCGAGTCTGCATTGCGAGCCATAAAAACTTGCTCGATTGCAAACATATCCGGTTGGAATTGAAGGATAATTTCGCTTACACCCGCATAAACGCGTTTTAAGCGAGTAGGTAAGTCATCGACAGCAGTACGAATACAGCCACTGCCAAGATAAGTTAATTGTCGTCCCGTTTGACGGATTACACCGTAACCGGTCAAACGAGAGCCGGGATCGATGCCAAGAATAATGGCCATTAGAGCGTAGCTGCAACCTCGTCAGACACTTCACCATTATGATACACTTCTTGAACATCATCACAATCTTCAAGCATATCAATTAAGCGAAGTAATTTAGGCGCAGAGTCGACATCAAGATCTACTTTAGTCGCTGGAATCATTGATACTTCTGCCGATTCAGCTACTAATCCTGCTGCATCTAACGCATCTTTTACTTCACCAAAAGATTCAGGTGTTGTAAATACATCAATTGCACCATCATCATAAGTTACAACATCATCAGCACCAGCTTCAAGCGCTGCGTCCATAACTTGATCTTCATCAGTACCACTAGGATAAGAAATTACCCCTTTTTTAGTAAATAGATAAGATACTGAACCGTCAGTTCCAAGATTGCCGCCTGTTTTAGTAAATGCATGACGCACTTCTGATACAGTGCGATTACGGTTGTCACTTAAACATTCAACCATAACAGCTGTACCCGCTGGACCATAACCTTCATAAATAATGGTTTCCATGTTGGTGTCATCTTCACCACCTACACCACGAGCAACAGCTCGATTCATCGTGTCACGTGTCATATTATTTGAAAGTGCTTTGTCCATTGCGGCACGTAAGCGAGGGTTAGACGCTGGATCGCCACCACCGATTTTGGCTGCGGTTACAAGTTCACGAATAATTTTTGTAAAGATTTTACCGCGCTTAGCATCTTGTGCCGCTTTGCGGTGTTTGGTATTGGCCCATTTACTATGACCTGCCATAAAATTCTCCAGATTAAAATATTTAAAAATCGCTACATTTTAACAAACTTTTGTCTAAAATTCATTATCATTATGTTCATTCCTTTTTAACAGTCAAACATAGAGCTATTTTTAATCAAAATTTAATTAAAAACGCGATATTTTAGTGGGATAACAATTAAATAGCCGACGCTAATTATTAGTTTACCCTCATAACTAAACCTATTTTATCGTGTTTATTCATGATTTTTTCTATAACTGAATCCATTCAGATTGATCCAGATCACAAGTTTGAATTTTTTACTATTGCCATAAACAATTTTTACAAGGATGATGTGTTATCGAAACGTTTCGATAGCAACTAAACGGATTATTTAAAGGATTATATATGCATAAAGGGCAATTATTTAACTCAGAAATTGTTCAGGCTCTTTCCAAAATGGGGCATACCGATCAAATAGCCATTGGTGATGCGGGTTTACCCATTCCTAACGCAGTTCAACGAATTGATTTAGCATTGACCTATGGTATACCAACGTTTATGCAAGTTTTCGAATCATTATCAAAAGAGATGCAAATTGAAAAAGTCATTTTGGCGCAGGAAGTTATTGCCCAAAATCCAACTATTCATAACAAAATATTAAAGCAACTAAAAAAGATCAAACAGAGTCAACAAAGCAGTGTTGAGATCGTTTATGTCTCACATGAAGAGCTAAAACAACAAACTCATCATTGTAAAGCGGCTATTAGAACAGGTGAATGCACCCCCTACGCTAATATAGTTTTACAATCAGGTGTAATTTTTTAATTTTAAATAGTCAAACATTGATGAGTGCGTTATGAACGACAACCTATTAGAGCTTACCAATATTCATAAATCTTTTCCTGGCGTTAAAGCATTATCCGGGGCGAGCTTAACTGTTAAAGCCGGTCAGGTTATGGCTTTGATTGGTGAAAATGGTGCGGGTAAGTCAACACTAATGAAAGTGTTAACAGGAATATATAAAAAAGATGCTGGCGACATTATCTATTTAGGAAAAGCAACTAATTTTAATGGACCAAAATCGTCACAAGAAGCCGGAATCGGTATTATTCATCAAGAACTCAACTTAATACCGGAACTCACCATTGCTGAGAATATATTTCTAGGGCGAGAATTTACCAATAAATTTGGTTGTATTGACTGGAACAAAACCTACGCCCAAGCCGATAAATTATTAGCGGAGCTACATCTAAAATATGATAGTCGACGTTTGATAAGTGATTTATCTATCGGTGAGCAACAAATGGTTGAAATAGCCAAAGTGCTAAGCTTCAATTCTAAAGTTATTATCATGGATGAACCGACTGATGCCTTAACGGATACTGAAACGGCATCGCTATTTGAAGTCATCAGAAAATTAAAACAGCAAAATTGCGGTGTAGTCTATATTTCGCATCGGCTACAAGAGATTTTTGAAATTTGTGATGCAGTAACGGTGTTACGTGACGGCCAATTTATTGGCGAAAAAAAGGTGAGTGAATTAACTGAAGATACCTTAATTGAGATGATGGTTGGGCGAAAACTTCAAGATCAGTATCCTCGAATCGATATTCAACGTGGAAAAGAGACACTATCCGTTAAAAACTTAATCGGTAATGGTGTAAATGATGTCAGTTTTTCGCTGCATGAAGGTGAAATACTCGGTATTTCCGGACTTATGGGCGCCGGGCGAACAGAGTTAATGAAAATGATTTATGGCGCTAATCCGGCAAAATCGGGAACGATTGTTTTAAATGGTAAAACAATTAAGACTCAAACACCTAAAGACGGATTACATCATGGGATTGTCTATATTTCAGAAGATCGTAAAAAAGATGGATTAATCTTAGGTATGTCGGTGAAGGACAATATGTCACTTAATGCTTTAAGCTATTTTGTTAACCCCTTTAAAAAACTGCGATTGATAGATGAACAACAAGCGGTAGATGATTTTGTTGGCTTATTTAACATCAAAACCCCGTCAACTAATCAAATCATCGGTTTTTTATCCGGCGGTAATCAGCAGAAAGTTGCCATTGCTAAAGGGCTAATGACCCGTCCAAGTATATTAATTCTCGATGAACCAACTCGTGGGGTAGATGTTGGCGCCAAAAAAGAGATATACCAACTGATTAACCAATTTAAACAACAAGGATTAAGTGTCATTTTGGTTTCATCTGATATGCCCGAAGTGCTCGGTATGAGCGATCGTATATTAGTAATCCACGAAGGAAAAGTAACAGGTGACTTTTCAATAAGTGATGCAACACAAGAAAAACTTATGGCAGCTGCCGTTGGAAAAAATATAGGAGAGAACTGATGCTGCAAAATAAAACGCTCAAGAATTTTTTAGTTGAGCAAAAGTCATTAATTACTTTACTAGTGCTAATTGCGATTGTGTCGTGTTTAAGTGATAACTTTTTTACTTTAAACAATTTTTTTAATATTTTACAACAGACATCAATCAACGCCATTATTGCAGTTGGAATGACATTAGTTATCTTAACCTCAGGTATTGATTTGGCGGTCGGGTCAATTTTTGCTTTAGCCGGCGCTTTAACCGCTTCGATGATTAGTTCGGATATTTCACCCTTTATAGCTATCTCAGCATCATTAATTATTAGTGCGCTATTAGGTGCTTTTTCTGGTGTGATTATTGCTAAAGGGAAATTACAAGCCTTTATTGCTACATTAGTCATGATGCTTATTTTACGTGGCGTAACACAGGTTTATACCAAAGGAAGCCCAATCTCTACCGGCACTAATGATAATTCAGAAATATTTGAATCTATTGCTTTTGGTCGCATTTTTGGTATTCCTGTGCCAATATTGATAATGGCATTAGTATTTATTGCGGCATGGTATTTACTCAAATATACCCGTTTAGGTCGTTACATATATGCATTGGGCGGCAATGAGGCGGCAACACGGTTATCTGGCATTAATGTTGATCGTGTGAAAATTATTGTCTATGCGCTTAGTGGATTATTGTGTGCTCTAGCCAGTACTATTGAAGTATCCAGACTCTCTTCGGCTCAGCCTACTGCTGGTACTGGTTATGAAATGGATGCTATTGCTGCTGTCGTACTTGGTGGGACAAGTATGTCAGGTGGACGAGGTAAAATTTTCGGTACATTAATTGGGGCACTCATATTAGGTTTCTTAAATAATGGACTAAATATGTTAGGCGTCGATGCTTACTATCAAATGATTGTAAAAGGCGTGGTTATTTTATTAGCGGTTTTGGTGGATAAAAAAACCAATAAGTAGTTGTGTTAAAAAGAAGTAAATTTTAGGAGAATGTGATGAGTTTAAGAAAGATTTTGGCGACCGTTGTCGGCGTGGCTATGAGCTTTAGTTTAGTTTCTCAAGTATGGGCTAAAGAAAATATAGCATTGATTGTTTCAACACTTAATAATCCGTTTTTTGTTACCTTAAAAGAGGGTGCCGTTCAAAAAGCGAATGAATTAGGTTATGATTTAGTCGTGTTAGATTCGCAAAATAATCCGGCAAAAGAGCTGGCAAATGTAGAAGATACCCTAGTTAAAGGCACCAAATTAATCTTAATCAATCCTACCGATTCTGAGGCGGTTGGTAATGCTGTTCTTGCTGCAAATAAAGCAGGAATACCCGTTATCACGCTTGATCGTACGGCAAGTAAAGGCGAAGTTGTTAGTCACATTGCGTCTGATAATGTCGCTGGTGGTAAAATGGCGGGTAATTTTATCTTTGAAAAGTTAGGCGCTAGTGCAAAAGTGATTCAACTACAAGGCATTGTAGGCACTTCAGCATCACGTGAAAGAGGGGAAGGATTCACTCAATCAATCCAAGAAAACAACCTGACTTTGTTAACAGCGCAACCGGCAGATTTTGATCGTGCTAAAGGGATGAATGTCATGCAAAATCTATTAACAGCTTATCCGAATGTTCAAGCGGTGTTTGCTGAAAATGATGAAATGGCTTTAGGAGCGATGCGTGCTATTCAAACCGCCGGAAGAAACGATATTTTAGTTGTTGGCTTTGACGGCACCGAAGACGGTATTAAGTCAGTTTCACGTGGTAAACTAGGTGCGACGGTGGCTCAACAGCCGAACGAGATAGGGGCTATGGGCATTGAAATTGCTGATAAAGTGATAAAAGGCGAAAAAGTAGCAACTCAAGTTCCGGTTGAACTCAGACTTATTACTCATATAAATGATTAAAAGGCAAATTAATGTGTCCTTTGGTTATAGCATTAGGAAAATACGAATGAAGGGTAAAAAATTAATTGTTTTAGGTAGTGTTAACGTTGACCATATCTTAAATGTACCTGCATTTCCACAACCGGGTGAAACTTTATCCGGTTCAAACTACCAAATATCATTTGGTGGTAAAGGGGCGAATCAAGCGGTAGCAGCAGGGCGCTTGGGAGCAAACATTCAGTTTATTGCCGCGGTCGGTAATGACCAATTAGGTAAGCAGATTAAACAGCAGTTACAAGAGGATAATATTGAGACTTGTTCGGTTTCAATTATTAATGGTGAAAATACTGGTGTTGCTTTGATATTAGTTAATCAACAAGGTGAAAACCAAATAGCGATTTATGCTGGTGCTAATTCTGCGGTAACGCCAGAATATTTACTTGAATTTAAAGATGATATCATTCATGCTGATGCGATTTTAATGCAACTTGAAACACCTTTAGCTACCATTAAACAAGCCGCTAAACTAGCTAAGGCGCATAATACGCAAGTGATTTTAAATCCGGCTCCGGCGCAAAAATTATCTGATGATCTGCTTAAGCACATCGATATTATTACGCCAAATGAAACTGAAGCAGAACATTTAACCGGTATTAAAATTGTGACTGAGCAAGATGCTCATCATGCGGCCAATGCATTGCATGATAAGGGCGTTACTACCGTTATTATTACGTTAGGTAGCAAAGGGGCTTGGGTCAGTTCATCTGGTGTTGGTGAATTAGTCGCAGGCTTTAAGGTTGATGCAGTCGATACCATTGGTGCCGGCGACACATTTAATGGCATGCTTGTGACCGCACTTTTAGACGGCAAGCGTTTAAATGAAGCAGTTATATCAGCCCATGCTGCTGCGGCATTATCTGTCACTAAACCTGGAGCACAAACATCCGTTCCAACCCGTAAACAGGTAGATGAGTTTCTTCAATTACAAGGTAAATAACTGATGAGAATAAAAAATTGGCAACAATGAAAGATATCGCAAAACTTGCGAAAGTATCAACATCAACTGTCTCTCATGTTATCAATAACGATCGCTATGTAAGCCCGGCTGTTCGGGAAAAAGTTGAACAGGCTATCGCACAGTTAAATTATACGCCATGTGCGATAGCTCGCAGTTTGAAAAGCAATAAAACGTATACTATTGGTATGTTAGTGACGAGTAGTAATAACCCATTTTATTCCGAAGTAGTACAAGGTGTTGAACGAAGTTGCTATGAACTGGGTTACAACTTGATATTATGCCACACAGAGGGCGATCATCAACGTATGCTCGATAACATAGAACATTTACTGCAAAAGCGGGTTGATGGTCTATTGGCGATGTGTACGGAAACCCACTCAATTCCACAGCAGATATTTGCACGTTATCCGAAACTCGCTATGGTTATGATGGACTGGACGCCTTTTAGTGGTATTTGCGATACCATTCAAGACAACTCTTTTTATGGTGCAACTCTTGCTACCGAGTTTTTAATATCAAAGCAATATCAACGTATTGCTTGTATCACTGGCCCTTTGAATAATACCCAAGCTCAGTCACGGTTGCAAGGTTACCGAAAAGCGATGCACGACGCTAACTTAGCTGTTTTGGCGGGGTATGAAGCTCAAGGGGATTTTCAGTTTGCTTCGGGCATTGTTGCGATGCAAAGCTTGTTGGATCTTGCTACTCGCCCACAGGCGGTATTTTGTTGTAATGATGCAATGGCAATCGGGGCTTATCAAACACTTTATCGTAATGGTCTGGTGGCGGGTAAAGATATTGCCATTATTGGCTATGATGATATTGAAATTGCCCAATACATGACACCGCCATTAACAACCATTCATCAACCTAAAGAAGAGCTTGGACAATTAGCGGTTGAAACCTTATTAAACCGGCTACATAACCCTACCGAACTTCCGCATAAACTGACATTGACGCCAACTTTAATCTTACGTTCATCGGTTTGATGTTTATTTTCCAATATTGAGTCATAGAATGATTAAGGCTCATAAATAATCAGTGACAAAAAAAGCGCCTTTTGACAGACGCTTTTAATTCATAGTTTAATTTCAATATGCTAAAAGTATCGACTAACTCATACCATATTGTTTTAATTTTTTACGTAAAGTACCACGGTTGATACCAAGCATATTGGCAGCTCGGGTTTGATTGCCACGTGTGTATTGCATAACCATATCAAGGAATGGGTGTTCAACTTCCGCTAGCACTAATTCATATAGATCAGTAGGATCTTCACCATTTAATTGAGATAAATAGTTTTTCAAAGCTTGTTTTACTGAATCTCGCAAAGGTTTTTGTGTTATTTGGTCTTGAGAGTTTACAGTTGTAAATTTAAGTGCTGCAGCTGTAACGCGTTGTTCTGACATAGTATTTTTAACTCTTTTGTTTGTTTCTAATTTGACTAAAAAATGCTTTTAGTGTAGCTACTTGCTCACTTGTATTGCTAAGTACACTAAATAAGCGCCTGAATTGATCGCTATCAGCATAATTCTTGGTATACCAATTTACATGCTTTCTGGCAATCCGTAATCCTTTGTATTCTCCGTAAAACTGATAAAGATCTTCAAGATGTGTTAATACAATCTGTTCTACTTCTTCAATCGTTTTATCTTTTTGTAACTGTCCATGTGTTAAATAGAATGCAATTTCTTCAAATATCCAAGGTCGCCCCTGTGCCGCTCGGCCGATCATTATAGCATCAGCTTGCGTATATTTAAAAACTTCTTTTGCTTGTTCGGGAGTACAAATATCACCATTAGCAATGACAGGAATCGTTACATTTTCTTTCACAGCTTTAATAGATTCATATTCTGCCACTCCATTGAACAAACAAGCACGTGTTCTGCCATGAATAGTAATAGCCTTTACGCCACAATCCTGGGCAATTTGTGCGATTTCAATGCAATTTCTATGATTTTTATCCCATCCAGTCCGAGTTTTTAAAGTTACTGGTACATCGACTGCACCAACAACTTTTTGCAAAATCGTTTTAATTAGTGCCGGATTCTGCATTAACGCAGAACCTGCTAATTTTTTATTTACTTTTTTAGCCGGGCACCCCATATTGATATCAATAAGTTGTGCGCCATGTTTGACATTAAATTCTGCTGCTCTTGCCATTTCGTCAGGATCTGAACCGACAATTTGAACAGCCCGTATCCCAACATCATCCGATGAAATCATGCGTAATGAAGATTTATCTGTATGCCAAACATCAGAATTTGCCAAAAACATTTCTGACACGGTCATGCCAGCACCAAATCGATAACACAAATTACGAAATGGTTTATCGCTGACTCCGGCCATTGGTGCGGCAATTAAATTATTCTTTAATGTCACATCACCAATACTTAGCAAATTAAAGCGGGCTATATTACGCATTTTTTTTCGAAGATAAAAGGGGATAATGTCAAATTTTTACTTTTTTTTACCAGTTATTCGGCACCACTCTTCTTGTTCAACAATCGGATCAAGTTCAAAGTGGGCTTGATAGTGGTCATAAACGCTTTGGGATTGTGATTCTAAAATACCAGATAAACCTAAATTTCCGCTTGATTTCACAAGCTTGCTAATATTTGGCTCCAATTCCTTGAGCGGTCCAGCTAAGATGTTAGCAACAACGACATCAGCTTGTAAATTGTCGGGTATATCTTTAGCTAAATAGAGCTCCAATTGCTCACTGACATTATTGCGCATTGCATTGTCACGGCTTGCTTGTATTGCTTGTGGATCAATGTCAATACCAATTACCCGTTTGGCGCCTAATTTGAGCGCTGCAATTGCTAAAATACCAGATCCACAGCCATAATCAATCACTATTTTATCGGTCAGATCTAAACTATCTAGCCAAGCTAAACATAACGCCGTAGTTGGATGTGTGCCGGTGCCAAAAGCTAAACCGGGATCGAGCATGACATTTACTGCATTAACATCGGGCACTTCGCGCCAACTAGGGCAAATCCATAAACGCTTGCCAAATTGCATTGGATGAAAGTTATCCATCCATTCACGTTCCCAATCTTTATCCTCTAGCTGTTCAATTTTATAGGAGAATTGCGCTAGATTTAACATTGCTTTTAACTCTTCAATATCTGTTTGCGCATCATATAAACCAACGACATCGGTATTTCCCCAAAGTTTGGTTTCACCGGGTAGCGGCTCAAATACCGGGGTATCATAAGTATCTTGAAACGTGACAGATACAGCCCCTGATTCTTCCAATTGTTCGCTAATGCTTTCTGCTAAGTCGTTTGTAGTATTAATTCTCAGTTGAATCCAAGGCATAATTTTTTCCTGTGTTACCAAATTTGTTGGCAATAATAAAGGTTATCAATCCAATTATTAAAGATGGCACAATTGGATGAAAAGAGTAAATTTTAATATCATAAGCCGCAAGTAGCGTATAACTTATTGCACCGGCAAACATTGAGCAAAGTGCACCGGTTGCGTTGGCTTTTTTCCAATACAGCCCTAAAACTAAAGGCCATAAAAATACGGCTTCAAGCCCACCAAACGCTAATAAATTTAGCCATATTATCATTTCTGGCGGTTTCCAAGCTGCTAAAATCAGTAGTCCGCCAAAAATAAATGTAATTGCAATTGAGATGCGAGTTAGCACCTTATCACTACAGTTGGTATTTGGTTTAAAACTTAAAAACAGATCTTTAATAATAACAGAAGATATTTGCAATAGTTGTGCATTAATAGTCGACATTATTGCTGCAAGCGGTGCAGCCAAAAAGATCCCTGCCGCAAGTGGCGGTAACACGTTGATGATCAATGTCGGTACAATTTGATCCGGAATGGTTAAATCACTAATAATTGCCCGCCCAAGCGCACCGGATAGATGCATGGTTAACATAATAATAGTGACCACAATTGTGCCGATAATAATACCTTGATGCACTGCTTTGCTATCTTTATATGCCATACAACGCACAGCGGTATGCGGTAAGCCAACTACACCAAAACAGACTAATACCCAAAACGAGGTCATAAAAGGGAAGTCCATAAAATGATTTGGACCTTCCGGCGTTAATAAGGCTGGATCAATTTCATATAAACGCTCAACAATAGCGGTGATACCCCCGCCAGCATAGATGATGGCTATCAACAGTAAAATAGCGCCAATAATCATCACTAAACCTTGAAAAGCATCGTTTAAGATACTGGCTCTAAATCCACCAAACGCCGTATAAATGACCGTACCTATGCCGAAAATTAATAATCCAATATCGTAGGGGATCCCAACTGAGGATTGAAGTAAGCGAGCTCCGCCGACAAATTGCACAGTCATTGCGCCAACAAATGCAACCACGAGTGTAATACTTGCAAACCAAACAATCATTTTGCATTTATAATGGGCATAGAGCATGTCACTTAACGTAATGGCATTATACTTACGCGCTAAAATAGCAAATTTTTTGCCCAATATACCAAGCGAAAGCAAGACCGTTGGCACTTGAATCATGGATAAAAGCACCCAGCCAAGACCATATTTATAAGCCGCACCAGGGCCGCCTATAAATGAACTGGCACTGATATAAGTGGCCGCTAGCGTCATGGCTAGCAAAAAACCGCCCATGGTTCGGTTACCAATAAAATAATCGGTAAATTGATTAACTTTTTTCCTTTTTGTGTAAGCATAAATTGAAAGTGCAAATACAAAAATAAGATAGATAACCAGAGGAAGAATAATATCTAAATGCATTGTTTAATCACTTAGTTTGTTCCAGAGAGATATTTTTAAATTGAGATTTTACAATAATAAAGCACAATAAAATAAAACCAACAGGTGCCAATATACACGATAATTCAAACCATAATGGCAGACCTAATAAGCCCATTTTATCCTTAACGCAGTAAGCGCCAACACTCCATGCAATAAGATAGAAAATAGTTAATAGCAATGAAAGTTTTGCTTCTTTATTTGCTTGCTTATAACGTGTATCCATATTTAAGTTTTGGCCTATTCATTTTGGGTGGCTTAGAGTAAAAGAAAGTATTTAACTTAGCAAGTATATTGCAACTTATGCAACATAATATTCTAAATATATCAATTTTCGCAATTATAAATTTACTATATAGTGTAAAAAAATCGATTACCTGTTATTCAACTCATGGAGAGTATAATGTCAAACTATTTTAATACCTTAAATTTACGTGAAAAATTAGATCAATTAGGTCAATGCCGTTTTATGGCTCGTGATGAATTTGCATCAGAAGCTGATTTTTTAAAAGGCAAAAAAATTGTTATTGTTGGTTGTGGTGCGCAAGGTCTGAATCAAGGGCTTAACATGCGTGATTCGGGATTAGACATCTCTTATGCTTTACGTAAAGAAGCAATTGCTGAAAAACGAGCATCTTGGAAAAAAGCGACCGAGAATGGTTTTAAAGTTGGCAGTTATGAAGAGTTAATCCCAACAGCTGATCTGGTTATCAATTTAACACCGGATAAACAACATTCAGCTGTGGTACAAGCGGTACAACTACTTATGAAACAAGGTGCCGCATTAGGCTATTCGCATGGTTTTAATATTGTCGAAGTGGGCGAAAAAATTCGTTCTGATATTACGGTTGTTATGGTGGCACCAAAATGCCCGGGAACTGAAGTCCGTGAAGAGTATAAACGTGGCTTTGGCGTACCAACTTTGATCGCTGTGCATCCGGAAAATGATCCAAAAGGTGAAGGTTTAGCGATCGCCAAAGCTTGGGCTGCGGCAACCGGTGGGCATCGTGCTGGTGTTTTACAATCTTCTTTTGTTGCTGAAGTTAAATCAGATCTAATGGGTGAACAAACCATACTTTGTGGAATGTTGCAAACCGGATCTTTACTTTGCTTTGATAAGCTTGTTGCTGAAGGTGTTGATCCAGCTTATGCATGTAAATTATTACAATTTGGCTGGGAAACAATAACTGAAGCATTAAAACAAGGTGGCATCACGCTAATGATGGATCGTTTATCTAATCCTGCTAAGTTACGTGCCAATGTCTTGGCTAAAGAATTAAAAATTGTAATGACCGATCTTTATCGTAAACATATGGATGATATTATTTCAGGCGAATTTTCATCAACTATGATGAAAGACTGGGCTAATGATGATGCAAATCTATTAAAATGGCGTAAAGAAACTGGGGAAACCGCATTTGAAAAAGCCGCTGAATATCAAGGTAAAATTGATGAACAAGCTTATTTTGATCAAGGTGTTGTTATGGTCGCAATGGTTAAGGCTGGTGTAGAACTTGCTTTTGAAACTATGCTTGAATCCGGTATCTTACCAGAATCGGCTTATTATGAATCATTACATGAGTTACCATTGATCGCAAATACCATTGCCCGTAAACGTTTATACGAAATGAATGTGGTAATCTCAGACACTGCTGAATATGGTAACTACCTATTTTCAAATGCAGCCGTGCCGTTATTGAAAGAAAAATTCATGCCACTTTTACAAGCTGGTGATTTAGGTAAAGCGATCCCGGAAGGCAGCGTAGATAATGCCTTATTACGTGATGTTAATGATGAGATTCGCAACCATCCAATTGAGATCATCGGGCGCAAATTACGTAGCTATATGACTGATATGAAACGTATTAATGTTGCAAGTTAATTAATTTACTTTTCACTGTATAAGGCGCTTAATGGCGCCTTTTTTATGTCTAAAAATGCTTGTCAAGAACTTTCAGAAAATATAGGTGTTTAAGTATAAAAAAGAATGATCTAAGTTGGATCCAAGATCCAATTTTAGATCCAACTTAGATCATTTGGATCCTGTTAAAATTTAATTAAAACTTTTATAAATTAAATAATTAAAATTTTTTTATTTTAATTTTATATTTATTTTTTTTAATATTTATGTTATCTTTTGCCTAATTTTAATGCAACTTAACAGGGAAACATGTCAATGAAAATGACTTTTCGACCAACAGATAGTTGGCGTTGGTTTTTTGATAGCGAATATGATAGCTTGATGCTTGAAGTTTCGTCAGATATGTTATTCCGTTCCTGCTATTCCAGTAAAATGTTGATACCCGACGTTTTTACTGAATTTTCGTTTTCGGTAGGTGATGCTACGGCTTATTATCTATTTTATGATAGTTGCCAATCTTTAGCTTTAAGTGACTCTCAAAAAATTGAATTATCAATCAATGCAATCGTAGCTTCAAATTTTTTAAAACCACAAATGCCTAAGAGTTGGTATTTTTCTCAGCAACCTATGCTGTATAATCCGAAAGTTGCTGATATTGTTGAAGTAAACTTGCAAGAATCAGGTCAGCGAGTATGTTTATTGGTTGTTGAAGCTGGTGAAAGCGCATCGCTTTGCATTATAGCGCAACCTACGTTCATTGCTATGAACAAAACCTTCTATTTTTCAGAAGCAATTAAGGTGATGAATGATAGATTAGCTTTAGCTAAGTCATTCATAAAAACAGAAAACGCCATAGCTTTGGATGATGAGCAGTTTAAATTAAAAGCTATTTCTTAATTAACCTAGTTTAAAATGGGTAGTTTACTACCCATTTACCCTCTAAAACTTATCTTTTATTGTTTAATACATGATAAAAGGATTTTTATCCGACGTTAGCTGTAAACCTATTTTTGCATCAATAAGACCTTGATCTGCTGCTTTTTGTAAATAATCCCTTCCAGCTTCCCACAAGTCTAAATGTTGAGTAAACATCCAACCGACTATGGATTGAGCATTCATATCATTATTTTTCTATTCTATAGTGATATCACCTTTTGGAACACAACTACAGGCTAAAATATGTTTATTTTGTTTAATCGCTGATTGAGTTAAAGGTTTTACATTCCCTTTTGTTAATAATACTGAGCAACGACCACATACACCAGCCCGACAAGAGTTAGGAATTGAAATATTATGTTGTTCAAGTTGTTCTAAAATTGTTTGCTGATTATTACCTTTAATTTTTTTATCTTGGAAAGTAATTGTACAAGGTTGATAGTCTTTTATTGATTCTTTAGGAAAGTTTTTAATATAGTTTTTAGCTGGTTGGCGTTCAAGTACCTCAATTTTATCACCAATCGATACAGTACCCTGATTTCGAGCAATCATATTCATACCAAAATCGATCTGCCCTTGATCATCAGATCGAAAATAACGCAAAGTATTAAGCGGCTCATTGTTGGCAAGCGGTTTAGCGGAATTGACATTGATCGTAGTTAACACACAGCGAGTGCAGGGCTTTACAATATCAAAAATCACTTCGCCAATTTTGATCGTTTTCCAGCCGTCTTCGGCAAAAGGTAGTGCGTCTTTGATAATGATATTTGCCCGAAATTGGCGAATATCTAATTTTTCCGGACACTGCTTTTGAAGATAATTAAAAGATGCTTCATTTAATAATAGATAAGGGTAGCCGTCAGCAAAACTTACTGGCACATCTTGATAGCGTTTGGTTCTGCGTGATAATTGTCGCCCAACCCAACGAAGTTGTACATCTTTGTGTAGCAATTGGCTAAAAAATTGATTTACACTAATTGGTGCTATATGTGAAGTGAAATGGTTACCCCAAACTTCTGTTGGTTCATTGCTTTTAGAAAATTCATCGAAATTAATCGTGATTGATTCATCGTACGGTGTTGAAACAACGATATTGTTATTAACAATAGCTGTTTTTAGTTTTAAAAGCTCAGGAAATTGTCTTGCAGTAATAAATGTTCCGTCAGGTTCACTAATCATCAATATACGATCGAAGTTAAATCCGCCCTCAACGGTCTCCGACTGGTTCATTGGTATACCAGATAACGATTTAATAGGATAGATAAATAGTTGACTGACAGCGCTCATAATAAATAAAGTGATGAGTAAAGATGATCTTAATTGTAAACCGAATTCATTTTAATTTATAGGCAGTAGGTAATACGTCTATGAATAATTGAATAACTAACTAGCAAGATCGTCTAAAACTTATCCCTAATTTTCATCGATTAAATGGTTAATATATTAAATTATTTGAGTATAGCTAATTTCTAAAATAAAAAAATAAGCTTTGCCATTAGGTGTCATTACTGATATTTCATCATCAACTTTATGACCAATTAACGCTCTGGCAACAGGACTATTAATTGAAATCCAATTTTTTTTAGGATCAAATTCATCGGCTCCCACAATACGGTAAATTTGCGTGTTACCCGATTCATCTTCCAACTTTACCCATGCACCAAAAAAGACTTTGCCTTCTTGTCTTGGATCCGGATCGACAATAGTCAATATCTCTAAACGCTTAGTTAAAAATCTTACTCGTCTGTCAATTTCACGTAATCGTCGTTTTCCATAAATATATTCGGCATTTTCGCTACGATCGCCTAGTGCTGCCGCATCAGAAACAGCTTGAGTAACACGCGGTCTTTCTTCTTTCCATAAATATTTCAATTCACGATCGAGTGCCAAGTAGCCCTCTCTTGTTATATAATTAGCTTTTTGCATAATAAGATTACATTCCGTTAATCGACAAAATAAATAGAGATACCATGATAAATAATCAAATAAGTCATATTATAGCGGGTGAACTGACTGTAAAACCAGAACAAGTTTTATCAGCCATTCAATTATTAGATGAGGGAAGCACTGTTCCTTTTATTGCACGTTATCGTAAAGAAGTAACCGGTGGGTTAGATGATACCCAATTACGTACTTTAGACAGTCGGTTAGGTTATTTGCGAGAGCTTGAAGATCGTAAACAAACAATATTAAAGTCAATTGATGAACAAGGAAAACTCACCCCAGAACTGAGTCAAAAAATTACCCAAACACTGAGTAAAACTGAACTTGAAGATCTTTATTTACCTTATAAGCCTAAACGCCGAACACGTGGGCAAATTGCAATTGAAGCAGGACTTGAACCTTTAGCAAATACTTTATGGGAAAATCCGTCACTTGATCCTGATAGTGAAGCGGTAAACTTTTTGAATACGGATAAAGGAATCGCTGACACAAAAGCGGCCTTAGACGGTGCTCGTTATATTCTTATGGAACGCTTTGCCGAAGATGCAGCGCTGCTTGCTAAAGTGCGGCATTATCTATGGAATAATGCACATTTGGTTTCACAAGTCGTCGCTGGTAAAGAAGAAGAAGGGGCAAAATTCCGTGACTATTTTGCCCAAAGTGAATTGATTTCAAAAGTGCCTTCTCATCGTGCTTTAGCGATGTTTAGAGGGCGTAATGAAGGCTTTTTACAACTTTCACTTAATGCCGATCCGCAATTTGAAGAAACGCCAAAAGAGAGCTACTGCGAACAAATTATTACTGAGCATTTAGGGATCCATTTCAATGATCAACCAGCAGATAAATGGCGTAAAGCTGTCATAAACTGGACATGGCGTATTAAAATTTTGATGCACATGGAAACAGAATTAATGACTACCTTACGTGAAAATGCTGAGGAAGAAGCTATCAATGTCTTTGCTGCCAATTTACATGATATGTTAATGGCGGCACCAGCGGGTATGAAAGTGACCATGGGTATGGATCCGGGACTGCGTACCGGGGTGAAAATTGCGGTTGTTGATGCAACCGGTAAATTAATTACCACTGAAACTATCTATCCTCATACCGGACAAGCGGATAAAGCCGCAATGGTTGTTGCAGCGCTCTGTATCAAATATCAAGTAGAATTAGTGGCAATAGGTAATGGTACTGCATCGCGCGAAACAGAACGCTTTTATCTTGATGTGCAAAAAAAATACCCTGAAGTCAAAGGGCAAAAAGTCATAGTCAGTGAAGCTGGCGCTTCGGTTTATTCTGCATCCGAACTTGCTGCGCAAGAGTTTCCTGATCTGGATGTATCGCTTCGTGGTGCAGTATCGATTGCTCGTCGTTTACAAGACCCACTTGCTGAACTGGTTAAAATTGATCCAAAATCTATCGGCGTAGGGCAGTATCAACATGATGTTAGTCAAACTCAATTAGCGAAAAAACTTGATGCAGTGGTCGAAGATTGTGTTAATGCTGTTGGGGTGAATTTGAATACGGCATCGGTTATGTTACTTGCACGTATTGCCGGATTAAATAAAGTCATTTCGCAAAATATTGTTCAATGGCGTGATGAAAATGGTCAATTTGACGATCGTAAACAGCTATTAAAAGTTTCCCGATTAGGTCCTAAAGCGTTTGAACAATGTGCCGGTTTCTTGCGAATTATGGACGGTAAGAATCCTCTTGATGCATCAGCTGTTCACCCTGAGGCCTACCCGGTGGTTGAGCGAATTTTAGAAAAAAACCATAAATCTTTAAAAGAGATTCTGGGCGATACTCATTACCTTAAATCTTTAAATGCTATTGATTATGTCGATGACCATTTTGGTGTACCGACCGTCACCGATATTATTAAAGAGCTTGATAAACCGGGTCGCGATCCACGACCTGAATTTAAGACAGCTCAGTTTGCCGATGATATTCAAACCATGGAAGATTTAAAAATTGGTATGATTATGGAAGGCGCTGTCACCAATGTCACAAACTTTGGTGCATTTGTTGATATTGGCGTACATCAAGACGGTTTAGTTCATATCTCGGCGCTATCGGATAAATTTGTTGATGATCCAAGAACAGTTGTCAAAGCCGGTGATATTGTTAAAGTGAAAGTGATTGAAGTCGATATTGCCCGCAAACGTATTGCTTTATCGATGCGACTTGATGATCCAACAGCGTCAAAATCTGAAGGGGTTAAACCTAAAATGAACAAATCGGCTAACAATACCAAAAGCGCACAATCTACGTCGATGACAAATAGTGCAATGGGTAATGCTTTTGCTGCGGCCTTTAGAAAAGGAAAATAAAGACGCTAAAATTTACTCTATAAAACCACAGGGCGGTATTAACCGCCTTATGGTTCAGCGTGAATTTGATAATATTTGAACAAAATTGCTAACTAACAATGTGATGATTAAAAATAAAGCCCGTTAAATAATCTTGTCTAGTTTATTGGCGGTTTTATTAACCAATATTTATATTAATCCAATAAAATTTGAATAAATCTCTATTTAACTATTCCATATTACTCATATTATTATATACTATAAAAAGTTGGTGATTTTAGTTAAACCAACTCAACCTAATCTTTTTTATTTAGCACGCCTTATTTTTGATATTCTTAAATTAGTTTTTTACAACACTGGAATATTACACTGTTTTAACACGACCTAACGGTTGTTGAAAATATTCAATAAAATCAAGCCTTTATATGGATGAAATTTAGCGAGTTTGTCATAGTTTAATTGCTTATAAGCTATTTTTAACAAATTATAAATGTAATCGGTAACAATTTTTATTAATCCCTTGAAAATTGTGTTGTTCACTAAAGCTTCAAGTCAATAATCTTATTCCAACTTACGGAGAAGTTTATGAGTAGAGGAATTAGCATGAATAGTGATATCTCTGTTTCGAAAAAATTTTATTCGATGCAATTAATATTAAATATTGCCGTCTGTTCTTTTTTAGTTTTTTTTTGCCATAGCTCTTTTGCGGGATTATCTGTTGCCGCCACTACTGAGCAATATATTCACGGTAATCCACCTGATGTGCTTCCTAGTGCTGATACAAAAGTTTTAAACGGAATTCAATTCCAACTACAAATTGACGGCCTTGATCCGGCGATTGTCTCACCGGGTGCTGATGATAAGATCTCTGTTGCCTACAGTAGTTCACCGAGTCTTTATTCATTTAGTATCGATACTTCAAAATTAAATGATAGTGATATCGATGATGTGGATGGCGATAAACTTGCTGCTGTCGATAGTTTTATCATACAAAATATCAATGCAGAATGGCGAGACCAAAATAATAATGTTATTCCTTCTGATTCCACCGCACCGCTGGGTAGTGATGTGTGCACTTCATCTACGGCTAATGCTAAATTATCGCTAAAAATAACAGTTCAATTTATTGCTAAAACCCAGTACGGTGATCCTAACCAGTCAGAACCAAGAGAAGTCTCTAAAACATTTCAAGTCAGTGCTGATGATGGTATCTGTTATATTAGGCCTGGTGTATTGGCTCTGATTATGCATAATGGATGGGATGAAGGGGATAACTATGCTCCTTATGGTGCTGATACGATAGATCTTGATGTTCCTTATAACGTAGACCAATTTACTATGCATAAAGGTTTTAAGGCCACCGCTAAAGATCAAAACGGCAATTACTTCCCAACATATGGTTTCCCGGATGCACGTTTTAGAATTGTGCCGGTAAATCCAATTTCAGATTATAGTTATACCTTGGTTAAAAATCCGAATAATTCACTAATTAGTACTTCTCGTGCTTCAAACGCTGATTCTAAAAGTGAATTTAAATTTACCGAAAATGTACCAGCTAAAGATGATAAATTTGTAATATTAGTTACCAATAATCGAACGTTAGCACAGTTTTATTACACTTTCTCTATAAAACATTGGTTATATTTTACAAATAACTTGGTGGGCAATTGGCAAAGCGCAAATACATATTGTCAAAATAATAATGATAGATTACCAATACGAGCTGAGTTATCAAATTCTCCTTTTGCTACCGTTCCAACAAATAATGATAACTATTATGTAAAAAATAATGGATATAAAAGAGCAATCGGTGAAGGATTATTGCCAGAATGGGGTAAAGTCTACTTTTATTCACCACTTGATTATATTGGGCGAGATATGATGTCTGGTGCGCCAAATTTAAGAAGTTTAATCAATTATGATTTCTACTTTACCAGTGAACCATCATCGGTAAAAGATGTTTTTGGTAATTATCGATATTACAGTGTAGGGATGGTAGAAGGTAATATTATTGTTGAACCAGATATAGCATATACCTTATGTGTTAAATATTAACGTTGATATACAATTAGCTATTTTTTAAAAAATCAAAACAGATATTAATGATTTATCTTAATCTTTGATTTTGCTGTTAATCAAATGAGCAGGTTTTCAACCTGCTCATTTTTATTTCAATAATCTCATGGGGTAAAAAATTTAAGCCATTATTTTGGAATTTTTATAATAAGTCTGTTAATGGTTTATTAGGCAAATACTCATTAAAAAAACGCTATTATGATAAATAAACCGCTGGCAAAACAATATTTTCTAGACCAAATTGTTTTAACTCCATAGCAAAATTTTCGATATGCTGTTTTGATGCGCTTTGCCATGTTTTGGCTACATCGCTAACACCATGATTATGAAATGCATTAATTCTAATTTTTATATTTGCATCGAACTGCTTTAAAAAATTGGCTAAATGTTTGGCATTGTCCTGTAAGTCGGTGTGTTTGGGAATGATAAGAAATCGAACTTCGTACAATTTATTGATTTTTGCAAGATATTCAATCGACTGTTTAACTCTTACATTATCTCTACCGGTTAAAGCAACATGTACTTGATTATCCCATGCTTTAAGATCAATCATGGCGCCGTCCATGACATTGGCTATTTTTTGCCAGCCCAGTTGGGGAAGATAGCCATTACTGTCAACAAAACAGCTAAGGTGTTTTAAATCATTGGCTTGTTTAATCGCTGTGAAGAGCTTTTCAATAAAGGGTAATTGTAGCGTTGCTTCACCACCACTGAGGGTTATGCCATTTAAAAAGGGCAGATACTTGCGAATGATGATTAAAATCTCTTCAACACTGTAACGATAAGTCATCGGCGTTGAATGGTATAAACAAGTATTTATACAAGTATCGCATTGTTGGCAAGCGGAGCTTTGCCAGATAACTTTATTATTACTGAATGTTAGCGCTTGGTGTGGACATGCAGTCACACAATCGCCACAATCCCGACAAAATGATATGGTATAGGGATTGTGGCAATTTAAGCATTTAAAATTGCATCCTTGTAAAAATATAACTAATCGGTTTCCTGGCCCGTCAACACATGAAAAGGGTAAAAGTTTATTAACGATTGCCCATGACTTGTTCATGACTTATAACCCGTGGTGTGCGGCATAAATAACTGTTATTTACTGTATCTTGTGCAGCCTCGCTACCTAAAAACGTGGTATTGATACGGGAACCTTCTTCTTTATATTTTTTAATATCAGATAATCTCACCATGTAGCCTGTTACCCGAACAAGATCGTTACCACTGATATTGGCAGTAAATTCACGAAAACCAAACTTAAATGCTGCTTTACAAATCTGTAATAACGCTGAAGGATTATTTTTAATCGTTTCGTCGATCGTTAAAATATCACTAATGCCAGAGGTATAGTAATGGTGATGTTTAAAAAGCGCCATGATATGAGTAACCGGATCTGGCTCATGGCCATAAGGAATACGTAATCCCGGTGTGGCGCCCCTATCAGTACTAATACCGGATTGGGCATGGAGCATCGCTTTGCCTTTCCATGCGTATTTAATATCATGAGTCTCGACAAAATCAGCAAGCTGTTTTGAAACTGTGGTCGCTAATTCATTGGCATCTTCATCCTGACCATAGCGACCGCTAAGGCCCGATTTTTCCTGAAGAATATTAACTGCTTCTGCCATGGCGTAAATGCCAAACATTGGCGCAAATCGGTTAGCATCAATCAGTCCTTCTTTGATTAAGAAACTATTTTGAAAGAAGTTCGATTTTTCAAACAAAAATGCTGAACGGGCTTTGATTAAGTTTAGCTGTAATTGGCAGTACAAAGGTAAACTATTTTGTAAAAAGTCCTCAATATTTTTACTGCGTTGCGCAACTTCTTTTAAGTTAATTCTTGAAAGGGTACTGCCCCCTCCGGCAATTGGTAGAGAGTTATAACAGCTGACAACGCCATAGCCTTTCTCATCAAAATCTTTTTTGATCATCTTATTATTGGCTATATGTGGTTTAGCCGTTTCACAAATGTTTTCAATCGCAACGGATAATAATGCTTCCGGCGTGATATCTTCGTCATAAATAAAAGTTAAATTAGGCGCAACTTGTTTAAGTTCTCGATCAATTCTTAAGATCAAACGGCAGATGATATTATCATAAGGACCAATATTTGCATGCATAAAGGCATCGGGCAAATTACGATCTAACATTATCCAGAAATGTCTTAATCGCTGATAAAGTTCATCTTCGGTTAAATCACCCACATAAGGGAGTAATACTTGATCTAAACAACCCAGATAAACGGGCATACCGGTGACAGACGGTACATGATGATAAGCAATGGTCAGCATATTTATTGCATCATCAAAGTTTTTGGCCGGCTCAAGTTCTAAATACTCAGACCCTTGTTTAAGAAATTTTGCATAATCCGGCAGGACATAACGAGGTTTGTAAGGCGCATGGCCTTCGTACATATCACAGATTATTCGTTCGTTTAATGCTGTTTGCGTCTGACTATCAAGATTGACATAAGGTAAATTATTTTCCGCCGCTAATGCCAGTAAATTGGCTTTTTGTTTAGGTGATAAATTGGGGTCGGTGACAATATCATAACAGTTTTGTTGAAATTCATTCATTTGCATAATTACCTCAGTGCACAAAGCAAGTATATTAAAATCTTGTTAATGTTCAATCCTTGATAGCAATCAGCCATGTTAGTTATTGGGTAAAATCAACCAACAACCTATCTACAAGTTTGACTATCAAGGATTGTTAAATCTAAAAATTTATTTATCAATAATAAATTGTGTTGGCTCGTAATCGGCTGCATTAATTGGCGAATGTTCTTCAAAATATTGACGCACCGCATCAGCCTCACGATAACCGGTATCAACAAACGTTGGTAGTTTATTCATGATCGGATAACCATCACCACCTGCTGCTAGAAAATCTAATGTTGCAACCCGATACATTTTCTGCAAGTCAATCGGCTCATTATTGATTTTTACCTCTTCTATATTATTGCCTGAACGCGTTAAGGTAATATTTTTTAAGTGGGTAAAACCGCCTGATCCCTGTTTTTTGCTCAACGCCACTTTCAAGTAATCAATTAATTCACTTCCTGTTAGTTCGAAATAGACCACACTATTACCAAACGGCTCAACTTTCAAGATATCACGATAAGTTATGTCACCTTCAATGAGTGAATCACGAATCATACCGCCAGCCATAATGCCAACATCAGCATGTGTTTTTTCAATAAAAGCGCTAAGTAATAACTGTCCTAGATTGCTTTGTTGATATCGAACCACACTGCGCTCGCCTTCGAGTCGACCAATTAACTCGCCACTTTTAACTAATAACTGTTGTTTACCTTGTTCTTGATAAGGTTTTAGTTTTTCAAATAGCTGTTCATCTTGCGCTATCTGCTTAGTATAGTACTCAAGCTTTTTCGTGTCGTTGCCATTATCGACTTCTTTTTTTAAATTAATTGGTATGAGTTGATAATTTTGTAATGTAATTTTGCCGTTTAAAAAGACAAAATCTGCTCGGCCGACATATCTACCCCACTCATGCGCTTGCACAATCCATGTACCATTTTGTTGATCCGGTGAACATGGTGTGCCCGGAACATATTCGGTAATACGTTTATTGCTACTTGCCATACAAACAGGATTTTGAGAATGTCCGCCAACAATCATATCAAGATCGCCGGTTTCTAAGCCTCTGGCTAATTCAACATCACCCGGAGCCATTGTGCCGTGTTCACCATTTTCAAAGTGTCCCATATGGGTTACGGCAATAATCATATCCGGCCGTTCAGTTTTTTTGATCTGAGCGATAATTTTTTGCGCCTCGGGTAACGTTTGGCGAAATTCAACACCGTCGGTATTTTTAGGAGACGCTAAGTAAATCGTATCATCAGTGGTTAAACCAAAAACTGCCACTTTAATACCATTTAAGTCAAACATTTTATAGGCATCAAACACACGATTGTTTGTGCCTTTAAAGTAAGTATTGGCTGATAAAAAAGGGAAATGTGCCCATTTTTGTTGCTCACGAATAATCGATAAAGGGTGATCAAATTCATGATTACCCACTGCCATGGCATCATAACCAATTTCATTCATGCCAATAAAATCAGGTTTAGCTTGAAGCACATCTGATTCAGGAACACCAGTATTAATGTCACCACCGGATAGCAGCAATAACTTGCCCCCTTTGGTGGTTACCTCTTTTCGAATTTCATCCACTACTGTTTTTTGAGCAGCAAGCCCATATTCGCCAATATCATTTTGCCAAAAACGACCATGGTGATCGTTAGTATGCAAAATTGTAAACGAGTAAGGCTTGTTTTTTTCCCAAGTAGGGGCGATTGATTGTTTGGTTGCTACAGCTGCAATCGCATTGACTGAAAAAAGCCCTAAGATAAACAGTAGTGATAATTTTTTATTTAATTTTAAACCATTCATGGTAGTGTTCCTAAATCCTTTTATAAAATGATTATTCAGTTATTATTTTATAAATTAATTGTGGTTCTTTAGCGCTATCACTGATTGTAATGTTGTCATACAATTTTTGTTTAATTGCATCAAGTTCATCTGTGTTAGCGTGGATAGTGAGTAACGCCTCGCCTTGTTCAACTTTATCTCCCACTTTTTTATGTAACACAATGCCAACAGCAGGATCGATAACATCATCCTTAGTGGCACGTCCGGCACCTAATTGCATAGCTGCAATACCGATTTGATCGGCAATAATACGTGAAACATACCCGGATTTTAGTGCCGGTAAAGCAATTTGGTATGGTGCACTAGCTAATTTTTCAGGGTGATCAACCACAGAACTGTCGCCACCTTGTGCTTCAATCAAGGTTTTAAATTTTTCAATCGCTTGACCGTTTTGGATCACAGCTTGAAGTTTTTCTCTGGCTTCATCTAACGTTTTCGCTTTATCGGCAAGCACAACCATTTGACTACCTAGTGTTAACACTAACTCCGTTAAATCTGCTGGGCCTTGTCCTTTTAAGGTATCAATTGCTTCTTTAACTTCTAAAGCATTACCAATAGCAAATCCTAAAGGTTGTGACATATCGGAAATGATTGCCATAGTTCTACGACCAATTTGGTTACCGATGCTGACCATTTCACGGGCTAATTTTTCTGAATCCTCCATGCTCTTCATAAGTGCGCCGTCACCGGTTTTAACATCTAGCACAATGGCATCAGCGCCTGCGGCTAGTTTTTTACTCATAATGGAGCTGGCAATGAGTGGAATAGAGTTAACAGTTGCTGTCACATCACGTAATGAATAAAGCTTTTTATCTGCTGGAGTTAAGTTACCTGATTGTCCAATAACAGCTACACCTTTTTCATTAACTTGATTAATAAATTCTTGTTTACCTAATTCAATTTGGAATCCTGCAATCGATTCAAATTTATCATTTGTACCGCCGGTATGACCAAGGCCTCGTCCCGACATTTTCGCTACCGGTACACCTAATGCAGCAACTAATGGGGCAAGTACTAAAGTGGTAGTATCGCCAACGCCTCCAGTTGAATGTTTATCAACTTTGATACCTTTGATTGAAGATAGATCAACAGTTTCACCAGAATACATCATTGCACTGGTAAGGTCTGCACACTCTTTTGATGTCATACCTTGATAGTAGATAGCCATAAGTAAGGCACTGACTTGATAATCGGGAATGGTACCGTTGGTATAATTGGTGATGAAAAATTGGATCTCTTCAGTAGTAAGAGGGTTACCATCACGTTTTTTTTCAATAATATCTACAAATCTCATTAATATTCTCTCTTTATAACAATAAAACTAATTAGCTATTTGTTTGGCTTATATAACGTGTTAATTACTTTGGATAAGCCGAAAAACATCGGCTTAATAGTAGCAACGACAATAAACACAGGTAATCGCTAAAACCTTAAATATCGTAGTGTCTTGTTTGGTAAAAACTAATCTAAATCACTCGGTGAAAAAGACCAAGGTAATAATTCGCCGACCGTTGTTTCTTGTATTTTGCCCTGCATATTAGTCAAAATAACCGGCATATCTTTGGCGCAAAATTCACTAATTACTTGACGACATGCGCCACAAGGTGAAATTGGTCCCTCCGTGTCACCTATAACCACCAGTTTTTTAAACTTACGCTTACCTTCTGAAACCGCTTTAAAAATCGCTGTACGCTCAGCACAGTTAGCTAATCCGTATGAAGCATTCTCAATATTACAACCTAAAATAGCTTCATCATCTTCAGTAATCAGTACAGCGCCTACTTGAAACTTAGAGTAGGGCACATAAGCTTTAGAACGTGCGGTTTTAGCCAGTTCAATCAGTTTTTCAATTTGCATAGTAATAATCCTTTGAATCTTAAATTGTGCTATTTATTTTTTGGTTGATGACTAACCGCTGATTGCAAGTCTAATTGGTATACCCCAAAACCTAATTTATCTTTTTCCAGATAATTAATTTTATACAGTGAATTTTTTTCAATAAAGGCTTTAGCTTCATCAGTTGGGGACGACTCGAAACGAATATCCAATTTGGTTTTACTCTTTATTGGAGAAATTCGCCAATTATTATCAACTGTCACATTAACCACCCCGTCTTTTTTGGTGGTGTTGCTAATATAAGCAGAAAGAATAACTCTTAAGTCATCAGGTGAATTAAATTTAACATTTTTACCGCCAGTGCCCGGGAATGCACCGGTATAGGCTCGATAATTATTGGTCGCAATCAAAAATGCTTGTTTAGGATCAATCGGTTTTTGCTTATAAGTCAAGTTTTTGATTCGCTCAGAATCGGCATTAATTAACTGACAATTACCGTCATAACGAGCGGGTTTAGTAATGTCGATTTCGTAACTAACGCCATCGATCGTATCGAAATTATAAGTTCTGAAATGATCCCAATTTATTAAGTATTGTGGTTTGGTCGATTCAGTATCAATTTGATTATAAACGCCGGCTGAACACTCAAGCCACTCTTTCACCTCTTGGCCGGTAATTTTTACCGCTGACAATAAATTAGGATAGAGATAAATATCAGCGGCATTTCTAAACGTCAGATCGCCTTTTTTAACATCCACAAAGGCAGTTGGATCGTTTTTTCGCCCACCAGCTTTAAACGGTGCAATAGCAGATAAAACAGGGAGATTATCCAGATCCGGATCACCTTGAATAAACTGTTTTACATAAGCAATCTGCGCATCACTAATAATTTGTAGCGCTGAGGTATCTTCAACTAAAGCTAGATAGCTATTGATATCAGTTGATACTTTACCAATCGGTTTGCCGACAAATTCACGGGTACCTTGATGATCTTCTTTAAGTGCATTGATAATTGTTGTATCAACATCGACCAGCGCTTGTTTAGTTTTGACATCATAAATTGGACGAGCTTGAGATTGACCAGCCGTGACTTGCCATTTTGCTTGATCACCTTCAAGCACTAAATCAACGACCCCTAAATGGCTGCCCCATTGTCCGGGCATTACTGCCGGCACATTGTTAATATTGCCTGTTTTAATGTCGGTATTTGGCAGTGAGCTAAAATCCTCGCTTGGGAAAACGCCATGAGCATGACCGAACATAATTGCATTGATGCCTTCAACTTGGCTTAAATAGTATACAGAGTTTTCAGCTAAGGCTTTATAAGGTTCAGACGAAACGCCGGAATGTGGAATGGCGATAATGACATCAGCACCTTGTTTTTTCATTTCAGGAACTAATTTTTTAGCCGTTTCGGTAATATCTTTAACCTCGACTTTACCTTCTAAATTTAACTTATCCCATTGCATAATTTGGGGCGGAACAAAGCCAATATATCCAATGTTGACGGTATGTTTATTCCCGTCTCTGTCAATAACAGGCGTTGGGATAATGATATATTGTTTAAAAAACGGTTTACCGGTTTTGGCATCATAGACATTGGCGTTAATATAAGGGAATTTAGCGCCGGCTAGGCTTTTTTGTAAAAAATCTAAGCCGAAATTAAACTCGTGATTACCAATGTTTCCAACAACATAATCCAGCGTGTTCATCGCTTTATAAACTGGGTGTATCTCGCCGTCTTTCAGTCCTTTTTTGACTGCATAATCAGCCATAGGACTGCCTTGAATTAAATCACCGTTATCAACCAATACGCTGTTTTTTACTTCATTTCGAGCTTGATGAATCAAATTAGCGGTTTTAGCTAATCCAAAGGTATCAATAGATTGGTCTTTAAAATAATCATAATTCATCATGTTGCCGTGCAGATCGGTTGTTTCAATAATTCTTAAATCAACCGTTGCGGCATGGAGAGCGCCAGAAACGAATAGTGTTAGTAAGGTTAAAGTTAATTTGTTTTTGGTCATGTACATCTCCTTTTCGCAATATTGTTATTCATTAACAAGTACTAATAATCTATTTTGATATTTGATAAATCGCTCAATTATGGCAGGGTGATATTGATGATTGTTGATTGCCAATTGTAAACAATGCTTATCATTTTCGGTAAAAAATGACAGCGCTAAATCGGTTAATCGCATTTTTTCCGCATCTTCAACAAAAGCGGCATCGATACCGCATAGCGTAATATCGAGTAATTCCAGTCGAGTAAAGTTAAAAATCGATTGCGCCAAATGGTACTCTTTTTCAATATCAGTACCAAAAATGCCGGCATCATCAGTATTTAAGGTAATAGGCACGCCTTTATCATAAAGTTGTCGTACCGGATGATTGTGGATATCACCATGTAATTCATTGACTAAAATTCGGTTACTGGTAAGGGCGATTTCGAGTGTGATTTTTTTGCTGACTAACTCATCAATGAGTTTTTGATTTTCAATGGCACGAATACCATGCCCGATTCGGTCTGCACCATGTTTAAGCGCTTGAATAATACTTTCAGCACAATCAATCTCACCAGCATGATAAGATTTTTTTAAATTCAATTTAGACGCAAGTTGATGAGCCTTTTCAAAATCATCAAAATGGCCGGCTTTCTCATTACCAGCGATATTAAATCCGGTAATAAATGGATGAGGATTATTTTCAATAAATTGCAGTGTATCGTACACCACATCAACACCTAGATGACGTACGCCAATTACATGGTATCTGACAGTAATATTATGTTCTTTTTGAACATCAATAATCGCCTTATCCATTTGTTTTAGTGTTTGATGAAATCTTTGTTGATCCCAAATGACTTGATTATCGGTGTGCGTTGCGCAGATATGATAGGGTGACAAAAACAGTTCGCAGTATATTAAACCTTGTTTAGCATTTCTGCTTAGAAAATCATAAGTAATGAGGTAGTAATCTTCGGGCGTTTTGACGAAATTTGAAACAGTGTCGTAGGTTTGAATAAATTGAACAAAATCAGTTTCATCATATTGATAGCGACCATTTTTATATTCATTTTTATCGTATTGGCCGGGTTGATAACATAAAGATTGGGGAAAAGGGAGATGATTTTTATCGGCTAATTTTTTAGCCATAAAAGGGGTAATGCTACCTTCGACATGTTCGTGGAGTATGACTTTAGGATCTATTTGCTTATTCATCGAGTATTTATCTATTTAAGTAAACTTCTTAAGTACTTAGAATAGTGAAAATTAAGTACTAACTAAGTGGCTTTTGTCACGATTAATCGCTAATTGCAATCTTGTGATATTTTACCTTGATATGGGGTATCTTTTCCATACATTTTGTGTGACTTAACGCTATTTTTGTGAAGCAGGTTGGTTTTTTTGAGAGCTGGCAACAATCATGATTGCTGCCAGCATATTGGTACTAAGTTTAGTTGTATCTCAATATTTTATACATTAGCTAGCCATTTTTTTTGTTACATTGGTTTAACAATGAAATGGCTAACGCTGTATAAGCAGAAGTAAGTTTTTAGGCTTACCTCACTATATTAATTGGCAGCTTAAGCGGTTTTTTGCTCTGCACTGTCATTTTTAAATATTAACATAAATATAATGGCTAAAACTAAAGAATAGCCAGCAAATACTAACCACACATTATGCCAATCGATGATATTTTCACTTGACGTAAAACGGTCAACAACAATACCACTAATCATCGAACCTAAATAAGCGCCTAAACCATTGGTCATGGTCATAAATAAGCCTTGCGCACTATTACGGATACTGGTTGAAACGGTTTTTTCAACATACATTGAGCCAGAAATATTATAAAAATCGAAAGCACAACCATAAACTATCATCGATAAAAGCAATAAAATAAAGCCAAATGGCGACGGATCACCATAGGCAAATAAGCCAAATCGTGCAACCCAAGCTAACATACTAATTAGCATCACATATTTAATGCCTAAACGTTTCATAAAAAACGGGACAAATAAGATAAATACCACTTCAGAAATTTGCGAAATAGAGAGCAGTACTGAAGGATACTTGACCACTAAACTATCAGCATATTCAGGGATCTTCTCAAAATCGTGTAAAAATGGATTACCGAAAGTATTGGTTATTTGTAAAATGCCACCAAGGAGTACGGCGAACAGAAAAAAGATCGCCATTTTAGGTTGTTTAAATAATACAAAAGCATCTAGCCCCAAAGAACTTAATAATGATTTTTCTTTGGTCTCATTTTTGGTGGTTTGGATTAAAGGCAATGTTAATGAGTAAAGGCTAAGTAAAATAGAGCTGCCGGCAGCAATATAAAGTTGCATGTTGCTCAATTCTAATTGTAAGAAGCTAACTAACCACATGGCGACAATAAAGCCAATTGTTCCATAAATTCTTATACCCGGAAATTGTGTAATAACATCCAGTCCTTGAGATTCTAAACAAGAGTAAGAAATCGAATTTGAAATAGCGATAGTTGGCATAAATGCTAAGCAGTGAATAAGCATCACAATCATCATTAAAAATGGTGAAGTGATTGAAGCAGCTAAAAATAGTGTTATCGCGCCGATTAAGTGGCATAAAACATAAAGGCGGTTAGCCGGGATCCAGCGGTCGGCTACTATGCCGAGTAAACTTGGCATAAATAATGAGGCAATTCCCATAGTCCCATATACAGAGCCAACTTCAATGCCGGTAAATTCCAATTTACGCATCATATAAGAGCCTAAAGTAATTAACCAGCTCCCCCAGATGAAAAATTGAAAGAAAAATATAACTTTAAGTTGTAACTTGGTATTCATTTCGATTCCTTATTAAATGAGATCTTTTATAACCTATCTATTAACTATTAATGAATAAATTTAAAACTTGTTACCACAGAATCAATCCCGATTTACTGGTGATAACACAATAAGCCTGAGTGACTAAAATTTTATAAGCACTTAACTCGATAAAAGTTGATTAACCAATAGTACCCAAAGTGATAATTTTAACACCTTGTAATTAATCAAAAAAAAATGGCAGAAATCTGCCATTTTTGTTAATTTTGGTTTAACAATACTGATTCGAGCGCAACAGTTATCATCTCTTTAAAGCCAAGCTGACGTTGTTCAGCTGACATGGCTTCACCTTTACGAATATGATCCGATACGGTGCAAATTGCCAAAGCTTTTGCGCCATACTCTGCTGCTACACCATAAATACCAGCGGCTTCCATTTCGACACCTAAAATATTATATTTTTCCATGACATCAAAAAGTTCCGGCTCAACGCTATAAAAAAGATCGGCTGAAAAAAGATTACCAATTTTAACATTTACATCTAAGCTCTTAGCTGCATTGACTGCATGACAGATGAGATCGAAATCGGCAATCGCTGCAAAATCGTGATCTTTAAAACGTAATCGGTTTACTTTTGAGTCAGTACAAGCGCCCATACCGATAATAACATCGCCCAACTTAACATCCGGGCTAATTGCTCCGCAAGATCCGATGCGAATGATATTTTTTACGCCGTAAAACTTTACCAGCTCGGTAGCATAAATAGAACAAGACGGAATGCCCATTCCATGCCCCATAACAGACACTTTTTTTCCTTTATAGTAACCGGTAAAACCTAACATAGATCTGACGTTGGTGACTTCCTTTGCATCTTGTAAAAATGTTTGCGCAATAAATTTAGCTCGAAGCGGATCGCCCGGCATTAAAACAGTTTGTGCAAAATCATTTTCAGCAGCATTAATATGTGGGGTTGGCATCAAATTCTCCTGATGATATATCTAAAAAATGTATTACTAAAATAAAACTGGTTACTTATTTGCGGATAAATGATTCACCATATTCCATTGGCGATAAATCAAAATAATCAGCAACGCTCTGCCCGATATCAGCAAAGGTTTTACGATGACCTAAAGAACCAACTGGTACACTGTCACCATAAACAAGAACAGGAATATGCTCACGAGTGTGATCCGTTCCTGGCCAAGTTGGATCGCAGCCGTGGTCTGCACTGATAATCAATAGATCACCCGGCTCGATAAGTGCAAGCATTTCCGGTAAGCGTTTATCAAAATATTCTAACGCTGCTGCATAACCTGCAACGTCACGTCTATGCCCATAAGATGAGTCAAAGTCGACAAAATTTGTGAACACAATGGTATTATCTTTGGCTTGTTTAATTTCGTTAAGTGAGGCATCAAATAGAGCTTCGATACCGGTTGCTTTAACTTTTTTAGTGATGCCAACTTGCGCATAAATATCGGCGATTTTACCGATTGAAACCACGGTACCTTGTTTTTCATCAACCAGTTTTTTTATCATGGTTGGAGCAGGTGGCTCTACTGCTAAATCATGACGGTTACCGGTACGAACAAATTCGCCAGCTTTTTGACCGACAAAAGGTCTGGCAATAACACGCCCAATGTTGTAATCACCTTTATTGAGTTCATCACGAGCGATTTCACAAATTTCATAGAGTCTATCTAATCCGAAAGTTTCTTCGTGACAAGCGATTTGAAATACCGAATCGGCAGAGGTGTAAAAAATCGGTTTGCCACTTTTCATGTGCTCTTCACCAAGGTCATCAAGAATAATGGTACCCGAAGAGTGGCAATTGCCAAGGTAACCGGGCAATTTAGCACGAGTGACAATATTATCTAATAGTTCTTGCGGAAAACTGTTGGTGGTGTTGGTAAAATATCCCCAATCAAAAAGTACCGGTACACCGGCTATTTCCCAGTGGCCAGAAGGGGTATCTTTACCGGAAGAAATCTCACTAGCATAACCATATGATCCGATTATTTCGCCTTCGGTAGCCATGCCTTGCGGATAAGATCCGGTCGATTCATATGCAGCTTCAATTAAGCCTAATTTGCCTAAATTAGGTAAATGTAATGCACCTTTACGACCTTCATCGGCATTACCTAAGGCACACTCTTGAGCGATATGACCTAATGTATCTGAACCTTCATCCCCATATTTTTTTGCATCTTCTGCGCCACCGATCCCAAAAGAATCTAGGATCATAATAAATACTCTTTTCATAATTTCCTCTAAATCTTAACTACCACTTGGTAACATATTAAAGAAATATGTCACCTAAAACCGTGATCTAACGCCCATTTGTCTATTTTATTAAAACCATTGCCAACATGGCTAGACTTTCAGAGCTATTGATGCTCATTTTAGCCTAATTTATAAAAAAGATCGTTCGAATAGTTATAATACATGATAAAAAAAAACAAAAAAGATTTGCGCCTTTGTTTAATTGAATATATAGGCGACATCAATCTTTAAATAAATATTATTTAAATTCAATAGCTTATAGTGCGTAGTTCAAAAAAAACATTATGATACCTATTGGTATAAGCCGATCAAGTGAAAATGGTTTAACAATTGATAAAATATCTTGCCTCGTTGTGATAAAATAGTCGATCTAAATTGTAGATAAAAATTTATCGCTAGTGATTAATTTACGCCTTTTGACAAATTAACTTAAGACAGCTTGTAAAATCTAAAGCCTATCTCACTTAATTTTATAAAGTTTAACCCTAGTTGTTATATAAGTTGTTATATAAATCGGTAGATTTAACACGTTTTGCGTGTATAGATAAAAATAAGGTCATTATTAATGAAACAAAAAATTCCAAATACTTTTGCGCTTGATGTTTGTGCTGACAATGTTGTAACTGCAACCACCATTTTACAGCTTAAGCAAATATGGGAAAATAATGTACCGAATCAACCTATCATGATAATTGGAGAGGGTAGCAATACGCTTTTCACAACCGATTTTGCCGGCACTATTGTGGTTAACCGTATTAAAGGAATCACCATTACCGAAAACGATACACATTGGCTTTTACGGGTTGGCGCTGGGGAGATATGGCATGATCTTGTTTCGCAAACTGTTGAAAAAAATATTCCGGGGTTGGAAAATTTAGCATTAATTCCCGGTTGTGTAGGCTCCGCACCGATTCAAAATATTGGCGCATATGGGGTAGAGTTCCAAAAAGTGGCGGATTATGTAGAGTTACTGGAACTGGCTACAGGTAAAATAATTACTGTCACTGACGGGCAGTATGGCTATCGGGAAAGCATTTTTAAACACCAATATGACGTCGGTTATGCGGTAATTGCTGTCGGCATTAAACTTGCCAAAAACTGGCAACCGGTATTGAGTTATGGGGAATTAAGAAATTTTGATCCGCAAACTGTTACCGTCAAAATGATCTTCGATAAAGTGTGTGAAATTCGCCGTAGCAAATTGCCCGATCCGAAAGTGTTAGGTAATGGCGGTAGTTTTTTTAAAAATCCAGTAGTCGATAAAATGGTGGCCGATAAGCTACTTGAAATTTACCCAACTATGCCTATATATCCACAGGTAAACAATCAAGTTAAATTAGCCGCAGGTTGGTTAATTGATCAGTGTGGTCTAAAAGGCTATCAAATTGGCGGTGCAGCTGTACATCAGCAACAAGCATTGGTATTAGTTAATAAAAATAACGCAACGGCGCAAGATGTCATTGCTTTAGCTCGCTATATCAAAAACGCAGTTTACCAAAAATTTTCGGTGCACCTGTCGCCAGAAATTCGATTTATTGGTGCAACAGGTGAAATTGATGTGGATAATTATTTATAATCAATAAAATTATGAGACATTCGTATTCATTTCCTATTTTATTAACCAGTTTATTATTTGTCACCATCGCCTTATCAGCTTTAAATACTCAAGTACCACTTTGGTTGGTACGTGAAGATTTTTCGCTAGGGCAAATTGGCTTAGTTGGATCAAGCTATTTTACCGGCAATTTGGTGGGTACTATTATGGCAAATTGGTTTATTAGCCGATTTAATGCCAGATATACTTACACCTATAGTTGCCTTATTTTTGCTGTAGCAACCATTGGGCTAAGTTTTTCAATGGATTTTTACAGTTGGGCGATCTGGCGATTTTTTATCGGTATTGCTTGCGCTGTCACTTGGGTCGTCATTGAAAGCTGTATATTAGTGACCGGTTCAGTGCGCACACGTGGCAAAATGCTAGCTATCTATCTCACCACTTACTATTTAGGAACAGTATTGGGGCAAGCGCTATTACAGTATTTTCCTCAAGATGTGCTCTATTTTGGTTTAGTCATTGCGCTGTTAATGGGATTAGCGATTTTATTTATTTTACTAACTCATTACAAATTACCGAAAAGAAAGCAAAACAGTTTCAATATTATACCGATGATTTTATATAAACCGTCTCGGCTCGGTCTGATTGGTTGTATGATAGCCGGTATGCTAATTGGTTCGCTCTATTCGTTAATGCCAGCTTATTACTCTCATTTGGGCTATAGCAATAATCAAGTGGCAAATTGGATGATTTTATTAATCTTATCCGGCGTGATAGCGCAAATGCCAGCAAACTACTGTGCCGATAAATATGGTCGACGAATCGTACTACTGATTGAATCGTTGCTAACGGTGGTAGCTTGCTTGATGTTGGTATTTAATTTTTATTCTGTGCTCGCAATTATTTTATTAGGCACCACCATTTATACGATCTATCCAATCTCGATGGCTTGGGCGTGTTCGTGTGTTCGAAAACAAGAGATTGTGACGATGAATCAAGCGATGTTATTAACCAATACCATTGGTAGTTTAATCGCACCGGCTATTATCGCTTTTATTATGGATATGACCAATAATACCTATTTATTTGTCAGTTTTGCTATAATCTCACTCTATTTTGTCGTTTTATTACTAAGAGAGCGAGCCACTGATGCGTAGCCAACAAAATCCGCTTAAATTAATTGAAATATTGGCAGACGGTAAGTCTCATTCCGGCGAAGAGCTTGCCGCTGTATTTGGTATTACTCGTGCCGGAATTAATAAATACATTAAAGTCCTGCGTGAGTGGGGTATTACTTTAAACTCTATTCAAGGTAAAGGTTACTGTTTAACCTCACCATTGGATCTATTTAATAAAGCTAAAATTGACCACTATTATGGCGCTGATAGTGATGTTGAAATTTTACCGATCATTGATTCAACTAATCAATATCTACTCGATAGGATTGACACGTTACAATCGGGTCATAGCTGTGTGGCTGAATTTCAGTCTAAAGCCCGAGGGCGAAGAGGGCGCAAATGGTTTGCCCCGTTTGGCAGTAACCTCTATTTTTCCATGTATTGGCGATTAGAGCAGGGCATTGCAGCGGCAATGGGGCTCAGTTTAGTGGTTGGCATAGTGATAGCCGATACGTTACGGGAATTATCCGGGCAAGATATTAAAGTAAAATGGCCCAATGATCTTTATCTTAATGATCAAAAGCTCGCCGGCATTTTAATCGAACTTGCCGGAAAAACGGGCGATTATGCTCATGCTGTTATCGGTATAGGTGTCAATCTGAACATGACCAATCCCGATACCGACATTGTCAATCAAGCGTGGGCTAATTTAGGGCAGGTTGATCGCAATTTGCTGGTTGCCAAAGTGATTAAAGCGCTAAAAGTGAATCTGATTAAATTTGAGCAACAAGGATTAACCGCTTTTATGACTGATTGGAACCGTTTGGATAATTTTATTAATCGACCGGTTAAATTATTAATAGGTGAAAATATTATTCGAGGTATTGCCAAAGGCATAAACGATCAAGGTGCTTTATTGCTTGAACAAAATGGCACAATCAACGCCTACATCGGTGGCGAAATCTCATTACGCAGTGATGAGTAACGGGATCTGCCTGTTTCTACAGGGAGACCAGCATTGAATCGATTTAAACACCTTACGACTCAATACCGATTAGTTCTACACATACTTTTTAAAAAGATAATATGCAATTCCCCCTAATGAGAGGGTGATTGCATATAGCTTCCATAAACTTTGCCAGATGATTGTAAAACTGACATCTTTTAAATAAATCTGTTTAGTTAATTCGATAAAGTGACGAACTGGGTTTATTTCAGTTAAATACTGTAAACATTTTGGCATGTTCTCAATTGGCGCAATAAAACCCGAGAGTAAAATCGCAGGCACCATAAAGGTAATAATGCCAATAAAAGCTTGTTGTTGCGTTGAGCAAAGCGCTGAAATAAATAATCCAAATCCAACCAAAGATAATCCGTAAGTTATCATACATAAATAGTAATAAGGCAGTGAGCCTTGAAAAGGGATGTGATAGATCAAAACACTGGCGGTTAACACCATAGTACCTTGTAATGTGGCAACGATAATTGCAGGGATCGCTTTACCTATAAAAATTTGCCAAGTCATTAAGGGGGAAATACGTAATTGGTCAAGTGTACCTTGTTCTCGCTCACGTGCCACCGATAGTGAGGTGACAATCATCACACCTATCGTCGTAATTAAGGCAACCAGCGACGGTAAGATGAAATTTTTATAGTCTAAATTACTGTTATAACGGTGACGGACAATTAATCCGGTATTATCTTGCACATTATTTTGTTGTTGATATTGCATAATAATTTGCTGAATATAGTTGGCAGCAATTTGTGCACTATTTGATTTACGACCGTCTAAAATAATTTGGATTTGTGGTGATTGCCCGCTGAGTAACTTACGGGAAAAATCAACAGGTAATTGCACAACCACTAAGGCTTTTTGGTGATTAATGATGTCGGTTACTGCTTGCTTCGAATCTAATATAATCACTTTAGAAAAACTACTGGCATTAGCTAGCCGATCAATTAACTCCGTGGTGGGTTGATCTACCGTTGGTCGATAAATTGCAATCGTTGCATTATTAACATTCAACGTCGCTGCGAATGGAAAAATAAAAATTTGCAAAAGGACTGGTATGATTAAGATAGTGCGAGTTTGCTTGTCTTGCCAAAGTAGGGCTAGCTCCTTTTTAATTAATGTTACAGTTCGGTAGAAAGTCATATTGTTGATAAATCTTAGCATGGTCTTTATTCCTGTAACCTCAATCTAATTGCATATGAGTTTTTTTGAAGATCACCATAAATAACAGCAACAAACACATCAGTAAAAATCCAACATTAATCAACATCACTGAAAAAATATCGCCAGCTAAAAATAGTGTTTGTAAGATGTTGACGTAGTAACGTGCAGGAATGATATAAGTAATAATTTGGATGATAGCTGGCATACTATTAATCTCAAATACAAAACCTGAAAGCATGACCGCGGGTAAAAATGCAACATTTAACGCTATCATCGCTGCATTAAATTGATTTCGAGTAACGGTAGATATTAATAATCCCAGTTGCAAAATAACCCATAAATATAGGCTGCTTAGTATTAATAATAGCCAAAATGATCCTCGGAAAGGCACATGCATAATACCAACTGTTACCAGAAAACAGAGAATTAAAGCAAGTAACCCAATGAAATAATAAGGGATCAGTTTGGATAATAAAAACTCCAACTTGGTCATCGGTGTTGATAGCAATGCTTCCATCGTGCCACGTTCCCATTCACGTGCAACGACTAACGAAGTCAAGATTGATCCAATAATAGTCATAATTATGGTTATCGCACCGGGTAAAATAAAATTCTTGCTAATCGCAGCTGAGTTAAACCAGACATGGGAAGTGATATCGACAATTGGCTTACTGTTAATTAATTGATGTTGACTTTGTTGCTGTAACCAAATTTGCCAAATGCCGGTTAGATAACCTTGTACAAAATTAGCGGTATTCGGTTCACTGCCGTCGGTAATTAATTGAATTGTTGCTTGTCGATTTTGTACTTGTTGAGCAAAATTAACCGGAATAATCAGCATGCCTCGAATTTGCCCGGCATTTAATTTTGCTGACAATTGCGAACGATTATCCGAAAATATGGGTTCAATATATGGGGAGCCATTTAAGACCTGAACAAAATCATGAGCAGGTTGGCTAGTTTGCTCAACCAGCACGCCAATACGTACTTTATTGGCGTCTAAACTAATGCCATAACCAAATAAAAACAGTAATATCAATGGAATGATGATAGCCATAATCCAACTGCTGGGGTCACGGATAATCTGTTTCATCTCTTTTTGACAAAGTGTTACTGTTCGGCAGAGTGAAAAACTCATTTTGACGCCCTCAAGTTAGCATCGTTCACCAATTTAATAAAAGCTTGCTCCATAGTGGCATTGCTTGCGACCGATTGCTTAAGTTGGTTAGGCGAGCCTAAAGCAATTAACTTACCGCCATTAATTAATGCAATACGATCACAATATTCCGCTTCATCCATAAAGTGTGTGGTGACCATAACCGTAACACCTTTTTCGACTAAACTGTTAATATGGATCCAAAATTCACGGCGAGTGATAGGGTCGACGCCTGATGTTGGCTCATCGAGAAACACAATATCGGGTTTATGCATTAAAGCGCAGGCTAACGCTAATCGCTGTTTAAATCCTAAAGGAAGTGATTGCGGAGTTTGGTCTAAAATTGGCTCAAAGCTAAATGCCGTTATCATCTCATTAATGCGCTGTGTTTGTTCGCTACCCATTAAGCCATAGATGCCCGAAAAGAAGTTTAAATTTTGCTGTACGGTTAATTTGTCGTATAAAGAAAACCGTTGAGCCATATAGCCAATGCGCTCTCGCACTTGAGTAGCACTTTTTTTGAGGTCAAATCCCAATACTAATGCCTGCCCACTACTAATCGGTAATAAACCGCACATCATTTTAAAAGTAGTGGATTTGCCGGCACCATTGGGACCTAATAAGCCAAAAATTTCACCACGCTTAATAGTAAAATTGACATGATCAGTTGCAATGAAATCTCCAAAAGTGCGGGTCAAATCCTTTGCTTCAATGACAATATCATCAGGCAAACCGGTAACATTCGGCATAATTTTAGTTAATATTGATTCTTTATTAGATATGCCGCCCAAACGATCAATAAAAGCATCTTCAAAACGCCCTGCGGTGGGTTGATAGCTAATATTAGCTATTTTAAGGTTTGCTATAACTTGATCAATAGACTCATTAAGTTTGAGTATTAAACGAATACGATCACCTTCAATCACACCGTCACTAATTTGTGGTAGTTTTAATGCCGCTCGCAATAATTGACGATGTGAAATTGGCGAAGAAAGTAGATAAACCCGATCTTTAACACGTTGAGTCAAACATTGTGGTGCACCTTGAAAAAGCAATTCTCCCTGATTCATAAGTAAAATTGTTTCACACTGTTCGGCTTCATCAAGATAAGAGGTGCTCCAGATAATTAACATTCCTTCGTTCGCTAATTGATGAACCATATGCCAAAGTTCCTGTCGTGAAATAGGATCTACCCCAACTCCGGGCTCATCAAGTAATAATATTTGTGGATCACCGAGCAAAGTACATGCTAATCCTAGTTTTTGCTTCATTCCACCCGATAACTTACCCGCCAGTCGCTCGGTAAACCTTGCCAAATCAGTGAATGTTAGTAATTTGTCAAACATTTGTTGGCGCTCATCTTTTTTGATATGGCGCAGATCAGCAAATAAATTAAGATTTTCAATAACGGTCAAATCTTCGTACAGCCCAAATTTTTGTGGCATATAACCTAGCATTGCTCGCAATTGATCACGATCATCAATCGGATTGTATTGCGCAACTTTAATTTGACCGGAGCTTGGTGTTAGCAAGCCTGCTAGCATTCGTAATAACGTTGTTTTACCGGCACCGTCTGGTCCAACTAAACCTGTTACACCATGGGCAGAAATTGTGGTTGATAAAGGTTTTAGTGCAGTAGTGACTTGATGATCTTTATGTTCAAACTGTTTTGTCACCTTATCGAGTACTATTTGCTGACGGTTTTGCATAGATTCGCTCGTTATTGGGCAAATTTTATTGTTACCGGCATGCCTTGGCGCAACATATCATCAGCTTGACCTTGGCCGGTTTCATTGATTTGAATACGTAAACGGTAAACTAAATCAGTGCGAAGTACTGGGGTTTCAACTGTTTTCGGTGTAAATTCGGCCGTGGGAGATACAAAGCCAATTTGTCCAACATAAGGTTTATCCGGCTGAGAATCGGTAAAGACATAAACCTTTCTTCCGGGTATGGCTTGATGTAAATTAATTTCGTCGATATAGGCTCGTACCCAAACCGGCCGATCTAATGAAATGGCATAGATCGGAGAGCCGGCAGTCAACATGGTGCCGGATTCAACTGCTCGGGTTAAAATTGTACCTTGGGAAGGTGCATAAAGTTCGGTATCTGATAAATTAAGCTCAGCTTGGGCTAGCTCTGCTTGCGCAGCTTGCACGGTGGCTTGTGCTGCTTCAATCTCTTCTTTACGATAACCATTAGTAAGCTTTTCAAGCTTTTGTTTAGCGGTTTGTAAATTAGCTTTGGCTTGATCACGTAAAGTTAAACTGTTATCGAATTGATCTTTAGATATTGAAGATGATTTGATTAATTTCGCCATACGCTGATAGTTATTTTCAGCATAATCATAACTTGCCTGATACTGTAAAACTTGTGCAGCGGCTTGAGCCACTTCTTCTTTGCGATATCCGTTTATCATTAAATCAAGTTGCGCTTGCTTAACCATTAAATTGGCTTTAGCTTGATTAACGGCGTTTTGATAAGGTTTAGCATCGAGTTTGGCTAATAGATCGCCTTGTTTAATAGGATCACCTTCTTCATAATTCAATTGCATCAAACGCCCTGACACACGAAAGCTACTGTTTACTGTGCGGATATCAACATTACCATATAAAACTAATGAAGAAGGGCTTTTGTTAATAAACCAAATTGCACCGCTGATTAGAATTATTATTAACAATAATAGCGGGATAAGTCGTTTTTTTGTCATCGATATTCTCGTTTAGTTTACTGCTCAAGGTGTTTTAAAAGTTTTAGTAAGATTGAGCGCAATTGTTGACGTTCTTCTTGGCTGATAATTTGCCAGGCTTGAACAACCCTTTTTTCGATAGGGGGGATTTCATTTTTAAAAAAATTGATCCCTTTATTGCTTAAAATTAAACAGTGTGAGCGGCGATCATGCGGATCAGCTTGTCGTATAACTAATTCATTTTTTACCAATGTTTCTACACATCGAGTCACTTGCACCCGAGAAAAATGGGTTAATTCACTGAGTTGCGACGGTTTGACTCCTTCAGGGTGAAAGGTGTTTATGACTAATAAAACAGCAAATAATTTATCATCCAGTTGGTATTGTCGGTAGGCTTGATTTAGGTTTTCTAAAAGTGCTTCAGTGCTAAACTGCAATAAACGACTTAAGAAGATCTCATCATAATTTGAAGACATTCCACGAGATTTAAATTTTTCAATCAGTTGTTCAACCGTTGCAATAGGGATTGCCATAATATTACCTTTTCAATATAGTTTCATTTGAAACTATATCAAATGAAATTATATTTCGCAATCATTTAATCTATTCATCAGTTAAATACCCAATTAAAAATTCAGTTAACGTTTGTGCTAATTTTTCCTTATCTTTTGTGGCTATTTCACGACATCGTTTGGTATACCTGTTTCAACATCGATTGTTTTATTCATTATTATTTTTATGATTAACATCAATATAAGCATTAGATAAGTTTTGGTAACAATATAAATAATTAAAATTGACAACTACAGTTGACATGTTGGTTGTGTAAGATAAAATAGTTTTAAATTAAAACAGGAATAAAGCATGATTACTGTAAGTTATACACCGTAAATGGAAAAATGGTTAAGTCGCTTAAGGATAAAACTGCAGCAGCTAAAATTAAAGTTCGAATTCGTCGTATGCAAGAAGGTAATTTTGGTGACGTTAAATCTGTAGGTAGCGGTGTATCAGAAATGCGCATTCACTGTGGAAAAGGGTACAGGGTTTATTTTGCTAACCGCAATAATGAAATTGTTATTTTATTGTGTGGTGGTGACAAGGATACACAACAAACAGACATTAAAATTGCTAAAGAATTAGCAAATAAATGGTGTTTATTATGACTACAAAACTAAAAACTTTTGACGTAGTTGATTTTTTAAATACTGATGAAGAGATGCAAGAATATTTAAATGCCGCAATAGAAGAAGGAGACCCTAAATTTTTATTTATTGCACTTGGTGATATAGCTAGAGCTAAAAACATCAGTCAGCTTTCACGTGATACAGGTATAAGCCGTGAGGGTATTTATAAAGCATTATCAGGTGAGGGGAATCCTACTTTTAATACAATCTTTAAAATTGTTCAAGCATTAGGTTTGCAAATGCAGTTTTCCTCACAAAAACATGCAGATTGTTGTTAACTGAGCATGGAAAATCTAATGTAGATAGACAAAATCAAATCAAACCTAAAGCTCGCAATTGCGGGCTTTTTTATGTCTGGAGAAATTATGGCTGCAGAAATGACATCGCTAAAACTGAAAATTGATGTGCAAAGCGTCGATGGAGCAAGTAAAAAATTAGACGAGTATTCTCTATAAGTAGCGATAAACGTTTTACATATAAAAAAAAGGATGAGGATAGAAGGAAATCGAGATAGTAAAACGAAAAAGCAGAAGAAAGAGTTCCCAGTATTCACAAGCATAAAACCAACATTATAACCAGATAAACTTAATTAATATTATACTCAAATTAATTTATCCTTTTAGGCGAAAGTACAGTTATTATATGAAAAGCAAGATGAACATATAACCGCTTTCTCGAAAGAAAAGATATTACCATTTACGAATTGTGAAATGAGGTTCTATGACAAATTGGTTAGATTTGAAGATAGTAATGGTAAATCATGTTTAAAAGGTGAAATGATAGAAAATGGAAAATCTGTTATTCATACTTACCCATTGTTTTATCACAAGCCCAAAAACTCCGACGAATTACAAATAATAAGATAAATAAAAAGGCGGGTAAATCAGCTTTTTTACTGTTTTTATAATCGTGAAAACCTGCCGATACATTGCTAACCTGTTTATATATGAACGGCAGAGGCTAACTTAAAATAGTTCCATTTAAAGAATAAGTTACCAGAAGGGATTGCGTACAATATCCCTTCTTTAATAGGTGTAACAATAAAAGATAGATTATGCCATTATAAAAAGTCGAAAACTTATCCTTTAAAAAAGTTAAAATTCGCTGTTCACCCTTATTTTTTTACCTTAAGCAACCTTAACGCATTGGCTGTAACAATCGCTGTGGTACCCGAATCAGCTAATACTGCAAGCCAAAGCCCGGTTAAGCCAAATAGACTGGTAATTAAAAATATCAACTTTATCCCTAATGCTATGGTGATATTTTGTTTAATATTTCGATTGGCAAAACGTGCTAAGCGAATTAACGTTGGTAAACTCGATAGACTATTTTTGCTGAGGGCGACTTCGGCTGTTTCAAGGGCAACATCGGTACCGCTTCCCATTGCAATGCCGATTGTTGCGGCTTTCATTGCCGGTGAATCATTGATTCCGTCCCCAACCATGGCAATGGTGGTAGTTTTGCCGATTTTTTCAATCTCGACCAGTTTGTCAGCAGGTAATAACTGAGCACGGTAATCCATCCCTAATTGTCCGGCAATCGCTTTAGCGGCTCGTTGATTGTCACCTGTGAGCATCAAGGTTTTAAGACCGAGTTGGTGGAGTGCCTTAATGGCTGGTTTTGCATCTGTTCGCAAGACATCCTGTAGCGCGATAATCCCCAGTAATGCTTGATCTGTGACGGCGACCACGACGGTTTTGCCGGCATTTTCCAGTTGTTCGATGAGCTTGGCATCATCGTTTATCAAAGGGACTGAGACAGTGTCAATTTTATTGGGTGAAACAACATAATAGATGTTTTGGTTTAGCTCGCCTTGAATACCAATACCGGCAATGGCTTTACGATTTGTCGCTTCACTAAACGTGATATCTTGTTGTTTGGTGTAATCCACAATAGCTTTAGCTAAAGGATGATGTGAGCCGCTTTCAATTGATGCAACTATAGCAAGCAAGTCATTGACCGCTAAGCCTCGATTGATAATATCGGTCACTTGCGGTTTTCCTTCCGTTAGTGTGCCGGTTTTATCAAAGGCAATCATTTTTAGCGATCCAATGTGTTCCAGCGCGGCGCCACCTTTAATCAATACTCCTAACTTGGCGGCACTCGATAATGCTGAAGTGATGACGGCAGGGGTTGAGATCACCAACGCACAAGGGCAGCCAATTAATAATAGTGTTAATCCTCGATAGATCCATGTATACCAATCTTCACCCAAAAGCAGTGGTGGTATAAGGATAACCAACAAAGCAAACAGCGCAATAGCCGGTGTATAATAACGGCTAAATTTATCAATAAAACGCTCAATTGGCGCTTTGCGCTCTTCGGCATCTTCGATCAATTGCAAGATGCGATCAACAGCGTTTTGCCCTGCTTGCGAAATCACTTTGAGTTGAATGGTATTATCAACCACCAGTGATCCGGCTAAAATCTTATCGCCATATAGGTAGTTGACCGGGATCGATTCGCCGGTTAAGGCGCTTTCGTCAATATTGGCTTGTTCACTCACTAAGATAACATCAGCCGGTAATCGCCCGCCGGATGAAATTTCGATAATATCGTCTGGTTTCAAACTGTGGCTGGCAACGGTTTTACGCTTACCGTCGATAATAATAACAGTCTCTTCAGGCATGAGCTTAGCAAGGGATGAAATGCCTTTCTTGGCTTTATTTGTTGCGATCCCTTCAAGCATTTCACCTATCATAAATAGAAAAATCACCATGGTGGCTTCTTCAGCTGCGCCAATAAATAGTGCGCCAATTGCCGATATACTCATTAACGATTCAATCGCAAAGGGTGTGCCACTGCGAGTCAATAAAATCGCCTCTTTTAATATCGGTATCAGCCCGATAATAGCGGTGGCAATAAAGGCATATTGACCGGCTTGATGATTAAACAGCGTAATAAGATAACTGATAACAATTAACGCGCCCAATATGGCTAAAGGTAATAACGCTTTTTTATCGATTATATGATTATGTTCATGTTGATGATTATGATTGTCCGATGATTGGAAAATAGGGGTATAACCTAGTTCGACAACTTTATCTTCAATTTGTTTAATTATTTTTTGATCTTTTTGCGGAACTAACACAACCAACTTTTCAGTTGAAAATGTGATTTTTGAGTGAGTAATATTCGGAAGAGTTTTAATGCCATTTTCAATTTTTTTAGCGCAATGGGCGCAATCCATACCTTGAATTTTCCAGATAAGCTTAATGTCTTGGCTTTGCCTTTCGGGATCTTCGGGTGGATCACTAATGTCATTTTTGGCGCTACTATCTTGTTCTTGTCGCCCAGCACTCGCCACGCTGTTTTGCGTTTGATGAGTATCGGCACTCTGTGCTGATTGTTGATGATGATTATGCGCAATATTATGACATTCACCTTGGCAATGATGATGACTATCATGATGTTGCTGCGTAGATTTGTTATTATATAACATAACGTTACCTCGTCTTGTTGATGATTTTGATTGTACGCTTAATTGTAGAAAAATAAATCATTTTTTAAGCTATTATTTTTTCAATACCTAAGCGTATGTTTTAAGTATATAATTAATGACACTTTCATGATTGAGATAAGATATGTCTAGTATTCCTTCGTTTCGCCAACGGCAAGGCGTTATTTTTTCGGCTTTTTTATTTGCAACCTTTGTCATTGGGGTAGCCGGTGCATTACAGTCACCAACCTTAAGTCGATTTTTATCGGTTGACGTTAATGTTGATCCTCGCTTAGTCGGTCTCTTTTTCTCGGTGAATGCTTTTGCCAGCATTATTGGTAGCTTTTTATTGGCAAAATATTCTGATAAAAGGGGCGACAGGCGCAATATTGTCATATTTTGTTGTTTAATGGGGGTTGCCAATAGCCTTATTTTTGCCTTTTCCCGTAACTATTACTTATTAATTACGCTCGGCGTACTATTTGCTGCGCTCTCCTCCGCTGCGATGCCGCAAATTTTTGCTTTAGCTCGTGAATATGCCGTGAAAAGCGGACGAAATGTTGTCGCCTTCAACTCGTTGATACGGGCACAACTGTCACTTGCTTGGGTCATTGGACCACCTTTATCGTTCGGATTAGCGATTGAGTATGGTTTTACCACCATGTATCTGAGTGCCATGTCGATGTTTATTGTCGCGATGATCTTTGTTGCCATTTTTTTACCTTCCGTTGAAAAAAATCCGACTTCTGAGCTACCTAATAACGTTGATTTACAAGCGGCAAATCAACCTTTATTTAAAAATAAAAATGTAGTGTTTTTATTACTATCAACGGTCTTTATGTGGACAGCAAATATGATGTATATCATTGATATGCCTCTGTACGTACAATCGGTATTACATCTTTCTGATTCTTTACCGGGATATCTAATGGGATTGGCTGCCGGGATTGAAATACCGGTTATGATCATTGCGGGCTACTTAGTGCCGATGTTAGGCAAAAGAAATCTATTTTTTATCGCCATAATCTGCGGATTGATCTTTTATATCGGTATGATTTTATTTACCGATGAGTGGATCTTATTTGTGTTACAGCTATTTAATGCACTTTTTATTGGCATTGTGGCAAATATTGGGATTATCTACTTTCAAGATCTGCTACCAACCCGAATGGGCGTTGCATCAACCTTGTTTAATAATGGTATCATCTGTAGCATTATTATAGCCGGTATGCTTCAAGGGTTTGTATCTGAATCTTACGGGCATGAAATTATCTATTCGATCGCCTTAATTATGGTCGCTATATCATTGATATTTTGTGCGCTGGTCAAAGAGGTGAGAACAAAAGTCGATTAATACTGGATAATACGTCTTCCTAAAAGGAAGACGTAACAATGCGCTATTTCGCCACAAAATTTTGCTTTAAGACTTCATAAAATGCATTATCTGTTCGCTCATAACTTAAAGGCGTAATTGCAATAAAGCCGCCATTGGTGGCATCGAGCTCTTTACTTTCGTCAATAATTTGTTGATTACGTTTTGCTCTAAACCAAAAATAATCGTTTCCTTCAGGATCGGTTGTTGGCGCAATAATAAATTTGCTTACATCTGCTGCCCCTTGTTTGGTTATCTTCACGCCATTTATATTGTTAGCTTTACAAGCCGGAAAATTGATATTAAAGCAGATATTTTTAGGTGCCGATAACGCCAATAGTTGCCGAATAACTGATTCGGTATGATGTATTGCACAATCCCAATCGGTTGGCTGATTATCTTCGGTGGTTGATTGGCTTAATGCCATTGCCGGCACACCGAGTGTCATTGACATCATAGCGGCACCGACTGTGCCGGATAAAATGGTTTCAAACCCGACATTAGTGCCATTATTGATTCCCGACAAAACTAAATCGGGCAGATTGTCTACCATTAAATATTTAAGCGCATACAAAGCACAATCCGCGGGCGTACCATAAACGGCATACTCTCTATCACCCCGCTGAGCAACCCGAAAGGGTGATTTTAAGCTAACGGCACATGAAACACCGCTTTGATCAAGCGCCGGCGCAACTACCCAAACTTCATGGGCAATTTTTTCGGCAGCTTCTTTTAAAATATTAATGCCTTTGGCATCGATACCGTCATCGTTGACTAATAAAATACGATTTACTAATTTATTAAACATCTTCTTTCCTTTTAATTTCCTTGCTGTGTGAAGGTATTACACTGATTAATCAAACCACTATCAAATCCTCGTTTAAACCATGTATAACGTTGTTGCGATGTGCCGTGAGTAAAGCTATCAGGTACTACATAGCCGGTACTTTGTTGCTCAAGCCGATCATCGCCAATCGCTTGCGCTGTCTGTAATGCTTGCTCAATATCGCCTACTTCTAACAGATTTTGTTGTTTAATCGAATTACCCCATAAACCGGCATAACAATCGGCTTGTAGTTCAAGTTTAACTGATAATTGATTTTTGGTAATTTCAGATTGTGACTGCTTTAATTGTTCAACTTTATTAAAGGTACCAAGCAGATTTTGCACATGATGCCCAATTTCGTGAGCGATGACATAACCTTGAGCAAAGTCGCCACCACCGCCAAGACGCTGTTTCATCTCTTGATAAAAAGAGAGATCTAAATAGACGGTTTTATCTAAACTACAATAAAAAGGCCCCATTAAGGTTTGGCCGGCGCCACATGAAGTTTGGGTCGAGCCGGTATAAAGAACAAGTTTCGGTGGGATATACGTTTTGCCTAAATGTTGAAACTCTTGTCGCCAATAATCTTCTGTACTGGCTAGAATAACCGATGTAAATTTTGCGGCATCGGGATCGGGTTGCATATATGCAGCTGAGGATTGTTGGTTGTCGTTAATATCAATGATACCGGAATTGAGTAAACCGGATAAATCGATGCCATAATAACCGGCAACGATAACAACCAAAAATAGTACGATTTTACCTTTACCTCCAATTGGGATATTAATTCCCGTTCCACTTCCTGACTGTGAGCGGCGATCTTCAATATTATCACTCTCTCTTTGGTCTCTCCAACGCATAGGGATTACCTCATCAGTTTAAGTGAAATCATTGTAAAGGATAACTAACAAGGATTCTACATTAAGATAATATTATTAAACGACGCTAACTTAGAAAAGGGTGCAGTGAATGGCTAAAAATGACCGATAGTGACAACTAAATCTATCACTGACTTGCCGGGTTTGCACGATCATGACTGGCGAAATAGGGGAATAAGTGATATTTCACTTCTGTAAAAGCTTGCCGCCACAAAAACAAAATCGCCCACTTTTTTACTGTGCATGAATTTTACAAAATGGGATTAAGTCGCTATAATCAACGGCTAATTTCCCTTAAACGTCACGTTTTATCATTCGATAAATTATCGAATAGTGATGATAAAACCGTCGTTTTGCTAGTTATTTTCCTCTTTTTATTTTTGGGAATTTTCCCAATTTAATGTCAGAAAACACATGAACAATGTGAATTTATATTGTACTGGTTTGTATCATTAAGTAACCGATTCACCTTATTGCATAAATTTTCTTTTATTTGCATCAAAACAGGCGGTATTTATGAAAAGCATACGAAGTTCAAAAAATAAACCCTTAAATATTAACGATATTACCATTATTGACGACAGTAAATTAAAAAAAGCAATAACCGCTGCTGCGCTGGGTAATGCTATGGAGTGGTTTGATTTTGGTGTTTATGGCTTTTTGGCTTATGTTTTAGGTCAGGTGTTTTTTCCCGATGCTTCACCTAGCGTACAAGTTGTGGCTGCTTTAGCAACGTTTTCGGTACCGTTTTTAGTGCGCCCATTAGGCGGATTAGTCTTTGGTATTCTTGGTGATAAATTTGGTCGGCAAAAAGTTTTATCGGTCACAATCATCATTATGTCATTAAGTACTTTTTGTATTGGACTGATTCCTTCTTATGCTTCGATCGGTATTTTTGCGCCACTGTTACTACTCTTGGCGAAATTAGCGCAAGGATTTTCGATTGGCGGTGAATATTCGGGGGCAGCTATCTTTGTTGCGGAATACTCGCCGGATCGCAAACGGGGTTTTATGGGGAGCTGGCTTGATTTTGGATCGATTGCCGGTTTCTTAGTTGGTGCAGGTTTAGTTGTACTGCTCTCCTCAATTATGGGTGATGCTAAATTTCAAGCGTGGGGCTGGCGCATTCCATTTTTATTTGCGCTGCCGCTTGGCTTAATTGGTCTCTATCTGCGCCACGCCCTCGAAGAAACACCGGCGTTTCAACAGCATACCGATAAAATGGATAACAACGATCAAAATCACATTGCCAATCCTCCAAAAATGACATTAAAAACAATCATTAAACAGTACTGGAAGAGTCTTTTAGTCTGTGTAGGATTAGTCATGGTGACAAATGTGACTTATTATATGCTTTTAACCTATATGCCGAGTTATTTATCGCACAATTTAAATTATCACACCGATCATGGGGTATTGATTATTATTGCTATCATGATAGGCATGCTATTTGTCCAACCGATGATTGGTTTAATCAGCGATAAAATTGGACGTAAACCTTTTATTGTCGGTGGAAGTGTAGGCTTACTTATATTGGCCTATCCGGCTTTTGCCATGATAAACAGTGATATCATCGGTCTTATCTTTTTGGGATTATTGATTTTAGCTGTGCTATTAAACTGTTTTACCGGGGTAATGGCTTCAATTTTGCCGGCCATTTTCCCTACCAGTATTCGTTACAGTGCACTGGCAATCGCATTTAATATTTCCGTACTTATCGCCGGGGCGACGCCAACTGTTGCCGCTTGGTTGGTTGAAGAAAGTGGCAACTTATATATGCCTGCTTACTATTTAATGGTGGTGGCTATTATTGGATTGATAACCGGATTAAAAATGAATGAAACGGCCAATCAACCCCTACGAGGCGCCACACCGGCGGCATCAGATCGCAGTGAGGCAAAAGCGATCTTATCTGACCACTTTGATTCCATTGAACAAAAAGTTGAAGATATTGATGAACAGATTGAAAACCTACAAGAGCAACGTCAGGATCTAGTTGATCAGCATCCTAAATTAGATTAGGGCGCATTAACCTTTTCCGTTAATAGTGAGTTATCTTAGCGGAAAAGTGACCTTTATTGGCTGCTGACAGGCTAAGCCCATTTTCCGGCTTTTGCTCTGAGCAGCCAATCTCGCCGACAAATAGAGATTGATTTGCTGGGCGTTATGCTTTTTTGTTACCGGCAAATAATTATTGCATTACTTTTTTTACTTATTCGGTTGAAAGCCGATATAATAGCGTGTTTTTTATCATTGGATTTGACATGCAAAAATCATCTACATCACCTAAATCATCACCTTTACATCATCGAAATAAGCATAATCATGGTTATGATTTTAAAACGCTGATCCAAAAATTGCCGGAATTTGCCCCTTTTGTAAAAGTTAATCAATATGGCAATTTATCGATTGATTTTGCCGATCCGATAGCCGTTAAAATGCTAAATAAAGCGTTATTAATGCAATATTATCATTTAAGTTATTGGGATATTCCGGATCAATTCCTTTGCCCGCCGATCCCCGGTCGAGCCGATTATATTCACTATTTGGCGGATCTATTAGCTAGCGATAATGCTAACCATATTCCAACTGGTCATCAGGTGCATGTGCTCGATATTGGTACGGGTGCTAATGTCATTTATCCTATTATTGGCTGTGCGGAGTATGGTTGGTCATTTGTGGCAAGTGATATTAATCCTACTGCGATTAAAGTGGCATCACTTATTGTCAAAGCTAATCCTATTCTTAATGGTTCAGTAGCGTGCCGATTGCAAAAAGACCGATCGGCGATGTTTAAGCAAATCATTAAACCGAACGAATTTTATCTATTAACGCTCTGTAACCCGCCATTCCATGCCTCGGCACAAGCAGCATTAGCTGCAACGCAACGCAAGCTTAAAAATTTATGTAAACTTACCGATCCGAAGCAAAAAACGATACTTAATTTTGGTGGTCAACATGCTGAACTTTACTGCCAAGGTGGCGAAGCGGCTTTTATCACTAAAATGATTCAAGAAAGTGTGCACTATAAAAAACAGTGTTTATGGTTTACTTCTTTGGTATCCAAAAAAGAGTCATTGCCGATAATCAAAAAACATTTAAAGCAAGTCGGCGCAATTGATAGCAAAATTGTCCCTATGGCACAAGGACAAAAAGTGAGTCGCTTTGTCGCATGGACTTTTTACACCCCAACAGAACGACAACAGCTTGTTAAGAAGTTTCAGAAATAACCTATGTTTTAGTATAAAAGTAACTGACTAGTGTATTAAGCGAAAAACACCGATTCTGTTATTTTCAAGATGAAATAAGGATACTTCACTTCAATTTTTAGCGTTTAATCTGTTGCCCATTTCTGTCAAGAAGTTTCAGAAAATATATATGTTTTAGTATAAAAATAGCTGACTAATGTATTAAACGAGAACGCAGATTCTGCTATTTTTAAGATAAAATAAGGATCCTTCATTCAATTTTTAGCGTTTAACCAGTTGCCTATTTCTGTCAAGAAGTTTCAGAAAATATATACGTTTTAGTATAAAAATAACTGACAAGTATATTAAGCGAGAAACGCCGATTCTGTTATTTTTAAGATGAAATAAGGATACTTCACTTCAATTTTTAGCGTTTAATCTGTTGCCCATTTCTGTCAAGAAGTTTCAGAAAATATATACGTTTTAGTATAAAAAACTGACTAGTGTATTAAGCGAGAAACGCAGATTCTGTTATTTTAAAGATGAAATAAGGATACTTCACTTCAATTTTTAGCGTTTAATCTGTTGCCCATTTCTGTCAAGAAGTTTCAGAAAGTATATATGTTTTAGTATAAAAATAGCTGACTAATGTATTAAACGAGAACGCAGATTCTGTTATTTTTAAGATGAAATAAGGATACTTCACTTCAATTTTTAGCGTTTAGTCTGTAGCTTATTTCTGTCAAGAAGTTTCAGAAAATATATATGTTTAAGTATAAAAATAACTGATTAGTGTATTAAGCGAGAAACGCAGAATCAGTTATTTTAAGATGAAATAAGGATACTTCATTCCAATTTTTAGCGTTTAACCAGTTGCCCATTTCTGTCAAGAAGTTTCAGAAAATATATACGTTTAAGTATAAAATAACTGACAAGTGTACTTAGCGTAAAACGCTGATTATGTCATCTTTTAAAATTAACTAGGGATATTTGCTCACCCATTTTTTGTGCTTTGTTACACCTTGATTTAAGCAAACAAAAGCTTATTGTTCTTTGAATTTTGACAGATAATCCCACACTAATTTTAAGGATTAACTATATGATTAATTTTAAAATTTGATGAAGTGTAAATTATGCTTGTTAACGCACAAAATAGCTTTGCTTTCATTATTAATGGTTATAATATAGACAACTATATTTGATGTGATATTGCAACTTAAAAGGATAAAAAAATGAGTCAAAATACATCAGCCCTTATCGATCAGTTAAAACGTATTGTTGGTGAAAAACATACCTTAACCGAACCCGCTCGCACCTTACCCTATCGCAAAGGTATTCGTTTTGGTGAAGGCGATGCCATTGCCGTGGTGTTGCCCGGAACGCTAGTTGAACAATGGCAAGTTTTAAAAGCTTGTGTTCAAGCCGATGTCATTGTTATCACTCAATCAGCTAATACCGGTTTAACCGGTGGATCAACCCCGGATGGAAACGATTATGATAGACCGATAGTGATTGTCAGTACACGTCGTTTGGACGGTATTCAAGTAATTGAAAACGGTGAACAAGTGGTGTGCTTGCCTGGTAGTACTTTGTTCCGGTTAGAAAAAGAGTTAAAAAAATATCATCGGGGCCCGCATTCTGTTATTGGCTCATCTTGTATTGGTGCTTCGGTAATGGGCGGCGTGTGTAATAACTCCGGTGGCGCTTTAATTCAGCACGGTCCGGCCTATACGCAAATGGCTGTCTTTGCTCAATTGGATGAAAATGGCCAATTGCATTTGGTCAACCATTTAGGTATTAAATTGGGCGATGATCCGGAAACGATTTTACAAAATCTGCAAAATCATAACTACAGCGCTGATGATATTGAACATAATGCCGGCGCAGGGCATGATCACGATTATCGAGAACATGTGCGCCAAATTGATGCCGATACTCCAGCTCGTTTTAATGCTGATCCGGCTCGTCATTACGAAGCCTCTGGTAGCGCAGGCCGATTAATGGTTTTCGCTGTGCGATTAGATACCTTCCCACTAGAAGATGATACCGCCGTCTTTTATATTGGTACCAACGATACCAATGAGCTTGATGATATTCGACGCCATATCTTAGGCAATTTTGAAAATTTACCGGTTTCAGGCGAGTATATTCATCGTGATGCCTTTGATATTGCTGCTGTCTACGGTAAACATATTTTTCTGGCGATACAAAAATTAGGTACCGATACTATTCCTCGCTTATACGCTTTTAAAAATTGGGTGGATCGTATCACCAGTAAAATTCCTTTCTTCCCGAATAATTTTACCGATCGCTTTGCTGTGACGGTTTGTAAAATTCTGCCTAATCATTTACCGAAATCGATTCGTGCTTATCGTGATAAATATGAACATCATTTGATATTAAAAATGTCAGATAACGGCATTGCTGAAGCCGCCGCTTTTTTACAACAATATTTCCAAAACAGAAATGGTAGTTATTTTACCTGTAATAAAAAAGAGGCCGAAGCTGCCATGCTTCACCGTTTTGCCACAGCCGGTGCAGCAACCATTTATCGAAATGTGCATACTAAAACGGTCGAAGATTTAGTTGCCTTAGATATCGCTTTGCGCCGTAATGATAAACAGTGGTTCGAAACCCTGCCGGAGAGTATCAGCCAACACTTTATCCATAAATTGTATTATGGTCATTTCTTCTGTTCGGTATTTCATCAAGACTATCTAGCGAAAAAAGGCACAGATTGCAATCAGGTTGAACAAGAGATGTTAGCCATACTCGATCAGCGAGGGGCGCAGTATCCGGCTGAACATAACGTTGGTCATCTTTACCATGCAAATGATGATCTGAAAAAATTCTATCATCAGCTCGATCCTACCAATAGCTTTAATCCGGGTATAGGTAAAACCTCTAAAAAGAAAAACTGGCAATAAAATTAACCGCCTAATTAAACTTAATTAGGCGGTAATTATTTGCTATCTGCTAATTTTAATCATTCTACCTTGATAAAGGTTTAATCAAGGTAAAGTGTTTAAAGTAACTTTTTAAGTTGATATAAAATCTCTAAGGCTTGTTTAGGGGACAACGCATCCGGATCGATTTTTGCCAGCGCTAGTTCAACTTCTGACGATTCCGGTTCGGTGACAAAAGAGAGTTGAGATTGATCAACATGACTATGCGCCGTTTGTTTGGAAATCATTTCTAACTCTTTCAACTTCTGCTTCGCTCGTTTTAATATCACTTTAGGCACGCCGGCTAATCCGGCAACCGCAAGACCAAAACTTTTACTGGCAGCGCCTTCGGACACTTCGTGAATAAAAGCGACGGTATTGTCATGTTCAATGGCATCAAAATGGATATTGTATACGCCTTGCATATGTTCCGGCAGTTGGGTTAACTCAAAGTAGTGGGTGGCAAATAGTGTCATGGCTTTGATTTCGTTAGCCAGATTTTCAGCACATGCCCAAGCTAATGACAGACCGTCATAGGTCGATGTGCCTCGTCCAATCTCATCCATTAACACTAAACTCTGCTTAGTTGCGTTGTGCATAATATTGGCGGTTTCGGTCATTTCAACCATAAACGTTGAACGTCCGGAGGCTAAATCATCTGACGCTCCAATACGGGTAAAAATTCGATCCACTGGCCCGATTACTGCTTTTGATGCTGGCACAAAACTACCAATATAAGTGAGCAGAACAATTAATGCTGCTTGTCGCATATAGGTACTTTTACCGCCCATATTCGGACCGGTAATAATTAACAGTCTTCTATCGGGTGACAGCGTTAGTGAGTTAGCTATAAAAGGATTTTGTATCACCTGCTCAATAACCACATGGCGACCCTGATTGATCTCAATTCCGGTTTTATCCGAAATCGTTGGACGATGATAATTGAGTGTTAACGCTCTTTCGGCTAAATTGGTTAGCACATCGAGTTCGGCCAACGCATCGGCGCTCATTTGCATCTTGGCAAGATCGGGCATTAACTGATCAAAAAGCTGTTCATAAAGCTGTTTTTCCAGCGCTAGGGCACGCCCTTTTGAGGTTAATACTTTATCTTCATACTCTTTGAGTTCGGGAATAATATAACGCTCAACATTTTTCAGTGTTTGCCGGCGAGTATAATGGATCGGCGCTAAGTGGCTTTGTCCTCGACTAATTTGGATATAGTAACCATGCACCGCATTAAATCCTACTTTTAGGGTATCAATGCCTAGCGTTTCACGTTCTCGAATCTCTAATTGTTCAAGATAGTTAGTTGCCCCGTCAGCAAGCGCTCGTAACTCGTCGAGCTCTGCACTGTAACCACTGGCAATCACACCACCGTCCCGAATAATAACCGGCGGCGCATCGACAACTGCTCGATTTAATAAATCGGCAATTTGATCAAACTGATTAATTTTGGCGCGCAAAGCAACAACATAAGGTGAGCTATGATGAGACAGCAATGCTTGTAATTCTGGCAAAAGATTGTAAGCATCTCGCAAGCGGGCAAAGTCACGAGGGCGAGCAGTGCGCAAAGCCAGTCTAGCTAAAATACGTTCAAGATCGCCAATTTGCTTCAATACCGGTTGAATCTGATCAAAATCATCTTGCAATTGACTAATTGCAGTTTGGCGATTTTCTAAAATCGTGACATTACGAATAGGCGAATGAAGCCAACGCTTAAGCATCCGGCTACCCATTGGCGTTTGGGTTTTATCCAGAATGTCGGCAACAGTATGTTGGGTACCACCGGAAAGATTTTCGGTGATTTCAAGATTACGACGCGTTGCAGCATCAAGCACCACAAAATCAAGGGCAGACTCTTTAATAATAGAACGAATATGCGGCAGGGCAGTGCGTTGGGTATCTTTAACATATTGAAGTAAACAACCCGCCGCACAAAGGGCATAACAGCAATCATTAACGCCAAAACCGATCAAATCATTTGTACCAAACTGCAAATTGAGTTGCTGTTTAGCGGTCTCAAGATCAAAGTCCCAAATCGGACGACGCCTTAACCCCGTTCGATTTTCGATTAAAGACATGGTGGCGAAATCTTCTGGATAAAGTAACTCAACCGGACTTGTGCGCTGTAACTCCGCTTGCATCGCTTCAAGATTATCACATTCAAAAATAAAAAATCGCCCCGAACTAATATCCAGCGTGGCATAGCCGTAATGCGCTTGTTTTTGCCAAATGGCAGCCAGCAGATTATCTTTACGATCTTCAAGAAGCAATTCATCACTTACGGTGCCTGGCGTAACAATACGCACAATTTTGCGTTCAACCGGACCTTTCGACGTCGCCGGATCACCAATTTGCTCACAAATGGCAACCGACTCGCCGAGTGAAATAAGTTTAGCAAGATAACTTTCAACCGCATGATAAGGAACACCCGCCATAGGAATAGGCTGACCATTGGACGAACCACGTTTAGTCAACGAGATATCTAACAACTGCGAAGCACGCTTAGCATCATCATAAAACATCTCATAAAAATCACCCATTCGATAAAACAGCAAAATATCAGGATTTTCCGCTTTGAGTCTAAGGTATTGCCGCATCATTGGCGTGTGGTCGGTTAAATTTTCTTGATCGATCATGGTGATATTTCAACTTTTATTTTCAATGAATTAAATAAAGATAATTATCTGATTAACAATAGTGTAATTACGCTTACTTCTAGTAATAACAATAACCAAAAGCCACTAAGCGCTATCATTCAATAAATTATATAGTAATCAGATTATTATAACAGATTATTGTTATTCAATAGAGGCTAATTTGTGGTAGATGGCATTTACAGGATTTTGGAGTAGCGAGTTATAGTGGAAATTAAATGTGGAGAGAATGGTAAAATTTTATTCCTATTTGGCATTAACTATCTTGCATTGCGCTGTTCATACAATTGATTAAGCATAACTAAATAAATAGAAATTTTTTAATGTCAAAAATATCTGGTTAAAATTATTAAGATATTTCTTTTTACATCAAATGATGTATAGTTAATATAACTTATGCCAATATCGCAAAACATCATGTTATTGCGCAGAAAATCCTTTATTTATTCTTAATTCATTTATATACGAAACCACATATCCCCCTAATCCATAATTCCACTTTAAAAATTTAGCATTAAATGAAAAAAACAACGGGGTGTGATTTCATACAATCGCTCAATCAAACGATTTCTAGTCTAAATGTTTGATTGATAATTAATTAAATTTGAAAGGAATTAATATGCGGATAGTTTTAGCGATTTTGTTAGTATTTTGTTTAAACGCTTGTCATGTTCGTACGGCTGATAAAGCTTACCAACAAGGGCAATATGTAGAAAGTATTAGTTTATTAACATCGAACATTAATGAAAAAGGTGAAGCAAAATTTAATGATGAAAGTGCCGAAAAGTTACGCGTTTTGGTTAGTAATGTAATGGCACATTACGAAACAATCATTAATAGTAGTGTGAGTACCGATTATCAAGCACGTATTGATAGTTATGAATCTTTAAGAAAAATTAATTTATTGTTAGTTAATCGATTTTATAGTCAAACCGTCGCTTTCTTTAACGATAAATATGCAGCGAGTAAATTAGATCAACTTATCGCTAAAGAGTATTACGATTATGGTAATTCGATAAAAGGTACCGATAGTGACAGTTACAAATTAAAAGCTAACCTATATTTAAAAGGGTCAGAACGGTATAAATACAAAGATATTTTTACTTTATATAAAAATGCTAAAAAGCAACAATTGGATATTGAAGCAAAACATCACTATGATTTAGGTAAAACGTTTTCGCAACAAGGAAATTATAATGAAGCATCCTTAGAATATCTTAAAGCTTGGGAGGTTTATAAGCCATTAGGCGAATATAAAGATAGTTATAAACTCTATGAGGATAATAAAAGAAAACATGTTACTGCGTTAGCAAAAGAGTACTATGAAAGAGCGTCGCTACTGGAAAAAACAGCCTATAAACGAGAGACTTATCGTGAAGCGGCTAAAAATTATGAGGCTGCCAATTTAGCGTATCAACATTTTGGCCAATATCGTGATGCCAGTGCTAGAGCGAGTCGTTGTAAATTACAGGGACGTGTTAATGTGTATGTTAAAGATTCCGACTATCTTTATTGGGTAAAACAAGTTTTTAAAGAGGATTATATATACTTTGTTGATCGTAGTTCTCAAGCTAATGTCATCATAGATATTAATGCCACATCTGACTATATTCATATGAAACCGTATGAAACCAATGAAGCTAAAACAGAAAGGTACGTAGAGCGAATGACCGAAAAAACCGATGATAAAGGTAATAAGGTTAAAGTGCCGGTTTATAAAGAGCAACATTTCAATTTAAAGACCATAACCTATGCTAAGAAATATTCTATAACCACTCGAGTTGATATAAGTGGTGATATTAATTATTCCAGTCGATTTAGTAGTGAGGCAATTTCTACAAAAACCGATTATATCTATTCGGGAAATGTGCCAAGCAAATATCGTAACTCCTCTGAGGGTGAATCGAAATCTAAATCAACATTAAAATACGAAGCAGAGAGTGAACAAGGTGCGGATGTTAGACAGTTTTTAAGTCGATTTGTTGACAGACTTTCTTCGATATAATCACTTCACAACAATTATTTTAAATACAATCCCATAAATTGAAGCTTGTGGGATTGTTGATTGTAATCGCCTAAGGGTAAGCAAAAGATCATTAAAGGCTCTTTCAAACGCTCTTAACTTATCAAATCTAATGGTGTTATGGTGATAATAACTGCCATTATCTTAACTTTCGCTTTTATCTGGTTGATTATGCGTGGCGAATATATCTTATATATAGCTTAAAGCATGACGGTTTAATCTTTTTATATCGTTGAATTGAGTGTCAGCGATTAATAACAATTTGAATTGGCAAAATTTATTTAAACCTAAAAAGGCAAGTTTATGTAGATGAATATTACAAATTAGCCTGACTATCTCATAGTCGGGTAGGGGATGTTAAGTTGTCTGATTATGATGAATTAAAATCGCGCAATTTCGTTAAGAATTATCATAGTTATTGTCCAATCCAATCGCAATCTTATCTAAAATATCAGTAACCTATATCGTATGATTATTAAGATAATTTTCTGTTTAATTTATTCTTACCAATTATTCTGAATCAGCTTGAATAAACCTTAAAAATTTGGTAGTTTAACTGCTAATTATTTTATCATTTAACACAAATAAAGAAGGTAATTGTTATGACAATCAAAGTAGGTATTAATGGTTTTGGCCGTATTGGTCGTATTGTATTCCGTGCTGCACAACAACGTTCTGACATCGAAATCGTTGCTATCAATGATTTATTAGACGTTGAGTACATGGCTTATATGCTTAAATATGATTCAACTCACGGTCGTTTTGACGGTACAGTTGAAGTTAAAGATGGCAAATTAGTCGTTAACGGTAAAACAATCCGTGTTACTGCTGAAAGAGATCCTGCAAATTTAAAATGGAACGAAGTTGGTGTTGATGTTGTTGCTGAAGCTACAGGTTTATTCCTTGATGACGCAACTGCACGTAAACACATTCAAGCGGGTGCTAAAAAAGTTGTTTTAACTGGTCCTTCAAAAGATAGTACCCCAATGTTTGTAATGGGTGTTAATGATAAAGATTACGCTGGTCAAGATATCGTATCTAACGCTTCATGTACAACTAACTGTTTAGCGCCTTTAGCTAAAGTTATCAACGATAACTTCGGTATTGTTGAAGGTTTAATGACAACTGTTCACGCAACAACAGCTACTCAAAAAACTGTTGACGGTCCTTCTCACAAAGATTGGCGTGGTGGTCGTGGTGCTGCTCAAAACATCATCCCTTCATCAACTGGTGCGGCTAAAGCTGTAGGTAAAGTTATCCCTGAATTAAACGGTAAATTAACGGGTATGGCTTTCCGTGTACCAACTCCAGACGTTTCTGTTGTTGACTTAACAGCTCGTTTAGCAAAACCTGCTAAATACGAAGATATCTGTAAAGTGATTAAAGCCGCTTCTGAAGGCCCAATGAAAGGCGTTCTTGGTTACACTGAAGATGCCGTTGTATCAACTGACTTCTTAGGTGAAGTTTGTACTTCTGTATTTGATGCAACTGCTGGTATCCAAATCAGCGATACTTTCGTTAAACTTGTTGCATGGTATGACAACGAAGTTGGCTACTCAAACAAAGTATTAGATTTAATTGCTGTTGTTGCTAAATAATTAACAGTAATTTAGATTATTAAAAAAAGTGACCTTTATGGTCGCTTTTTTTATTTCTGATAAATAAGTAATTTATCGGCATAAAAAAACGTCCATTTGAGTAAAATGGACGTTTTTTGCTTAGTATATTAATACTAATTAGATAACAACAACTTCAGCCGCTGCTGGTCCTCGAGGGCTATCTTGGATCGCAAATTCGACTTGTTGTCCTTCGGCTAAGGTTTTAAATCCATCGCCAGAGATAGCTGAGAAGTGAACAAATACGTCTTTGCTACCATCGGCTGGGGTAATAAAACCGAAACCTTTACTTTCGTTAAACCATTTTACTTGGCCTGTTTTCTTATTCATTTACTAGACATCCTAACAATAATTAATAATTTGCCTTTTCGGCTCGTGTAGGCTGTAACACAAGATTAATAGTCAAATTCTTACCTAAAATAATGTACAAAATGTAAATTACAGTAGTTAATCGTTTTCATAATAATGCTTTGTGTTGTTCGCCCATTACTATTACCGCATAATTTATAATCGAAAGCAAGAAATTAATGACAAATTTTTCATGTTAGGGTGAAGTTTTTTATAAAATTTTTGTATAAACCATGGTATTTTGATTTAAGGCAAATTGTTGTATCGTTGAGATTTTTAAGTTATTTCGAAAGTCAAAATAAGTTCAAAAATAAAAAAGCCATAAAAAATTTTTTATGGCTTTATCAAAACGTTTACTTTTTTGTCAAAAATAAGGGTTATTTATTTTTGGCTCTTTCGTAAGACTCAATAATCTCTTTACGAGCTGCATCGGCATTATCCCAACCGTCGACTTTAACCCATTTACCTTTTTCAAGCGCTTTGTATTGCTCAAAGAAGTGTTTGATTTGCGATTTTAATAATTCCGGTAAATCATCAACATCTTTGATGTGATCATATTCTTTTGAAAGTTTGGTGTGTGGAACAGCAACTAATTTAGCGTCACTACCTGCTTCGTCAGTCATTTTTAATACGCCTACAGGTCGACAACGAATCACTGAACCTGGTTGTAATGGGTAAGGAGTCGGAACTAATACGTCAACAGGATCGCCGTCTAGTGATAATGTGTGATTGATATAACCGTAGTTACATGGGTAAAACATAGCTGTTGCCATAAAACGGTCAACAAAAACAGCACCGGTGTCTTTATCAACTTCGTATTTGATCGGGTCAGCGTTGGCCGGAATTTCGATCACAACATAAATATCATCTGGTAATTCTTTACCTGCTGGTACATTTAAAAGTCCCATTATTGTATCCTCTATCTTTGATTTGTTAATAAATATTGATTAATGATTAGTAATAAGCACACAGTATAAAATTTATTCTGCGTCGCTCAATTCTTTTAGGTATTGAAAAATCTGTCTCGCTGTTTTAGGTGGTTTGTTCGCTTCTAACTCTTTTTTTGCTAAACGGGCAAATGTGCGTAACTGTTGTCTATCAGCTGAGGGGAATAGACCTATAATCGTTTCGGCATCACCGGTTTGAATCAGATCATCACGCAACTTTTCAAGTTTATGCAGCATGGCAACTTGTTGATTGTGACGATTCTTCAGTTTATCGAGTGCCTGTGTAATGGGTTCGATATCACGGCTTCGCAAAAGTTTACCAATGTATTGAACTTGTCTTCGGTATCCCTCTTTTTTGATTTTTTGGGCTAACTCAATAGCGCAAAGGAGATCTTCATCGAGTGGAATTTTGGCAATTTCATTTTTGCTCAGATTGATCAGTTCAATACCCAATTTTTTAAGTGCCTCAGCGTCTCTTTTTATTTCGCTTTTACTCACGTAAATAATTTCCTCATCAGCACAGTCTGGATCAAAATTTGTCTCTTGATTGTTGTTCATATGATTTCTTTTGTTAACTAAAATTCAATTCTGGCTTATTATAACGTATCACTAGCAGAATTGTAGAAAATAATGAAATGAGTATTGATCAAATAAAAAAACAAGCTATCAAGCAAAAAGAGCATTTATCTAATGTGGTAGCTGATGCAATTAAACAAGCTAAATCCAGAGTTGATTCGGTTGAAGTGTCAATTAATCAAGCTACCGGCATTAATGTGAGTACTCGGTCAGGCGAAGCTGAAAATGTCGAATTTAATAGCGACGGCGCTTTAGGCATTACCGTTTATCAAAACCAACGAAAAGGCAGCGCCTCAACCAACGATCTTACGGCGCAAGCGATATCACAAACCATTGATATGGCAATTAATATTATGCAATACACCTCACCCGATCCTTGTTCAGGTTTGGGTGATGTTGAGTCATTGGCGTTTAATGCGCCGGATTTAGATCTTTTTTACCCAAGTGATTTAAATGTTGATAAAGCGATAGAACAAGCAACCTTAGCGGAACAAATGGCGCTGAATCACTCTAATTTAGTCAGTAGTGACGGCGGTTATTTTAGCAGCCGATATGGGGTGTATGTTTATGGTAATAGTTTGGGGATGCTTGAGGGCTATTGCACTAGCTCTCACTCATTATCTTGTTCGGTCATTGCCGAGCAAAATGGGCAAATGGAGCGAAATTACGCTTATACCTCATCACGTGACCTCGATCTACTCGAGTCGGCGAAATGGGTGGGTGAGCAAGCGGCAGAGCGCACCGTATCGCATTTAGGTGCCAAACAGATTGCGACCATGCAAGTGCCGGTGCTTTTTGCTGCTGAAGTCGCTGTTGGGCTTATCCGGCATCTGTGCGGTGCAATAAGTGGTGGTGCTATCTATCGTAAATCCTCTTTTTTGCTAGATAGCGTTGGCAAGCAGATTTTTCCTTCATGGCTCACTATTTTTGAAGATCCCCATGTGTTAAAAGGTGTTGGTTCATCACCGTTTGATAGTGAAGGGACGAAAACCGTTGAGCGTAATATTATTCAAGACGGTGTATTACAAACTTACCTATTAGGTAACTATTCAGCTCGTAAGCTGGGTTTAGCCACTACCGGGCACGCTGGGGGTATTCATAACTGGTTTGTCTCGCCGAGCCAAACTGATGCCGATTTTCAGGCGATGTTGAGAAAATTAGATAGAGGCTTGCTCATAACTTCGTTAATGGGGCAAGGGGTAAATAATGTGACAGGCGATTACTCACGAGGTGCCAGCGGTTTTTGGGTCGAAAACGGCCAAATCCAATATCCGGTCAACGAAATTACCGTTGCTGGCAATCTGCGTGATATGTATCAACATATCGTTGCAATCGGCAATGATATTGAAACCCGAAGTAGCATTAAATGTGGTTCTATTTTGATAGATAATATGAGCATAGCCGGAAAGTAGGGATCATCATGGAAAAAGCGACCAACAAATCAATATGGCAAAAAATATTAATATGGATGCCCGGACTTGCTACGATGTTGCACTATAAACGTCATTATTTTGGAAATGATGTTAAAGCCGGTTTATCAGTGGCAGCTGTCTCGTTACCGGTTTCTATCGCTTATGCTGAGCTGACGGGAGTCGGGGCGATTGCCGGATTATACTCAACCATTTTACCGCTAATTGTATATGCGCTTTTTGGATCGTCCCGACAATTAATTGTTGGTCCCGATACTGCAACGTGTGCTGTGGTCGCTGCCGTTGTGTTTCCTTTAGCCGCCAATGACCCAATATTGCGTTGGCAACTTGTGGTAATACTGACCATTATGATCGGTATTTGGTGCATCATTGCCGGCAAACTTCATCTTGGCGCATTGGCGGATTTACTTAGTCAACCTATCTTAATTGGTCTGTTAAATGGTATCTCAATTACCATAATGGTGGATCAGTTGGCTAAGGCGTTAGGTTTTCGCTACGATTATTCCTATTTGATTGAGCGAGTTGTCTATTTTCCATTTAAGATATCGCAAATTCACCTGTTAACAACGTTCGTCTCGTTTTTAACTTTAGTGATTTTAGTTGGCTTAAAACGGATAAGACCCCGTTATCCGGCGCCACTTTTTGCCGTTGTGATTATGACTTTCCTTTCATGGTTATTTAACTTTGACAGTTACAATGTTCGCATAATCGGCGATGTGACCAGTGATTTTATTCCAATGGAATCTTGGATTGATTTTGATAAAGGATTGATGCGGGATCTGGTGGTGCCGTCACTCAATATCGCTATTATCTGTTTTGTGAGTATGATGATAACCGTGCGTAGTTTTGCCTCGAAAAATAATTATGAAACCAATGCCGATGTCGAATTTAAAGCATTAGGAATGGCCAATATTGCTGCCGGTTTATCGCAAGGTTTTGTGGTCAGTGGCACATCTTCCCGAACAGCCGTTAACGATGCCAATGGCGGTAAAACGCAACTGGTTTCAATTATCGCCGCTATTATTATTGGTCTTGTGGTGTTACTGTTTTTATCCCCCTTAAAATATATCCCAACTTGCGTTTTAGGTGTGATTTTGATCTACTCTTCGATTTCGCTAATTAACTTTCAAACTATAAAGCGCTTTTTTAAATTTGATCGTGATGCGTTTTACCTGAGTTTAACAACATTTATTTCGGTGTTAGTTATTGGCATTATTCCTGGCATGGCGTTAGCGGTATTGTTAGGGCTGTTTTTATTTTTGCGCCGAGTATTTAGACCAAAAGATCAGCTATTAGGTATGGATGAAAGCGGCCGAATTCACTCAATCGGGCAAGATGTACAGCCGTTAAAAAACACCCTTATTTATCGTTTTAATTCGCCGTTGACCTATTTTAATATCGCTTATTTTAAACGCAGAATTATTAGCTATATTGACGAGTCTGAAGAGCCGATTAATTATGTTATAGTCGATGCTATCCCTTGTTTTACCTATAAAGATGTTAGCGTATTATCCGGCATTGATGAGCTGGTGAAATCATTGAAAGTGCGAAACGTGACATTAATCTTATCCGGCCGACGAAAGACGTTGAAAAACTGGTTCAAACAGATGAATATTAAACCGGATAGTCATTATCTGGATTTTGCTTATGATCTCTATTTCGCCGTTCGATTAGTCCAAAGTAAAGAGCATATGGAAAACAAGACCGAAGATGAAATCGATGATGATTAAGTAAATTACTTTGCCGATTGTCAATGCATGATTAAGGAATGTTATGAAACAGCGAACAAATAGTATTAGGATTGAAATGCTTAGTACCGGTGATGAGGTTTTATACGGCCAAATCCTCGATAGCAATGCCGCTTGGCTTTCTGATTTTTTATTTCACGAAGGTATTTTGATCACCGCTCGTCATACCGTTGGCGATAACTTGCATCAATTGAGCCAGACACTACAAGAACGTACTTTGTGTAATGATATCTTGATTGTTAATGGCGGACTGGGACCAACCAGCGATGATTTAACAGCGCAAGCCGCTGCAAACGCTAATAATGAGATGTTGCAACTCAATCAACAGTGGTTAATGCACATTGAACATTACTATTTAAGCCGTGGCAAAACCATGCCAGCTAGCAACGTAAAGCAGGCGATGTTGCCGCAAAGTGCGAGCGTCATTGATAATCCGATTGGCACCGCTTGTGGGTTTAAGATGCAAATTAATGGTTGTCAGGTATTTTTTACCCCCGGCGTACCGAGAGAATTTCAGGAGATGATGCGCCTTTCAATCTTGCCACAGATAAAATCGACATTTCCAATCTTAGAAAAGCCACTGTGCTATCGGTTAACTACTATGGGACGAACAGAGAGTGACCTTGCCAGCGAAATCGAGCAAAAGCTCGATATTCCGTCCAATATTGTGGTTGGTTATCGTGCCGCTATGCCGATTATTGAAATCAAGCTAACCGGCTTTGAGCATCTGCAAAACCAAATGGATCAAATATGGGCACAAATCAAACAGATTGTTGCCGACAATTTACTTTATGAAGGCGTATTGGCTGAGCATGGCGAGGTCGGTCTTGCTGAAGTGGTTGCAAAACTGTTGCATGAAACCAATCAAACCTTGATTGTGATTGAACAGCAGTCGGCCGGCATGATTGGCTACCAATTATTTCAATCGGATGCGCCAGTTGTTAAATCAGAAGTTGTCCCCATATTAACAGTAGATCCCGAAAGTTATTTGTTACAAGCTTTAAAACAACAACAGGCCGATATCGCATTAGGCATTGTTAATTTTAGAGAAAAAAACAGTCAATTTATGTTAATGATTGCAACCGCAAAACAGGTATGCACATTTAATTTAAAGTATACTGGTCGAGTATACAATCGATCAGTTGAGCAACGGATATTTTCTGCAATCGCTTTAGATAGCTTGCGTCGATTTCTATTAAAGATGCCCGAAATTGTTGGAAAAAATGCTTGGTTAGACATAATCAACTAGCTAATTCTGCTTTGTCTGATTTTATTACTCACTGATTTTGGTTATTCGAAACAAGATTAGTATGGACAATTCCATACAAAATTAAGTAGAATACTGGATCTTTCAATTGAAGCAATTAAGTAAAAAATATTAGAGGTAAAAATGGCACGTGTAACTGTCCAAGATGCAGTAGAAAAAATTGGTAATCGCTTTGATCTCGTTTTAGTTGCGGCACGCCGTGCTCGTCAATTGCAAGTCGAAAATAAATCACCCCTTATCCCCGAAGAAAACGATAAAGAAACCGTGGTTGCTTTACGTGAAATCGAAGATGGACTTGTTAATAAACAGATTTTAGATACTGCTGATTTCCAAGCGCGTCAGGATGAAGAGGCTGAAGTACGTTCAACACTTCACGAGTCAGTTCTTTTAGAAAATACTCCCTCGTACGAATAAGCTTTGCTGAGAATTGCCTATGCAATATTTTGATAGCTTAAAAGAGGTTGTGGCATCTTATCTTCCGGCTAAACAAGTTGAACTTATTCAAAATGCCTACCTCTTTGCTCAAAAAGCACATGAAGGGCAATTCCGATGTAGTGGCGAACCTTATATAACGCACCCGGTTGCGGTCGCAACCATTTTAGCGGATATGCGGCTTGATTATGAAACCATTATCGCCGCATTATTACACGATACAATCGAAGACACGCCTGTCACCTTTCAAGATATTACTAAAGAGTTTGGAAAACATGTTGCCATATTGGTTGAAGGTGTTTCAAAACTTGATAAATTAAAATTTCGTAACCGACAAGAAGCCCAAGCCGAAAATTTTCGTAAAATGGTACTCGCCATGACCGAAGATGTTCGTGTCATTTTAATCAAGCTTGCCGACCGAACCCATAACATGCGCACTTTAGGTGCATTAAGACCGGATAAACGCCGTCGTATTGCCAAAGAGACGTTGGAAATTTATGCGCCGTTAGCGCATCGCTTAGGGATTCATCATATCAAAACTGAGCTTGAGATCTTAGGTTTTACCGCCATGCACCCTAATCGAGCCAAAGTGCTGGAAAAGGTTGTTAAAGCGGCACGTGGCACCCGAAAAGAGTTAATCCAACAGATCTTGTCTGAAATCACAGGTCGATTAGCCGAAGCCAACATTGAAGCACAAGTTGAAGGGCTGGAAAAAAATATCTATGCCATTTACCAAAAAATGCAACTTCGTGAACAACACTTTCACTCCATTATGGATATCTACATATTTCGGATTGTGGTGAAGGATGTCGATGCTTGCTATCGTGCGCTGGGCTTAGTACACAATTTATATAAGCCTCGACTCAATCGCTTTAAAGATTATATCGCCATACCTAAAGCCAATGGCTACCAATCTTTGCACTCTTCATTAATCGGTCCGCATGGTACACCGGTCGAAGTACAAATTCGTACCGAAGATATGGATCAAATGGCCGAAATGGGGGTTGCTGCCCATTGGGTTTATAATGAGAACGATGAGTTAACCCACACCACCGCCCAAATTAAAGCGCAACGCTGGATGCAAAGTCTGTTAGAGTTGCAACAAAGTGTCGGTAATTCATTTGAATTTATTGAAAATGTCAAATCCGATCTGTTCCCAAAAGAGATCTATGTCTTTACGCCTAAAGGACGAATCGTTCAATTACCGGAAGGAGCGACGCCGGTAGATCTTGCCTATGCCGTTCACTCCGATATCGGTTATCAATGTATCGGCGCAGTTGTTGATCGCAAACCTTATCCACTTTCTCAACCATTAAGCAACGGGCAAACAGTTGAGATTATTACCTCGCCGGAAGGGCGACCAAATGCCAATTGGCTTAACTTTGTAGTGAGCGCTAAAGCACGTTCACGTATTCGCCAAGCCTTAAAAACCTTAAAACGTGAAGATGCGATCGAATTAGGTCGACGTTTGCTCAATCTTTCGTTAATCAAATCGGGTGGTATTGAATCGCTTTCAGAGAAGCAAAAATCTCGTATTGTTGAATTAGCGCAATTACAAACGTTTGATGATGTGTTGGCGGAAATTGGCTTAGGTAATATTATGAGCCATTTCATTGCCAAAGGTTTAGAGCATAAAGAGCTTTTGCACAATGACTCAGATTCAAATAAAACCTTAGTTATCACCGGCAGTGAAGGGGTGTTAGTGACATTCTCTAAATGTTGTCATCCTATTCCGAACGATCCGATAATCGGTCATGTTAGTCCCGAAAAAGGATTAACGGTGCACCACGAATCTTGTCGTAATATCACTGGCTATCAAAATAACCCGGAAAAGTACATTAGCTTAAAATGGGCGCCAAATATCGAGCAATTTTTTGTTGCTGAAATTTGGGTAGATATCTTAAATAATCAAGGTTCATTAGGTCATATACTGTCCATTATTAATGACGAAAAAGCGCATCTGCAATGGCTTAATACTGAAGAGAAAGATCGGCAAATTTACACAATCATTTTGCAAATTGAAGTCAAAAATGCTCAACAACTTAATGAACTGATGCGAAAACTCTCACTACAACAAGACGTGGTGAGTGTTACACGTAATATCAACTAGTGATGATGAACGATCGTTTTTTTAGCCGTGTCCCGTTAATTCAATTAAGCGGGATAGGCAATAACTTAGAAAAAAGATTTCATGCATTAGGGATTGATACCGTTCAAGATCTATTACTGCATTTTCCGATGCGCTATGAAGATCGCTCCTCCACTTGTGCCATTAATCAAGCGGCTATTGGTGAGCATACCACTATTGAAGGTCGCATCATCAAAACTGAAGTTGTCTTTCGACGCAAACAGATGTTGCTGTGCTATATTCAAGATGAAACGGGCATGGCGGTTTTAAGATTTATGCACTTTAATGCCGGCATAAAAGCCTCCTTAGCGGTGGGAAGCTGGGTGAGTGCTTACGGTGAGATTAAAAGTGGTAAAACCTATCGGGAAATTATTCATCCGCAATATAAAGTGCACTCAAACCGTGATAGTCAATCGGTACACGCTGACGCAACTCAAGAAAGGTACACGCCGATCTACCCAACAACGCACGGCTTAACCCAAAATGTTATTCGCAAACTGATTCAAGCCGCACTATTGCTATTAAAGCGTAATCCACCTCAAGAGGTATTACCGCAACCGTTAGCAAGCCAATTTTTACCGGCACTTGAGTCGTTAAATATCATTCATAATCCGCCTATTGATACCGATATCAACCAACTTACCAACGGCGAACATCCCGCTATCAAGCGATTTATATTTGAAGAGCTGCTCAGCTACCATTTAAGCATGTTGCTGTTAAAGACCGATAATCAAAAACAGCAAGCTTATCCGATGCATATTACTCGGCAGTTAATTAACCCATTTTTAGCCTCACTACCGTTTAGCCCAACTCAAGCCCAACAACGAGTAGTGCATGATATTTATCAAGATATGGCCAAACCGGTACCCATGATGCGGTTAATTCAAGGCGATGTGGGATCGGGTAAAACCTTAGTTGCTGCCTTAGCGGCGTTAAATGCGATTGAAAATGGCCAACAAGTGGTGTTAATGGCGCCAACAGAAATCCTTGCCGAACAACATTATCATAATTTCAAACAATGGTTTACGCCACTGGGCATCAACGTTGATTGGTTATCCGGACGATTAACCGCCAAAAATAAAAAGCAACGTTATGAAGGTATCAAAAGTGGTGAGATCACTTTATTAATCGGCACCCACGCCGTATTTATCGATAAAGTCGAGTTTGCTAAATTGGGATTAGTCATCATTGATGAACAGCACCGATTTGGTGTTAATCAGCGTTTAACGCTTTGGCAAAAAGGGATCAAACAAGCCATCCACCCGCATCAACTAATCATGACCGCAACCCCGATACCACGCACACTGGCAATGACCATATATGCTGACTTAGATGTATCAATCATTGACCAATTACCACCCGGTAGAACGCCGGTAACAACAGTGGTGATACCAAATTCTCGCCGTGATGAAATTATCGAAAAAGTGAGCCAAGCATGCCTTGAAAATCGTCAAGTTTATTGGGTGTGCACATTAGTTGAAGAGTCCGAAACGCTCGATGCTCAAGCGGCGGAACAACTCCTTGAAGAGTTACAACAAAAATTACCGCATCTATCCATAGCACTAGTACATGGCAAAATGAAATCGGATGAAAAACAATCCGTAATGCAAAAATTCAAAGAAGGACAAATTCAACTGCTGGTAGCAACAACCGTCATTGAAGTTGGCGTTGATGTCCCTAATGCAAGCTTGATGATTATTGAAAACGCCGAACGCTTAGGCTTAGCACAATTACACCAGTTACGAGGCCGGGTAGGGCGGGGAAGCGCCGTATCACATTGCATACTAATGTACCAAGCACCACTGAGTAAAGTGGCACGAGAACGCATGGAAGTCATGCGACAAAGTAACGATGGTTTTGTCATCGCTCAAAAAGATCTAGAAATTCGAGGCAGTGGCGAAATATTAGGAACAAGACAAATGGGCGTGGCAAATTTTAAAGTCGTCGATTTAATGCGTGATCAGCATCTAATAAGCCAAATACAAAACTATGCCCAAAACATCCAACAACACCACCCACAACAAGCCAAAGCACTCATCGACTGCTGGCTCCCCGAACGGCAAAAATACATCAATGCCTAAAAACCGCCAAAACCTGTCAAAAAGTTTCAGAAACTATATGCGTTTCAGTATAAAACGATAAACCTATGCCAAGAACTTTCAGAAAATACCTATGTTTTAGTATAAAAAGGATATTTTAAAAATTTTTAAAAACCAATATTAATACATACAAAAACGCCAACAATCCTTGTCAAAAACTTTCAGAAAATATAGGTGTTTAAGCAAAAAACACAACCCATTAACAAGAACTTTCAGAAAACACCCATGTTTTAGTATAAAAACAAAATTTTAAGATATTTTTAAAAATATTCCAAAAACTCATACCGTTGCCTTTCACAAAAGCAAACAAGTGCACCTGACCGCACCTTCACAAAGCGCCGACAACTGAGCGAGGTTAGCACGCCAAACAAGGATGTTTGGCGAGGCGCTGCTTTGTCCGGAACAAATCAGCGCCGGTGCGTTAAGACCGAACGAAGGCGGAGGGCAGTCGAAGACCGTTTTGGGCGGTGCTGCGAGGGGGTATAGGGGGATTTCGCATAAAATCCCCCTATTCGGACGCAGGCACAGAACTGAAAATATCAACCAATTAACAGCGTCCGAAACCTACAAACCAAAAACCCGCAACTTTTAACGAAATAAAAACCTTGTCAAAAACTTTCAGAAAATATAGGTGTTTAAGCAAAAAACACAACCCATTAACAAGAACTTTCAGAAAACACCCATGTTTTAGTATAAAAACAAAATCTTAAGATATTTTTAAAAATATCCCAAAAACTCATACCGTTGCCTTTCACAAAAGCAAACAAGTGCACCAGACCGCACCTTCACAAAGCGCCGACAACTGAGCGAGGTTAGCACGCCAAACAATGATGTTTGGCGAGGCGCTGCTTTGTCCGGAACAAATCAGCGCCGGTGCGTTAAGACCGAACGAAGGCGGAGGGCAGTCGAAGACCGCTTTGGGTGGTGCTGCGAGGGGGTATAGGGGGATTTCGCAAAAAATCCCCCTATTCGGACGCAGGCACTGAACTGAAAATATCAACCAATTAACAGCGTCCGAAACCTCTACAAACCAAAAACCTGCAACTGTCAAAGAAAATAAAAAACCTTGTCAAAAAGTTTCAGAAAATATAGGTGTTTAAGCAAAAACACAAAAAATGACAAGAACTTTCAGAAAACACCTACGTTTTAGTATAAAAAGTTTTAGATATTTCTAAAATATCCCAAAACCCATACCTCTACTTTTCCCAAAAGTAAACAAGTGCACCAGACCGCACCTTCACAAAGTGCCGACAACTGAGCGAGGTTAGCACGCCAAACAAGGATGTTTGGCGAGGCGCTGCTTTGTCAGGAACAAATCAGCGCCGGTGCGTTAAGACCGAACGAAGGCGGAGGGCAGTCGAAGACCGCTTTGGGCGGTGCTGCGAGGGGGTATAGGGGAATTTCGCAAAAAATCCCCCTATTCGGACGCAGACACCGAAATGAAAAAATCGACAAATTCACAGCGTCCGAAACCTACAAACCAAAAACCCGCAACTTTTAACGGAATAAAAACCTTGTCAAAAACTTTCAGAAAATATAGGTGTTTAAGCAAAAAACACAAATCTTTGACCAGAACTTTCAGAAAACACCCACGTTTCCATATAAAAACCACTCCACCGTTAATCCCCGCACAATTTATCGCTCAAATATTAACCTATATTAGCCTATAACCAATGCCTACCAATTTACCAATTTCTGCCAAAAACCTTGATAATAAGTTAAGTTATCGAGATTTATTCTTTGCACGAATAGGGCTATCGTGTAATATAGATAACAATTATCAAATTGAATAAATTGTGAATAATCTATGCAATCTACAATAAAATTATTTTCTCTATGTTTAGTCGTATTGACTTTAGTTGGCTGTGGGTTAAAAGGGCCTCTTTATCATCCTACCAATAACTCTTATCAATCGAGCATTTCTTTTATGTTATTAAAATAGTTTAACAGGAAGCAAATATGGATTTTCTACATTATCGCAATGGCCAATTATTGGCTCAAAACATTGCTATAACAGATCTGGCTGAGCACTATGGGACGCCATTATATGTTTATTCGGCAGATGATATAGTTGAGCAGTTTAAGGCTTATCAAGCGCCACTATCAGAATGTAAGCACTTAATTTGTTATGCGATAAAAGCAAATAGCAATCTATCGGTATTAAGCTTATTAGCTAAATTAGGTGCTGGATTTGACATTGTTTCACAAGGCGAGCTGGAACGTGTTTTAAAGGCCGGAGCCGATCCGAAAAAAATTGTCTTTTCCGGTGTAGCAAAATCTGTTGCTGAAATCAAACGGGCTTTAGAAGTTGGTATTAAATGCTTTAATGTTGAATCCGAAGCGGAACTATACCGCATTAACGAAATAGCCGAACAGTTAGGTAAAATTGCCGCCATTTCGTTACGAGTTAACCCCGATGTTGATGCAAAAACCCACCCTTACATTTCAACCGGATTACGGGAAAATAAATTTGGAATCAGCTATCAATTAGCCTTAGAAACTTATCAAAAAGCGCAATTATTACCTCACATTAAAATAGTCGGTGTTGATTGCCATATCGGCTCGCAATTGACAGAACTATCACCCTTTGTTGATGCTGCTGATCGGATTTTAGCGTTAGTTGATAAGCTCAAAGCGCATAACATCACCCTTGAACATATCGATTTAGGTGGCGGCCTGGGCGTGTGTTATGATAACGAAAAGCCCCCTTCAATATCAGCCCTTATTACCGCATTAAAACAAAAATTAGCCCCTTATCCTGAACTGGAAATTCTCTTTGAACCGGGGCGATCTATTGTTGCTAATAGTGGCATATTGATTACTAAAGTTGAATATACTAAACATCAAGATGATCAGCATTTTGCTATTGTTGATGCGGGTATGAATGATTTAATCAGACCAGCGCTTTATCAAGCTTGGATGAAAGTATTACCGGCAAAAGCGCCACAATCTTGCGATCAAAGCTATCTTTATAATGTCGTTGGACCCATTTGTGAATCGAGTGATGTTTTAGCTTATCAACGTGAGCTTAGCGTTAAACAAGATGATCTGTTAGTGATATGCAGTGCCGGCGCTTATGGATTTAGTATGGCATCAAACTATAACAGTCATCCACGCCCCGCCGAAGTGATGTTGATTGATGATCAACATAAAATCATTCGTGAACGTGAAACGTTTGCTGATTTATGGCGTGGTGAACAGGTTTAATTATTGTTTCAATGGTAGATTGACTTAGCAAACAATTGACAGTTTGTGGCTAAACAAAATAGGTGATAGCCATTAATTATAATAAACTAAAAAAAAACAGTGTGTTAATACAGAAGGTAGACAAAGATGAACTTTTCAAAGATGCATGGACTCGGTAATGATTTTATGGTTATTGATGCGGTGACGCAAAATGTTCATCTTTCTGCTGAAATGATTAAACGTATGGCCGATAGATATACCGGCGTTGGATTTGATCAATTACTCATTGTTGAGCCACCTTACTCGCCAGAAAGTGATTTTCATTATCGAATCTTTAATTCGGATGGTAGCGAAGTGGAACAGTGTGGAAATGGTGCACGCTGTTTTGCCCGTTTTGTTCGATTAAAAGGCTTAACCAAAAAACGAGTCTTAAAAGTTAGCACAATGAAAGGCAACATCGTATTAACCGTCAACGATGATGAAACCGTGCGGGTCAATATGGGCACACCAATATTTGAACCGAATAAAATTCCTTTTAAAGCCAATAAAGAAGAGAAGACTTATATCATTCGGGCGCAAGAGCAGACTATTTTATGTGGTGTTGCCTCAATGGGTAATCCACACTGCGTTGTACAAGTGGATAACATTGTCACTGCCGCTGTGGCAACCATAGGGCCATTATTAGAACAGCATGAACGCTTTCCGGAGCGGGCTAATATTGGCTTTATGCACATTATCGATCGCAATAATATCAATTTGCGGGTCTTTGAACGTGGCGTTGGCGAAACTCAAGCTTGTGGGACAGGCGCTTGTGCAGCCGTTGCTGTCGGGATTAATCAAGGCTTATTAAATCAAAGTGTCAATGTGAATTTGCCGGGCGGTAAATTACTGATTGAATGGAAAGGCGATGATCACCCGCTATTTATGACAGGTCCGGCGACACACGTTTATGACGGATTTATAGCAGTATAGTCGATTTTGTGATAATCAAATTTAGCCATATTTTGGTACGAAAACTGGCGTTTATCGCATAACGAAAATAAATCTTACTAATGATAAAACAATAGAAGTTGATTATGGTTGCTAAAGATACCCAGATAGAGAGCGCAAAATGCGCTGAGCATCAAAATTCAGCGATTGAATTAAATGATGAAATTGTCAGTCAATATATTATCGATAATCCGGATTTTTTTATCCGTAATGCGGCACGTATTGAACAGATGCGGGTACCGCATCCGGTGCGGGGGATTATTTCCTTACCTGAATGGCATATGGCAAGGCAGCGTAATAAAATCAGCCAGTTGGAATCTGAAATCACATTATTAATGGAGCACGCTATCGCTAATGAACGACTATTTAGTGATATGCTGTACTTACAGCTTCAATTAATCAAAGCCAATAGCTTAGATGAACTTATCCTCTCACTCAATAGCTGGGCAAAAGCGCTAGGACTTAGCGGCGCTTATTTATATCTGTTTGATGACAAATGGTTACTAAATGCGCCGTCAAACTATCACAACCTCGCTTTAAACGCTTCACAGTTTGATTTTATCCGTGTTAGGCATCTACAATATAGCCAATATTATTTAGGCAGGTTAAATTCAACAGAAGTCGATTTTCTATTTCCAACACATGGTTATATTGGATCGGTGGCGTTATCATTATTTGGTAAATTTGGTGATTTAGGTCTTTTAATCTTTACCAGCCCGGATTCACAGCATTATCAAGCAGGACAAGGCACATTACTTTTAGAAAAAATCTGCGAAATATTACCCATTTTAATTGAAAGATGGGTAATGCGTAAAAAGTAAGGAATCGTAATGGATCAATCTGCACAAAATGATTTACCATTATTAACTCAGCCGGTTGAACAATTTCTAGATTATTTAAAATCTGAAAAACAGCTTAGTTTAAATACCCAAATTAATTATCGACGCCAACTTTATGCACTTATCGGCTTATTAAAAGATAGCGAGATACCCTGCTGGCAAGATCTCGATTCATCAGCCGTCAGATTATTAATCAGTCAGAGTAAACGGGCTGGATTGCAGGCAAGAAGTCTGTCATTACGCTTATCCGCCTTGCGTAGCTTTTATGATTGGATGATTAAGTGTGATCTGGTTAGCGCCAACCCTGCTCGAAGTGTTTTAAATCCTAAATTAGGGCAACATCTGCCTAAAAATATCGATATCGATGAAATCAATCAACTGCTTAATATTGAATATAACGACCCGCTCTCAGTGCGTGATAGAGCCATGCTTGAAGTGATGTACGGTTCCGGCTTGCGACTGTCTGAATTAGTCAACCTTAATTGTCGGGAGCTGAATTTGCAAGACGGTGAAGTACGGGTAATGGGGAAAGGTAATAAAGAGCGCAAATTACCGTTAGGGCGAGAATCGATTAAATGGATTAAACATTGGCTATCAATGCGGGATTTTTTAGCGCCACAAGATGATGCGCTGTTTATTTCCAAATTAGGTAAAAGAATTTCAGCCCGCAACGTGGAAAAACGATTTGCTCAATGGGGCGTGAAACAAGGTTTAAGCGCACATGTTCACCCACATAAATTACGCCACTCATTTGCTACTCATATGTTAGAATCAAGCGGTGATTTGCGAGCAGTGCAAGAGCTACTTGGGCATTCGGACTTATCAACAACGCAAGTCTATACGCATTTGGATTTTTCACATCTGTCTGAAGTTTATGATGCCGCACACCCAAGAGCCAAAAGAGGAAAAAAATAATGCATTTTTATCGTTCAATCCATTGCATCAAAGCCATCACTTTTGATCTTGACGATACCTTATATGACAATAGTTTGATTGTTGAAAATGCCGAAGCGCAGATGATTAAGGTTTTACAAAAATATGATGCCTTACAACATTTAACCTTAGCGGATTTTCATGCCGAAAAAAAAGCGATGTTAGCGCTTGATCCGGAAATTTACCATGATGTCATTGTTTGGCGAATTAAAACCATTAGCTCTGTTTTAACTAAAGCTAAAGTAAGCCCGGTGCAAATCCCGGCAATAACGGATGAAGCAATGGCGTGTTTTACTTTTTGGCGTCACAAAATGCATGTCCCCAACGCAACGCATCAATTATTAACTCAATTGGCAACAAAATATCCTTTAGCTGTCATCACCAATGGTAATGTTGAAATTGACAAAATTGGTTTAAATGATTATTTTCAGTTCTCATTACGAGGCGGTGCCGACGGGCGATCAAAACCCTTTCCGGAAATATTTGAGTTAGCAGCGCAAAAACTAGCACTGCCAGCTGAACAAATTTTACATGTTGGCGATAATTTATCAACCGATGTCAATGGCGCAATCAATAGTGGATTTTTAGCCTGTTGGATAAATATTTTTGCTAAAGATATTTATCACCTCGCCGATGCCAGATGTTTGCCGCATATTGAAATAACACAATTGCCAGAATTAGATAATCTGTTATAATCTAATCGGTATCTGTATAAATAGACAGTGAAGTTAACAGTATTATGACGTTATTGTTAACCAGAAACCTATCTTAAGATCCCTTTTGATTAGATTCAACAAAACATTCAGAATTAAAAATATATATATTCATCGTTTTTATTAAATTAAGGCTAATTAGCGCTTGCTAATAGGGCAATAGGTTAAGATATAGTGGAAATAAAAACATCATTATTAGATGACCTCAATACTGAACAACAAAATGCCGTCACAACCGACAACCAATACACCATTGTGCTTGCCGGTGCGGGCAGTGGTAAAACACGTGTTTTAGTCCACCGCATTGCCTGGCTTTGTATTGAAAAACACTATTCGCCTAACTCCATTTTTGCTGTAACTTTTACCAATAAAGCTGCTGCTGAAATGCAAGAGCGGATACAAGCTATAGTGGGTGAAGGTTATTTCAACGGTATGTGGGTGGGTACCTTTCATGGTTTAACACACCGTTTATTACGCATGTTTGCTAAACAAGCGCATCTACCTTCTAACTTTCAACTGATTGATTCCGAAGATCAGATTCGGTTAATTAAACGCATCTTTCGTGAATTAAAAATTGATGAAAAGCAGTGGTCACCTAAAGAGTGTGCTGGTTTTATCTCCTCGCAAAAAGAGAAAGGGCTTAGAGCCAATGACATTGCCCCGGAAGACCCAAAACAAGTGATGTGGCAAACGATTTATCGTGATTATCAAGCGATTTGTGATCGTGTCGGTTATGTCGATTTTTCTGAATTAATCTTAAGAGCATATGAGCTATTATGCCGTGATAAAGACGTGTTGAATTATTGTCATCAGCGTTTTTCGAATATTTTAATCGATGAGTTTCAAGATACTAACCAAATTCAATACCAGTTTGTGCAAAAACTAGCGGGCGATACCGCTAATGTGATGATTGTTGGCGATGATGATCAATCCATTTACAGTTGGCGAGGCGCCAATGCTGATAATTTACAACTGTTTATCCGGGATTATCCGGATACGGAGATTATTCGCCTTGAACAAAATTACCGATCAACCGGCATTATCTTACAGGCGGCAAATGAGTTAATCGCTAAAAATCAAAACCGGCTAGGTAAAAATTTATGGACTGATAGCGGTGACGGTGAAAAAATTTCACTTTATGTTGGGTTTAATGATATTGACGAAGCACGATTTGTTATTGGTCAAATCAAAAAGCGGCATGAAGAAGGGGAAAAATACGCTAGCTGTGCGATCTTATATCGCAATAATGTTCAATCTCGTATCTTTGAAGACACGTTATTGCAAAATGGCTTGCCGTATCAGATCTATGGATCTATCCGCTTTTATGAAAGGCAAGAGGTGAAATTAGCGCTAGCTTACCTACGTTTATTGCACGATCACAATAATGACATGGCATTTGAAGCCACCGTCAACACGCCTAGTCGTGGGATAGGACAAGTTACATTAGATAAGATCAGGCTGACGGCTAACCAACATCAAATCTCGCTATGGAATGCCTGTTTGAAGTTGATACAGATGAATGCATTAACGGAAAGGCAACGCTCAGGCATAAGTCGCTTTTTGGAACTGATTGACTCCATTTATCATGAAGTTGATAACCTGCCGTTTTACCAGCAACTTGATGTGATACTTAAATTATCCGGCGTACTGCAAATGTACGAACAAGAGCCAGGCATTAAAGGGCAATCAAGATTAGAAAATCTCGAAGAGCTGGTTTCAGCTGCTGAACAGTTTTATCGCACTAATGAAAATGCTGTGATTGAAGATAGCCAAACTGGTGAAACCCTTACCGTGTTAGAGTCATTTTTAGCCTATACTTCGCTTGAAAGTCGGGATGTAATAAAAGATCAAGATTGTGTGCAATTGATGACACTGCATGCCGCTAAAGGCTTGGAATTTGATAATGTCTTTATTGTCGGATTAGAAGAGGGGCTATTTCCGGCTCAGAAATCTTCGCAAGAAACCGATAGAATGGAAGAAGAGCGGCGTTTGGCTTATGTTGGGATCACCAGAGCGCGCAAGTGCTTAACCTTGACTTTATCGGAACTAAGACGTTTATATGGACGCGAAGAGCGTAATTTACCGTCAAGATTTCTTGCTGAATTGCCGGTTGATAATCTCAATGAAATTAGTTATCGAGGCAACTTAACCCATCGCTCTGGCGCTGGCCATGAGTTAACGAAAGATGAACAATTTTATCAAGAGCGTAAAAAATCTTATTGGGAAAAAAGCCGTGAAAGCGACGGTTATACTTTAGGGCGCAAAGTCAAACATAACCGCTTTGGTGAAGGCACAATTGTCAATCTTGACGGTGAAGGTGACCACAGACGGGTACAGATCGCTTTTGTGAATGAAGGGATTAAATGGTTGGTAGTTAAACTGGCTAATCTAACCTTATTATAAGCTAATACACGAAAGTAAAACCGATTAAAAAAAGGGGAACAAATCGATCATATTTGTTCCCTTTTTGGCTTTGAGTTCTATTGTTCTGCTTGCTCTGTGACCGCTTGGCTAAAAATAGTTGTAAAGCTTTGATCGGAACGGTTACAGATAAACTGTTCATTGACATAATCAAAATGATAGCCTTGACGAGCTGTTGCCAGCCAAACTTGAAATAGCGGCTCTTGCGTGTTAATGATCATTTTACTGCCATTTGGAAAACTGATCGTCATCACATTGCCGTTAGTTTCATAATCAATATCGACATCATATTTATCAGCATAATCATCTAAAAAGAGTTCAATTTCATTAAACAATTGTTCAGTAATAGCGTGGAATTGCTGGATATTCATACAAATACTGTTTTATCAAGATAATCAATGTATCGATATTAACATAAATGCCTACGCTCTGCCACCGCCCTGGCGGTCAGCGTAAAATAAGTGAAGGTATTAATGCTAGATTGGTAATGAACATGAAATAAGCAGTATCTTATGTTCATGGCTGTCATGTTTTGGCGAAATCCAACGATTAAGGAGATTAACACTTTCAATCAATTCGCCTTGACCATATTCAGCTTGGTACATCTCAGCTTTGCCTTTCGCTAACTCCATTTTATCGCAGTTAAGAAAATATTCGATTTTAATGGAACTATAATATTTTTTGCCTGTTTCATGGTTTTCTTGCACTAACGCCGGCGAGTAGTTGATATACTCGTCAATCATCCGTATTTTTGGATTATAACTGTGTAATTTGATCGACATTCGATCAAGATACGATTGCCCGACTGATTCACCTTGATTCAATTTTGTTAATGGAATGAAACGATGGATTATTGTTGTCAAATTGCCTTTATCCATTTCTTCTGTTAACGCTTTGCCGTGATTCTCTACTTCGATTTTATCTTGGAGATTTTCATTGGTGTTTTCATCATCTGACATAACATGAGCTATTGCTGAAAAAGAAATCAGCATGAATAATAGACTTAATGTTTTCATTAAATGTTGTCTCCGTCTTTAGGGATATTATTTTTGGGAGTCGAATTAGTTTGTGTTTCCGGGGCTTTTTGGCGTTCCTTTTGAATTCTTAATGCTTCAGATTTTTCACGACGTTCGCCTTCCAGTTTTATATCAATTGGTCTCATATCCGGGCGGCTTGCATAAAGGATACTTTTTTTCACATCACCTTGAATAGAGCACATTATTCGATTTTGATTATCGGTAAATGGTTCCAAATAAAGCGATTTTTCAACAGTTCCTTGTTTAGGAATGACGCCGTCAATAGAATATGGGTTGTCCTGCCATACTTTAGTATTAGAATTGTAAATTTTTGAATTGGCGATATACACATCGGTATTATAGCCATTCCATTTTATTTCACTTAATGCTTTTTTTATCTCATCTTCGCTATTATCAAAGATAAAGCCCCAATAATAAAATTGGCCTGATAACGCTGTTGGGATATAAATATTTTGATAGCCGGTAATGGTTAAACCACGATAGCTTAAAGCTTTCTTAAACGTTGCTGTATATTTATCTGGTTCAACAACAGATTTAACCGGAATAAAGGTGACATTTTCTTCAGTAGTTAAATCAATATATTCATTGAAAAGTGATTTATTATCCGCTAATTGTTCAAAAAACTGGTTGTCACATGCAAGAAATGTATCAATGATCTTATCTGTGTGACCGTGTTGCTCATCTGCTTGAGCACTCACCGCATATGAAGCGAGCGTTGCACATATAAGTAAAGAATATTTTTTCAGACACATGGTTTAAAACCCTTAATTGATAATAAATTATATATATTGTAAGTATATTGTAAAGTAGTGTAAATGTTATTGTCAATTGCTTAAGTAAAAATTTTCAATAAAAATTAGTAACGTACCTGTTTCAATAACAACTTCAACTACGTCTGAAATGGCTTTATTGCGTACACTCACCAACCCACCAAAAGTTAAATTTTGATTAATTAATGGATAGGCAACACCGGTCACACTCACGCCGGTCGCTTGGCAAAATGGCAGTAAGGAAATAATCCGATCTTTTACTTTATGAATTGTTTGTCCGGATTTGGCAAAAAAGAAGTGACAACTATTATCATAAAAAGTGATATTAAATTGCTGATGATATTGCAGCGCCACCGATAAATTACCTAAAAAATGGTCACTGCTGCGCCCGGCAGCGCCGTATACCGTAAAGGTTGTTATGCCTTTATCGGCAAGAAATAAGATCGCTTTTTCAAAATCAGTCTTATTTTGATCGGGAGTATGAATAATTTGGGTTGTGCAAGGCACGGAGCTCTTAGCATCAAAACTATCTAAATCACCAATAATAAAATCGGGGATGATTGCTGTTTGCGACAGATAATTATGGTAAGCGCCGTCAGTGCAAGCAATATATTGATAGTTTTGAAGATCTATAGGGTAATGCTCTGGCGGCTCACCATTAACAAAAAGTAATGCCTGCTGTTTTTTCATCACACCCTCCTTGAACGCCTTATAGAGCTAATGTATATGCCATGATTATGGCATCTTCTTGCTTACCATCAGTGGTTGGATAATAATTTTTGCGGATAGTTATTTGGTTAAAGCCCAGTGAATGATATAAATTAATGGCAACGGTATTTGATTGCCTGACTTCCAACCAAAGGGTTGAAATTGGCATTGGGGTCGTTATTGCCATTAACTGATCAATTAAGTGGCTAAGTAGTGCTTTAGCAAATCCTTGATTTCTGTAATCAGGATCAACAGCAATATTAAATAAATTCGCTTCATCGGCCACCTGTTGGCAAATACAAAAACCAACAATTTTATTATCGATAGTGATTTTAAAATTTAAATAGCGCTCTCCTTGATTCGAAAAAAACGTCTGTTGTGACCATGCAATAGCATGACAACGCTTTTCTAAAGCAAACGCCTCGTCTAAATCAGCTTCAGTTAGGGTGGAAATAGTCTTCATATTGACATAATTGATGCCATAGTTGGCGTTTTTGTTGTGGTGCATTAGCAAGTGTCTCTAAACTGGTGGTTGTGATAATTAACTGATTTTGCCAGCGCTCATCCGGTTGTGTATCAATAAACCAAACCACTTGTTTGATTTCATCAGGCGATACGATTAACTGCGCAGGAGTGAGCACCAATACTTGGTCTTGGTCAAGATTAATGGCTCTTAAAATATCAAAATAGATTTTCTGCATCGGTTTTTGTTCGGCAACCACAATTAAACGGATTTGGTTGCTAATCTGTGTTGCCATTTCGCCTTTAAAAACAGTTGGTTTACGCAAAACGTACTGCGTAATTTGGCATTGTTGCAGATACCAATCTTGTTCAGTCATTATCAATTACGGTTTTTTTGTTAGAGATTAAGAGGGCTTAATTGTATAATCATCCACTAAAATTATAAAGGTTTTTTCATTGAGGTAATATGGCAACATCTGCTTACACTCCCGCCAGTCAGGTTATTGAACGACATCAAACATTTTTTAACGATAAAAATGTGATCATCGCTGGCGATATTCAAGATAGCTACCCAACTGTTTTATCCGCTAAACAGGTCAAAATTCATTGCACGCAGTTTCATACTTATTTGCGTTTAAAAAATAGTCATCGTGCACAGATCAGCTTCTCATTACTGCCCGAAGCTGAGTTTTATGTTGGCATGGATACACTTATCTATTATTGGCCAAAAACCAAAAGTGAAGCCCAGTTTCAGCTCTCTTATTTATTGCATAATATGCCTAAAGGCAGCGATATTTTTATCGTCGGTGAGAACAGAACAGGTGTAAAAAGTGTTGAAGCACTGTTGGCCGATTTTGGCACAATCCAAAAAATTGATAGCGCAAGGCGCTGTGGCTTGTACCATTTTCAAGCTGAAAGCCGGTTAGCATTCGAGCTTAGCCAATGGTGGTTAACTTATCATTTAACCATTGATAATCATGATATTGAAGTAAAAAGTTTGCCGGGCGTGTTTAGCCAAAAAGGGTTAGATGCCGGAAGTGAATTACTGCTAAATGCACTGCTTGACCGGCAAGATATTGTCAAAGGTCAAGTATTGGATGTTGGGTGCGGATCGGGGATCTTATCAACCGTCATCGGCAAACTCAATCCGGACGTTGATTTAACGTTATCTGATGTCAGTAGTGCAGCGCTTGCTTCAAGCAATGCGACGTTAGCTGCAAATCAGCTTAAAGGAACAGTGGTGGCCAGTGATGTCTTTTCCAATTTAACGGATAAGTATCATCTTATTATTTCTAATCCGCCTTTCCATGACGGCAAGGAGACCAGCTATACCGCTGTTAATACCTTGATCAAAGAAGCTAAAAAACATCTTAAACTTAATGGCTATCTATGTATTGTGGCAAACTCATTTTTACCGTATCAAGCCATTTTAGATGAAACGTTTAAAAGTGTTGAATTGATTGCACAAACAACTAAATTTAAAGTCTATTTAGCCAGTCACTAAGAAGGTATGTTGCTTTGATTGAAAGTCAATTTAATCAAAGCAACAATTGGTCAATTTTCTCGATTGATAATAGCACTAAAGGCAATTGGAGAAAGTAGGGAAAAGATTCAGCAACAAATCTAAAACCGAAATCTTCAGTAGATAACAATTTGGGCTGTCATGCTTTACCTACTGCTGTGTTGCAATGATAAGGCTATCTAAAATTACTCTGTCTAACGTTAAATCACCCTTGAAAACTGTTGCTGACGTGCCATACGGCGCATATAGGTATCAAAGCACATACAGATATTGCGAATCAATAAATGACCTTTTGGCTGCACTTCAATAACATGTTGACTAATGGTGACTAAGCCGTCGCTTTCAAGCGGTTTTAACAAAGCGAGATCTTGAGCAAAATAGTCATCAAATACAATCTGATATTGTTGCTCAATAGTGGTTTTATCTAAGTAAAAATGGCAAATGAGTTGCTTAATAACATCACGGCGGATCTTATCATCGAGGCTTAAATTAAACCCTTTCCATAAACCATTACCTTTTGTAGCAATCTGATTTTGATAAATCTTGAGATCTTTTTGATTTTGCGCATAACTATCGCCAAGCATACTAATCGCCGATACCCCAAGTCCTAATAAGTCAGCTTCTCCTTGTGTGGTATAGCCTTGAAAATTACGGTGGAGTTTATTTTGTTGTTGGGCAATGGCGAGTTCGTCGCTCGGTTTAGCAAAGTGATCCATACCAATAAATTGGTAGCCTGATTGCGTTAATTTTTCAATACTGGTTTGTAAGATTTGCAGTTTTTCGCTTGCATTCGGCAGATCATGGTCTTTAATTTTACGTTGAGCAGCAAAGCGTGAAGGTAAATGAGCATAGTTAAATACGCTTAGTCTGTCCGGTGAGATATCAATCACTTTATTTAACGTTTCGGTAAAACTTGCAACCGTCTGTTTGGGTAAACCATAAATCAAATCTAAACTGATTGAAGCAAAATGGTTTTTACGTGCTTGTTTTATCAATTGACGAATTAAGTTTTCGTCCTGTTCACGATTGATTAAATTTTGGATTTCATGATTAAAATCTTGAATTCCCATACTTAATCGGTTGAAGCCTAAATTAGCTAAATGGTCGATTGTATCGGGCGTTATTTCACGTGGATCGATTTCAATCGATAGCTCGGCATCATCAGCAAAATGAAAATGCTGCTTAAGCGATGCCATAAGTCGTGCAATTTCCTCATTGGTTAAAAAGGTAGGGGTGCCGCCTCCCCAGTGCATTTGTGATACGGTGCGGTTTTTAAATAGCGGGGCACGACTTTCGATCTCTACATCAAGCGCATCTAAATATTGGGTAACTTTGTGTGTTTGCCGGGTGATGAGCTTGTTGCATCCGCAAAAATAACAAAGTTTATGGCAAAACGGAATATGGATATAGAGCGATAATGGGCGATCATGATAGCGTGTCGCTGCGGTGATAAAATCTTGCTCATTGAAACTCTCATTAAACTCGAGCGCCGTTGGATAAGAGGTATAACGTGGGCCGGAATAATTGTATTTTTCAATTAATGCTTGATCCCATAACTGAGTTTGCGTGGGATTATTTTGATTTAAACCTGAATTTGACATTGCTTTTTTTATAACCTTTTTCAGTGGCTTTATATTTTGTCTTCGATCTGGTTTTCATTTTGATTCGATTGGTCTTATGTAAAAATAATAACACGCAAATAAGTAACCCAAAATATAAACTTAACATAATTAACATTGGCATTATGATTGGCTCACCGGAATAAATTTATTCATAATCAAAATACCTATTTAAGGTGTAATTAACAGGTAGAATATAATTAACCGTCATTATATTCTACCCAATAATATTGATTATATTACAACTTAATTGAAAAATGGTTAAGATGAATTAATTGCGCTTTAACAAACTGACTATATCTTCTTTCTTGTCTAGCTCGTCTTCAAATTCGTCAAAATCTTCGTCGGTATAACCAAGCTCTTGCATCAATTGATCGATACGATTTAACTGCTTATCCAGATAATTTTGCTGTTCGGCAGTTAGCTTATGATCTTGTTCAACCAGATCGAGTAGCTGATCAAGTTTTGGATCATTTTCCAACTGTTCTAGCTCTTGCTGTGGTGTTAAGGTTTGCTTAACAGGCTTAGATTGTTTAACAGCCGGAGTGTGGGTTGCTTGTGGTTCAACCACTAATGATATCGGTTTTTTACTGCCTATTCGAGGGTCTTGACTAACTGAGTTTGCCTTTTTTGGGCGATTGTCACTATCGCCATTAAAGCGCGAACCGCTTGGTAACCCTTTGTGTTTGCGTTTACGCTTCAATTCACGAGATGCTTCATTAATCTCTTGACGCGTTTTTTTGGGTTTTTGTTTCGATTTATTTTTTAACATACAATCTCTGTCTAATTTTGACTAAATATTTACCTGCTATATTTTAACAGTAACTGATAAATATAGCTATGATGAACACGCTGAGTGAAATTCTGATTGTAAAAAATGGTAATTGTGTATAATCTGAGCCCAATAATTTGTTAGTGTGAAGCAGTGAGAATATAACATGAACAATCATTTGAGCCCTTATATGCAATTTAGCCGTCAAGAGTGGGCAAGCTTGCGTAATGCGGTACCAATGACTTTAAGCTCAACCGAGCTAAGCTCCTTACAAGGGATTAATGAAGATCTATCTATGGATGAAGTAAGTGAAATCTATTTACCTTTATCCAGATTGCTCAATTATTATATTAACAACTGTTTTAGTCGACAGGCAGTATTGGCCAAATTTTTAGGTAAAAGCCAAAAAATACCTTATGTCATTAGCATTGCCGGTAGTGTAGCTGTAGGGAAAAGTACGACAGCGCGCGTATTACAAGCGCTGTTAACACGTTGGCCTGAACATCGAAAAGTGGCATTAGTGACTACTGATGGATTTTTATATCCCAATAAATATCTCGAAGAACGAGGTATTATGAATAAAAAAGGCTTTCCGCAATCGTATGATATTAAAAAGCTGATCAACTTTGTGGCCGATGTAAAATCCGGTCAAGCGAAAGTTAAAGCGCCGGTTTATTCACATTTAGTTTACGATATTGTTGAAAACGAAGAGATTATTGTTGATAGCCCAGATATTCTCATTTTAGAAGGTTTAAACGTGTTACAAGGCACCATTAACTATCCGCAAGCGAATAATCGAGTATTTGTTTCTGATTATGTGGATTTTTCGATCTATGTCGATGCGGAGTTGTCGCTTTTACATGATTGGTATGTCAATCGATTTTTAAAATTCAGAGCAGGGGCATTTAGTGATCCTAACTCTTATTTTAATCACTATTCTCAGCTCCCGGAACAAGAAGCGATTAATATTGCCAACCGGCTTTGGCACGAGATTAATGAATTAAATTTAATTGAAAATATTTTACCGACTCGTGAAAGAGCCAGTTTAATTTTAACAAAAGGTAAGAATCACCAAGTGGATTGTGTGCAGTTAAGAAAATAAACTTAAGAGGAAACATTATGAAATCAATAATTAAGTCGTCTGTAAGTAAGTTTACACTGCTTTCATTTTTAACAACACTTACCCTAGGTGTTTGTGCAGCAAACGTTGATGATCATCAAGGGCAGACTTGTGCCGGCAAAAAAGAGGCGATTGAAGCGCAAATTGCTGAGGCACAAAAAACCGCTAATCTTGAGCGTGTTCAAGGATTAGAAAAAGCATTATTAAATGTCAAAATGCATTGTAATGATGATAGTTTAGAGGCCGAATATAAAAAAGATATTAATGAAAAAACTGAAAAAGTTGCCGAACGACAAAAAGATTTAGCTGAAGCAAAACTCAAAGGCGATGAGCAAAAAATTGCCCAAAAAACCTCGAAATTAAATGATGCTGAAAAAGAGTTAGCGCAAGCTAAAGACAAATTAGACAATTTTTACAAAGAACTGAAATCGAAATAAACGCTATTTTTGCAAGCTTTAATCTCTATTATCCTACAAATTAGTCATCCTAAGCAGAATAACGGTGTGAGTTATTTTGCTTAAGATGACAACTCATTAACTTAATACGCATTGATATTGAATAAGCAAAATGACGGCGTTTTCTATGTAAATCCAGTTTAATTTAAATCCAATGTAATTTGCCTTCACACCGTTATGGTTAGTTATTCACAAGCAGGCTGGACTTTTAGAACAAAAAAAGGTAAGGTGTGCGCCTTATCACGTGGTTCGTAAACCTCCCACGCAAAAAAACTAAGGAAAATTATGAGTAACGTTACACTACTAGGCGATCAGTCTGTTCGCTATCCAACTACCTATTGTCCGGAAATTCTCGAAACGTTTGACAATAAACATCCCGGTAATGACTATTTTGTTAAATTTAATTGCCCGGAATTTACCAGCCTTTGTCCTATCACAGGTCAACCTGATTTTGCGACGATTTATATTTCGTATGTGCCGAATATTAAAATGGTCGAAAGTAAATCACTTAAGCTCTATTTATTCAGCTTCCGTAATCATGGTGATTATCATGAAGATTGTATTAATATCATCATGAAAGATTTGATTAAATTAATGGATCCAAAATACATTGAAGTCTGGGGTAAATTTACACCTCGTGGCGGTATTTCTATCGATCCATATGCAAATTACGGTAAACTCGGCACTAACTGGGAACAAATTGCGCTTAATCGTTTAGCTAATCACGATCTTTATCCTGAAAAAGTCGATAATCGTTAATCTCATCATCCTAACAGGAAATTTTTAATGCAACATCGTAAAGCACTTGTGATATTTTCTGGTGGGCAAGATTCGACCACTTGCCTACTGCAAGCAATTGCTGATTATGGGCGTGAAAACGTTGAAACAATCAGCTTTCAATATGGTCAACGACATGCCATTGAGCTTGAAAAAGCCAAATGGATTGCTGACGATCTTGGTGTAAAGCAAACCGTCATTGACACTTCAGTGATTAAACAAACGACCAATAATGCCTTGATTGATGACTCGCAAGAGATTAAATCAGCTCAAGAAGGGAATTATCCTAATACCTTTGTTGACGGGCGTAATATGCTATTTTTATTGTTAGCCGGGTGTTATGCCAAACAGCAAGGTATTAAAGATATCATTATTGGCGTATGTGAAACCGATTTCAGTGGTTATCCGGATTGTCGAGATATCTTTATTAAATCCATGAATGTTTCGATGAATTTAGCCTTGGATTACACGTTTAACATCATCACCCCATTAATGTATCTGACTAAAGCGCAAACATGGGAAATGGCTGATAAACTCGGTTATCTTGATTATATCCGGCAACACACTCACACTTGTTATTATGGGGTTGACGGCGGATGTGGTCAGTGTCCTAGTTGCGAGTTACGTGAAAAAGGGTTAAATGAGTATCTAACCCATAGCACTAGATAGCATTATTTAAAGGGGAAATGCATGTCTGACAATCATCAACGATTAGTCTCATTGGATGTATTGCGAGGAATGACCATTGCAGGAATGATTTTAGTGAATAATCCCGGGTCGCCAAATGCTATTTATCCTTTACTTAGGCATGCTAAATGGAACGGGCTGACTTTTGCCGATCTCATCTTTCCATTATTTATGTTTATTATGGGAGTGTCGACTTATATTTCCTTAAATAAATTAGAATTTAAGCTTAATAAGATTCTGCTAATTAAAATTTTGAAAAGAACGCTGATCATTTTTGCTATTGGATTATTCATTGCTTGGTTTTCGGGTTTTCTTGCTTTGTATAAGCATTTTAATTGGCTGCCGTTTCATGAGCGGATGGTTGAATCTTTGTCTTGCATAGATCAAATCCGAATTATGGGCATTTTACAACGTTTAGCGATCTGTTATTTGTTTTCTTCTCTTATTATTTTATGTTTTGATAGAAAATATTTGCCTGTTCTGATCGTTCAAATATTATTCTTTTATTTTTTCATCTTATATTTGGGCGACGGGTTTGAGCAAAAAAATAACAACATTATTGCTAAAGTCGATAGAATGATTTTGGGTCAAGAGCGTATGTATCTGGATAATGGTATGTATTTTGAACCGGAAGGGGTATTAAGTACTTTTCCGGCCATTGCTCAAGTCCTTATCGGCTTTTGTATAGCCAAACAAATATTTGCGACTAATGTCAATGTCGACAAAATAAAAATCTTGATTAAATACGGAATAATTTTTTCAATAATAGGGTTTATTTTGAGTTTTATTTGCCCAATTAATAAAAAAATCTGGTCACCGTCATTTGTATTGGTGACTTGTGCTATAGGTTGTGTCTTATTTGCCTTATTAATTTGGTTGATTGATATCAAAAAATACAAAAACGCCGTTCATTGTTTTATCCCCTTTGGCATGAATTCGTTATTCATTTTTGTTATCGCCGGTATTATTTCGATTATAACGCGTAGAATGACGCTGGTTTTTCATTCTGATTCACTCAGTTTGCGACAATTTCTGTATTCAAAAGTTTTAGCGCAATATTTTGGAAACTATCCCAGTTCTTTTATCTATGCCTTATTCATTGTCGTGATTTGTTGGTTGATTGCTTTTATTTTATATAAAAAGCATTTTTTTATAACAATTTAAAAATATTAGATATCGATGTAATTAAATTCGGCTTATCCGACATTTTTAACCTTAATTACATCATTTTTACGTTAAAGATTATGGGTTCTCTCACCCCATTTAAAAAAGGAAACGAATATGTATTTGAATATTCACTCTGAAACACTTCAGAACAAATTTAATTCAGCTCAGCAGCGCAAGGCGCTTTGCTGGCTCTCTTTTTTTCATATTTTAGTTATTGCATCAAGCAATTATCTGGTACAAATCCCATTTGATATCTTCGGTTTTCATACCACTTGGGGAGCATTTACCTTTCCATTTATCTTTTTAACCACCGATTTAACCATTCGGGTATTTGGTGCTAGTCTTGCCAGAAAAATTATCTTTGTTGTTATGATACCGGCATTACTGTTCTCTTATTCCATTTCGGTTGTGTTTTTTGAAGGGCATTGGATGGGATTTTCAGCTTTATCTGATTTTAATACTTTTGTTTTTCGAATAGCATTAGCCAGTTTTGCCGCTTATTTGGTTGGGCAGCTTATGGACATTACTGTGTTTAATTATTTACGTAAAAATAAAGCATGGTGGGTTGCGCCTTCGGCATCAGCGGTGTTAGGTAATGGTATAGATACTATCGTCTTTTTTGCCATTGCCTTTTATCAAAGTAGCGACGAATTTATGGCCAATCATTGGATCGAGATTGCTGCAATTGACTATAGTTTTAAAATTTTGATTTGTGGATTATTCTTCTTGCCGCTTTATGGTGTAATTTTAAATTTGATCTTAAAAAGATTAATTTCGAAGCCTAAAGTGAGTCAATTTTAATTCTTTGCTTTAATTAAGTTAACTTACTTGAATTTAAACCGCAAAAATCATTAAAAAATCCTAAAAAACTCATCTTATGTTTTGCCCATTTAGATGAGTTTTCTCTCAAAGATTCGAATTCTAATTAATCTTTATCTCAAAAGGGTTATTCATTAATTCTCTTTTTTTCAAAATTTTTTAGAAAGCGCTTTGTCTATTGGTCAGTACAGTGCATAATATATACAAAAAGTAGTATATATAATTCAAAGAAAATTAAAATAATTAAGGAACGGTGAAATAATGAAATTTATCAAGAAGTTAGCTGTTTTTAGTGTATTTCTGGCTCTTTCCGGTTGCGATGATAGCAATCAGAATCAAAATGTTGGAAGTGAGCCAATCGATAACAATTCCCAAATGCAGTCGGCTAGTAGTTCTATTGCACCCACTGAACAACAATCCACCAACAAACCGAATTTTTCGCCTACATCTGAATTAATTCAAAAGTATAACGGCAAACAATTGAAAGTTATTGATGCTTCTGAAGCAATTATTGATGGTTCAAGCACATTGGTCGTTACTTTCTCTGTTCCTATTAATCCACAACTCAATTTTTCTAATTTACTAAGACTAGTGGATACTGAAAAAGGGACTGTTGATGGTGCATGGGAACTATCAAACGATGGATTGCAATTAAGACTTCGATATTTAGAACCAAATCGTAGATTACTATTAACAATTGATAAATTGCTATCAGGCATCAATGACAGTCATTTACAAAGTGTTTATCAAACTTATTTGACGACAAGTTCTCGCGAGCCTATCATCAAATTTACTAGTTCAGGTATTTTACTACCAAGTAAATCAATGAGTGGAATCCCTGTAACAACGTTGAATGTCAATAAAGTTGATATTAATTTTTTTAAAGTGAAGCCAGAAAAATTCGTCTCTTTTTTATCGAACATGCGTGGTCTATCAACTTCTGTTGATGCTTATGATTTTAAGCATATGAAACAATATTTCGATTTAGTTTATTCCTCTCGCTTTGAGCTAAATCCTAAACCAAATGTTCAGGAAAATATGTTAATTAATATTTCTAATATACCTGAGCTTAAAGAAGAAGGTGTCTATTTAGCGATAATGACTAAGACTGGCGATCTCGTCAGAGCCGCTCCATCCTCTGTTTTTTCAATTAGTAATATTGGTATTTCAGTTCATAAGTATTCAAATAAAAATCTACTGGTAATGACCCATGCACTAGATGATGGAGCACCATTAGGCAATGTTAAAATAACATTACATAGCATTGATGATAGTAACGGCCCTATCACTGTAAGAACTGATGCAGAAGGTTATGCAGAAATTTCAATGCCAGATAGCAGTTATTATTATTTGACGGCAAGCGATGATCAGCAAATTTCATTTGTTGACGTCAGATTTAATGGTTTAAATCTGACGGATTTTAATCTTTCCGGTGATCGATATAGGGATAAACAACTTTTTGTTTTTGGTCCTCGTGATTTATATCGTCCTGGTGAAACAATCTTTTACAATGCGCTATTGCGTAATGCCGACGGTCAGATATTACCTGATCAACCAATTGTTGTTGAAATAAAAACACCAGAAGGACGATCTATTGGGAATGGTTCTATACCAAGTCAATCTGATAACCATGGATTATATCAATTCAAATATACTATCCCTCTTGATGCAGCAACCGGTAAATGGTCGCTTCAATTTAATGTGGGTGATGATAAAGAAAATATTACCTATTTTAATGTAGAAGAATTTTTGCCGGAACGAATGGCTTTGGACATTAATTCGTCGTCATCTAAACCTATATTAGCTAATGAAGATGTTAAATTTGATATTAAAGGTCGTTATCTATATGGGGCTCCAACTTCGGGCAATACGATTGAAGTAAGAGCATACATGAAAAAAATTGATAAGCTTGCCGGTTTAAATGATTTCATAATAGGTCAGTATATTGAAGATAGAGATTTTGATGAACTTTTCGATGAAGAAAAAAAATTAGATTCAAATGGTGAGACAGTAATAAAGACTTCATCAGAAGACTTTAAAGAACCAACATTAATTGGTGTGTCAGTTAGTTTACTCGATCCTGGCGGTCGACCTGTTACTCGTAATGCAACTCAACAGGTTTGGCCAACAGAAAACATGCCAGCTATCCGTCCAATGTTTTCTAAAAGCGAATATTATAATTATAGATCAGATAGTTATAATGAACGCTACACAATAGATAAGGATAAGACCGCTGAATTTGATATAGCGTACATCAATACCGACGGTGAAAAATTGGCGACCAATAATCTTACCACACGCATTATCAGAGAACGCCGTAATTATTATTGGTCTTGGGAGAATTATGGTGGATGGAGACAAGAATATAAAACCAATCAGTTTATCGTTCAAGAAGAACAATTATCGATTGCCTCTGATAATGTTGCAAGAGTAAGTTTTCAACCTAATGAATATGGTTCATATTTAATTGAGGTTGTTGATAACAAAACAGGTGCGAAATCAAGCTTGCGTTTTTGGTCAGGCTATGATTGGCAAGATAATACTGATGGTACAAATGCTTTACGCCCAGATCAAGTGAAATTAAGTATTGATAAAAAAGGCTATAAACCAGGCGATATAGCTAAAGTTCATGTTCAAGCACCAGTTGCAGGTTCGGGCTATATTTCACTCGAAACTAATGATGGAACGATTTGGAAGAAAGATATCACGATTGATGAACAAGGGCTTGAGGTTGAAATACCAGTTGAAAATTGGGAACGTCATGATGTTTACATTAATGCGATGATCGTACGCCCGACAACTGATAGTAAAGTTCAGACAGTAAAACGTGCAATTGGTTTACTTTATTTACCTATCGATACTAGCGAACGCCAATTAACTTTTACTATGGATTTACCAGCAAAAACAGAGCCTGAACAAACTATTCCGGTTAAAATTAAATTGGATAAACAATTTATTAAGGAAGATAGCAATATAACTGTTCTGGTATCAGCAGTGGATTCTGGTGTATTAAATATTACTAATTTTGCCACACCTGATCCTTATGCCTACTTCTTAGGTCGTAAACGTTTTGATGTTGATTACTATGATGTTTATGGCAGATTAATTGAAGGCTCTGGTCGAAATGTAAATCTCAGCTTTGGTGGTGATGCCGTATTTGAAAACAGTAAGAAGAAACCACTAAATGATGTTAAAATTATTGCTCAACAACTCGATACCGTTCAACTTGATGAGAATGGCGAAGGCATAATTGACTTACCATTACCAAAATTTAATGGTGAACTACGCATTATGGCGCAAGCATGGGATGATGACCGTTTTGGTAAAGCTGAACAAACTATGACCATTGCAGCACCGATTGTTGTCGAGTTAACTAAACCGCGATTCATGGCAGGTGGCGATAAAGCATTATTAGCTTTGAAGTTACATAATATGACTGATGAAAAGCAAACTTTGCAAGTAAACATTTCAAGTGATGGGTTAATATTCCCGGATTTATCTCAAACAACTGAAGTGACACTTGATAGTCTACAAAAAGATATCATATACATTCCGGTTACCGCCGATTATGGTTTAGGGCATTTTTCTGTAAATACCAATATTAAACAAATAGGTGATGAAAATCATAAATATGAAACTAATGATCAATGGACAATCGGTGTCAGACCTGGTTATTCTCCTACTAACATAAATTATGTATTTGCACTTGATAGTGGCGAGAAGTGGAAAATGGATACTAATGTCTTAAATGATTTGATTAGTAATTCAGTTGATGCAAAATTGGTTGTCTCAACTACACCACCACTTAATATTGCACAATACATTAAAGAGTTATATGCATACCCTTATGGCTGTTTAGAGCAAACCGTTAGCGGATTATATCCTTCTTTATTTGCTAATAACTCCGCTCTTGCAGCGATGGGAATTGCTACGGAATCAAATGAAACTCGCCGTTCGAAAATTCAAAGAGGCATTTCACGCATATTAGGTATGCAACGAGATAATGGCGGTTTTGGATTGTGGAGTAGTGAAAGTGAAGAAGAGTTTTGGCTAACTGTGTATGCAACAGACTTCTTGTTGGAAGCGAAAGAACGAGGCTATGACGTTCCTTGGTATCCACTTGACAAAGCAGTTTCTCAACTTAAAAAATATGTTTATGACAACTCATCAATAGATGATAGAGATAATTATTATCGTAGTCGTAAAGTCATTCATTATAATCAACTTGCTATTAAAGCTTATGCCTTAATGGTATTAGCTAAACAAAATCAACTTGACTCATCGGTGCGTAACGAAATCAATTCTTTGTATCAACAAGTCAAAAGAAACGACGAGAATTTCGTAATATCACCTTTACCTGTCTTGCAGTTAGCTGTTGCGGCTAAAAAAGCGGGTTTTGAAACAATCTATGAAGATATGCTTCAAACAGCAATGAAGACTTCTTATCAAGATACAGATGAATGGGTTGGAGATTATGGCAGTGAAATACGTGATAATGCATTAGTATTGTCATTATTAGTTAGTAACCAAATAAGTTCTAATAATATCTCTGATTATCTTGTTACTTTATCCGATTTACTCATGGATAATCGTTATTTATCAACTCAAGAATTGGGGGCTTTATTTATTGCAGGTCTGTCAGTTGAGGAAAATAGTGGTAAAGATAGTTTTACGTTTAAAATTAATTCGGAAACCGAAAATGCGGGTTCAACTTTAAACAAATCTTATGACTATGATGATCTCATTGATGGATTAACCCTAACCAATACAGAAAATGATAAACTGCTTTATGTTAAATTGACGGTATCTGGTTATAATAAAATTCCACCTGTACCAACAGAAACAGGTAATGAGATTAAAATTGAACGTAGTTATTATGATTTGAAAGGCAATAAAATTGATCCTTCTGAATTAAAAATAAATAGTTTAATGGCGGTTGTGTTAGAAGTATCAAGCAAAAAAGATATTCCTGATGCAATGATTATCGATTACTTACCTGCTGGTTTAGAACTTGAAAATCAAAACTTAACTAATAGCAGTATTAATCTATCATCACTACCTCAACTTGCTAACTTACTCGATGGTGAAGATAGCAGTAATGTGAAATATCAAGAGTTCCGCGATGATAGATATGTGGCGGCAGTTGATGTTGATGGCTACACAAGTAATGGCCAATATACTTATCACAAGCGTGTCGCATATCTTGTAAGAGCAGTGACACCGGGTAATTTTGTGGTACCAAATCCATATGTTGAGTCTATGTATCGCCCATCGATATTTGCTATTGGCCAATCACCGGAAATTATTACAATTACATCCGATCAAACGGAACAACCGGAAGTTGAATAATCAGTCAGTATCAATGAATTGAAGTGATTGAACGATACAAACAATTAAATACCCGCCAATAATAATTGGCGGTATTTTTATAATTAAAATAATTTTATTAATTAAATGTGACAGCTAAAAATGAAAAAGCGTCTTAAGAAAATTTTTCAGTTTTTTGTACTTTTTATCCTTTTTTTAATCGCTGTTTTTTTTATTGCAGATTTCCTTTTTCCAATTTCTGTAACAGCTAAGAAAAATACTCAAACGGTTGTTGCGCAAGATAATACACCCTTATGGCGCTTTGCTGATGAAAATGGCATTTGGCGTTATCCGGTCACTCTTGAAGAAGTACCCGATTACTACCTTGATGTGCTATTGAACTATGAAGATCGCCACTTTTACAACCATTTTGGTGTCAATCCGATATCCTTATTTCGTGCTGGTTGGCAAAATATCAGCAATAATCGAATCGTATCTGGCGGTAGCACGATTTCAATGCAAGTAGCCAGATTGTTATATCCTCATGATCGCACGCTAACGGGCAAACTTAAGCAGATTTTTCGAACGCTACAGTTAGAGTTACATTATAGTAAAAAAGAGATTCTTAACTTATACATAAACCATGCCCCTTATGGCGGAACTATCGAAGGTATCGGTGCGGCCAGTTGGTCTTATTTTGGCAAACCACCAAGTAAGTTAAGTCGTAGTGAAGCTGTTTTACTTGCGGTGTTACCTCAAGCTCCTAGTCGATTGCGTCCTGACAGGTATCCTGAGCGTGCTCAGCAAGCTCGAGATAAAGTTTTAGATCGTATGGAAGAATTTCAAGTATGGCCTAAAGAGATTATCGAGCAAACTAGACAAGATGAAGTTTGGGTTAAACCTCGTGAAGCGCCAAAAAATGCCCCGTTATTGGCTTATCGACTTTCACGACAGTATCCAAATGATGAAATTATCCATTCAACTATCGATTTGTCATTGCAAAGAAATTTAGAGGATATGGTCATTAACCGCAAAAAACAGTTACCGCCTAATGCGTCAATGGCTATTTTGGTTGTAGACCATACCGATATGAACGTTAAAGCTTACATCGGCTCTGTTGATTTTAATGATCAAAATAGGTATGGACAGGTCGATATGATCAGTGCTTTACGTTCACCCGGTTCAACCTTGAAACCTTTTATGTACGCCTTTGCTATCGATGAAGGTATGATCCATTCTGAATCGCTATTGCAAGATGTTCCGCGTATGAGTACAGATTATCGGCCGACAAATTTTGATGACGGTTTTTATGGACCAGTTAGCGCTTCTGAAGCACTTAAAAAATCGTTAAATCTGCCAGCAGTGCAATTAATAGAACTCTATGGACCTAAACGGTTTACCGGTAAACTGGCTTCTGTTGGCTTGAATTTATCCTCAATCGAAAATATTCCTAATCTTTCCTATATTTTGGGTGGTGCTTCATTGAGAATGGATGAACTTGTGAGTGCTTATAGTGCTTTTGCTCGAAAAGGTAATGCCAGCTCACTGCGTTTTATCCAAAATGAGCCATTAACGAGCCGTCCGCTTATCTCAGAAGGTAGTGCATGGATGATCCAGAAAATGCTGGGAAATGTCAAACAAATGGTATATAAGACCGGTACAAGTTATGGCTATCGTGATGCTTGGGCTGTGGGAATTAACCCACGCTATATCGTGGGTGTATGGATAGGGCGCCCCGACGGAACGCCAGTTTTAGGACAATATGGCTCTGTATCAGCCTTACCGATTTTATTGCAGGTAAATTCATTATTGCTTAATAAAGAAAGGCGACTTAATCGCCCACTTCCGGTGTTTAAACAACCCGATTCAGTGACGGTAGAGTCAATTTGTTGGCCAATCGGGCAACCATTGCCTGCTGATGACGAAAATTGTCACCGACAAAAAAGAGCTTTTGTACTTAATCATATGGTGCCACCAACACTTGCCACATTAAATCAACTGAAAAATAGTGCTTATCGTTCTGGCTGGGTAGATATTTGGGTCAATGAAGAAAATAAACGTGTTGCCTCTGACTGTGAAGGCGCTAAAAAGAAAACATTAGCCTTATGGCCTGTTTCACTGGATAACTGGTTATTATCGAAAGAACGTAGAGAAAACCTATTGCCACCGGTTGATCCCAATTGCCCTGTTATGGGACAAGGTATATTTTCTCCTCTGAGCGTTGACGGACTGGAAGAAAAACAATTGATAAGAGCGCTACCGGGCGAAACTCAAGTGACTATTGATTTAAATTCCGATGGGGGGTATGGTAAAAAAACGTGGTTTTTAGATGGCAACTTTATTGTCCAATCTGAAGGTAATGAAAAGATTGCATTACCGATAACTAAACGAGGAAATCATAAATTGCTGGTAATAGATGAAAGCGGACAAATTGTTCGAATCAAATTTACCTTTGATTAACAGGATTGGTGAAACATGACAATAGAAAAAACACTATCAATCATAAAGCCTAATGCGGTGAAAAAAAACCTAATTGGTGAAATCGAAATGAGAATTTCACAAGCTAAATTCAAAATTGTAGCCTTGAAAATGCTTCGATTAACTAAAGAACAAGCGGAAGGTTTTTACGGCGAACATCAAGGAAAACCTTTTTTTGATAATCTGATTAGATTTATGACATCCGGCCCAATTATTGTGCAGGTACTGGAAAGTGAAGACGCTGTTAAGCGTTATCGTGATCTAATGGGACCAACAGATTTATCTAAAGCTAATGCCGGCACTCTACGTGCCGATTTTGCTGATAGTGTAACTGAAAATGCTGTCCATGGATCTGACTCATTGGCAAGCGCTCAAAGAGAAATTGCTTATTTTTTTGTAGATAGTGAGATTGTTGCTTAATCAAGTTTTACTGCTAATTACAAATCTCTTTGACCGGTAGCATGGCGCTTATCATGATTGTATTTAGCATCATTGAAATTAAAGTAAAATCTTATTAACTTGCAATATGCAACTTAAACGGCTGTGATTGTAAAAGATGTTTCGTTTCAGCATCTAAGTGACTATCTGTAATAATATCGCTAAAGCGATTGAGGGCAATAGCAGTAAATAACGAGTGACAATTATATTTACTACTATCGGCGACCAATATTACTCGATCGGCTTTAGCGGCAAAGCTAGATTTAATTAAAGCCTTATCTTCAGTTGGTGCAGTAACGCCTTTATTAAGGCTCCATGAGTTACAACTAATAAATGCGATATCAGGATTAATTTGCTCCAATAGTGAACGCCCATGTTCACCGATACAAGATTGGCTGCTGTCATCAATTTTACCGCCAATAATCGTCACTTCAATCTGCTTAAACTCTGACAAAAAAAGAGCAATATGCAGATCAGAAGTGATAACTCTAACGGGTATTTGGGTAATTCTTTTGGCTATTTCACGAGTTGTGGTGCCGGCATCTAAAGCGATCGAATCTCCAGCTTTAATAAGCTGGGCTGCGGTCTTTGCGATTCGCTGTTTTTCGATAAAACTTTTATGTAGCTTTTCAGAAGTTGTTGGTTGCGCAGGAATAAATCTATTTAAGGTCACCCCACCATGGGTACGGCTTATTACGCCTTGTTGATCTAATTTAATTAGATCACGACGAATTGTGGCAGGTGAAGCTTCTGTTGCCACAACTAATTGTTCGACTGTCACCAGATTATGAATTTTAAGATACTCCATGATTTGATCAAGTCGATTATATTTTGCCACCGTTTAATCCTCATTATTAATCGATCAGTCGTTAAGATAATAGCTCTGCTAAGCGAATCGATTCTATCATACTATCTGCTTTAGCAACACCTTGCCAAGCAATATCATAAGCTGTGCCATGATCAGCGGATGTTCGAATAAAGGGTAAGCCGGCTGCAATATTCACCCCGTCATAAAAACCGAGCAGTTTGAGTGGAATATGTCCTTGATCATGATACATTGCCACAACTATATCAAACTTCCCTTGATGAGCTTGTAAAAAAACAGTATCAGGTGCACAAGGCCCCACAACGTTTATGCCAATTTGTTGCATTTTCTCGACAGCTGGCGTCACAAATTTGATCTCTTCATCACCAAATAGGCCATGTTCTCCTGCATGTGGATTAACACCGGCAACCGCTATTTTAGGCTGATCAATACCAATTTTTTGCAAAAAATCGTTGGCAATGCCTATCACTTTTTCAATTCGTTGGCTGCTCAAAGTCGTTAAAAATTTCTGCAATGATACATGTGTTGTAACATGAATAACTTTAAGTGCTTCGGTGTATAACACCATGGCAACATCTTTACTATCGGTTAATTGAGCTAATAATTCAGTATGTCCGGGATACATATGACCCGCTGCGTGCAATGCTTCTTTGTTTAAAGGTGCGGTGGCAATGGCCGATACCTCACCATTTAAGGCCAGCTCAGTTGCTTTTTTAATACATCGGTATGCCAGATCACCAGCTTGCGGCTGAATTATTCCCGGTTTAAGAGCTTGAATGTCAGCTAACGCAATGTCAATCACATTAATCACGTTGGCACTAAATTTGGCATCAGTTACTTGCTCAATGGGGTTGATGATAACATGATTGAATAGTCCCATTTTTAACTGTTTTTTTAGCAAATCGACCGATCCAATAACAATTGATTGGGTGTTTTTTAAAACGTCGGATTGTAACGCCTTGATGATGATCTCCGGACCAATTCCGGCTGGATCGCCCATGGTGATAGCAATAATTTTTGACACAATTTTCCTCCTTTAAATAAATGCTAATGATTTCAATAAAATATTTTTAGCGCCAAGGCCGCCTGCTTTGGTAAATACTCGGTAGGGTAGTGGGAGTTGGCTAATCAATCTGCCATAGGGAACGCCATGGCAGACTTCTCCCTCTATGGTGAAACCTTTAGCACCTAAAGATTTCGCTACGGATATTGCTACATCGCCACCGGTTAAAAATAGATTATCAAACTTTAATTGGTTCACTAACTGGCCTAAAGCCGTAGCGATCTTTTCACCAAGCTCAATCCGCGATAGATTGTAGTGCTGGCAATGCAGATCAATTGCAAACCGATCACGATAACTGGCGCAAGTTCTGACAATACAGTGATGACCTGAGTCTAAGCTTGCTTGAATCTCGGTCTGGTAAGGTGTTAATTGGTGAGAAATAGAGTGGTTGAGTAAATCAATTATGTTGATAGTAAAAAGTCTCCAATTACTGCCACCATTCTCCATTGCGTAACTTATCTGCTGTTGAGTCATTTCGCTCATTGAACCGGCAATAACTAAAAGTGGGGCGTTGCTGGTTTTAGTTTTTGGCTGTTTGTTTTCTTTTTTTGCTTTGGGCATAAAATCCAGCAAGCCAGCCGATCCAACTAATAATAGCTTATCAAGCAGTGGCTTTATCTGCCCTAGAATCAACTGTAAATCGTTGTCTGTTTCACTATCTACTATCAGAATTTTATAACCTGCAGAGATTAAATTTTCAATCGTCTGTTTTAGCTGATTATTTCTCAACGTTTCAAAATTAATTTGTGCAGATAAAAGGCGTGTTTGCTGGCCAATGTTATTTTTTACGTTTGAAGATAGCACTGGTGTTTTTGGATCGGTTGCAAATTCGGTGTTTTGTAACTCAACGCCGTTAACATAACATAGCCCATTTTTGACGATACGATTCATCTTCGGAAAAGCAGGTATAACTAGTGCTGCTTGGTATTCACTATGGTCTAATAATGTTTCAATTTCAGTACCAATATTGCCACGTAAAGTAGAGTCTATTTTTTTATAAATTGGTTTAAAGTGGGAAAAGTTCTCTAACACTTTTTTTATTCTTGCTTTGGTTTCTGTCACTGAGGTTGAACGAGTTTCAGAATTGACCACAATGACCGCGTTGTTATCGTCTTGGCCGTGGTTTAGTGTGAAAGAATTTGCTAAGTCAGCATTTTGCCAATCAAAAATGACATTTACCGTTACTCCCTTATTGACCAGTTGCACACCGGCATCATTCGATCCGGTGAAATCATCAGCAATAATTAATCTAACCATTGATTATTTCCAATCATAAAATCTGTTATTTCTGCAATTATACCGATTTCCAATTAAAAAACACTAACATTTTGATTGAATGTAATCATTTTAATTGTATTGTGATCATGATCCCAATTTTAAATATTAAGTTTGATCAAAATTAGCACATAAAATAATATTAAATGATTAAATTAAATCAATGTGATTTAAATATTTCATTTTATTTTGTGTTTTGGGAGCGAATTATGCACATAAATAGTACAATTTTAAGTGGACAGGGGGTTTTAAACGATCTTCATTGGTTATTTAAAGCACATCATCATGTTGTCTTTATTACCGATAAAAATGTCATTAATTTACCCCAAGTATCCTCATTGCTTGCAACAATTAAGACAATCGTACCGGTTGTAACCTGCATTGATGATATCTCGCCAGAGCCCAGCCAACATGATGTTGCCAACGTTTTAGCAAAATTATCGCTTCCTGTTGCGGATTTGGTAATAGGTGTGGGTGGTGGCAGTGTTCTTGATGTGGCTAAATTGGTGTCAGTTTTAACTGTAGCAAATAACAATTTGACCTTGAAGCAGCTATTAGACGGGGTGCAACCGCTAAGGCGTTGTGCATCATTGTTGATTCCAACTACTGCCGGTACCGGATCTGAAGCGACGCCTAACGCTATTTTAGCCATACCTGAAAAAGCCACCAAACAAGGTATTATTTCATCGGTAATGCTACCCGATTATGTCTGTTTAGCCCCCGAACTAACTAGCTCAATGCCCAAAATGGTTGCCGCTTCAACAGGTGTTGATGCATTGTGCCATTTAATTGAGTGTTTAACCTCTAACTTGTCCAATGCCGTCAGTGATAATTATGCGGTGCTAGGTTTGTCGAAATTGTTTGCCGCTATCGAAAAGTCGGTTGTGGATAAAGATAATTTTGGCGCAAGGCTCAACATGCTTTGGGCATCTTATTATGGTGGTGCAGCTATTGCTCATGCCGGTACCCATTTAGTTCATGCAATGTCCTACCCACTAGGTGGCAAATATCATATTGCCCATGGCGTGGCCAATGCCATATTACTTGTGCCTTGCATGGCTTTTGTGCGTGATGCGGTTGTCGATAAATTTGCCTCAGCTTACGATTTATTACCTGATGCGCAGTTGGCACTGACTACAGAAGAAAAATCCTATGCTTTAGTTGACTATTTCAGCCAATTAATTGTTCGGCTTGGATTGCCGACTAAATTACAGCAATTAAACATTTCAAGCCATGACCTCCCTTATCTCGTTGATAACGCACTTAATGTAAAACGGTTAATGAACAATGTCCCCAAACCCATTACCGAGCAAGACGTATTAGCTATCTATCAATCGCTTTTATAGAAACTTTTAAGCAGGAGTAATTAACATGAGTAAAAAAATAGAAGGAATCTTAACCGCTATTGTGACAACGTTTGATGATAACGGCAATTTTTGCCCCAGTCGGATGCGTAAACAAGTTAAGCGCCAATTACACCATGAAAATAGTATTTTTTGTAACGGTACCAATGGCGAATTTTTCGTTTTAACTCAGCAAGAAAAAATCAAAGTTGCTGAAGTTTGTGTTGATGAAGTTGCCGGGCGCTTCCCAGTCATGGCGCATATAGGTGAGATCTCAAGTCAGGAAACAATAAAACTGGGTAAACAGATCGCGAAATTAGGCGTAGATGCCGTGTCGGTCATTGCCCCATATTTTATTCCATTAAAACAACAAGAGCTAATTGACCACTACACCAAAGTCGCCGATGCATTAACCGTACCGATTTATTTGTACAACATTCCTGCTCGAACGGGCAATAAAATCGAACCGCAAACCGCAGCCAAACTGGCAGAACATCCGAATATTTGGGGTATCAAAGACAGTGCGGGCAATATTGAAAGTTTGCAAGGGTTTATTGATATAGCCAAACAATTTGAAGGGTTTGATGTGTTAACTGGGCCCGACTCTTTAATTTATCAAGGTTTTGTTGGCGGAGCCGTTGGCTCTATCTCAGGCCTTGCCAATGTCGTACCGGAACATATACAGGCGATTTGGCAACACTTTAAAGCCGGTGATCTTGACCACGCCAAAGCGGCGCAAGAGTTGGTCGGTGATTTGCGGCAGCGTCTTTATGCCACGGTATTTTCGCCGGCTGCTGTCAAAAAAGCGTTGTCATTAATGGGCGAGCAGGTGGGTGAAAGCCGTTATCCGATCCTATTTTCTGATTCTGATATTGCCACAATTAACGATCTTGTGAAGCGATTGTAATAACTATTTAATATGCACTGATAAAGTAAAGAAGGTGATTTATGCATTACTTTGGAACAATGGACACAATCATTATTATAAGTATTGTGGTGATTTATATTTTAGCTACTTCTGCAATGACCTATTTTTTAAGAAGTAAAAATAATAGTGATTTTATGGAAGGATCGCGTGCGGTACCTGCAATCGTTGTCGGTATTTTATTAATGACCGAATATATTGGCGCTAAGTCGACTATAGGTACTGCGCAATCAGCTTTTGATAATGGGATTGCCGCGTCATGGTCAGTGATTGGCGCCGCAATTGGTTTTCCGCTGTTTGGTCTGTTATTAGTTAAAAAGATTTACAACACTGGGGAAATCACTATTTCGGCTGCGATTGCACAAAAATATGGGCATTCCACTAAAAATCTTATTTCAATCATTATGATTTATGCTCTGCTATTGGTAAATGTGGGTAACTATATAAGCGGTGCGGCAGCGATTTCAACCGTGCTGCAAATTTCGCTACCGGTTGCCGCTTTTATTACCGCTGTTGTCAGTACATTCTATTTTGCTTTCGGGGGACTCAAAGGGGTGGCTTATGTCACTATCATCCATAGTGCCGTGAAATATTTTGGGGTGTTATTTATTTTAGCAACGGCATTGTATTTAACTGGTGGTATATCACCCATGATTGAACAGATGCCGCCACACTACTGGACTTGGGACGGTTCAATCGGTGCCAGTACTATTTTTGCTTGGTTAATCGGTACTATTGGCTCGATCTTTTGTACTCAATTTGTGATTCAAGCTATCTCGTCAACGAAAGATGCCAAATCGGCAAAACGTGCTTGCTGGTATGCTTTCTTCTTCTGCCTGCCTATCGCTATAGCTATTGCGGTAATTGGCGTTTGTGCCAAATTTCTTCATCCGGATATAAATAGCTTATATGCTTTACCGGTGTTTATACAGGATATGAATCCATTTATGGCCGGTGTGATTACCACTTCCTTAGTCGCTTCAATTTTTATTAGCGTCAGTACCGTTGCTTTAGCGATTGCCTCACTGATTGTTAAAGATTTTTATGTGCCATACTTCAAACCTTCACAAGAAAAAGAGTTTAAAGCAACCAAAGTGATTTCGGTTTTCGTTGGTTTTGCTCCTTTGCTGTTAGTACTGGCATTTCCGGAAGTGTTAAAGCTTTCATTTTTTACTCGTGCTATTCGGCTATCAATCACTATTGTGGCAATGATTGCTTTCTATTTACCTTTTTTAAATAGTACCCGAGCAGCAAATATGGCCTTGATTGGGGCGGCTATTATTACATCGGTTTGGTTTTACTTAGGTGATCCATTAGGCGTGAATAACATGTATATTGCGCTTCTTTCGCCTGCTGTAATCATGCTGTTAGACAAATGTTTAATTAGCCCTTTTGTTAAATCTAAAAAATAATGTTGATTGTTTATAGGGAGATTACCTCATGACCCAAATTAAACCGGACTGCTGCGGCAGATTGAGTATTAATAAAAATGATAGTGCCCGAATTGAGGCATTTCTACCAACCGAATGTGTACAAAACCATGCGGCTAATTTACTACCATTACCAAATGGTGATCTACTTTGCACTTGGTTTGGCGGTACGCAAGAGGGGATAGCTGATATTTCCGCTTATTATTCAAGACTAAAAAAGGGCAGTCAAACTTGGACTAAAGCGGTCAAGCTTTCCAATGACGCAACGAGATCAGAACAAAACCCACTGTTTTTTCTGGCTCCGGATAATGTATTGTGGCTACTGTATACCGCGCAAATCGCCGGCAATCAAGATACGGCAATTGTACGATATCGTCAATCGCATGATTTTGGTGAAACTTGGGGACCAATTAAAACGTTACTGGAAGATCCCAATAAAGGTATTTTTATTCGTCAGCCTATTACAGTAATGCCAAACGGGGATTGGTTATTACCGGTGTTTTACTGTATTGCAAAACCCGGTGAAAAATGGGTAGGAAGTTATGATACAAGTGGTGTGATGATCTCTAAAGATAACGGGAAAACTTGGTTTAATGTTGATGTGCCCGATAGTTTAGGCTGTGTGCATATGAATATTTTATTATTGAAAGACAACAGTTTGTATGCGCTTTTCCGCAGTCGTTGGGCAGATAATATTTATGCTAGCCGATCGACCGATGGCGGATATCATTGGTCTACACCAATAGCCACCAATTTACCTAATAATAACTCCTCCATTCAAGCCACCGTTTTAAATAACGGGCATATTGCCTTAGTGTTTAATCAATCGAGTGCTAAAGATGCAATTGCAAGGCGTATATCACTTTATGATGAAATTGAAGATGAAAGTTGTGCCAATAAAAAAGAGGCCGAAATTATTGACGGGCAAAAAAATGCTTTTTGGGGCGCACCACGAGCACCTATGTCATTAGCAATTTCAATGGATAATGGTGAAACTTGGCCTTATATCCGGCATCTGGATGAAGGCGACGGTTACTGCATGACAAATAATTCTAAAGATAGCTTAAATCGTGAATTTTCTTATCCCACTATTAAGCAGGGTTTAGACGGCAAATTACATATTGCTTATACCTATTTTCGTATGGCTATTAAATATGTTGTGATTGATGAAAATTGGGTTAAAAATTTCAACTAACCGCTTGTGCACTTATCGCATGATAGGTGCGCAACATTTTGACACTGTAGAATAATGCAGTATAAGGAGATGAAAGATGATTGCCGGTCACTTAAACAATCTAAAGTTAGCAACTTTACCAGATACATTATACTCAATATTATCGAGCGCTGAGCTAAGCTTGAATGCACTTCAAAATCAGGCTGACGGACGTTATCAAATGGAGGGAGAACAATGGTTTTACACCATTGGTGACGCTTGGACTTCACCTAGGCAGGAGCGGCACTGTGAATTTCATAAACAGTTTTTAGATATTCAATTAATCCTCAGAGGTGAAGAGATTATTGCCTACAGCCTGCTCGATGCCTCACATTTACCTTGTTATGAAAAGAAAACTGATTTGTTTATTGTTAATCAAGCCAGCTTAAATAACTTTATTCATTTAACCGAAGGTGAGTTTGTGACCTTTTATCCGGGCGAGCTACATCAAGCGCTATGTATGGTTGATGAACCTAAAAAAGTACGTAAAGCGGTGTTCAAGGTACCGATTGACATTATTTAACGGTTTACCCGTTTCAGTTACGGCTATTTTTTAGATTCATTAAATCTCTGTTTCTAAAGCAAGTGAAAATATACAACTTGCTTTATTAAAATTTATTGGTGTTTTTCACCTCTAATTCTCTAAATTTTTGCTGAATAAGATGCTGTGTATTTCGATATAAACTAACTTTATATCGAACCATGGTTAAGAATATTAATTTACTTCTAACGGTTTTCCGTCGGTTTCAATATTAATAAATTCCATACCAGTAGGGTTTACCGCTATGATGGCTTTGGCTAATGTTTCATGAAAAACGATGTGAAGCGATTCTCTTAATAAAAAAACTAATCTTTGTTCCAAAGGAATTTCATTTAAAATTTTTCTGTCCAAAATGAGTTTTTTTATAAAATATGTTCTTCTAGGCTTTTCATAATCGGATTTATCTTTATCTAAAGCCTCGATTATGTTGTCAGAAAGTAGACAAAAATAGTCCTTAATGAGTTTACCTTGTGGGGTTGTTAATTCAGTGTCAATAATTTTTATCCCTTTAGGCTTAAAGCTTTTAATGACATTGGCAATTTTATCGGTAATAAAAATCTCAGGACCTGACAAAAAATCAGACATAACGGGCTGAGAGGGTATAGTTCCATTAAATTCTAAATTTATTAAAGTCGGGTTTAAGTGATTATCACGATCGGTTATACGAAGCAATGGATAGGCTTGGTCTGATTTTCTTTGTATAAAATAATAATTTTCCATGTTTTATTTCTCTTTAACAGGTTGTATTTTTTGGGGGGGATAAAATAGATTTGCTGATTGTTGGTTAAAATAATAGCATGAAGTATGTTTTCTGAAGTGTTTATTTTTGTAATTATTTTACCTATCTATTATGTTTTTCAAAGTTTTGAATAACAAAATAAATAGGAGATTGGATTTAATCTCCTTCTATATGCTCTCTGTTGATATATTCATGAACGCTATTTGTTAGTCATATAACTGTTTAAATTGCGCTAAATGATAGGCTAATATTTGGCTCAGTAATGGCTTAAATATGCCAATCTTCTACTTTAATAAATTTTAAACCAGTTGGTTTAACAGTCATTAATGCTTCAACTATAGATCGGTGATAAAGCATTATTGTGTGATCTTCTCCTAATTTAAAAATTAATCTTTCTTCTAACGGAATATTTTTTAAAATATTTTCATCAAGCTTAAATTTATCGATAAAATAGCAATCATCCCCTTCGTCGAATTTAGAGTTTAGTTTATCCATTGCATTAATAATATTATAAATATGTATATAAAAGTAATCCTTAAAAATATCACCTTTATTACTTGTAATCATAGCTGGAATTAGTTGAATTCCAAATATATTGAGTGAAGACAATATTTTTTTTAACTTATCTGAGATTACTGATTCAGGTTGGGAAAAATAATCACCAATGACTGGGCTGGCAAAATAGGGTTCACTAAATGTAAATTCCATCACTTTCGGTTTGGGAATTTTTTCATTTTCGTAATCATATAGATATTCTTCCGTATGTTCCGAATCAGGATCACACATAATTAAGGGATAGGAATGACTTGGATTACGTTGTAGTACGTAATACTCAAGTTCGTCATTTGTACTATTCATGTTTCATATTCCTTTTATTTAATGTTATTGGTTTTTCATCATTATTGTTGAATTCAGTCTAATTTTCAATCAATATCATATTTGTTTATTAATTTAAATTAACTCAATAGTTTCTTTTAAATCTTGTAGTTGGCAGGGAATTTTGATCTCAATAACCATATTTACTTTTTTGAATATCAAATCGGTCGGTGGTGATTGTACAAAGAGAACTTTTATCAATTCAGATGATTTTTAGCATACTATCTATTTTACAACGTATTTCCTTTTTATTATTTTTCGATTGGTACCTTTCTACAATCCAGCCGGCACAAAAGTGCCAAGAAACACAGCTGGATTTTGTAATGTGTATAGGTTTTAAATGCTAAAAACCGAGTTATTTCATTACTAATAGATAATCGTGTACTACTGATAACATTATGTTGCTCCTGATTGACCTCCCGCTCAGTGCGCTGCGTGCCCACCATCACACTGACACCGATTGACGCCTGTTTTTGACCTTGCTGATTTTGCAGCTGCAAATCTTCAATCGCTTCAAGTGCGGTCAGCGCAGATTTAATCGATTGCAGGGCTAATAACTTATCATTGCCTTTCTCTTTCGCCCGCTCAACCGCTTTGGCCGCTTCATACATATCTGCTGCCGTACCGGTTAACGCAATGGTCAGTCCGGATTTCTCATAAGTGTACTGCTCGTTATAGGTGGTTTTGGCATCAAGTGCCTCGATAGCCACATTCTCACCGGTTAAGTTCACATCCTGTTTGGCAATAAGAAGTTATCGGAAGAAGATAAAACCTTGATCTAAAATATTTTTAGAAGAATTTTTAATCAAGAAGGAGATTAAATTACAGGCTAGATAAGACGGATAAGAAAGGCGCGTGGCAGTAACAAGCGACAACTTGCTACCACTACTTTCCACGCCCCAATGAGTGGTTTTATACCGTGGGTTACGTGCCACAAGGAACAAAACCCACCCCCAACTCACCATTAAAGGCAGGTGGCTGGAGCAGATAAGGTTTTATGTAGGCTGCCCTGTTATTATTAAGATTGAACAGGGCAAGTTGATTATTGAACTTGAAGTAAGTTTAAAAAGTAATAAAAGCCCCGCCGTTTAAGTGCTCGTAGTAGCTTAGGCAATCATTCGTCGATAGTTGATATGTTAAATCTATATTTATCAGGAAGGCAGCGAGGATAACTATCCAATATTACTCCCCAAGGAGTAAATTCTAAATAAAATTTACCGCTATTCCATAAACAGAGCTTACAGAGAACAAATATTTCTTTTAAGTGATTACACATTTCATTGTCATTTTCAGAATGCGCCTCATCCAAAACGGTTTTAAGATCATCCATTAACATATTAATATCTTGGGGCTCTTTAAATACAGAAGATGAAGCGTCATCAATATTCCATAGTATTTTGAATTTTCCTGATTCACCTTCTCTTTCTAAGTAACGCCCATTATTTTCGTGAAACGTTCGATATAATACTAAATCATCATCTTCATTATTTTCATGTATTTTTTTTAAATTAATCAGAGTCATAGTTATCCTTTTAAATTACAATTTACCCGGAAATGTGTTTATCAAATTCCCTTTCCTATCAGTGATAATAGTTATAACCGAAGTTTTATTTCCACTTTGATCAAAGCCTATTGGTTTACCTACATCTACTTGTCGTACAAATTTATTTGTTTCGACCTTTCCTCCTATTTGAATTGGATTATAAACAGGTTTATTAACAATATCAGGGCGTTGTAAAAGTGTTTTAACTTCATCAGTTCCAATTAGAAAGCGACTTTTATTTGGAACAGAGCTATCAGCACCATGTTTCCCCATGGCATACTCAAAACCTCTAATTTTTCCATTATCATAAGTAACATTTGCAACATTGACCCGAGATTGTGCCACTCCAGGTAAATCTGGAGTCACAAATTTATTTTTATCTATAATGATTTGAGTTGCATTCGTACCCTTACCAGCACCTTTATCACCATAACTTATTTGGTTAGGTGATTCAACATTAATTGTTTCAGTTGGTTTTTGGCTGTATTCACCTTCAGCATATTTCCAATTGTTTTTATTTATGTTTTGTTTTAAGGCATTATATTCATTAATTGCGGCATCTACTTTGGCTAAATCTGCCGCACTGATTTTACCTTTAACAACGCCTACGCCTTTAACGCCATAATATAAAGAAACAATTTCTGCAAATTTTTCTGCATACATGGCCGGCTCAAGTTTAGATGCCGCCTCCTCATAACTAATATTATTTTCTTTAGCATAGTTATTAATTGCATAAGTCCACTTATCAGGGGTGTAACTTTCTAAATAGCGGACAATTTTCTTATAATCATCTTGTAAATATTCACTGTAAGGGTAGCGCCCAAAATACATTTCATATTCTTCTTTAAAGGCTCTGAGTTTGGCTAATTGAGCCCCACAAGCAGCAGTGGTATTATTACCGCTACCGGCGCAAGCATCCAAAAATGCCTTATCATCTTTTTCATCGAGCTCTTTAAACTGTTTTACTTTATCTAAGTAATATGCTCTCTCTTCATCCGTCATTTCTTTGAAAGAAAGTTTACGTTCCAGTATTTTTTTGTCCCATGAATCTTGACGATTTAAAGCATTATTCTCAACCGCATTCTTCCCGGCAGCAATTGCCGCACCGGCAGCGCCGGTATCACCGCCACCGGCGGCAATCGCCAGACCGGCTGCCAGCTGGGCGAGGGCGCTGATGTTTTGTTTTTCAGCTTCGGTTAAGTCTTTAACATCTTTACCGTAGAGTTGTTCACGAATCAGTTTCGCCGCCAGCTCACCGGCAACCGCACCGACCCCACCGGCAATCGATGGACCACCTTGCAGCTCCGCAACAACGGCGCCGAGTATCGCATGGGCAATTAAGTTACCGGCGATATCATCGGTCACCCAGTTACCTTTTTCATCAGCATGACCGGTATGCAGTTTGATTTGCTCGGCAATCCACGGCGCACTAGCACCCGCCAGACTACCGGTAATATCACCGGTAATCACCCCGGTCACTATCGCCATAGCAGTATCAATCCCTTTACTGACATTACCGCCCATTGTGCCCAGATTTTTATCTTTATTGGCTTTTAGCTGAGCATCAACCAGCGCGTAATAAATGGAGTCTTCATTCGCGCTATAATATTGTTCAAATGAGGCGTATTTCGCTTTTTCCTCATCACTTAAATGTTTATATCGCTTTTCCGCTTCCGCCCGGGTTAACGCATCCTTATTTTTATCCACCTCTTTTTGTGCCTCAATGCGGTCATATTTCTTCACCACACTTTTAGCCTGTTGGGCAATATCTTTAATCAGCTCAACCGTCTCAATTTTATCCAGCTCTTTTTGCTTATCAAAAATCTGTTTGAGCGGATTATTGGCACTGTCCGTATCCCGGCTCAGGCCGTTAATATCCTGTTTTTGCTGGTCCTGATTGCGGATGATTAACTCGCCTTTTTCCACCGCTGATTTGGTGGTGCTTGAGTCACTGTCACTGTCTTTAAATGCCGTTGGCGCACCGGGACCGGCCGTGCCACCACTAATGGCAACATGGGTCACTTTAAAGTCAGCTTTATTTTTAATATCACTGAAGCTGATAGTGCCGGTATCAAGTTTGTTTTTATTTGTATCTTCCGCTTTCGAGGCAATCACGGCGCCTTTTAAGTCCGTGTTATTGCCGACCGTGATATCATAGCCGCCTTGACCGGCAAAGATACCCGACTGGTCAGTCACACTTGCCCATTTACTTTCCATTTCAGTGGCCGATAACGAGCCGTTCGCACTCACCCCACCATAACCGGCGGTGCCGCTGACCGAAGCACTGATTTTTTCATAATCATAATTATCGGTATCTTGCAGTGACTGAATAGAGGTAGGATATCATCTCAGTTTTACGAGAAGCTTAAGAATAAAGAATTAAATAAAATAAATTAGGTTAATAGTTAGGGGGGAAGAAACACATACTCGGCATTATTCAGAAATTATATTAGATAAACCAAGTATAAGGTAGCCACCGATCACAGCTGACCATTAAATCTCAGTAGAGCAAATTAATTATAGATAATTGCGATGCAGGTCTAGAAGGAGAAAAATAGATCCCTGAACACATTGGTGATAGGGATCTTTTATGACAATAGAACTAAACCTGAAAATCGCTCCGCTTGGATAGTTCTAAGAGCTCTTTTAAATAATGATGATATTGCTTACCTTTTTTCATTTTTGCGTATTCTTCAACAGCGATAATTCCATCATTTATAATTGAATTATCAATTCGAGAAATTTCAAGAGTAATAACAGACTTACCATTAATAAGATAAGTATATATGTCTTCACTTTGTTCTATCATGTGATATAAGCAACATGCTGAACCCAGTGTATCAAAAATTTTTTTTAAGTAAGGAATTACAATTTCTTGTTCCATTTTATTGAATTCGTCTATTAATTGATTCTTAGTCATTTTATTCTTCCTGGAGTTACTGTTACTAAATTACCTTTTTTATCAGTAAGTACCGTCATAGTATTTGTTGGTTTACCGCTAAATTTATCTATACCTATATTTTTATCTAATGTAATAACCCTCTCATAAAGAGTATCTGTCTGACCCGTGACCTTGTTATACGAAGATCTAGTACTGCTAATTGGAATTTTAGCCGTATCGGAACTATTTAGAATAGCCTTAACATCTGTTTCACTGATTGTAAATTGACTAGCATTCGTTTTACCTGAGAAATGGCGATTTTGTACATGAACCCAACCAGGTTCGATGTCACCAATCTTTACATTAATACGAGATTGAACAATAAGGTGCTCTAAATCAGTTTTAGCTATTGCATTAGTTACACCATTTGAGACTTTATATCCATTAGATACTGTTCCCGTTGGTTGTATGCTAGGCGATCGGTCATCATTAAAATTGAGCAGAACAAGTTGATTATTGAACTTGCTATGCAGATCTAAAAAAAGATAAAAGAAGGAACCCCAATTTGGTTAATTGGGGATCATGTTAGTTACGCTTTATGAATCACATAACGATCATTGTCTAATTCAGCTGAATCTAAAGTTATAGGCGTTTCAGAACCTTCAGGTGAAATCATTATCCATGTAAGAGGATTAGGACTATCGTCAGATATCAATCCTTTCATATGTAATATATTACATAGTTGCTTGGAAAGAAGGGTTGAATTATGTTCTAACGTACTATCTCTAATATAAATAGAACAGTTTAGCAAAAAGTCTCCCCCATCATATTGATTAATTATAGCCCAGATTTTTATATCTCCAGTAAATGGATCCGAGTCATAATCATCATCAACTACAACATTTTCACTTTGTATATTGAATATTATTGCCAGAGCTTTCTGTAATTCACTTTTACTAATTACCTTTTCTAATGCGATATCAAATCCACTCATTTTTGATTCCTTTTCCAAACATCGAGAGCAGCTTGTTTTGATTGATGAGAAAGTCCCATTTTATTTAAAATTTCATCTGCTTTTGATGTATTACCAAACTTTTTATAGATTCCTAGAGCATCAAAGGAACCACGATCTAAAGTAGTAAATCCATTTCCAGATATAGGTGCTAACGTACCATTAGCTTCTCTTTCATAAGTTCTACCATTAACAGTTATTTGATTTCCTTTAATTGTTGCTTGTCCATTTTTGATGGCCGCCATATCAGCATTGACATCAACAGATGAGTCAATAACTGTATTTTTATCTTTCTTTGTCGTCCCTTGCTTTATTTTATCAAAGTAATGGCGACTATTAGGTGAGTTAATATTAGATATCCATTCAGGTTGATTCTGTATTGCCCCCTTACCAGCATTAATTTGTTGCTCTTTCGCTACATGTTCACCAAATTTACTACTTTCGTTTGCTTTCTGATTGGCAGCCTGATTATCAAGTATTTTATCCTTAGTCTCTTTATAATTTCCACCACCTTGTTCAACATTTCCTTTTCCGTGTTGTAGCTCTAAGTCTGCTTTGTCTAATGGTTTATTGGCAGTAGGTCCCTTTCCGGTCTCCAAACTACCAATCTTAACTGGGGTCCATTTCCCGTCAATCCATTGTATAATCTTACCGCCTAAAGCAGCCGTTGCCGTTCCCGCAACAGTATAGAATGACGCTTCACCAACATCATGCCCAGTCATACTTGCTAAGTTAGTCAATGCTGTTTCAAAAGAATCTGCTGGGATCTCTTTATTTAACCATTCTCTTGGAATGCTTGCTATTTTCTTTCCAAACTCCCAAGCGTCATCTGCAATTTTTCCTAGTGAGTTGTCATCAATGTATCGAATAGCTTTATCGCCACCTTCAACAATGTTATCAACCAACTTGCCAGGCGCATTTTTCATTCCTTCCCATAAGGATTGAATTTTTGTGTCATCAGGATAATATCCAAAACTCAGATCATCTGGTGATGCACCATCAGTAACTATATTATAAAAATCACGATATCGATTATCTATCTCTTCCTGCAACCAATCTCTTCTTTCTAACTGACAAGTTGTATAGCCTTCACAATCCGCTATAATTTCTCGATATCTCTCAGCATACTCTTCTAACAATTGATTTTTATATTCTTGTAATGCTCTGATCTTTTCTTTATCAAGCTCATTTGTTTCTTTTACTACCTGCATTTGGCATTTTCTATCACCATTACAGGCTGCATATTTCTTGTCTGCTTCAGCAACATCCGCAGGGCTTAACAAATTATTCTCAACCGCATTCTTCCCGGCAGCAATCGCCGCACCGGCAGCGCCGGTATCACCGCCACCGGCGGCAATCGCCAGGCCGGCTGCCAGCTGGGCGAGGGCGCTGATGTTTTGTTTTTCAGCTTCGGTTAAGTCTTTAACGTCTTTACCGTAGAGTTGCTCACGAATCAGTTTCGCCGCCAGCTCACCGGCAACCGCACCGACCCCACCGGCAATCGATGGACCACCTTGCAGCTCCGCAACAACGGCGCCGAGTATCGCATGGGCAATTAAGTTACCGGCGATATCATCGGTCACCCAGTTACCTTTTTCATCAGCATGACCGGTATGCAGTTTAATTTGCTCGGCAATCCACGGCGCACTGGCACCCGCCAGACTACCGGTAATATCACCGGTAATCACCCCGGTCACTATCGCCATAGCGGTATCAATCCCTTTACTGACATTACCGCCCATTGTGCCCAGATTTTTATCTTTATTGGCTTTTAGCTGAGTATCAACCAGCGCATAATAAATGGAATCCTGATTCGCGCTATAATATTGTTCAAATGAGGCGTATTTCGCTTTTTCCTCATCACTTAAATGTTTATATTGCTTTTCCGCTTCCGCCCGGGTTAACGCATCCTTGTTTTTATCCACCTCTTTTTGTGCCTCAATGCGGTCATATTTCTTCACCACACTTTTAGCCTGCTGGGCAATATCTTTAATCAGCTCAACCGTCTCAATTTTATCCAGCTCTTTTTGCTTATCAAAAATCTGTTTGAGCGGATTATTGGCACTGTCCGTATCCCGGCTTAAGCCGTTAA